>NC_015577.1:1285223-1927835 GCF_000214355.1 Leadbettera azotonutricia ZAS-9 | reverse complement strand
ACAGGAAGGCGGATCTCGGCCCAGTTTTCCCAGAGGGCAAAGCCTTTCCGGGAATATTCGCCGCTCCAGCCCCTGCCCACGAACATGCCGTCTACCGCGAGCTGGTTGGCTTCTTCTATGATAGGCGCGTCATTGAAGGGCTGACGGAAAATAAACGAAAGCCCCGAATGTATTCCAAAGACCGCTTTGAATGCCCAATTGTCTGTTATAGGGATATTGAACATGGTGATGTACCATTCAGCCTTGGTATCGGTCCTGACATAATGCTCCTGCTCTATGCCCAGCAATCCGTAATACCCTATGCGCTGAATGCCGTAATAGCCCTTTGAAGGATCGTAATACACATCCCTCTGATCCAGGGCAAGGCTTGTCCATACCGAAGTGGCAGGAGTCCAGATATTGTTTTCATTCCGTAGGACCGGATCAAAGGGCCGGTAAAGATCAGAATCGAAAACACTGCGCACAATGCCAAGCCTGACGCCGCCTGAAAGGGTAAGGTTGCCTACGAAGGTAGACCACCTGTAGCCAGTGGAAACGCCCAGAGACAGGCGCCACTGATTATAGGGCAGGAGGAATTCGCTGGAGGGTATTTTCCCTGCTTCCACATATTCTTCGCGGGAACCAAAACCGTCGGGGAAAGCATAGGCCTTGTCGCTGTCATCGTTGTTGAAATAAGGGGGCATATTATCCATGGCGGCAAGGCGTTTTGTATGCTGCACGGTAAAATCGAAACTCCCCGAAAGGGGCAAGCCGAAAATCCATCGCTGGGTGTAGTCGAGGGAAGCGCTCTGGGTGTCAGGAGAAGCATTTACTTCCGCCCCTATCTGGTTGCCCGAGCCGCGGAAATTCCTGTCGTTCCATCTTACCATGCCCGAAATCGGGAACGCATCGGGATCCGAAGAACCCGAGAAGGTCAGACCGAACTGCACATCCGTGGTCGGCTGCTCTTCCACATTGATCACCAGATCCATGAGGGCATCGGAGCTGCCCACAGGGGTGTCAGGAATCACATTGGAGAAATACTGGAGGTTGTAAAGATTGCGGAGGCCGTCCATTACCTTTGCTTTGGAAAAAATATCCCCCGCTTCAAGGGGAATTTCCCTGAGTATTACATTATCCTTGGTTTTTTCATTCCCCCGGACAATGATGTTTTCGATATGGGCCCTGCCCCGTTCCACTATCATTATATTGAAGGTCAGCAGCCCCTGGCTCGCGTCACGGTTCGGCACCGGCTCTATGCGGTTAAAAAGGTAGCCGTTTTCGAGGTAGAGATCGGTTACCCGCATAAGATCGGCCTGGATCTTTTTATCGCTTACCACATCCCCGACTTTTGAATACACCAGGGCGGCAAGCTGCTCAGTGGTAAAAATCTTGTTCCCCTCAAAGGTGATACCGCCAAAGTTATAAATGCGCCCCTCATAAAGCCTGAAGGTGATGGTCAGGTTGTTTCCACCCTTCTCATCCTTCCTGATTTCCCGGCTCACATCCACTATTTCCGCGTCTATATAGCCCCTATCATGGTAGTATTGGGTAAGGGCCTGCCGGTCCGCGATAAGCTTGGCTTCCTGGAAAGCCCCGTCCGCAATAATGCCCTTGGTTTTTAAGGTCAGCTGGCGCTGAAGGGTCCTGGCGGAAAACACTGAATTCCCTTCGAAGCGGAATTCCTCGATAGTGATCTTCTCGCCCTCTTCAACATAAAAGTTGACCACCAGAGAGCCATTGGCGCCGGGCACCATTTCGGAGCGCACTTTAATATCCGGGAAGCCTTTTTCAAGGTATTTATTGGTGATAGCCAGCTCGTCCACCCTGAGTTTGGCCTGGGTTGCCACGTCATGGATTTTGAGGGTCACTGTGTCCAAAAGCTCGTTGCGCCTTAGGCCGCTGTTGCCCACAAAGTTTATGCGGGAGACCTGGGGCCTTTCGGTGACTGTGAAGCGGAGTATGACTTCGTTCCCTTGGGTGTCCGCCCTTAAAGCCGTAGGGTTGATGGTTTCAAAGTATTCCAGGGCATAGAGCTTGCCCAGTATTTCCCAATAAACATCATCGCCGAAGCTTTGGCCCAGGTAGGGCTCGGTAATACCGTCCAGTTCATTGGATTTTACATTGTTTAGTCCATCGAAAACAATATTCTTTATGGGTTTGCCCTGGTACCATTCCACATCCTGGGGAAAAACGGAAAAAACCGTGACAGCCGCCAATAGCAACACTAAAAACCTAAAGCGCATCTAAGCTCCTTCATTCTGACTATACCAGAAAAACAATAATTAAGGAAACCTACCCCTGCTAGAAGGATCTCCTCCATGTAAAGGTAAAAGAAACATCGTCAATGAACCAGTTTTCCGGGTGAAGGGGCAAAATATTAAGCTGGATATTAAAGAGCGGGTTCTTCATTTCCAGGCCTATCTCGGGTTCAAACCTGATGCCCCCCCAGGTTTGCTTTGTCTCATCATAACGCCACGAAAACAAGGATTGGACAAATATATCCGATCCAATGTATTTACCTAAGAAAACAGTAGTGTTATCGAAATAGTTACCGGCACGGCGCTCTCCGGGCATAGTTTCTTCTCCCGTAGTGCCTGTTCCGCTGCCGGTGGAGGGGGTATTCGACCCATTGTTGAAGCCTGCAGCCTGGAAAACCATGTTTTGCAGCACCTGGGTACGCACGGAGAACATGTCCAGCCCAAGGAAGTTCCTCACTACCCGCTGAAACCGCCTTGTAACCGCAAACTGGGTAAGGGCGTCGGCGCTGGCCGAAATCAGTATATTCCGCTGGTTCGTTTGATCCGAAGCCCCCTGGGGGTTCTGCCCCAGCATGGAGAAGATTTCAAGCTGCGAAAGGGGCGGGTTGGACTCGAAACGGGGGGTAAAGGACTTTAGGGGAGCATAATCGATGAGCATGGATATGGTTACAGGCCCTTCCTCCCCCTGATCGCGGATTTCCGCCCTGGCGGATATTCGCGGATCAAACTGGAGCTCGCTTTCGTTGAAGAACAGGGTGCCTTCCCGGAGATAGAAATTCCGCTCCAGGTAGAAAATCTCGCCGCTTCGGAGTTTGACATCACCCTGCAGGGTAAAACGCCGCGAAACAGCGTCGCTGGTGATATGTATGCCCGTCCCCATGTCCGTATAGGCCTGCAGAACAGGAAAATCAGCGCTGGGCCAGAAAAATTCCACCCGTCTGCCTGTTTTTATGGTTATGTCTATCAGGGTGGATATGCTTGAAGTATGGGGCTGAAGGCTTGCAGTCTCCATGGCGGCCAGCTCATCGCCGTTAAGGCTGATCTCGGTATTTTGGGCTGTAAGATCCCCTGAAACCGTAAAGATCATGTCCTGCATATCCAGATTGAGATGCCCTGCAGCCAGGCCGTGGGCAAGAATGCCGGAAATATCGAGGCCAAAGGGGATGGCTTTTTCCTGGGGCACCACGATATCCATATTGAAAATGTTGGGTATCCAGCGGTCAAAACGGAACCATGCCGAAACCAACCCTGAGCCATTCCCGACAGCAGCATCCACGGGGCCAAAAGACATCTCATTGCCGTTCAGGGCGATGGCCACCGGCACAGGCCGTATAGGCGCTGCAATGAACTGGGGCACCAGAATTTTCAGGCTGGTTGCCCTGGCTGAACCGTAAAATTCCGGATCGCTCAAAGGCCCTGCTATATGTATGGCCCCGGTTACAATGCCTCCGGGGAAGGCCACCACAAAATCAGGAGGGATGAACCCCCAAAGGGTCCCCATATCCACATAGAGATCCGAAACCTGGGCGTCGATTTCGCCGGCACTGATGTTCCCGATAAAAGCCCCCCGCACCGGGGATGGGCTTGAGAGGGCTGCGTAAAAGTCGCCCCCCCTGCTGCCCGGGACAGAGGAATACCTGAATCGTATCATATTCCTGGGCCCTCCCGAAACAGCAATTTGAGGGCCTGCCTCGTTTCGGACAGACGAAAAGGCAAAGCTGAAAGGCTCGTCGGCCTCGAAGGTATCATAGCGGGCTGTGTCCATGGCAATAGAGCCCGAGATTGAATCCAGGGCATCCTCTATATTGAACCAGGAAGCCAGGGGCTGGAATTCAGCCTGCCCCCTGAGGGAAATATCAAGGCCCCTGCCTGCAAGAGCACCATGCAGCTCTGCCCGGACCTCCGCCAGGCTGGCACGGCGGTCTACCCTGAAATAGGGCATAGTCCCTTCCAGGCCGCTGTAATTCAGGGTGAACTTGTCCAGGAAGAACACATTCGGGTTCAACGATGCGCTGGCCTCGACCCTGACATCGGTATCGTTTAAGCGGAACACAAGGGAATCGAGATCAACCTGGGCTTCGAATTCGGAGCCTGTCCTCCATGACAAGCTTGCGTTCCCTGCGGCTACCGCCCCGTATGCATTTTGGGCAATGCGGGCAAGCTGCATGCCTTCCCCTTTCAGAAAAAGGCCAAGGGTTTTGTCATTATAAGAAGCGGACAGATCGTAATGCTCTTTCCCCTGGGTATCAAAAACTGTTGCCAGAAGCCTCAAATTTTGGTATCCCTTGTCCCAATCAAGGGACAAAATGCCTGAAAGGGCACCCCTGCCATCGTCGTACAATAAATTGGAAATTCGGGCCCCGTCCTGATCCGCCAGACCCGACAAGCGCAGGGAAGCGTAAGAAGAACCCGGCGCCGCTATATCGCTTATTTCAAAGCGATCCAGATCCGCGGACCAGAGGTCAAGGGAATCGTAGCGGAGGGAAGCCATAAACGAAAGGAGGGCGTTCTGATCCCCTGAAGGTATGGGAATGTTTTCCCCCTGCACATAGCCCGAATAAGAACCCATGCCCGCTGCGCTGAGATAGGCCTGGAAGCCATAGGACCCCCTTATGCTCAGGGATCTCCTGTCCAGGACAGATCCTTCCAGGAAATAAATCAGATCCTTGTGGTTGGTCTGGAGGGAGAATGAAATATCGTCGGGATTTGAAAAATCGGCAAAAGCCGAAAGCTCGGCCTCGCCGCCCCCCCAGCTGATGCGGCCCTCTTCAAGCTCGAACCTCCGATCCGTCCCCGAAAGGGAGGTGATGGCCAAAATGTCCCTGGGGCCTTCATAAGCAGCCACAAAACGGGGGGCATTGTAGAGCATGTGCTCATAATCGGTGGTAAAGAAAATTTCCGTGGTCACAGAAAGATCGTCCACCGCGCTTAGTGAAATGATCGGCAGGGTTGTTCCCAGGGGCTTTAGCAATTCCAGTATGTCCCTTACGGAAAACGAATCCAGCCTGAGGCTGGCCTGTATATGGCGCGGATCATAATCGACAGATCCGTCAAGGGAAAAACTGCTCAAGCGCACATCCCCGTAGGAATCCAATTCTTTAAACCTCATGGCGGACAAGGCAAAGGTAAGCCCGTCTTTTTCATGGATCACAGAACCATCCAGGCCCGACAAGGTCAGGTTCCCGGCGCTGAGATTCTCGCCAAAAAAGCTAATCTTCTGACCGCTTGAATAAATGGAAAAAGCAGCATTGAGCTTTTCATGGGGAGCTTCGGTGCCTGCCAGGCCAAGTTCGGAAACCACAAGGTTTCCCGTAGGGGTGAGGGGATTATAGTCCAGTTTCCCGTCGAAGCGAATATTGCCCCTGGATGAATTTACAGCCAGTTCCTCAATCGATACGGCTTTTTCATCTCCGTTGCCCTTTATGGCAACAGAGGCTGCCCCAATGGGCGACCGGGCAGGTATGAGACCCGAAAGATCAAAATCGTATACAGGAGGGCCCTGGGCGCCGGTTTTTTCAAGGGAGGCCTTGCCCGAAAGCCTGAGCAATGCCCAGCTGTTGTAATCCTTCCATGCACCGGTAAGGGTGACAAGATCCTGAAGCGAAAAATTTTCGCATCCGAAAAAAGCGGCAAGCTTTTCCTCCTCCAGGTCATAGGTAAAAGCCAAATCCATAGGGGACTTGTCATAAATCTTCCTGACTTCGAATTTTTGATCCCTGAAAACTATGCTCACCGAAAGCGGCTTAAGCCTGAAAGAATTCCCTGCCAGGGAGGGGATGACAAAATTCCCCCTGCCCTCCCCATCCACCCAGGAGTATTCCCCATTAACCCTGGCGTTCATGGCAGCATTCAGGGAAGGCGAAGGCGCCCCCATATTCAATTCGCCCCGGGCATTCCATTTTCCCTGGAAGACAATGCGGCCTTTGCGCAAAGATACATCCAGCCCCAGGTTTTGAAGTTTAAAATTCCAGGGAACAGAATCTGTTCCGGGGCTGCTCATGAATTCCGATTCACCGTTTCTAAGGCGTATCTGGAAATTTTCAGGCAATAATGATGAAAAATTCGCCGGCCGTTCATCCTGGCTTGGCTGGGCGAAAAGACGTTTCAAATCCTGATCTTTTTCGAAGTCCAGAGTCAGGATAGGCCGGTCAACCCGGACAGAATTGAAGGCTTCGCTGATTTTGCCCTGGAGAAGGTTAAGGAGCGAATAAGACAGCCTGAGCCGCGAAACAGACAGGATGCTTGTGCCGTCATCACGCAGTATCTTTACATCCCGTAAGTCCAGAGTTCCAAAGATCGAAGGCCCCAGGGAACCGTAAACCAAGGTGCGGCCGGTAAAAACCTCAACCCGAGTGATTAAACCGTCCCTTAAACCCTCCATAGCAGCGATCATGGTTGACTGAATGGGGCGCAGCACCAGGGAGGTAAGGACCACCATAGCCGAAAAGCTGAGAAAAAATACGCCTGTCCTTATGAGGGTGTTCGCCTTCCAGCTCCCTCCCCCGAATTTCAGTTCCAAAAAGGCCCATTCCTCCATTATCAGTATCGACTACCTTGCCCCTCTTGGGCAATGAGTTATGGGACTTGACCATATCTAGCGTCTGGACATCTCCTGATCTGCGTATGCTGCGCCCAGATCAATGGCGCAGTCAGGGAGGATTGCGACCGGCACGGGCTTGTCAAATTCGTACTGGCTGAGGGAGTAGGTTTCTTTTTCCAGAGTATAACGTAAAAGGATCTTGTTGTCCGGATCAATTATCCAGTATTCCCTGACTTTGGCCTTCTGGTACTTGTTGAGTTTATAAACAGCGTCTATGCTCGCGGTAGAAGGCATCTCATAGGTCGTCCCAGGTCAGGAGGTCAGCATAGGTATAATGCTCGTCAAGTTTTATTGCCTCTGTCACTTTCAATCTCCTGGTTCACAGTATAGCAGAAATACGGATCACAAGCTATGATAAGATTAACCAGCTATGGAAATCCTAACGAATTTTGCAGTTTTTGAAGGCGGCGACGGCTCTGGCACCACTACCCAGCTAAAATTGCTCAAGGAGCATTTCAGCCTGGCCGGCAAGGGCCTTCCCTCCTTTTATGATACTTTTGAGCCTACTGACAGCCCTATAGGGCGCATTATACGCAGCGGCTTAAAGCACGAAACCGCCTTAAAGCCCGAGACCATAGCCTGCCTTTTTGCGGCGGACCGTTCTGAGCATCTCTACGAGAAAAACGGCATTATAGAGCGTTGCGCCAGGGGGGAACTGGTTGTATCCGATCGTTATATTCCCTCCTCCCTGGTGTACCAGGGTATCACCTGCGGGGAGGAGCTTCCCTCTTACCTCAACAAGGATTTCCCCTGCCCTGAAGTCATATTCTTTTTTGATCTGGACCCCGAAACCGCCCAGAAACGCATGGAAACCAGGGCGTCAAAGGATATTTTTGAAGAACTGGAATTCCAAATCCGGGTGCGTTCCCTTTACAAGGCCATGCTGCCCCGCTTCCGGGATCAGGGCGTCAGGATCGAAATTATCGACGCATCCAAAAGCCCCGGCGAAGTTGCCGCGCTGGTCTGGAGGGCCTTGCAGAAAATGCTGATATTCAAGGGATTTGTATTATAAGACGATCCGATCCGGGCTTTTTCCCCCTGAGTTCCGCAAAGCTTCGGGGGCCATGAGGACACAAAGGAAGGGGAAAAAGTGGATAGCATAGGTCAGCATCCGAATTCTCATAGGCACAATCCAGCATTTTTTCCAGCTCTTCCGTCCTTTGTATGGAATTCTTCTTCCTAATAAAGCTTAATCTGAAAAAACCGCAAAAAATAGACCCACTTGAGATTATTCTTTATCTATATTCTCTTTTTGGATTTTCAACAGCCCTTTCGATTGTTCCAATAAATAATCTCTCAACGGTTTGTCAAGTTGTTTAAATATATCAATTAATTTCTCAAGTTGAATATCAGGCGGCGGCACCGAAAACATATCACCATCACCATTTAATAACCAATCTTTGTTAACGTTAAATTCTGTAGAAATTAACAAAATTGTTCTGTCTTTTACTTTCCGGTTTCCCAGTTCAATTTCACCTAGTAAGGTTGGGCTAATAAATATCCGTTTAGAGAATTCCCGTTGGGAGATATTCAGGAACGTCCTGACTTGTTTTATCCGTTCTTTTATTCCGTCCATTCCATAATCCTATCAGTACCAAAATAACAGATAAATAGATTTTACTCAAGATAATAGTCTCTTTTCAGAACTGTATGAAAAAGTAGACGGTTGAATATGTTAGCATTTTTTTGAATAGTATTTTTTATTGTTTTATTAATGAGCCGATTTCAAAATCAAAATAGATTGAAAAAATGAGGACAACCCGCTAAGATAATTTGAACCACCAAAATATCAAAGGGAGAGTCCTCATATGAAGAGCATAACACAAATCATCGGCGGGAAACAAGGTCTTTTTGAAGGGTTCCATGAATTACAGCAGTTTTTCGAGGAACATTTAGGCGGCGAACACAGGAACTTTATCTTAATACTGCAAGTCATAGAAAGCTGCTCTCCTCGCCTGATTCATACCTACCGGGGTGTCGGAAGGAAGGCGTATGATTATATGAATTTCTTCCGGGCCTTTTTTGCGGTGAACCATTTTGGCATACCGAACATGAAGGCGCTTGTGGAAACATTACGGTCAGACCCCAATCTACGCCAGCTCTGCGGATTTAAAAAAGTCCCCAGCAGGACAACATTTTCACGGCGTCTTAACGATATCAGTAAGGCGGATGTACTGAATGATATATTGGATGAATTAGTAAAACAGGCATACAAAGATTTACCGGTTATCCATATCTGCCGGGATTCAACCGCGATAGAATCCCGGGAAAGTCCGAAGGAGAAAACCAAAGGAACAGTCCCAAAAGCGCTTAAAAAGCGGGGAAGAAGGCCCAAAGACGCTCCAAAAACGATAAAAGAACCAACCGTTCTTGCGCAACAGGCCAAAAAGGATATTTCTGAAATCACGAGGGAATTAAACCAGGAATGCGCCTGGGGCTGCAAGAAAAACAGTCAGGGCAAGGTGAGTTATTGGAAAGGATACAAATTACATCTTGATGTTACCGACACAGGGTTTCCGGCAAGCGCCTTTGTAAGCGGGGCAAATGTCCATGACAGCCAGGCGGCGATACTGCTGGAGAAAATGACCATGGGGAAAGTCAGACATTTATATTCTGTAATGGATGCGGCCTATGACGCAAAAGACATTAAACAATTTATACGCCGTCACCGCCGGGTTCCCGTTATCGATCCCAATTCCAGAAATGATAAAATCTGCGCACCCCTTGATCCGGCGAAACAGGAACGGTATAAAATTCGCACGACAGTCGAACGGGCCTATTCGCATTTAAAAGACAATTTGATACCGGGGAAAATATATGTCAAAGGCAATCGCAAGGTTACTTTTGTCTTGATGATTGCCGTACTATGTTTGGCGGCGCAAAAATATCTACACTACTTTAAGCCTTGTTTGGCTTGATTTTGAAATCGGCTCTATTGTTATATTATTAAGGTATTCACAGGTTTCTGAAATAATAAATCGTGAAAAAGGTGGTAAGATATGATTTGGGGTACGCCTCCGTTGTCTGTAAGCGAGTGGGATGAGTATGAAGAAATAAAGGAAAAAGAAGAAGGTGATGACGATAAAAAAGATGAAGACGAGGAACAGACCTAAAATTAATTATTTAAGGTAAGTATAAACAGTGGCAATATACCCCCTGCCCTTTTTTGCGGCAGCAGTACGCTCCGGGGATCACCGCAAGTACGCATTGCATCAGCTGAAAAACGAGGGAAAAGAAAAACTCATTCGGCTTGACGGGAAGCTCGTGAAGCTCAAGGCGACTGGGAAAAAACGCACGAAGCGGAAGGGGAAGAAAATCTATGGGCCGGAGGTCATTGCCGCCCTCCGCCTCATCTGGGCCTTCTTCTGGTATCGCTGTGGGAAGCTTTTAGCTCCCTTTCTACGCTCCCAGATGGCCTTTATCGCCGTACGGGAGGCCTTTCATATCACTCCGGAAATCCAGTCCAAACTCCTGACCATAAGTCCGGCGACTATTGACCGGGCACTGAAAGAAGACCGAAAAAAGTTGACCTTCCGGGGAATAAGCGGGACGAAATCGGGGAATCTGCTCAAAAAGCATATTCAGGTCAGAACCCATTACCCCTGGGATGATCGAAAACCGGGCTTTTTTGAGGTTGACACCGTCCATCACTGCGGCGAACGGGATACGGGAGAGTTTAATCTCACCCTGACCGCCACTGATGTCTCTTCCGGCTGGGTTGAGCTCTTCGCCTTGCTCAATAAAGCTCAAAAATGGGCTTTTGAGGGGCTTTCTTCTCTCCCCCACATCCTTCCGTTTCCCCTCCTGGGTATCGATAGTGACAATGACAGCGAATTTATCAACCGTACCCTCCTGTCCTGGTGTGATGCCAACCACATTACCTTTACCCGCTCCCGCCCCTACAAGAAAAACGACAACTGTTTCGTCGAACAGAAAAATTTTAAGTGCGTCAGAGAATATGTGGGCTATCGCCGCTCTTTATCTTTTTGGATATTTCAGCGACATGCAGACGCCGCCCACAGTACCGAAAAGCCAGGGCGGAAGACCTGCCAGAAAGTGTTCACGGTTTTCGGGACTGGCTATATCCTCGGGGGTCAGCCGTTCCAGGATGGCGGAAATTTTAGACTTTATCTGGGACGGCAGCTGCGGCGCCGCAATGGAGCCGCGGACACCAAAAAAACGGATTTGCATCAATACCCCCCCTTAGGGTTTGAGGTCTTCCTTATAATAACGCTTTCTCTATGCTGTTGTTCAAGCCAGTCCTCTATTACTTCGGCAGAATGGAGTTTACCCTGCCCCATGCCCGGACAAACTTCCGCCGTTGACTTCCACGCCCGTTTGGAATCAAGTACTGCGGGCCAGAAGGGAAAAGACCTGCACTGCAGAGGCCGAGCTTCGTAAACAGAACAACCGTCCTTCCAGAAAATGCAGTCCAGATTGGATTTCTCCCTGAGCGATAGCCGCTCAGAACCGGCTGAAAAGGGAACCCAGCGGCAAAAGGCTTCCATAAATTCAGTATATCCCATTTTCAAAGACTTTGACAGAACATAAAGGTCCTTTTCGGAAAGAAATACAAAACCACTTTCATACCTGCAGCATGCCGAACATTGAGTACAGGAAAATTTGAGACCTTTACTATAGAAAGGGCCGCTGTCCTCAGGACTTTGAGTATTCTTCATAGCGCATGATCATAGTAACGGTGAAATCAACAACCCCGCGGCAAGCCGCGAGGTATGTTGTTCTCTTAAGGAATTGGACTCGGGGCTTAATACCTTTTTAACCGCCCCAAGGGGCGGGGTATTAACCCCCTCGCCACGAATAAAGAGGGTTCAAGGCCTGTTCAAGACGCGGCCGCCTCCCACCTCATCTTTCCTTCCATTACTTCACCGGAAAGGAAGCGCTGACACTTTTCTGCAGTGGGGGTACAGTTGGTTCCACAGTCGGCGCCGCAGATCGCTTCGGGGTAAAGATTCCTGGTATGCTCGATAGCGTGAAGTACCTCGTGGTAGGGAATAAGGGGATCTATGCCGCTCAAGGCCATATCCGCATAAAGGGGGGCGGTAACAGCCGCCCGAACCGTACGGGTAAGGCAGGGGAATTCGAGGCCTCCGGGAATGGGGTCGCAGGGTATGCCTATATTGGCCTGCAGGGCCATTGAAGCGGCATGCTGAACCTGCTGTCCTGTGCCGCCCGCCATCCAGGTGATGGCTCCCGAAGCCATGGCGCAGCATATACCCGATTCACCCACACAGCCCGAAGCCCCCGATGCATGACAGTTGGAAAAGGCAATGGCGCCCAGCCCTGCTGCTACTGCGAGGCCTTCCAGCTGCTTTTGACGGGTAAGGCCTCTGGCTTCCCTGACGCCTTCCAGGGCGGAAAAAAGATAGCCGCCGCCAGTACCCATGGGGCCGGGAACAATTTTTACCCCCGGTATTTTGGCATTTACGGAAAAGGCATAATCCATGATGCGGGATGTTAACGAATCCTGCAGCACTTTGCCGGACTTCTTATAACGGTTCCATTGTTTGCCGTACACAGGGAGCAAGGGGGTATCGGGAACGGGATCAATGCCCTGATCTTCCAAAGCATGTATCTGGTTAAGCAGTATGTCGCGGATATGTTCAAAGTATGCCCAGATGCGTTTTTCATCCCAGCCAGAAAAGGCTTTTTCGTAGGCAATGGCAGCTTCCACAAAAGAAATATGTTTTGCTTCTGCATAGGCAATCCATTCATCAACATTCTTAAAAAGCTGGGGCTGCCGTCCGTTAAAACTCACCACCGGAAGCAATGCCCTATAAACAAGGAATTCTTCCGGGGCAAAGTTTTCAAGATCCTTTTCTGCAGGGAGTTCTGAAAACTCAACAAATCGGGCTTCTTCTCCGCTGGCGGATTTAAGGATTTTTTGCGCTAATACAGCGCTGCCTTGATGTTTTATTAAGGTGTCGATTTTAGATTGAACAACGCCGGGTTTAAAAAACAGTGCGTTGCTGTCACCCTGCCATTCAACAGGGAAGCCGTTTATCTCGGAGATAAGGATCATGCCGCCGCCTATGGATGCGCCGATGAGCCTTCCTTTTTCACCTTTATCGCTTTCAAGATCAAAACAGACTGATCCGGGGTAAGGAGTATCTTTATCCAATGCGCCGAATTCATAGGATATTTTATTTTCCCTGGCCAGTTCATGGGACTTGAACAATCGTTCGTCATCGGTTGCAAAACCCTGAAGGCCGCCCAAAAAGGCGCGGTCTTCCATCATATTGCCGAGCTTGCGTATACGGCCTTTATCGCTGAGGTTAAAGCGTATTTTTGCTCTTTTTAATTTGCCCTTTATGGTAAAAGAGGCGGCGTGCCCTACCCTGCTGTTTCCTGCAAAACTTGAAGAAGACCCAGGCTGCATTATAGGGCCGAACACATCATTAAAAAAATCGGGATAAAAAATCTTGCTCATTATATTCCTCCAAAATACTACCAAACCACTTCAAAATCGCGGTTTTTCTGCAGAAATTGCCGGGTTCTCTCGTGTTCAGGATGATTAAACACCTGTTCGGGTTTACCGTCCTCGACAATATTTCCGCCGTCCAGCAGGATCACCCTGTTGGCTACTTCACTTACAAAACGCATTTCGTGGGACACCAGAATCATGGTCATCCCGTTCCCGGCAATACGCTTGATTACATCCAGAACTTCTGCCACCCATTCGGGATCGAGGGCACTGGTTGGTTCATCAAACAGCATCACCTGGGGATCCACAGCCAGGGCCCGGGCTATGCCTACCCTCTGCTGCTGGCCTCCCGAAAGCCGGGAAGGATATTCATTGGCTTTGTCTTCCATTCCTACTGTGTGCAGAAATTCAAAGCCCTTTTCTTCTGCTTCTTTTTTGGGGATATTTTTTACTATTAATAAACTTTCTGTTACATTTTGCAGGGCGGTTTTATTTTTAAAAAGATTGTAATGCTGAAACACCATGGACGACTTTGAGCGGAGCCTGTGTATATCAACTTTTTTCGCAGTTTCCGCATAAACGGTAACATCGTCCAGGGTAATGGAACCGGAATCGGGCTTTTCAAGCCAATTTATAGTCCGCAGCAAGGTTGTTTTGCCGGTTCCCGAAGGACCAATTATAGAAACAATTTCACCTTTGTTTATCCGGAGGTCTACTCCCTTAAGCACCTGATTACTGCCGAAACTTTTGCTTAGGTTCTTAATGTCCAAAATGCTCATGCAGTAATGCTCCTCTCGTGTTTCCTGGCGCCCTTTTCTGCTTTGGAAAGGAGACGTGAAATAATGGTACAGATCACCCAGTAAATGACAGAAACCACCACATAAATTTCGAAAAACCGGTAACCCCGGGAACCGACTATTTTTGCCCTGGCCATTAAATCGATAATGGAAATCGTAAACACCAGCGATGTTTCCTTGATAATGGAAACCAGGGTATTTGCCAGCGGCGGAATGGCGATGCTGAAAGCCTGGGGAACTACAATGCGCCGTAATGCCTGGAAAACGCTCATGTTTACGCTATACGCAGCTTCGAGCTGGCCCACGTCCACTGCCAGGAGGGAACTCCTGATAGTCTCGGACATAAAAGCAGCTGCATTAAGGGACAGTGCAATTATGGCAAAAACAAGACGGGGAACACCGTTCACGTTAAAATTGGTTCCCCAATATTCGTTGAGGGCTTTTAGAATAAGAGGTATGCCGAAATAAACCAGCATGATCTGAACCAAAGCAGGGGTACCCCTGATAAAGGACACATACACTTTGCTTATTTCGGTAAGAACCTTCACATTGAAATACCGGATAAGAGCTATTACCAGGGCCAGGACCAGCCCTATAATAGCGGACACAAATGCCAACAAGAGGGTAATCGGCAGGGCTGTAAGAATTTCCGGAACCGACTGTATCATAAAAACAGGATCAAAAATTCTCCCCATAGTTACCCCCGTGTTTTATTTTATTGGATTAAATATCTGCTGCCAAGGCCTCTTTGGTGGAATGATCTTTGCCGAAGAAATATTTCTTTGACAGTGAAGACAAGGTTCCGTTGGCATGAAGCTGCTTTAAGGCAACATCAATACGATCCCGAATGACTTTACCTTCCGGTGTTTTGGGGAACAGGAGATGAATAGAACTGGGCGCCCATTCGGCAATGGTGCTTCCGTCAATTTTAATTCCCAGAGATTCTGCTGTGAGCTGGGTGGTAACAATTGAAGAGATGGTAGCGTCCACCCGTCCGGAATCAATTTCTGTCAGAGCGTTCACGATATTACCGTCAGTATAGACAATTTCTATCTTGGCCCCTGACTGTTTAATATGATCCTCAAGCTGGGAGGTGGTATTGGTCCCCACACCGGCGGCAACTTTTTTGCCTACCAGGTCTTTTAAGGAATGAATATCAGTACGTCCGGCTTTGTAAACCAGCTGTGATCCGCCCCAGAGATATGGTTCAAGGGAAAGATAATACTTATCTTCGCGCTCTTTGCGCCAGGCCAGATCGCTGGCAATCAGATCAAAATCGCCCCCTTCAAGGGCCACAAAAATGCCGTCCCAGGCGGTAGGATAAAATTCGAAAGTGTATTCGGGGATCAATTCATCCACTGCCCGTATTACGGCTGCGTCATACCCGTCCACTACCCCATCTTCCCGTACATAGTTGTAAGGCGGATAGGCGCCTTCTGTCCCTACCCTGATGGTCTTTACCCCTGACGCCGAGGCCTTGGAATCCTTTGATCCCCCTGCAAAAACCACTGAACCTATGGCCAAGAGTACCAAGGCCAAAACCGCAATCTTCTTCATAGAAAACCTCCGATGTATTAAGACCCTTATAGGTCTTGTTATCAGGGTAATCCTACTGACTTACTAGGATAGTGTCAAGCATATAAAGAGGTTTTGGAGAATTTTTTTGCGCTTATGCACAGTTTATACTGCCCCCGGTAAAGGATCTTTCTTCGCCTTGCGCCCAGAGGGAAACATTCCCGCTGTCATTCATTTTCTTTCTCAGTATATACCGGTTTATCATCCCTGTAAGAAGCATAAAATTTATGGGTTTGCCGATATGATCATCCATGCCGGCCTCAATACATTTGGCAATCACCTCGCCGCCTGTATCAGCAGTTACTGCAATAATGGGTACACCGGCAGCGCCGGGAAGGCCGGATGCACGGATACGGCGGCTTGCTTCAAAACCGTCCATTTCCGGCATGTGGAGATCCATCAACACAAAATCGTAGGCGCCGTTCTTTTCGGTAAACTTGGCTAGGGCATCAGCGCCGTTTACAGCACAGTCAATCTGTACCCCTGTTTCTTCCAGCATTGCCTCGAGTATATCCCGGTTCAGCTCCACATCATCAACAATGAGGAAACGCTGATTGGTAAAAGACAGATTATCTTCCTCCGGCGTCGTATTGCTCTGTACAGCAGGGAGTTCTACTGGAATTATACAGGTAAAAACTGATCCCTTACCGGGTTCAGATTCCACCCGTATTTCTCCGCCCATTTTTTCAATTATCCTTTTGGAGATGGGCAGACCCAGGCCCACTCCGTAATAGGTACGGCTGATACCATTATTTCCCTGTTCAAAGGGGGTAAAGAGCCGCGACATCAATTCATCAGTTATGCCTATCCCCGTATCCTTGATCTCAAAACAAAGCATCACCGTGTCGTTCTGTTTATCTGCGCTGACCGAGAAATTAATGGAGCCGCCTTCGGGAGTAAACTTCACTGCATTGCCCAGGATATTGGTCAGAGCCTGCTTCAGTCCGGCCTCGTCAGCCAGAATCAGATCGGGAAGGTCAGAGGCGGTATTCAGGGTAAAATTCTGTTTTTTAACTTCAGTATAGCTGGAGGTCAGTTCTGCCAAAGATTTCAGTACAGAAGACAGACTGCACTCCTCGGCCGTCAGGGAATAGCTTTTATGTTCAAACTTAACCCAGTCAAGAATATTATTGATAATGTCCAGCAGATCATGGGCCGATTCTCTGATCCTTCTAAGACAAAACTTGCGGCGTTCATCATCTTCTGCAATTTTTGCAAGGTCCGCCATACCAATGATCCCATTCATCGGGGTACGCATTTCATGGCTCATACGGCTGATAAAATCATTTTTTGCCTTGTTATAGTACTCCGCCTGTTCCTTTGCGCTTATCAGTTCCTGCTGCATTGAAATCAAATCGGCCACATCCGTGATGGTAGCGCCAATACCGATTTCTCCATTCTGCGAAGCTACCGTAAAGGCATTGATTGAGTGAACAGATTTTTTTCCATTCTTATTAACAACAGGCAGAGTGAGATCAATTCTCCCTTTTTTAAGGACATCCGGAATATATTTATCTTTTATCATGTCAAAATTCTCAGGATCAAGGGTAATGCCAAGTCCTTTGAAACGGTCTTCTTCTTCTGTATAGCCTGTACTTTTACACATTGCAGGATTTACATACTTAATATTCCCTGCGGTGTCCATAAGAAGGCAAAGGCAGGAAATAGTTTATACTGGTACCTATACTATTACTCCTCAAGAATTTACTTCTGGATATACTATTTCAGGTATTCCTTCAAATTTTTATTTTAGTGGTGATATTGCGTATGAACCACGAACTTTCTATGTTGATAATGGTCTGGCCGGCGGTCCAGAAGGTTATACTGTAGCAGTTGGTAGAGCTATAGATGCTGTGTTTTTTTTGAAGTAATTAATCTTCCGAGGTAGGGGCTGTCCCAGAAGTTATTTTCTGGGCAGCCTTTTTTAATGACAATCGTCCTGTTGATTAGGAGAAAAGTATCTTAAGAGCCGATTTCAAAATCAAGCCAAACAAGGCTTAAAGTAGTGTAGATATTTTTGCGCCGCCAAACATAGTACGGCAATCATCAAGACAAAAGTAACCTTGCGATTGCCTTTGACATATATTTTCCCCGGTATCAAATTGTCTTTTAAATGCGAATAGGCCCGTTCGACTGTCGTGCGAATTTTATACCGTTCCTGTTTCGCCGGATCAAGGGGTGCGCAGATTTTATCATTTCTGGAATTGGGATCGATAACGGGAACCCGGCGGTGACGGCGTATAAATTGTTTAATGTCTTTTGCGTCATAGGCCGCATCCATTACAGAATATAAATGTCTGACTTTCCCCATGGTCATTTTCTCCAGCAGTATCGCCGCCTGGCTGTCATGGACATTTGCCCCGCTTACAAAGGCGCTTACCGGAAACCCTGTGTCGGTAACATCAAGATGCAATTTGTATCCTTTCCAATAACTCACCTTGCCCTGACTGTTTTTCTTGCAGCCCCAGGCGCATTCCTGGTTTAATTCCCTCGTGATTTCAGAAATATCCTTTTTGGCCTGTTGCGCAAGAACGGTTGGTTCTTTTATCGTTTTTGGAGCGTCTTTGGGCCTTCTTCCCCGCTTTTTAAGCGCTTTTGGGACTGTTCCTTTGGTTTTCTCCTTCGGACTTTCCCGGGATTCTATCGCGGTTGAATCCCGGCAGATATGGATAACCGGTAAATCTTTGTATGCCTGTTTTACTAATTCATCCAATATATCATTCAGTACATCCGCCTTACTGATATCGTTAAGACGCCGTGAAAATGTTGTCCTGCTGGGGACTTTTTTAAATCCGCAGAGCTGGCGTAGATTGGGGTCTGACCGTAATGTTTCCACAAGCGCCTTCATGTTCGGTATGCCAAAATGGTTCACCGCAAAAAAGGCCCGGAAGAAATTCATATAATCATACGCCTTCCTTCCGACACCCCGGTAGGTATGAATCAGGCGAGGAGAGCAGCTTTCTATGACTTGCAGTATTAAGATAAAGTTCCTGTGTTCGCCGCCTAAATGTTCCTCGAAAAACTGCTGTAATTCATGGAACCCTTCAAAAAGACCTTGTTTCCCGCCGATGATTTGTGTTATGCTCTTCATATGAGGACTCTCCCTTTGATATTTTGGTGGTTCAAATTATCTTAGCGGGTTGTCCTCATTTTTTCAATCTATTTTGATTTTGAAATCGGCTCTTAATAATATTTAATTCTTCATCTTCAAATATTCCTTCCTTCGCGTCCTTTGTGGAGAAATTCTTCTTCTTAATAAAGCTTAATCTGAAAAAACCGCAAAAAACAGTAATTTTCGAATTCATCAGATAAGATGAATTTAATTCGGCAAATTCATCAGATAAGATGAGTATCGAAAATCATTTGATAAGCTTTTTAGACAGGGTTCTCCGGCCACTTATGCTTAGGATACCTGCCCCGCATGTCTTTCCGCACATCCGCATAAGATCCCTTCCAGAAGGAGGGAAGATCCGAGGTGATCTGTATTGGCCTGTCGGCCGGGGAAAGGAGCTGAAACACTAGCGGCGTTCCGAGTATGGCAGGGTGGGTTTTTATGCCGAAACAGTCCTGGAGCCTTGCCCTGATTTCGGGTTTGCCCGAGCTGTAATCAATATGCCGGGGCCGCGCGTTTGGCAGGACAAAGGTTTCGGGAACCTGTTTTTCCAGCAAGGGGGACAAACCCCATCCCAGGCGGGTTTGAAGCGCGTTTTTGAGGGATGAATTCGAAAAAACAGCGGCAGAATCCTGTTTTTTGCCTTCCCAGATAAAAGGGCCAAGCCAGGCAGGGGCATCCTGAATTAATGCCTCCTCCGTCCAGAAAGAAGGGTCCATAGCGATATTGGGCAAATCCGCTTTCTGGGCAAAGAAGCGAATCCGGGACAGCAGGTTCCGGGCCTCCCCTTTGCCTTCATCCCAGGGGAGAATTTCAAGGCCCTTTTCGGCAAGCAGACGGCCAAGATCAGCCTGCGCTTCTTCCCGGGTGCTGATCCTTTTTTCTTCCGAAATCACGAGCCTCCCCGCCTTTCGCCGGGCCATGGTTCGGGGAATCAAGCCCTTCCATTCGACTGATAGTTCAGTTGCCAAATCGCTTTTCAATAGGGATAGCGCGGTATCATTTGATACCGGGGCAGCCAGGCGTATCGCTGCGCTTCGTTCCCCCGCATCCGCTTCTGCGGCAACTATCCACTCCGAATTTTTCAGGGCCCCTTCGATTATCCCTTCCCTGCCGGAAACAAAACGGAATTTCCCGTTTATGCCGGCATCGTTTTCCTGCCTTTGGGCGATGCGGTCAGGGAAGGCGTGAGCCAAAAGTTCCCCCGCGTCCGCTTCCTCTCCGGCGGTCCAGGAAAACGCGATTTTGCTATCTTCCTTCAGGCGGCGCTTAAGATCCCCTGCGTTTTCCGCGATTGTCCTGGTCCAGGGGCTGTACGGGTTGTTGCGCAATTCCGCAAGGCGGTTGCGGAAATCGCCATCCCCTTTAATGCCGGAATTATCGCGATCCGTCAGGAGGGCCGCAGACGCGCAGGCCAAATCGACAGATCCTTTTTCTTTCCCGGCGATGCAGAGGCATCCCAGGCGGGGATCAAGGCCGAGCTGTGTTACAAGCCGGCCCTTGCTGGTTATTTTAACCCCCCCGGTTCCCGTGTTGGGCTGAGCGCAGCCAAGGCGCACAAGGTTCTCCAGGGCTTTTTCCCATGATGATGCAAGAGGGGCTTCAAGCCAGCCAAGGCTATCCGGCCCGGAGGCGCCCCAAAGGAGGCATTCCAAAACGAGGTTTGAAAGATCTGTCCTGCATATCTCTGGCTCTGTTTCAACAGGCCTGGGATCGTTTTTATTCCAAAGCCGTATGCAGGAACCCGGTCCAAGGCGGCCTGCCCTGCCCCTCCTTTGATCCGCCGACTGGAGACTGCAAGCTTCAAGGGAAAGCCTGTTCATGGCCGTGGGGATGTGGAAGCGTTCGAGGCGCACAAAGCCCGAATCGATTACAAGGCTGATGCCCGGTATGGTGAGGGATGTCTCGGCAAGATTCGTGGAGAGAATGATTCTGGACTTTTTTTGTCCGGATTTATCCCGGCCAGCCTTGTCCGCCTGCCCAGGGGAGATGATTTTTCTCTGTTCCCTGAGGGGGAGGCTCCCGTGAAGGGCAAGGATTTCAAAATTTTCCCCTAAGCCTGCACGGACAAGGGCAGCTTCGGCATCGGCAATTTCCCTTTTTCCGGGAAGGAAAACCAGGGCATCCCCTTCCCCGTCCCGGTTTTGGAATATATCGCAGAGGGCTGCACCGACTTCTTTGCCTAAATAAGTTTTTTGGGGCAGAGGTCTATATTCAGTCTCCACAGGAAAAACTTTTCCCGGCACATCTATAATCGGGATTTTTTGATCCCCCTCAGGATACAAAACATCGCCCAAAAATGCCGCAGCCTTTTGGGCATCCATGGTGGCCGACATAACAAGGATTTTTACCTTGCTCCCCATGCGCCGCAGATCCGCAACCAGGGCAAGGGCAAGATCGGTGAATACAGAGCGTTCGTGAAATTCATCAAAAACAACCGCAGAAACCCCGTTAAGGGACGGATCTGACTGAATATGCCGTAAAAAAAGGCCCTCCGTGAGGACTTCTATACGGGTATCTTTGGAAACCTTCCGCTCGAGCCTTACCCTGTAGCCAACGGTACTGCCAAGCTCTTCCCCGATAAGGTCCGCCATTCTGGCCGCGAGCCCTGCGGCGGCTGCCCTGCGGGGCTCCAGCATGATAATCCTGCCATGGTCTCCGCGTTCCTCAAAATGGTTGAGTAGCGCCAAGGGCACCAGGGTAGACTTGCCGCTGCCCGGATCGGAACGCACTATGGCGGCGCTATAGGCAGCCATGGCGGCGCAGATAGCATCAAGATGCTGGTATAAGGGGAGGCTTTCGGCCTCGGAATTAATGGCCTTTATTTCTGTACTCCCCTGCAAGCTGCGGGTTTTTCAATAGAGCGAGGAATTCCTCCTCGTCCAGTATGGGCACGCCCAAGTCATTGGCTTTCTTGTTTTTGGCCGACCCCGATTCAGTATCGTTAGTCACCAGGAAAGAGAGATCCTTGACCACCGAGGATTTTGCCGATCCCCCCAGGGTTTTGATTTTTTCCTCTGCCTCGTTGCGCTTCATGGATGCAAGCTCCCCGGTGAAGCAAAAGCTGAGACCTTTAAGGGGAATTGAATCGGACGAAGGGGGGGGCGCAATAGCAATGATGTTGAAGCCCAATATCCTGTCCATTTCGGCAGAACATTCTTTTACACCATCGGCTATGGTTTTGGCGGTGATGTCCCCAAGGCCGTAGACAGCGGCGAGATCCGCAACCGAGGCTTCCCGGAGTTTTTCGAGAGTATCTATGCCGGCGGCTGCCACCTTGTCCATGATCGTTTCGCCTACCCCTTCAAAATCGAAGCCCGCCACAAAGGCAGCAAGGGATAGCTCTCTTTTGGTTCGGATATGGCGCACCACCTTTGCGGCGGACGCTTCGCCCATGCGCTCGAATTCTGCAAGCTCTGCTGCTTCTATGGTGTAGAGATCCCCAATCTGCCTTACGTTCCCTTTTGCAAACATCCGGGCAAGGAGTTTTTCGCCCAGTTCCATGATCCCCAAAACAGAAACCCATTTTTCCACCCTGTGGACCAGCCGCTTGGGGCAGGCCGCGTTGGGGCAGTACAGCCTTGTTCCGCCGTCTATCAAGTCTGTGCCGCATGAGATGCATTTAGAGGGAAATTCGATTTCGGATTTTTCCTCCCCTTCCTCCAAAGCGCCCTCAGGCGCAAGGCCCTCTATTTTCGGGATGATTTCGCCCCGCTTGACCACAGAGACAGCAGAGCCGATTTTTAAGCCCATGGCCCGTATCATGTCGGGATTATTGAGGTTGGCCCTTTTTACGGTAGTGCCGGCGAGGCGCACAGGATCGACAATCCCTATTGGGGTGTAGGTTGCGCCTGATTCGCTCCATTCCACTTGGCGCAAAATGCTGTAGGCTGTTTCAAGTTCAAATTTAAAAGCGATCTGATGCTCGGGCCTTGCCCTGCGGAGATCTGTCATGTCCGTGGCCCTGTCTTTAATCACCAGGCCGTCTATGTCCACAGGCAGCTTTTCCCGCTTGGCGGCGATTTCATCACGATAGGCAATAATGTCCTCGATGTCCGAAAAGGTTTTGGTATCTGTTGTCTCAAAGCCCTGTTTTTTAAGCCAGGCGATTTTTTCAAGCTCGTCGGTAAAATATGCGTCGTCCCCGGTGGCCGCAGCATCGTAGGTCACAAGTTTTAAATCTTCGCAGCCCATGCCGTCTTTGCGGCGCATGATGCCGTTGGCCGCGTTGCGGCAATTGGCTTTGTCCGGGTATTTCTTTTTCCAGATTTCATGGGGCATGACTACTTCGCCCCGGACTCCGCCGGTAAAGGGGCTTTTCAATTCCGCCACAACCCCCGACATAGCCAGGGCATTATGGGTAATTTCATCCCCTGTAACACCGTCGCCCCTGGTTACCGCCGCCCTGAGCTTTCCCTTTTCGTACTGCAATTCAAGGCTGGCGCCGTCCAGCTTGAACTGGACAAGAAATATTTTCGTTAACCCGAATAAATCAGGGGTTAACGAAGTTTCCGCTTTTACCCCCTCTTTTTCCGTTTCCATCCCCATTTTTTTCGCCCAGGAACGGAATTCTTCGGGGTTTGCGGCCTTATCCTGGCTTCCCATGGGAATGAGGTGCCGTGCCTTGGGAAAGCCGTCGGGGTCAGGCCCCTGCCCGTCGGCGCCTACTTTTTTAAGAAGGGCATTTCCTGGGTCAAGGGATCTTAATTCGTCCCAGAGGAGATCGAACTCGGCATCCGAAATTTCGGCCTCGCCGTTATAATAAGAGTCCTGGTATTTTTTAATCAGCCGTTCCAAAGCGGCAATACGATCGTTTTTCATGATTATTCCTCGCATATATTTTTTCTAATTATCTTTGGTAAAATACAGTTCTGTTATCTTATGCTCCTTCATTAATCCTTTTTCCTCGAATTTGGTTCTGGGCCTCCAGCTTTGAGGTTCTGCAAAACCTGGGTATTTGTTGACCAGCCCTGGGGTGGCGGCAAGCTCCGCCAGGGCCCATTCGCCGTAATCCGCCCAGTCTGTAACCATGTAGAGATACGCATTTTTTTGAAGGCGGTTTGCCAGGAGATCCGTAAAGGGGCGCTTAATGAGCCGGCGCTTTTGGTGGCGTTTTTTGGGCCAGGGGTCGGGAAAGAAAACGTGAAAGCCCGAAACCGTACCGGGGAGGATTTGCTTTTCTATGGTTTCCACTGCGTCCCCCTCGATGATGCGCAGATTTTTTAAATCCCGTTTGTCGATTTCCCAGAGGAGGCGGCCTATGCCGGGACGGTGCACTTCCAGGGCTAAATAATTAATTTCTGGGTTTTGATCGGCGATCATGGCTGTGGCAATCCCCATGCCGAAGCCTATTTCGATGACCAGGGGCTTTTTGCTGCCGAATATTTTTTCCGGTTCCAGAGGGGAAGCTTCGCCAAAAGGCAGGCAGAATTGGGGAGACAGGGTGTCGTAGGATCGTTTTTGCGCAACGCTCATCCTGCCTATTCTGAGGACATAGCTTTTAACCTGGCGAAGCCCGCTCACCTGATGGCTGCCGCTTCCGTAAGGGCCGATGTGCGGTACTCGGGATCTTCGGCCCAGAGGGCTGCGGATCTTGCATTGGCTGAAACATTGAGATCCGAAACATTTCCGCTGTTGTTGACCACAATAACGGTTTGAAGCACATTGCCCTGCTGGTCATAACAGATGAGGCGATTGACAGGGTATTGGGAATCGATGCGGTATTTGCCTTCGCCTATTACAAGGAGGGGAAAGGGGTAGCGGGGATCAACAGGGGCGTCGAAGGTGAAGTTGCGCTCGGTTTTTTCGCCTCCCTTGTTGATCAGCACTGCCCGGTACTGGCCCCTGGGCAGGCTCTCGTCCCCGCTCATGGCAATATTCCGGGAGCCTATCCAGGTCCTGCCTTCTTCTTCGACTTTGACCCACTCTTCCGATTTGATGAGCCAGCGGAGACCGTCCCTGTCATGGTGGAGGTAAAGCTCGCCCAGGTTTTCTATGCCGTCGTCATCCTCGGGGATCACGAAAAACGAAAACCTCTCCTCGGGCTTTTCCGCGCCCGGATAATAGACCATCTCAATAAAACCAAATGCAATCTTGGGCTCTGTGCGGGAACAGGAAATTCCCGCGCCGGCCATGCAGATGAGAATAATCAACAATGATTTATAAGATAAAACCTTAAGCCTGCTCATGGAATGCTATGGCTTCAATCTCTATGGGGGCATTTTTGGGAAGGGCTGCTACCTGGATTGTGGAGCGGGCAGGGAAAACGCAGCCTTCAAAAAATGCACCGTACGCAGCATTGACTTTGATGAAGTCCGCCATATTGGTAAGGAAAATCGTGGTTTTTACGATATCCTTGCGGCTTAAGCCCCCGCTTTTAAGTATGGCTTCGATATTGCCGAGGCATGCCTCGGTCTGGGCTTCTATGGTTTCAGGGAACTTGCCCGAAACCGGATCTGCGGGAAGCTGCCCCGAGACAAACGCGAAATTCCCTGTTCCCATACCCTGGGAATAGGGGCCAATAGCCGCCGGGGCCTTGTCAGTTGAAAGTGCCTTTTTCATATCATCATTATAGCGTATTATGGAGTTTTAGGGAACTATATTGGAGGGCCGGGATTAACAGAAAAATTTTCATATTTCCCCTTGTTCTGCTCGCCGTCCTTTTTTTCCCGGCAGTTTTGGCGGCCAAGGAGGATGACGGCATTGCCCTCGTCTTGCGGGAAATGAATGTGCCTTTTGAAGAACGCTTCCTGCTCCAGGATTACGGCGGCTTTGGATCTTCCCTGCATGCAAGGCTGAAGGCGCCAGGCAATGAAGAAGGCTATGCTTTTGTATTGGCAGTGCCCCGGGATAAGCCCTATGCGGTAGAAACCGCTTTGAGTTTCGCAAAAGCAGCCGTGGATCAGGGATCAATATCCGGGCAGGCGGATCTCCTCATTGCCTTTTTGGGGGATGAAGAAAACACGCTCCCGGCCGATCAGGGCGGCCTTTCGCACAAGGGCCTGCGGGATCTCCTCTCCCTGCCTGACATGCCCGAAACCTGGATACTCTGCTACATGGATTTTGAAAGGAACCCCGGCAAGGTTCTTATACGGCACGGGGATGGGGATTATATTGCGCCCCTTGATATGGTAAGACCTCTGCTCCGTCTTTTTAAATCCCATAGCATCAGCGCGGAATTCGAAATACGCTACAATGAATTATACACACTCGGCCTTGCTTCCAGCCACGAGGAACTTGCCCTGGCCTGGGAGGGGGAAATAAACAGCATCTATCTTGCGGAAGGGCACGGCAAAGGAAGCCCGGCTGAGGGCCCTGATCCTGGAACCCTTGCAGGGCTTCTCCTTGAATACAGCGAAAGCCTCAATTTCCCTGTGCAGAACCCTGACAGGCATTATGGTTTTTTTTCGCCCCCCGGCTCAGGGAGCACGGTGTTCTTTTCCGAAACTACCGCGGCATTAAGCCTGCTTGCCATGGCTGCTCTTTTTATTTTTTCAGCCCTTATCTATACCGCAACCTATAGGGCGGTTTTCTTTTATAACATGCGGCTTTTTTTTAAGCATGTCTGGCTCTTTCTCATATTCTTCCCTCTATTGGTTTTGATACTCCAGGGATCGGATTTTTTTTACTCCCTCCTCCTCAGGCTTTTAAAGCGGCCTGCCCCGCCTTCTGATTTCCCCGGCGCTGCGCTGACAGTGCTATTGGCGGTGTGGTTTTTGTATATACCTTCCCATCTTTTGGATATCTTCCATATTCCAAAAAAGCAGAATTTTTACGGTGCTTCTGCAATGATGTTTGCAGGGATTGGCCTTTTCATTGCGGCAATGCTTAATTTTACCTATATCCCGGTTTTTCTCTGGGCTTTTGTTTTCACTTTTATAGGCTCATGTCTGCGCAATCCTGTGGCGATTTTCATTTCGGCCCTCTTAATCCCCCTCCAGGCTATTGGCGCGTTATACAACATATTCGAATCTTCGAACGGCGCCTTGGCCGATATCTTTTTAAAATCCGCAAGCCCCGGGAGCTGGGGAGTGTCGGCCCAAATTGCAGCCTTGTCCCTGCCCTTCATGCTCCTATTAAAACGGGGGGCTGTTTTTTTCAGCAAGGAACAGAACAAGATCATCATACCCCTTTGGTTCAGGTTCTGCGTTTTTGCGGTTATTTTGGGCTCTATGATAACCCATATACTCTTCATTCCCTCCAAGATCCCGGAAAAGACAAGGCGCATGAATGAAAATTACGGCGTGGTTATTTCTTTGGAAGAAACCATTTTCCAGGAAAGCCGCATTGTGGAAGTGCGGATTAGGGCTCCGGGCGATCCTGTGCGTTTTGATCTTTTTCTTGAGGCTGGCAACAGGGCGCCTCTGGTGTATTCAGCCCCCTGCCCCTTTAACAGTTTGAATGACAACACCATTGCCTTTACCCTGGGCGAAAATCCGCCAAACCCCTTTACCGCAGAAATAGTGCTCCCCAGGGAACTGGCAGGGACATTCAGGGTCGAGGCTGTTTATGGCCAATACAGCCCAACAATAGATCCTGATGCGGAGCCAGGGGCAGAAGACTATGTTTTGCGGTTTTCAGGCAATGCCAAGATTGCAAAGTAAGAGCTTACGAAGTAAGCAGCTTACTCGTAAACCATCTTACCAGGTAAATTCCAGTTTCATCGCGTCTTTTGATGCCAGAATCCTGCTCAAAGGCAGGCGGCAGGCAAGTTTTTTGCCTTGCCCCTGAATTTCGCCCCCTTCGATGGATGGGGCCTTGAGGCTGCCTTCATGGGGAAGGGCCAGGCTTATATTCACAAAATATCCATCCGAAACCTTTGCAAAAAGATCCTCCAAATCTTTATTGCCCCCACCCCCGCTCAAAACAAGGGTGAGTCTGGAGGAGGCGCCTTCGCGCGCAAAGACAGCCTTTTCGCCCGAGGCATCCAAAAATTCAAGCAGGGCATCCATGTTTTTAAATTCCAGCTTCACTGAGATGACGATGTCTTTTCCATCATCTTTCGAGGAAAAAGAAAGCATCTTCATTCCCGGAATCCGAGGGATGGTACGCTCGAAATCGGCCTTTCCCACAGGCAGGGGGAGCCATTGTTCATTGCCGTCCTGTTTGCCCAAAGACTCGAGGGCATGGGATATGCGGTATTCCAAATTCAGGGTTCCGGAATTATCGGGGTTGAGGATGATATCGGCATTAACCCCGAGGCAGGAGTTGAATCCAAGAATTATAAGCACCATCAAAGTCAGGATAGAAAGCGCCTTATGGGCTTTTTTCATGTTTTAAAATTCCTCCGAATGTATGCTCATATCCTGTATCCTTACGGGCACTTCCTTTTCGATCATCTCAAAGGCTTTCTGCATCACAGTCTCCCCAAAAGTTTTGGAATTGGAAACCAGTGCGCCCCCAATCTGGGCAAAGGAAAGGGAATCCTGAAGATCCACTTCTGCGGCGCTCATATGAAAACGGTGCTGGAGCTTGTCCTTTACCGAACGTATAATGCGCCGTTTTTCTTTTATGCTGTCCACATCGGGGATTTCGAAAATCAGCTGGATCATGGAAACAATCATGATATTAATATAGTATATACTATAAATGCATGGTTTGCGAAGTACACAATGGCCTCTTTTGGCTATTTTTCTTATTTTTTTACATTTTTCCCTCGCGGCACAGGAAGAAATCGATGTAGAAGCCATGCGGCAGCAAATATCCAACGAGGCAAGCTCGGAGCTGGTGTCCATGAACCTGGGCGATTCTTCTGTCTCCCTCCTTTTGGCAGGCTATTGGAAGGGTTCCCTGGGCGTTAATTGGGGCATGGCCCTAACCCCGCTGGGGGCGCAGGCAATTTCAGGGGATTCCCCCATCCTCTTTGCCCAGGAAGCCGACCTTACCCTTTCTCTGTGGATTAGGGACAGGTGGTTTGTGGAAGCCAGCTTTGTGGACGATTATGATCTTAATACCTACAGGGCAGGCTACCAGGGCCTGGAAGGCGAAGCGGTTCAATATGTTGGGGTGGGCAATACAGGGCTTGACTTCCCCAGCTTCCCGTATCTTGATCTTGGCGGCGATTCCCCCTCCTCTTTCGGGATCTATGGCCGTTTTGGCAGCAGGGAACTGACCTTCCATGGCCTTGCCCGGTACGATGACGCCGCCAGGGAAGAGAAGGTCTTTGTGGGGAGCCGTGAACGTACCTATAGCTACGGGGATCTTTCCAGGCCCTTGAGGGGCACTTCGTTCGTGCTCCCCGATGAAAATCTCGACACCCTTCCGGTTGTGTATATTCAGGATTCCAAGGGAAGCCTGAAGGACTCTGACGGCCGGCGCTGGCGTCTGGCCGAGGCAAGCGAATATTCCGTCAGCGCCCGCTACGGCATTGTGGAGCTTAACCTGGGGGCGTACACAGGGGGGGCTGACGAGCCTAAAACGATGATCGCGGTGTCCTATACAAAGCTAAGCGCCAGCGATCCTGAACGTCCCTGGGCCGATACTTTGGGAAATTATGGAACTCCCGGAACGCCGGGTTCAGCCTTTTTGGGGGAAGCGCAGGAATATTTTGATTCATCGGGCAGGGATATTGAACTGGCTGCTTATCCTCAAAGCGGGGGGAACAATAATCTCGGCACTGCATACACAATCGCAGGGCTTCCTGCCCTCGTCATTTACGAGCCCGGCGCTTTCTCGCCCTTTGAAAAGCAGGGCAGGTACCGCTCTGCGTCAGGCGCTGCCGAAGACGCCTCCCTGGTGCGGCTTTCTTCAGGCGAGCATCTTGCCCAATTTGAAGCCGTGCCTGTAAGCAGCAATGCCTCGGAGCCCCTGTTCACCCAAACGGAAACCGGCTCCAGGAGGGGCGTCTATGAACTGGTGCGGGGCAATAATTCAGCCGGAGGCAGGGACGCAAAGGAAAGATGGCCCCTTGCTGAAGCATTCGGCGGAGAAGCCTACCCCGAACTGTACCTCCCCGGCAAGCATCCTTTTACAAACGATATCGGGCTGCGTTTTACAAATTACGGGAGCGCAGGTTCATACTACATCGGGAATGATGCAGTGCCGGGATCTGTCCAGGTTAACAGGGGCGGCATTGCTGATTCCAATTTCAGCTACAGCCCGTCTACAGGGATGGTGAGCCTGGGGAACCCTGCGGGCTACAACGAAATTATACGCATTGCCTACCTTAAGCGGAGCGGGCAAAAGCGGCTGGGAAGCTTTGTTGCAGGGGCAGGCGTCTTGTGGGATCCTGAGGGCGCCTTTAGCTCGCGCCTGGGAATCGGGTTAAGGTGGAACATCTCCGACGACGCCTATACCAGCGAGGGCGCCTCCAGCCCAGGTACTGTAGGTCTTGGCGCAGAAGGCCGCTGGGATTATGCCAGGCTAAAGGCTCGTGCAAGCCTGGGCCTTGGTTTTGAGCAGCCTGACACCACAGGGCTTTACCGCGCTGCCGGCATGGAGGGGAATGAAATTATCCTTTCACTGCCACCGGGGGATTCTTTTATTTCAGAGCTGCCATCAGCATCGCCATTGTTTCCAACAGCTCCAACATATAGCTTGAATAACAGGGCTGAGCTTGTGTACAGGAATTACCGGGAGACATCGGTAATCGGAACTTCCTCGCTAGGCGACATTAGCGGGGGAGGATCGGTAATTTCAGGACAGAGCGGACCTTACCCTGCCATGGATGGCAGGCTTTCTTCCCAGGTACTGGCGGCGGAATTCGAGCTCAACGATCAAAAGTTCTGGACAGGTTTTGAAACTTCCCTGGGCATGGACGGCGCTGTCCTTGAGATGGCCAAGACCATCGAAGTGCCTTTCAGGCTGTACGGTTTTAAGGCCGACCCTCCGGGGGCACTTCAAAAAATCACCGTTGTTTTTCAGGCAGGATCATTGGCGCCCAAAGATTCACAATACCCGGAAAACAGCGATCTTGTTTTTGAAAAAGAAATTTATTCGGGTATGTATCCTTTTGATATCAATCCCCAGATTTTTCCCATTGAACTTAATGACGAAGATCGGCGTAAACTTTCGGGCGCAGCGTATCTGCGCATTCTGATTTATGGAAATCATTCGGATGGAACCGGTTTAACTTCCGGCGAGACCATAAGCGGAAGTGTTCTCCTGGCCCCGCCCATAGTAAGGGGATCGGGTTTCCGCCCGGTAATAATGGATTCAAACGGGATACAAGCAGCCCAGGATATTTCAGCCTTCCAATCTGCGGCAGTCCGGGAAGGTTTCGACAGAAGCCCAAGGCTCGAGGACAAATACCGGGATATTATAAAACATCTCCATTCGGAAGGGACAAGCCAGCGTGTCCTTGAAATCGCCTGGGAAACCCTTGATTCCGGCACTGGCGCCGGGGCCGATACCCGGCTGGGTTCTATCCCCCTTTATAATTATCGTTCTTTAAGTTTTTTTATGCGAATGCCAAAAGCGCAAAGCGATCCTGAACAGGCGGATCTTGAAGGGGCCGAAGTCCGTTTTTTCCTGGGCAGGGGACCGCTCTCTCCGGGAAGATCCAAAGATACTGCCATTAACGCGGCAATACCTTTGCAGGCTGTTAAGAATTTGAACATCAACCCAGGTGAATGGGCAAAAGTCACCCTGAGATACAGGGGCGATAATCAGGGGATCTACATTGATGATACAAGAATCTCCGGCGGGTCCCTTGATTATAATCCTGCTTTTTATGGCATGGGCCAGTCGCCAGAGATTTCTTCCCAGGGCAGCTCCTATATGGCTTTTATTCTCATGCCTGGGACTTCTTCCACCCTCCCTGATGGTTCCATGGATTTGGATGAAGTAATACTTGAAGATCCTGCACCTTCATACCGTATAAACGGAGGGACAAGCTTTAATTGGGCTTTGCCCGGAACTTTGGTTTCCATTGGAGACAGGCCTGTAATAACAGATCTTTCACTTTCCGTAGCTGTGGAAACAGGCGCCCAGGGAGATCCCTTTGAGGAAGGAGCATCCGGCTATTTGGGTTTGAATGGCCGCACCCAGGCTGAAGTTTCCATTCTCAAAGCCCGGCTTGAGGGGAATTTCGCATATGCCCTGAACACAGGCAATTATCAGGATGGAAGGGATTTTGCCTGGAGAGCCGGCCATAGCCTTGGCAGGGCCTGGGGGCCTTTTTCTGTCCATGAATCATTCTCGGATTCCCCTATGGATAATTCCATGGAACATGAATTGACAGTATCGCTGTCAACTGCTTTCCGCTCATCCTTGACGGCAGAAACTTCGTATGATGACGAAAGGCTTGCGCGTCAGTGGAATGCAGCCATGGGGTATAAGTTTCCTGTCTTGCCTCTGGACCTTTCAGCAAGCGCCCAGGCTGCATGGGTGGAATACTCAAAAGCTCCGGAAGAAGGGCTGCCCAATTACGGTATTGCCTGGCTCGAAAGCTGGGCGCCCCTGCTTCCTGATTTGGGGCAGGATGCAAAGCGCCGCGAGTCACGGGGCATATTTGCCGTTAATCTGGGCACTCTACCCCTGGGGTTCAAGTTTTCCTTTGAGGGCTCGACCGCTTTTAACCAAACCACGCAAAGCACCCAGGCATCTACCCTGGGGCGCGTGGATCTGCCCTGGACACCGGAATTCAATCATCAGCTTTTCCGTTTCAATTTCCGGGGCGAAAGGGAATTCAGGCGCAATTTGACTTACCTGGGTTCTGACTGGCGTGATGACGCAGGCCGCTATGGCGAAAGCCTGGGGGATTCATTTCATCTCTGGTTCAGCATCCCCTTCTATTCCTTATTCAATTCTGATTCAGCCGCTGCATTGACAGAAGCAAATTCAAATTTGGCTTCAGGCGCTTCCCTCTACAATAGCCAGTTTAACGATAAATTTGAAGCTTCGGTGCTGCTGCCCCAAATTTATGATCTTCGCTCGTTTTTTATTCCATCAGGGGCAAACTTCAGGATAAGCAGGGTGCTGGAACAGAAATTGGACACATCCCTGGACACCCTTAACACAGGGGCGCAGATAAGGTTTTCCTCGATAAATATGTTCGGCGCTTTTGGAGCCGCTCCGGTTTTTGATTTTTACGAAACTGACGAATTTTCTCATTCCATTGAAGCAGCCCTGGCCTTCCCAAAGGGTGAAAAAACTTCGTGGAGGACCCAGGCTGGCCAAAGCATGAATTTTTATGGCTTTGCAGGGGCCCAATTGGGGTTGGATAATACTTTGACATTAAGCTCATTAAGCACAGCGTCCGGCGGGATAAGGCTGACAGACGGCCTCAAGGCCACCTGGACTTCCCCGGTAGAAAAAAGCCTCCTTGGGACTATTTACGGCGCATTTATGGGCATGGCAAGAAGGCAAAGCTCATGGCTTACCTTGATGGATATTGCCAATGCCGATTATGAACGCCTAAGGATAGAAACCCTGGAATTTGTTATAGAACGCGAAACAGGTGATTCCGGCTATACCCGGTATTCGGTGATTCTTGGCCATGAATCAGCGGTGAGGATCTTCGGCCGCCTTAACCTTTCAGCTTTTGCGCGGCTCAATATTACCCAGGATTTTGGCACAGACCTTCTCTCATTCCTTGGGAGCATCGGCACCAGTTTGACCATCACCTTCTGACGCTGGCGGCGCAGGGGGGTTATTAATTGCATCAATGGATTTTTGTATGCTGTCCTTGTGGGCCTGGGTGATCCTTGGATCTTGCATCAAGTCTTCGAGAATTTTTGTATCTGTAAAGCCTGCCTCGATGGCAGCGTCAAGCTCGACGATGGCTTCATCATTTTCCGGATCTGCAGTCAGCATGAGGCGGGCGGCTTCATAACGGATGGAAGATTTTTTAAGTGTATTAGTGTCTTCCCTAAGGGCAGCGACGCTTGCCTTGTACTGTTCAATCGCTCTGGCATAGAGTTCGAGTTTTTCGAGAACCTGGGCATATTCATAAAGGACCTGGGCGGTAGGGGTGCTGACGGTTAGCCATTTATTATAACTGTCGGCAGCCTCCACTTTATTTTGGGCACCTTCTGCCCTGGCAAGAAGCAGGAGGGCATCAGAATTTTCTTCCAGGGCTGTGCTGTATTTTTGCAGGGTGCTCTCGCTCTCGGGGTATTTTTTTAACGCGTAAAGCACCAGGGCATAATTAAAACCGTCATCGGCGCTTTCGGGCACCAGGGCAAGGACTTTGCTGTAGTGGGTTTCTGCAGCCAGGAGATCGCCGTTTTTTATCCGGGAATAGGCTGCGCTTTTTAAGGCCATTACATTTTCAGGATCTCTCGAAACTATCTTTTCAAAGTGTCCTGCTGCGTCTTCGTAACGGCCGGTTTCAAATGCGATGCGCCCCAGGTTGTACTCCGAAGCTGTCATGGTCTTGTCTATTGCCTTTGCCCTGTTGAACCAGCGTTCGGCGTCTTCGTATTTTCCCAGATCGTAATAAGCCATGCCCATGGAAAAGTATTCGTCAGCCCGGGCGGCATCCCTGGATGCGCATGAACCGAAAAGAACGGAACACAGTATGACAATCGCCGCTGCTTTTTTCATCTTTTGGTATTAAGTACCATGTCTTCAATTTCGCGGAGCTGGGCGCGGTAAAGCCTGGCAATGCTTGAACCGTAATCCGCAATGAGCTGGATAATGTTGCGGGAATGAACTTCAGGGTCCTTGCCATTGATCCTGTCGCCGGCATCGCCAAGGCCCGGCATGATATAGGCGGTTTCGTTCAGCACCGGGTCCATCCAGAGGGTATAAACCGTGCAATTTTCGAGAGCACGCACAGCCCGGAGCGCCCCCTTGAGGGCAGATATAACGTTAAAAAACTGAATGGATTTTGGCTTTATCCCTTCGCTCTGCAGGTATTTTATAACTGTCACCAGGCTTCCACCAGTGGCGTTCATGGGGTCTGCAAAGATAAGATCCTTGCCGTCAAGCTGGGCAAGGTTAAAGAAGGACCGATCCAGATCGAGTATGTACTCCATATCGTTCTCATGCTTGGTATCGTCCCGCCGAATCCTGAAAAGCGCAAAAGGCGTAACATAGCCATGGGAGGAGTATTCCTGTATCTCCTTGCTCATGATCATGGAAGGCAGCAGCGCCCCCCTGAGCATGACGCACATAACCGTGTTTTCGATTTTGTCATCAATATTGGTGATCTTGTGGGCAGCATAATTCTGCACAGGAAGGGTCACCGGGGTTTTTACAATAAGGTAATTTTTATTGGAACCCGTAGTTCCCCCATAGGCGAGCTTGAACAGCATCTCGTATGCCCGCTGTATGTAATACACAAATTCTTCGTTTTCGGTTCGCATATCCCGAAGTTTGGCAATGAGCCGCGAAGCTTCAGGATGGCTTTCCTGGGGGGTGACGAATGAATACACCTGCAATCCCGGCTCGTTCCTGCATATATCCTGCATCATGGCCCCCATCTCGTTGAAGAGCCTGATGATGTTTTCTTCTTCGCGTTTTTTTTCTTTTTCGAGCCTGGAGGTGGAAAGTATGGAAAACCCGCTCAGCACCTCACGGTATATCCTGTCCATGCCAGCAATGCTTTCTTTGTCTTCAGCATTGAGATACCCGTCCAGATCTTCTGCTTTTAGGATTACTTTACTCATAATCCGAGATAATACACCTTTTGGCAGGGAAAAAACAAGTTAGCGCGTTGCCTCATAAATAATCTAACCCAAAACAGGGAATGCCTCATAATAAAATTCTAACCCAAATTATGTAGCCTATATCCGGTAACAAGGGTACCGGAGGGCTCAATGGGGTTAACGATGGAAGAGAAACAGGCGCTTGCCAGAGAAATCAGTAAGCGGTATCAAAGGTCTGGAAAAAAAGATAAAAGTAAAATCCTGGACGAGTTTGTCCAGAACACCGGATACAACCGGAAATACGCCCTGCACCTTTTGGCGAATTGGGGGAGAACGGAACTGGTCAAACTGGCCGGAAGGGTTGTTAAGCTCAAGGCCGATGCGTTTAAAAAACGAAAAGCAGGGGGAGGGCGGAAGCCGGTCTACCAGGCGGCAACGATAAAAGCCCTCAAACTGATTTGGGAGTTCTTTGATTACATGTGCGGGAAAAGGCTTTCCCCCTTCCTCCGGGAACAGATGCCTTTCCTCAATCCCTGCAAGGAGTTTGGCATCACCAAGGAGGTAAAGGCGCAGCTGCTTGCCATAAGCCCCGCCACCATCGACCGGAAGCTCAAGCCTGAACGGAAGAAGCTGGAATTAAAAGGACGGAGCGCCACACGTCCCGGCGGCCTCCTCAAGCACCAGATCCCCATCCGTGTCTTTTACACCTGGGATGAGAGGAAACCGGGCTTTTTTGAGCTGGATACGGTGGTTCATGACGGCGGAAACGCCTCAGGCGAGTTCTGCTGTACCCTCAATGCCACCGATCTTGAAGATGTTTAGCCACGGTTAGACAATATGAAGTGCCTCCTGTGATATTGAAACGTGGGTTCACTACAAAGTAGGCTATCCACAAAATAAGACAGGAGGCATGAAATGAGAACAAAGAAACCATACTACATCGGACTTGACGTCCACAAGGACAGTATTTGGATGGCGGTTCTTACTGATGAGCAGGAAGAACCAATAGAGTCGAGGGAGATAGCGAATAACTACCTCAAAGTGGTAAAGGCAATAGCGGCCATACCAGGACAAGGGGAAAGTTCAGGTGGCCTATGAGGCGGGATGCCTGGGTTATTGAAAGTACCGAGGAACGGATAAAACGGGTGGATGAGTCCATAAAAGCGGTAGCGGAAAGCGGGCAATATGCCGCGAGGGTCAGGAAATTACGAGTATTTATGGGTATTGATTATCTGACAGCCCTTGCCGCGGAAGGATTCATGTCGTACCTTGGGCTGGTTCCCAGCGAGTATTCAAGTGGAAAAAAACGGCATTTGGGACCAATCACCAAAATGGGGAGCAGCCATCTGAGAAAGCTCTTGACTGAATCGGCATGGCATTATGGGTTAACCTGTTAGGGTCGTTCACTCATGCCTCCTATCTCTTGAACTTTGAGCGGTTCACTGATAGGAGAGCATCCTTTATACTCCCGTAAAAGTCAAACTTCTGGACCTCCCCCGGCGTGATGGACAGGGAGAAGAGCCTATGATAAACCGAAGGGAAGGAAATCATGGGAGAAAAGAGAACATTTACCAAGGAATTTAAAGAGCGTGCGGTAGAGCTTGCTCTGAAAGCGGAGCGGAAGCAGTCCGAGATAGCAGCGGGATTAGGGATCGACGGGAATACACTTTCCCGATGGAAACGGGAAGCGAGGGAAGCCGAAGGAGGAACCCTCAAGGCGTTCCCCGGGAAAGGGAAGGCACGGGATGAAGAAGTGGCCCGGCTTAAACGGGAGAATGAGGATCTTCGGGAAACGAATGAGATTCTAAAAAAAGCAATGGTCATCTTCACAGCGAAGACACCCCGGTAATGGCGTATCAGTTCATGTATCAGCATCAGGGACAGTACACCATTACGAAGATGGCCAGGGAATTAGGGGTAAGCAGGAGCGGGTATTACGCATGGCTTGAGCGAAAGCCATGTCGGCATGAAAGCGAGAACAGGGAGCTTCTGGAACTCATTACGGATATATTTTATGCCCACTACCGACGATATGGGAGCCCGCGGGTATGGGAAGAATTGCGGGATAAATACCAGCGGCACATAGGGAGGAAGCGGGTAGAGCGGCTTATGAGCCTGTCAGAAGTTTTGTGTAAATGGCAACCCTGAATTTTACTGCTTTTCTTCTGCTCCAAGGCATGATTTTTAATTCCTTATCAGGTATAGACTTACGCCGATATTGATTAAGGCTGGATTCCCTTAAATTTATAAAAAAGGGGAAATGAAGGAAATTTACCCCATAAATGTTACAGGCCCCGGCTTATGTTGAGTACATCGAAATTTATTACAACAAATGCCGTAGACATTCGGCAATCGGATATGCTACACCTGTGGCATTAACAAAAGCGGCTTATCTGCCTGTCCACTGAACCGGGGGAATTCCATTCTATAGCCACCCCGGCAAAGCCGGGGGATTACTCTGTATATTTATCGGCTTTTCATTGCCCCCTCTTTTATCAATATGTAAATGCTTTTGCCCTGGTCTTATTCCGCAAGGAACTTGATCAAGTTTATTGAGGGGCGTATACTTAGGGTATCTTCATAGGAGGCTACTTAATGAAAAAGTTAGCGCTTGTTGCAGTCTTAGGTGTAGTTTTGGCTATTGTCGGTGTGTTCGCGGATCACCCTTCCGGATGGGGTGTCGGCCTTGATGTCCAGTTGGGCGGAAGCTGGGATAAGGATTATTATGGCGATCCTGGAGCCAGGTATGCGCTGTCCCTTAAAGCGCCTCAGTTGCCCATTTTCTGGGGGATTACCCTTGACATCAACAACAATTGGTTTGGGATAGGTATTACCGGGGATTATTATCTTATTGATAAGCTCCTGGTTAAAAACATTGGGCTTGGCTGGTACCTGGGTCTTGGTGGGTATGTAAACGTAAATATTTGGGATCTTCCGGCTGATTATAGTTGGACCAGTATTGGTCTCGGTGCTCGGCTTCCTATCGGCCTCTCCTGGCAGCCCCTGGATTTCCTGGAAGTCTTCCTTGATTTCGGTCCTTCCCTAGGTTTAGCTTTTGGCCTTGGTGATGCATATGATGATCACATCCATTTCCCCGATGGCGGTTGGGCTGGCGACTTCGGCATCCGTTTCTGGTTCTAATAGTTTAACCTTATTTATTAACGTACCCCTGGAATAATCCAGGGGTATTTTTTACTTTTTTCCCTATAAAAAAGGGCTATTTATTTCCTGGAAAATACATTATCATAGTGGTCAGTTATTACAAGCTTAAAGAGGAGATTTCCATGAGGATTACAACAAGAGGGCGTTATGCACTTCGGGCATCCCTGGCATTGGCAAAATTGGGGAAGGATGGAAACCCGGTCTCCATAAGCCACTTGGCAGAGCAGGAGAATATATCCTCAGTATTCCTTGAACAGATTTTTTTCAAACTTAGAAAAGCTGGGCTGGTCAGCTCCATCAGGGGACCTGGAGGTGGTTTTTACTTCGCAAAATCTTTGGATGAGCTTACCATCAAGCAAATTCTGGACGCTGCCGGTGAAGATCTCAATATTACTGCCTGCGATAAACATACTGTAGATTGTGAGCATATTGGAGATTGCTTGAGCCACCATGTATGGGAAGATTTGACCAAAATGGTCAACGATTATTTCGCGGGCATTACCCTGTCCTCCATTATAGACAAGCATCAGGATATATTTAACGCATGAGAGGCAAAATCGCAGACGGAAAGGCATATAAAAAGATAGTTGAAGCCTTCAAGGGCAAAAGGAAGGGCGCAACCGTCGCCGATATAGCTGCAGTCACTGCCCTCCCCCTTTATACGGTCAAAGAGCTGGTCCCTGTTGCGGCCGACGAATTCTCGGGACGCCTCGAAGTAACCGAATCGGGTGAAATCCTCTATTCCTTCCCCAGGGGCTTTGCCAGCCGCTTCAAGGGCCTGGCGCCTTTCCTTAAAAAGACGTCTGAAAAACTCATCCATTTTCTTGGCCTCGCGGGCACAGGGATCTTCAAGGTTTGGATAATGGTCATGCTCATAGGGTATTTTCTGGTTTTTTTGGCCATAGCCCTGGCAAGCCTCTTTTTGTCCATGGCCGCCAATTCCCGGAACAACAATGACAGCCGTTCAGGCCACGGGGGCATGTACCTTGGCTCAAGCATCTTCAACCTCATTATAAGGCTTTGGTTTTATTCTGAGCTTACCAAGTCCGTGAATCCCCGATACGGCCGTTACGGGGGCTTTGAAAATAATAGCCGCCCCAAGGGGAGGCCCCTCCACAAGGCAATTTTTTCTTTTGTCTTTGGCGACGGCGACCCCAATGCCCAGTGGCCAACGGAGGAGAAAAAGACCTTTATTGCGTATGTCCAGGAGCATCGCGGCGTAGTCTCCCTGCCCGAGCTCATGGCCATCTCAGGCATCCCCTCTGACAGGGCTGAATCTGAAATCACTGCCCTTTGCGCCGAATTCGGCGGCAGCCCTGAAGCCACAGAAGACGGGACAGTGGTTTACCGCTTTGATGAAATTTTATTACGCACCGAGGGCAAAGGGCGGAATAATGCGGGCAGTTCCGGCATCCCCAGCCTCCCCAAAAACCTTCGCGATTTTTCTTCCAACAAAGGAAAGATGAATTTCTGGTTCAGTCTTATCAACGGAGTGAACCTCCTCTTTGGAAGTTATTTCCTGTATCAGAGTGTCCACAGCGGCACAATCATAGCCCGGCAAATTGGGGAGAATGTCCACCTTTTATCCCAGCAGACCGGAGAGGCAGCCCCCTTGATTTACGGCATGACCTATTATTTTGTTTCTGCTGTTGCAGCCAATCCCCTGCCCATAATCGCAGTGGGCCTGGGGCTCATCCCCCTGGCCTTCTCAATCCTCTTTTGGCTCATCCCCGCCCTTAGGAAATGGAAGCTCAAAAAAGAAAATGAAAAAATCAAATTCGAAAATTTCCGGAAATTCTCTTTTAGCCGCATCTGGTCTTTCCCCAAAGCAGTAAAACCCCAGGACCTTAATCCTGGCCAAAGGGAAGCAAGCCCCAATAACTTAAAGCAAGCCCAGGACAAGGCCCTCAAAGAGATGGGCGCCTATGCTATCCCCGAAGTAACCATTGCCCAGGATGGGGAAGTCTACTCCTTCCCCGATTTGGAGCGGGAAAAAATCGCACTGGAAAAATACCGCGCCGGTGTTAACCCTGAAGCTTCGGACTTGGGGAAGATAGTGTTTGATTCGCATGAATAAAGGCGTAAAGTTCGTAAACAAGTATTAGCCTGCTCCTCATCACGGAAACAGGAATTCTTCTGTGGCCCTCGATATGGCCTTAAAATCACCAAAGCATGTCCTGGTCTCGGGCAATGAATTGAGAAATGTCTGCCCGTAGCGTTTTTTGAGGAGCCTGCCGTCAAGGACTGCCACGACTCCATGATCGCTGGAACGGCGCATGAGGCGGCCGAAGCCCTGTTTGAATTTCATCACCGCTTCGGGGAGGGAGAGATCCATGAATGCGTTGCCGCCCTCTGCTTCAAGGTGTTCGCAGCGGGCTTCGAAGACAGGGTCGCTGGGGGTTCTGAAGGGGAGCCTGCACAGGATGACGAGGCGCAGGGTATCGCCCGGGGCGTCTACGCCCTCCCAGAAGGAATCGGTGGCAAAAAGGACAGAGCTTTCGTCGGAGAGGAAATTTGCAAGCAGGCGGGAACGGTCGTCGTCTCCCTGTTTAAGGACCCGGATGCCCGCCTGCTGAAGCCTGGGTTTTGCCAATTCATAGGCGCTTCGCAAGGCTGTATATGAGGTGAAAAGTATGAGGGCTGAGCCGCCGGCGCTTTCCGCCAGATCAGCTGCTGCATTATCCACAAAGGCGCTGAAGCCGCCTTCGGTGGGCAGAGGCGCGTCAGAAGGCACTGCCAGCAAAACTTTTGATTTATAGGGAAAGGGTGATGGGAATATGCCGCTCAATATTTCCCTGTCCTGTACCAGCGCAAGGCCCGAACGGTTTTTCCAGTAACTAAAGGACGCTTCGCCCCTGCCCCCTATGGTAAGGGTGGCTGAAACGCAGATCACAGTTTTGTTGGGAGCAAAGAGGGCTTCTTTTAAAACGGGCGCAACATCCAGGGGACTCACGGTGAATTCAGCCCAGGGGTCTTTGGAATGCTTATCGCTTGAACCCTGGCGTTTTTCTATCCACATGACCTTGCCGGGATTTTCTTTGTATTCCAGAAAGGATGAACAGACATTCCCAATAGTATCCAGACGGCGCAGTATAGCTTTCACTTCCCACACTGTGCCTTCTTGTGCAGTATCGATTTTTTTATTTTCAGCTTCCGGAATTTTTTCGAGCATGTCCCTGATGATGCCCCCCAGTATATTTATCTGCTTGCGCAAAGAAATAAATTGGGGCGAAAGCCCGGTGCGTATATAATCATCTTTTTGAGGGGCAAGCCTGAAGACGCCTTCCCTGCCGCACAACTCGACAGCCCCTTCATCAAGATCATCAACTGCCTGCCTGATGTTTTCGATGATATCCTCAATTTTATTTTTATCATCCTCTGCAAAAGCTGCATTGCCAGGCAGCATGCCCATGAGCTTTAGGATGAGGCCGGTTTTTTGAGCCCTGCGTTTGCGGTAGAGGCGGCTTAAATTACGGTATATGCCAAACCGGGAAAATTCGTCTGAAAAAAAGGAAGTGGCTGCCTCTTCTATGGTATGGGCTTCGTCAATGATAACCCTATTATAAGGCGGAAGCACCACGGTGCTGTCATATCCGGCGCCTTCCATGCGGGCCGCCAAATCGGCAAAAAGAAGATGATGGTTCACCACGAGTATGCGGGCATCCGCTGCCTCCCTTCTCATGGCAAGCATAAAACAGCGTTCCCTGAAAGGGCATCGCATGCCCATGCAGGAATCCGCCTCTGAGCAAATGCGGGACCATAGCCCTTCCATGGGCATAAATGAAAGATCCGCCCGATCCCCTGTTTTGCTTGTCTCCGCCCAAAGCACTATGGAGCGGAGGTTTTCATTTTCTTCTTCATCAAGGGAAGGCTCTTTTAGAACCTCCTCCATACGCCTAAGGCAAAGGTAGTTCCCCCTGCCCTTCACCAGCACCACCTTGAGCTTGCTGTTAAGTCCGGCTGCCACCAGGGGTATGTCCTTTTCGTAAAGTTGCTGCTGGAGGGTTATGGTGGCAGTGGAAATCACAATACGCTCGTCATTCGCCATGGCATAACTCAAGGCAGGGAGCAGGTAGGCAAAGGACTTCCCTACCCCTGTGCCTGCTTCTGCTGCCGCAATGGAATCATCATTGAAGGCTTTAATCGCCAGATGCATAAGGTCAAGCTGGGATTTCCGGGTCTCAAAAACCGGAAGCCTTCGGGCAATGGCGCCCCCTTCTTCCAGGGCTGCTGTAATTGCTTCAGGATCGAGCTTCTGGCTTTTCCTGCGTTTTGCAGGCTCTGCCACAACATAAACACTGGTAACCATGTTGTCCACGATGAAGGAGCCCACCCCGCCCTGGGCAGCCCTGGAGGCTATGTTCATATCCGGGTCGCTGGGGGTCAAAAACCCCGAGGGGTGGTTGTGGATGAGTACGTCAGGGGAAGCGCTTTCAGCCTCAGGGTCATCAAAAATATCGTCCAGCCTGTCCTGAAGCGCCAGCACAGAATTGACATTGCCCCGGGCCGCGATTTCTATTTTTGCAATTTTGTTGGCATCGTCCATGTACCCCAGGGCAAAGACCTCATTCCCCCCTGTATCCTGGATTTCTTCCCTGAGTTTATTAATTGCCTGTTCTGTGAACCGCTTGATTGCCTGCACCGATTTCTGCTCTAAGGCACTATAACCCGGGGGCCTGAATTTTCATACCCCCTTAAAAAAGCCAAGGTTGACACCCACCCTTCATCCGGGGTATTCTAATTAATCGGTTAATACCCGGCAGTTATTTCTGAGAGATTAGCTCATCTGGATAGAGCGACAGCCTCCGGAGCTGTAGGTGGCCTGTTCGAGTCAGGTATCTCTCATGCCCCTTAGGGGGCTTTTTTTATGTTCCTTTGTTTTACTTCTTTTTACTAATTCATTACAATGCAACGAATTACAAAATTATGCCTTTTCTTGCTTGACTTTCTTTTTCCTTTGTCTTTACCCTATTTTGTAAGCATAGTGTAAGCACTATGCGAGTATATTTTTCGGGGGTTCTATGGGAGTAAAAATTCGGGAAATCAGGGGCAAGCTATACCTTGATATTTACGATAAGGGGCAGCGCCATGCTGAAGCCCTCCACCTCTCCGTATCCAAAGATCCGGCTATGAACAAAGAGAATATGCGCCGGGCTGAATACGCCAGGGCAAGAAGGGAGCAGCAGCTCTTTGACGGCAGCTGGAACTTGCAGGACACCCTGAGCGCGAAAAAGTCCCTTTACCGGTACATCGAAGAAATGGCCAAAGGCAGGGATGCGAGAAAAGACAGGGTTTGCAAGTGCCTGCCCTATCTTAAAAAATACCCTGGCGGCGATTTAATACAATTGGGGCAGGTGAATTCAAAATGGTTCAATAACTTTCAAGACTGGATGCTCAAGGAAAGCGGCCTGGGCGAACAATCGGCGAATTCCTATGTCCTTGGGGTTCGTATGGCGCTGGGGCAAGCCGTCCGCGAGAATATCCTGACTGCCGATCCTGCTGAAGGAATAAAGGCAATCAGCATACCGGAGCCTGACATGGTTACATTGACCCTTGGGGAACTGAAAAAAATGGCAGGGGTTCCCATAGGCGGAAAACTGGGGGCCGAAGTGCAGAAAGGCTTCATTTTCGCTTGTTACTGCGGCTTGAGAATATCCGACATCAAAACCCTTATATGGGGAGACATTGAGCATGACACTGACGGCGCCCGGCTGGCAAAAAAGCAGGTAAAGACAAAAAAGCGTGTTTTTATACCCCTTCACGCTTCGGCATGGGGTATCATAAATGACGGCAAGCTTCACAATAAGGGGGAACCTCTCTTTCCCCTACTGGCAGGAAGCAGCACCGAAACAAACAGGTATTTGAAGCAATGGGCCGCAAAGGCCGGTATCCAAAAAAACATCGGCTGGCATACGGCGCGGAGATCGTGCGCCACTATTCTTCACAGCCTGGGCGTGGACATCTACACGATACAGAAAATACTCGGTCATGGGAAAATAGCAACCACGGCGATTTATACCCAGGTATCAGATAAGGAAAAGCGGACAGGCATTGATAAAATGCCGGAAATCAAGCTGGCGGTCGGCATAGAGGGCAAGAAGGAACTGGCGTTTCCAAAAAATGAGGATAAGGGGACGGCACAATGAAAATATCATATCCCAATAATGGAAAAGGCAAAATAACATTTGATCTTAGCAATCCAGTCGATAAAAAATTCCATGATGAAAGAGAAGAATTCAAAAATCTTGTATACAAAGATGTAATGTTAGGCAGGGAGAAAAGAGAATCAGTCAAAAAAGTCCTTATTCTCGAAAGAGATGCGTATCAAAAAAGGTATGATGATGAAATTCCTAAAACTCCTGTATTTGAAATAAAAGGATTCGGAATATTTTTTTATCCAACCCAAATAGATTTTTTTAATGGCTTAATTGAAGAGCTGGACAACCTTGACCTATCCCACCTTGATACTGAAACCGGTGAAGGGAGCAAGGGTGAAGTACCAAAAGACTCAGATATGGAAAACCATTATTTAATAGCACGGTTAAAAACGGAAAGCCTTCGGACATATAATGCACTAAAAAAAGCGATTTGTGTAAAAATCATAGAATTTGATGGCTCGTATTTTAATTTTAAGATAAAGGCGGGTCTTGTAGGGCTGTTTTTTAAAGAGGGTGGTTTTACTGAATGGGAGACAATAGTTCAATATATAAAAATTAAGGGCCGCATATCCGAAACAAATACCCTGAAAACTGCCAATGAGGGAAAGGATATTTCAAAATGGGATAACTTAAGAAAGCAACTTTTCGATTAATTTTAAAAACATACCGAAAACATACCGAAAACATACTCTACGGTATGATTAACAAATAAAAATAAAGTTCATTCTTTCCATGCCAAGCAAAACTTGGCAAAGGAAAGAATATGGAAGCAGTTCAAAAGCCACTCGATGTTGATGGTGCGGCACAATTTACGGGACTTAAAAAGTCATACCTCTATAAGCTGATCCACTTGGGGAAAATACCATGCTATAAGCCTACGGGTGGTAAGGTATTTTTCACTCAGGCAGATCTGGAAACATTCATATTCCGTGGACGCCAGTCCGCAGATTATGAAATCAGGAACGGCATGGATACGCAGCTTACAAGGGGCGTAGTATGAGTGCAGACAAAAACGCTGCCGGGCGGGACGGCATTGCAGAACAGGAGCATGTCGGCTCGCCGGGATCAAGGATCGCATTGAAAAATACAGTTTTGAGAGGGGGGAAAAGCTATTCCCCCGTTTTGGGGAATGCAAAATCAAGGCCGCGGGTCATGATTAATTACCTCCTATCCCTCCCGCTCAAAAATGAGCAGGTTCGAATTGAAAGCCCCAAGCCCCATGTGGCCCATAACAGCGGCAACAACGAATGGTATACCCCTGCGGAGTACATCGAGGCGGCGCGAAAGGCCATGGGGGGAATCGATCTCGATCCCGCAAGCTGCGAGGCCGCGAACAGAACCGTCAAGGCCAAAAAAATACACACCATCGACGACGACGGCCTGGGGCATCCATGGGAAGGCCGGGTATGGCTCAACCCCCCGTATGCTAGGGAGCTGATCGGAAAATTCATCGAAAAGCTTAAAACCCATGTCTGTAGGGGGGAAGTAACCGAAGCCATCGTCCTGGTGAACAACGCCACGGAAACCGCCTGGTTCGGTGCCCTTGTTTCGTTCTCGAACGCGATCGTGTTTCCCGCGAGCCGGGTTAAGTTCAATGGCCCCGACGGGAAGATGGGATCCCCCCTCCAGGGACAAGCGGTTTTGTACGCAGGGCCTAACTCGGAGAAATTTCTTGACGCATATAAATCTTTTGGGTGGAAGGTCTATTTATGAATACCGAGGTAATAAAACACCCCGGCATGGGGGCCGGGGCTGAGGCGAAAAATGCGCAAGGCGGGAACCTTGAAAAATCCGCTACAGATAATTTACAGCAAAACACTGCACTTGGCAAGAGCGATATAAAATTCCTCAAGAGCCGACTTGCCGAATACCTGGACGCCAAAGGTATACACCCAAATGAACAGGGCTTAATTATTTGTCTATGGCATGATGAGCATAACCCTTCATGCAAGGTCAATCCCGAATATGCTTATTGCTTCACATGCCATGAATCAGGGGACATTTTCGCTGTATCAGCCGCATTAGCCAAAATACCCTGCGACAAGGATCACTTTCCGCAAATAGTCAAAGACATCGAAAACACCCTGGGCATTGTTACCGATTGGAAACCCCCAAAAGGGAAACGTCCGGTAATCAGGCTTTCGCAATCCACGGTCTACCGCGATTCACTCCTGCGGGAATTTGCCGATGCTCTGGATAGCGGAGACATGAGCCGGGCGCGCTTACGGGCGGAAATGTTGCTAGCCCTATTCATGTTGCCTGAGCCAGAGGCGCCAAAAGAAGCAAAACCGCGTCGGACAATGGCCGATAGGCTCGCGGCAAGCGGTATACAGAGGGAAGCATGGACGCTGTAAGAGCACTTGCCAAACCCCTTATTGTCCTGGCACGGAAGAATGCAGTGCCTAACGTGTTTGTGATTGGAGAACAAATTAGCCTTGATCTGTATTCCGATGGTGGCATAAGCCGGTGGATAGCCGCTGGCACCAAAGGATTATTGAGGCATACAACAGCACATGGGTGGCTGGTACACAATGGCAGCACGGGGGCTTTCCAAATTGATTATGCAGAAGCGGTTTTATACCAGGTGCTGAGGGAGTATGAAACACTGCTATTTGAACAGATTACCCGTGTTGCCCCGGCAGATCAGGACAGAGCTTATCGTGAGTATCGTGTTTTTCGCAACCAGCCCCGTAAAAAATCAGTTATTGAAGCCATGACCCATGAGCCGGAAATTACAGCCCTGCCGATGGATTTTGATGCAGACAATGCGCTTATAAACTGCGCCGGGGTAGCCGTGTCTACCGATGGAAGCATGAGGCCGTCAACACCCGAGGATCATTTCACAATGAGCGCAGCGGTTAAGCCCGAGACAGGGGAACCGGAAGAATTTATGAAGTTCCTGAAATGGGCAGCCTGTGGAAATCAGGAATTAATGGGCTGGCTGCTTACCGCTTGCGGAACCTCATTATTCGGACATTACACCGACCGCATCACCAATTTCTATGGGCAAGGTAGCAATGGAAAAGGAACGTTACTGCGAACCCTTCAAAAAATTATAGGAGATTATGCTACAACACTTCCCCGCAGTTTGGTTATCAAGGAACCCGGCAGTCAGTCGCGGTTCGATAAGGCGGGGCTTCCGGGAAAAAGGGCGGCCATTTTATATGACTTGAAGCCCGATCATGGCAAGTTAAACCTTGATGAATTGAAGTCTATTGCCGGGGATGGCGACGGGGTATGGGTCGAGAAAAAAGGGAGGGATGGCTATAGTTGCTCATTAAAATGCAAAGTTTTTATCGCCTCAAATGACAAAATTCCCATTGACAGCTTTGGCAAAAGCGAAAAAAAGCGTTTTCGCCTGGTACCTTTTAATGCTCAATTTGAAACCAAAAACGAGGGGTTAGAGGATTCATTTATACCGGAATATGGGAAAATCCTCAATCTGTTTATGCAGTACGCAGTGAAATACTATGCCAATGGACGCAAAATGCCGGATTGTAAGGCAATCGATGCCGCAACATTGGAGTATTTTGACGAACAAGACCTTATAAAGCAGTTCCTGGAGGATAGCGATGCCTTCACCGTAACTAACTATGAGCCAAAATCAGAATTTTACGCAAAATTTGAACGCTATTGTCTGATGCAACAGGGCATTAGAACCCCGATGAAGTCAAAAACCTTTACAAATGAGCTTGAAAAGCGCGGAATTTTTACAAAGTTTAGAAAAATTGATGGCAAGTCAACTCGTGTATTTGTACGAGAAAACACAGAGACACAAGAAAACCTAAATTTCGAGTTAATTCTCTCGCGGGAGAAAATTATAGAAACTAATACGGATTTTAACAATTCTTGTGTCTTGGTGTCCGAAACCACGGCAACAGAAACGGAAAACAGTCCTTATGGGGGCAAGGAAACTGAAAGAGAAGAGCCGGAAATCTGGTAAACCGACCAGGATAATCCGGGGCTTTACCCAGACCCCGGCGCAGAAACGGGAAGGAGGAGAGCCGGAAATGATAAACAGTGAAGCGCAGTACGCAATAGACGTTATGCTTGACCGCGCCAAGGAGGCCGCCACATAGGCAGCTTATAAAGGATATCCGAGAGGCGGGGGGCGGGTCGAATCTCTGGGGCAAAGTGCCCAAAACCGCCCATGTAAAGCCTCTGTAGGGTCACGCAAAAATTAAGAGGGTAAAATGGGAAGGCCAAAAAAACCGCAGTTGGGCTGTTTCGGCTATTTTGGGTTTACAAATGTTACCCGTTACAGTATGATACTTTTATCACCGTCGGGATGACGGAGAGGAGCAGAGCATGGGAACCCCAAAGCACCCGGTACAAGGCCGGGCAGATGAAATAGCCCTGTTTATAGCTGCCCTTGAAAAAGCGGGCTATATAAAAAAATGGGAATACGACCGATATCAAATAAGCGAGAGTTCTTCGCTTAAAAAAATCATCCAGTTTTACGAATTAAAAATAAAAACCGAAAAGCCGCAATTCCTAAAAGTGCAAGACATGGATGGGTTTATGAAAGGCCGCGTTTACAGTGCCATCGGCCATAGATGCAACGGGGCCATGAGGGTATACCGCTGTAGGGAAAGGCAGAGGGCTGCTGCCGGTGATAAAAAATGAAAAATCCAAAACTCGAACAGCGGGGATATACGGTAAAGGAAGCTTTCCATAATTTAATTTATGGAATCGTTGAATCAGCTTTAAAGGATAATGATACAGATTTTTTTAGTAGTAATTATTTTTTTGCCTTTTGCGAAGTCCTCGATCTGGATAGTAAAATCATCAAAGAAAAAATAGCCGGAGAGAAATACCAAAAATGATAGAGAAACAGATATTTACACCTGCAGAGAAAAAAAACAGGCTGCTTGAACGCATGGAGTTAAAGGGACTTATTGAAGCAACTGAAGAAGCGCCATTTTATAAACCCGCTCAAGGTGTTTTTTTTGATGCTATTATTGTATGGCTGGAAAATGAGAAAATTCCCTGGATGATGGGAATTGCAGAGATTGAGCAATTTATAAAACAACGCATATTAACAAAAGCAGGTAACAGGAGCGGTGGAGCCCTAAGAAAAAGGCACTATGACAAGAAAAAAGCGTTACTTTCTGTTACTTTCTCAACATAGATTTTTATAAACTGGTATGGTGGAACTATAAACGCCGGGTTTAATTACCTGGTATATTAAACACGTGGAGGATTTATGAAAGAAGAGGTTAAGGCTGCCAACCCTGTAGAGGAAATCAAGGCGGAAATCAAGGCTCTCGAAAAAGAGATAAAAAAGCATCGTGAAGACAATATCGGCTATATGTCGATGAAGCCGGAAAAAACAGAATCCACCAGGGAAGAATTAAGACTCGAACGGCTGGCAGCTTCCCGGATTGAACTTCTTAAAAAGCAGCGGGACAAACTTACTCAGGAAGAAAAAAAACCTGAGATTGATCGCCGCCTTTCTCTTGTACGCAAAGCAGCCGAGGATCTTTCTTTACTTGCCCAGAGTGAAGCGGACAAAATAATTAAAGCCATGGAGAAGATAGAAAACGCCCGCGAAGAATTCAATTTGTATTCTGATGGCTTGGGATGTGAGACATTCCTTGATGTGTTTTCTGGAATAAATGGGATCGGTCATTTTTTTGGGGATGTGCTCAAGGGCCTTAAAGAAACCACACCGCTTGAATTGCCGGGTTTCCCTGAAAAGGTCGTTTTGTCCTCAAGATCTCGTCTTGATATTCTGGGACTTCCCGAAATTCGCACCCCTGAACAAGTAAAGCAGGATAATGCAGAATGGAGAAAACGCTATAAGAACATCATGTCCCGGAATAATTAAGGAACCGTGCCGGGCTTGAGCCTGGCAAATTACAACTACTGCCGGGAGGCAGAAGGAGCCAATTATGAACAAGGAAAAAGAATTATTTCTAAAGTATTTGCGCAATCAGATCACCGCCGCAGATTATCGCGCAGAAATTCGGGCAATCGGAACCGGAGATATAACCGTACCCGTTGAAATTGCCGACCGCATTATTGCCAGGGCTTCCCGGTTCCCTGTCCGCAGCCTTGCCACCATCCACCAGGCCAGCAGCGGGGGGAAGGACATTCCTATCAATACGGCCTTGCCGGCAGTTTCATGGGTTCCTGAAAACGGATCGTTTCCTACACCGGACGCAACATTCGGATCCCGCCATTTTGGACTTAATAAAGTTGGGGGAATCGGAATAGTAACCGAGGAAATGATCGGAGATTCCGCCTTTAATATCGATACAGTGATAGCCGATGTATTCGGGCAAGCAATCGGGGAAAAAGAAGACGATGCTTTCATAAATGGCACAGGGACAGGCCAGCCGAGGGGCCTCCTGCTGGATGCGATACCCCAGGCAGCGGGCGGCGCCACGATCGCATACGCAGATCTACTGGCCATGTTCGCCGCCCTCCCCCTGCGTTACCATTCGTCCGCCGCATGGCTCATGAACCCTAAAACCTTGTCCGCTGTCATTCCTTTGGCAGATGCAGCCGGAAACCCGGTGTTTATTCCCGGAGGGCGGGCGCTCTCTCCTGATGCTTCCTTTATTGCCGGGTCCATCTTCGGATGCCCTGTCTATCTTTCCGCCCTGCCGGATGTTGCAACGGGAGCCAAGCCGGTAGCCTTCGGGAATCTCAGTTCTTATACCATCGTAGACAGGACAAACAGCCAGGTTATACAGCGCCTTAATGAACTGTATTCCCAAACCGGGGCTGTGGGCTTCCTTGCATATCATCGCACCGATGGGGCCTTAATGGATGCCGCCGCCGTTATCGCTCTGGAGTTTTAAAAGTCTCTTAATAAGTATCATGGGGCAAAGGTGAAATAATGGCCGACTTAACGCTTAAAATAAATGCAAATTTCGAAGCTGCAAAGAAGGCATTCGAGGACATGGGTGAAGTCTCGGAATCCACAAAAAAGAAATTCGAGAAATTCGCAGAAGGTTTCAAAACTGAACAAGTTGATAAATTTATAGAAAAACAAAAAATATGCGGTGCCGCTATCCTTGCCGTCAAGGGCGATCTTGCCGCCGCAGAGGCAGGGCAAAAGGCATACGGCACGGAAATACAGCGGCTCATTAAAAACGGCGTTGATCCTGAAAGCGAAGCGATAAAGCGTTTAAAGGCTGAATATACCCAACTCGGCCAAAGCATAGAAACTGCAAAAACTAAACAGGAAGCCATGGAAAAGGCTGTAAAAGGCGCAGAAGTTGCCCTTAAAGCCACAGCAGCCATTGCCGCCGCTTTCGGTACCGCTATGATTGCCGGTACGCAGGCCATGGCCGCTGCCGGGGATGCCGCCGCGAAAACCGCCAAAATAACAGGCCAAACCGCTGAACAATGGTAAACCATGGCATACGCCGCTAAAATGACAGGGGTATCAAGCGATACGCTCAAATCAAGCCTTCAGAAGCTTAACAGCTCGATGGGTAATATTAAAAACGGAACAGGGACATTTTCAAAATATTTAACTGAGAACAACAAAGCCCTTTTAGCCTCTCTGCAATCCGCAAACGGAACCGAGGATGCCTTTACCCTGCTCCTCGATGCAATAAATAAAGCCCCTGACGAGTTCCCCAGGGCGCAGCTTGCACAAGAAGCGTTTGGTAAGTCAGGACAGCAGCTTATCCTCATGGCAGACGCTGGTACCGATGGGATAAAAGCCCTCAGGGAAGAAGCAGAGCATTATGGAATTATAAGCAATCAGGCTGCAAAACAATCAGAAGAATACCTGGACGCACAGGCCCGGCTTAAAGCTTCTCTTGAGGGTGTACGCAATGAACTTTCATCGGCATTAATGCCTGCCATGACAGATGGGCTGACTGGTGTTGCCGAGTTCATAGCCGGGATAGATGACTGGGAAGGAAAACTTAAGATTGCCGGGGTTGCACTGGCAGCTGCTGCCGCCGCCCTTGCTACTTTTGTTACAGTATCAAAAGGCGCCGAAGCAGTGCAAAAGATGTCCCTTGCAATAAAGGCTATGACAACCGCCATTGCAGGCCCCGCCGGGGCAGCAGCTCTGGCAGTGACGGCCCTTGCTGCAGGCATTGGGGCTATTGTTGTCATGTCCGAGAAGCAGGCCCACGCAGGCGAGGCCCTAGCAGTTAACCTTGCGGATACAAAATCAAAAGCCGATGGCCTTATTGACAGCTATGCAACCTTGAACCCCGGAAAAGCCCTGGACGAAGAAACTACAAGAAACCTTATATCCCTTTATCCTGAATTAAATGGACACCTTGAAGCAAATGCGACAACGACGGATGCCGCCGCGGCGGCTATTAGGGCACTTAATGAGCAAAAGGCTATGGATGCTTCTTCCCAATGGTTAGAAAAACTAAAGAAAGAACAAGCCTATATAGATGGTGTATCTGAAAGCGTAAAAAATGCAGTTGCAAACAATGAGACATGGACAGGTTCCAGAGCAGCACAATTAGGGAGATATAAGGGTGCTTTAAAAGATGCTGAAAACTACCGGGATCAGGCAAATGCTATTCTGGCGACAATAGGAAAGCAGCTCGGCAATAATAATGAGGTTGTGGATTATGTAGATTCCGCTGCCCTGGTTGCGAAAATAAAAAAGGATGCGGCAGATGCCGCCGCCGCCGAAGAGGCCCGCATAAGAAGGATTGAAACAGCCCAGAAAGCTGCAAATGACAGTCTCATGATCCAGACTAAAAAATATACTGAAAGCCTTGAAGAGCTTCACCTGAAGAATGATGAAATAGAAAACGACGAAAAACAGCTTCTTGAATTACAGCTTGCCCGGGAGATAGCCAGCATCAATGCGAGTGATGCGGACATAAAAACAAAAAATTCCGCCATTGCCGCCGCCAAAGAACTCTACGCAGAGCAGATAAAACTAAGCGAAATAAACTTCGCAGAGGAACAGGCCAAAAAAGCAAAAGCTGCAAAGGCCAAAGAAATTGCCGATGCTAAGGCTGCCGCAGAAGAACAGAAAAAAATAGCGAATGACTTAAAAAGCCATTTGACTGCCCTCCTATCATCTGTCCCGCAAACTGAAAAACAGATCCAGGAAGAGCAGATAGCGCAATTCCAGCAATTCTTGAAAGCCCGTACAGACGCTGAAGGCAAAAAAGGCGAAGAGCGGATAGCCTATGTTCAGGAACAGCGGGAACTGTTATTGAATCAAATGAAACTTGAAGAAGATGAGAAACAGGCACTGATAAAGGCTTCCGACGACGCGATATTGGCAGAAAAGCAGCGTTTTGAGGCCGCCAAAGCCGCAATTATGCAGGCAGGCATAATAAATTCTCTAAACGCGATTTCTGGTTTTGCGGAGCTATCTTTACAGGTGCAGAAAAATAACCTTGTTAAAGAAATAGCGAATCTTGAGGCAAAATATGCAGTAGAGCTTGGGAGCGAAAGTACAACCGCCGAGCGGAAAAAAGAGATCGAGGCCGATCTGCAAAGCGCGCGCCAAAGGCTTATCGACGAAGCAAACAGAAGGGCGCAATCTGCCGCGATAGCGCAAAAATCATTATCGGTGGCCGAGGCAACTGTCCAAACTTACCTGGCCGCAAGCAAGGCCTTCGCGCAGGGGGGCGGTTTCCCATGGGGAGCGGTAAATCTTGCCGCCACTATTGCCATGGGCATTGCCAATGTGGGAAAGATAATAGCAACGCCTATACCCAAGATGTCAGCCGAAACAGGCGGCAGCTTCATGGCAGACTACAATTCCCCCCGCGTGGATGGAGGTCTTTTACGTGTAAATCGTAATGAGCGAGTTGACATAACCCCTGCCGGGCAAACAGGAAATGAAGGCCCACAGACTTTTAATCTAGTTTTTGATGGTCAAATATTAGCACAGGCAATAAACCGCCTTGCACGGAGAGGGGAATTACACACTCTTCGATTGGCAGATAATTTATGATGATTATAATTTATATGGGAGGACAGAAGAATGGGAAGAATTATTAAGAAGCTTTTGAAAAAATCTGAGAAGGGTATGAAATATAATACCCTGCTTGTTCTTGAAAAGGGCGTTGAAGCTTTAAGCCAGTTCAATAACTTTTTAAAAGTGGCCGAGGGGCCGGAGGATAAAAAGAAAGCAATTATTGAAAAGACCGACAGCCTTATGGCGGATATTCAGGAATTTATTGCAGCTCTCTAATTTTGTCCATTTTATACCGTGATGCCGCCGGGCATTATTCCGGCACCCCTGCCGCTTAACTTCTTTTGTGGCAGGGTATTTTTAAATACAAAAACACGCACAGAAGGCCGCCATTGCGTTTAACAGGTAAAGCATATCATTTTACCAATAACCCTAAACTGACGCGCTATAGGGCCGCTATAGGGCAATAAAAAGCCTTTCCCGATTATTCCGGGTTTTATTCGACCGCATCCTTTGCCAGCATTAATTCGCATGCCGGGATACGATAAATGCGCTGCCCCCAGCGTCGGTATTTTATCTGGTTATGCTTTATCCAGTATTTGAGTGTTACCATAGGTATCTTGATGCGTTCGCAAAATTCTTCTGGCGTAAGCCATTCATCAACTACAGCTGTTACTTTTTCTGTCATTTGAGTGTCTCCTTGTATTCTTGCGCCGGAGCTGTCTGCCCAGACGTTATCGATATCTTAACACCCTTTCACTTTCCGTGCCGTCAAATTCCCAATCATCCGCAGGATTTGTGCGATCTTCCTCCGCTTCTGCGGCTTCCTCTTGCCGGGGTATGTTCCTTTCTTCCCACACCTGGAAACCCACGCCGATCATCTCCGCGACAAATTCCCGGAACCTCAACATGGTATGGCCCCGGTTCCACCTGTCGCGCCATAGACTTTCCAGATGTTCGTAAAAATCCACCGGCAGAGAAACATTGACGGGGATCCTTTTCTGTTTAGGTACTTTCATTCTTTCGCCTCCGGGTGAGCAAAATAGGACAGCCTGTTTTCTTCCCTATCTTTTCGCCTTACTTCTTCCGGCGTTGCCCCTGTACGGTACGCTTCCCTTTCATCCCAAGCTCCGCCAAGGGCATCGAATTTATCATCATACCTATGGCCTATGCCAAGAATGAAATCTATGTCCTTTATCAAACGGGCGTGAATACTGCCAAGTTCAAAGCAAACATCCAGAATTTTCCGCCGGGTGTTTTCAGGGGATTCCAACACCGTATACTGGGAACCTTCGTCATAGAGCCGCATCATCTGCCGGGCAAACTGCGCGAAGGCTGCCGCTTCCTTTTCAGTACCAATGGCGTTTTTCATCTTTTTGAAAGCCGATTCAACCTGTTCCGCTGGATAGAAGGCAAGGGCATTAATATCATCTTTCATTTTGCCCCCCTGTACATTCTTTTTCCTTTGGGTCTATCACGGGCATTCCGCTGAAAAGAAGGCGCTCTATAGGTTCGGTTAATAAATCGATAACGGCGAGCAACGCCGACACATCTTCTTCATAGTCTGGATCATCTTTGTTTTTATATTCACCGTACCACCACATAGCGCGAGCGATAGCCCGAACCCCGGAGGCACACCAAGCCAGATCCTCCGCATAGTCAAGGGTATATTCCTTTGGGTAATCGTCCATTTTTCCCCGAGCTTTAAATAGCTTTATCAACCGATCTGTCATTTTGCACCCCCATAAGGGCATCCGGGAACCGGGCATGCACCGCAGCGTAATTTGACAAGGCCGCTTTCAAGAATAGATTTTTCATAATGGGCCGCTACTCCTTCATAAGTAATGTCATGGCACACATCGGAAGAAGTATTCAGGTAATACTTCATCCTTAAATTGAATGCCTTCAGTGCGAACAATTCCCCATGCTCTATTGTTTCCGTTGCCACCGCATCGAAGGCCGCCCGGAGATCATCCTCCGGCCAGAAAATCAAACCGTCCACATTAGCCTCATAATCTGACGCATCCATACCTTTCCACCTTTGCCGGACTTCCCCCCGGCTGGGTTAGTTAATAACCTGAAAGCCATACGGCCCCAGGAAAAAAGGGAAGGACGGCCCATGCTGCTTCCCAGCATGAGGAAGCCGATCCTTCCCGGATCCCCTATTTATCTCCGGCAGTCTTCGCCGCTAGCCATACCCAAGCCCCCTGCTAAATGATTTCCCGCTCTATGGCGTCCTTGAGGGCTTTAAGCCGAGGCCGGAAGTAACCCAGGCCCTTTATGCTCCGGGGCCCTTCGGTATCAATGGCCTCCATCTTTTCAATCATCACGTCCAGCAGATCCAGTGCGTCGCTCCTGTTCCCGATGCGGGGCATGTCTTCCTCATTGTCCAGTTCCATTGCTTCCTCCTTCAAAAAATGCGGTTTTGGAGGGGTTCCCCGGCTTAGGGGTGTCTAAGTACGGTTTTAAGGGGAAGATCGTTTTACCCCCCTCTGTACCCCCTGTTTTTTTCAACAGTGAGGCTTCTATGGCTGATGTCAGGTACTGGTAAATACCGCAATCGGGAGAACTGCAGGTCTGAAAAGAATGGCCATGTAGGCACCACCTGCAATAAGCCAGAATTACTGATCCTTTGACCTTCCCCTTAGATTTTGCTAAGCCCTTGAGGACGCAGTTAGAAAACTCACAGGTATTTCCTGAACAATCCTTGCATCGGGCCTTAATCGCCTGTTTTGCCGTCATGGTTTCGGCCTCCCTTAATCCATCTTATAGTTATAATATATAACTTATACGTGAGTATGTCAAGAGAAAATATCACTTTTTTGTATTTTTTTGTAACTTTTATTGCCAATATATAACTAATAAGGTATATTAAAGAGAGGAGAATCAAATATGGGAATGGTTGAAAAAATCCGTATCTTGCTGGTAAAGCGAGGGAATATTTCAGAGGCTGAGCTTGCCCGGCGACTGGGGATGAGTACTACGAATTTATATAACCGTATGAAACGGGATAACTTTACAGACAAGGATCTACAAAAGATCGCCAACGTTCTGGGCTGTACCTTTGAAGGGACGTTCAAGCTGACCGACACCGGGGAGGAGATATGAGCCAGCCAAAAATTTATCTTGAAACTACCATGTTCAGCTTCTACTATGAAACGCGGGAAGATCCGCATTACCAGGAACTGAAAGCCCAGACCCGGCAAGTCTTTGATATGATAAAGGCGGGGAAATTTGAACCCTATACGTCCATTTATACAACAGCTGAAATAGACGACAATGCGGATCCAGAGAAACGGGAAAATATGTTGCGGCTTATTACTGATTATGGAGTGAAAAATCTTGCGGTTACCCCGGATGTGGAACGGCTGGCGGCCCTGTATATCCAGGAGAAAGCGGTCCCGGTTTCCAGTACAGTTGACGCTTTCCATATTGCCATTACGGCGGTCAATGGCTTAGACTTTATAGTAAGCCTTAATTTTGGGCATATTGCCCGGCCCTGGACTATCGAACGGGTCCGGCTGGTAAATGCCAGGGAAGGGCTTAAGGGTATAGGCATATACAAACCAGTGGAGGTAATTGAAAGTGAAGACGATACAGGATTATATGACTGATCCCCGGATTCTCAATGATCCCGGATGTGATGATATACTTATAAGAGAAATTCACGCTGCCCGGCTCAAGCTCCAAGATGAAACGGCGGGAATGACAGTCCAGGAAAGATGCGACTATCTCAACAACAAGGCGCGTGATGTTCTGTCAAGTATCGGAGCAGATCCGCTCCTTGTAAGTTTTCCCGATGGCGGCAAGCTGCGACCCCGGACTGTTCAATCCAGAACAAAGGAAGCGGTTCTTTAATAGCCGGACAAAATGAGGATTTAAAGGCCTTTATGCAAGAGAGCCGCATAGAGGAGATAGACAAATGAAAAAGTACAAAAGCCCTGCTTTAAAACATATCCACGAAGAAGCCCTAGACTTTTTTAAGGACGGCATTATAAGCACTGCCGAAATGAAAGAGTTTGACAAGGATTGCCTTGTATCTGCGTCCGACACTCCTACAGTCCGCGCCCCACGTGTCGCCGCCGAGGCTGCAAGCCCCAGACTTTCCAAAGGCCGCAGTGTCAGATAGATAAAATTTGTAGGCACTATGTAAGCATGGCGTGTTTTTCCATGCGTAAATCTATATAGGATAACGAATTACCTGATTTTCCAATATACGCCTCAGGTATCTCTCATATAGTTTTCTTTACAATGCCAGCATAATGCAATAAGATAACCCTCATGGAACCAATTATATTAGCGTCAGGCTCCTTAAGAAGGCAGGAATATTTCCGGCTTTTGAGCCTCCCGTTCAGCATCATGCCCTCCCCGGTGGAAGAACACTATGACGGCAATGCTGACCCTAAAAGCGTGGCAGAGGATCTGGCAGTGCGCAAGGTAAATAAAATCGTGGAGATCCTTAAAGGGAGGATACCGCCCTGGATTGTGGGGGCCGATACCCTTGTCACTGTGGACGGCAAGGTTTACGGCAAGCCCAAAGACAGGGAGGCCGCCAGAAGCATGCTATCCGTGCTTCAGGGACGTGATCACTTTGTGATTACCGCTGTGGCCCTATACAAGGGCAAGGAGAAAACTATAGACTGCCGCTCGGTGTCCAGCACAGTCACTTTTGCCCCTTTGAGGGATTCCGAGATAGAATGGTACCTCAATACCGGCGAGTGGCAAGGCGTGGCAGGGTCCTACAAGGTGCAGGGCCTGGCAAGCTGCTTCATTTCAGAAATAAAGGGGTCTTATTCCTCCATAGTGGGCTTGCCAATGCGGGAATTCTATGTTATGCTGAAGGAGAACGGTTACCCTTACGGGGACTGAATACAAACACGAAAGTTTTTCGTGTAATTTTCCATTATTCCTTGGCGGATAATGAGATATAGGGATGGCGGCGGGAATCAGACATTTCCGCCAACGGGGTTTCTCGGCAGGCTTTCGGCCTGCAAGGGCTCCACAGGAGGGTTTGTGGCAGTAGTTACCATGAAGAGCCTGCTCGAATCGGGCGTGCATTTTGGGCACCAGGTAAAACGCTGGGATCCGCGGATGAAGAAATACATCTTTGCGGAACGGAACGGGATCCATATCATCGATCTCCAGAAAACAATTCAGTCCATCAAGGACGCCTATGACGCGGTCAGAAAGGTCGTGGCATCGGGCAAAACGGTTCTCTTTGTGGGCACCAAAAAGCAGGCCCAGCAGGCTATCCAGAAGGAAGCCGAGCGCTGCGGCATGTACTATGTGAACAACCGCTGGCTTGGCGGCATGCTCACCAATTTCGTAACCATTAAAAAGTCCCTCCTCAGGCTCAAGAAGCTTGAAAAAATGGAAGTCGACGGCACTTTCGAAAACCTCACCAAGAAAGAAATTTCGGGCCTGGGCAAAGAAAGGGCAAAACTCCAGAAGAACCTGGGAGGCATCAAAGAGATGAAGGATCCCCCGGGGATACTCTTCATCATCGATACCCGCAAGGAAGGTATTGCGGTGGCGGAAGCCCGGCGCATGGGCATACCCATCGTGGCCGTGGTTGACACCAATTGCAATCCCGAGGGCATAGACTACCCCATTCCCGGGAATGACGATGCCATCAGGGCCATCACCCTTTTTACCCAGATCATCGCCAATGCGGTAGAAGAAGCGGACAATGAAGTGGGCCTCAAGATCATCGAGACCCTGGGCGACGAAGACGAAGAGACCGAAGATGTGGTAACTGATGTTTCGGTTAAGGAAGAGGATCAGGAAATCGACATCGAAGCCTATTCAGGGGAGGCTGTGGTCAAGGAAACCGTAGAGCCCGAGGCTCCTGCTGATGAAGAAGATGCATTGCCTGTAGATGTAGACAAAGTTTATGGAGCGGAATGACAAAAACCGGAGGTTTTTGTCTTGGGAGTTTGATTTTATCAAACTCCACAAATTTTTAGGAGTAGATATATGGCTAATATAAGCGCAGCTGATGTAAAAGCCCTCCGGGAGAAAACCGGGGCAGGCATGATGGAATGCAAGAATGCCCTGGTGGAAACCGACGGGGATGCCGCCAAAGCCGAAAAGCTTTTGAAAGAAAAAGGCCTCGCAGCTGTTGAGAAGCGGGCCGACAGGGCCACCAACGAGGGCAAGGTCTTTATCAAGATAAAGGACAATAACGCGGTTCTCGTGGAGCTGGTTTCCGAAACCGACTTTGTGGCAAGAAACCCCGAGTTCATAGCTTTGGGTGGAATCATTGCCGACAAGGTTCTGGACAAGGGCTATGCCGAGCCCAATGACGAACTCAATGGCATGGTCACTGATCTGGCAACCAAAATCAGGGAGAACATGAGCCTCAAGCGGATCAAAACCGTCAAGGCCGGGGCAGGCGAATACATCACTTCCTATATCCATGGCGACGGCGCCATCGGGGTAGTGGTAAAGCTGGCCTCCGACAAGCCCGAAGCCCTTCAGAGGGAAGAAGCCAAAGAATTGGCGCATAACCTGGCCCTCCACATTTCCTGGGCCAATCCGGCAGCCCTGGACAGGAGCAAGCTCGACCCCGTTTTCATCAAAGAAAACGAGGACATCTTCCGCAAGCAAATGGAAACTGATGAGTCCCTCAAGGGCAAGCCCGAGAAAGTGCTCGAAGGCATCCTGGGCGGCAAGGTGAGCAAGTTTCTCAAGTCCATCTGCCTTATGGATCAGGGCTTTGTAAAGGACGAAAAATTCTCTGTCTCCCAAGTGCTCTCCGATACGGGAAAGCTTTTGGGCGGCGCAAAACTCACCGTAAGCGATTATGTCTACTTTAAAGTAGGAGCATAAAATGGGCGAGGTAGCTGCTGCTTCTGAAGAACGGATGAAAAAAACCGTCCAGAGCCTTAAAGACGGCTTTGGGGCTTTAAGGACAGGCCGTGCGTCTGCGGCGCTTTTCGACAAGATCCGCGTGGATGCGTATGGCGATAAATCCCCCTTGAACCAGGTGGCGAATATCTCCATCCCCGAAGCGCGGCTCATCGTGATCCAGCCCTGGGACAAGGGGCTTATCACGGAAATCGAAAAAGCCATCAGGACCTCCGAGCTTTCCCTCAACCCGTCCAATGACGGCAAGGTGATACGCATTTCCATCCCGCCCCTTACCGAGGAGCGGCGCAAGGATCTGGCAAAGCAGGCCAAGGCCCAAGCCGAGCAAAGCCGTGTCTCAGTCCGCAACACACGCAGGGATGGCAATGAGGAACTCAAGAAGCTCCTCAAAGACGGGAAGCTCACCGAGGATGAAGAAAGCAAGGGGGCGGAGGAACTGCAGAAGCTCACCGATTCCTATATTGCCAAGGTGAACCAGGTTTTGGAAGAGAAAGAAAAAGAAATTTTGGAGAATTAAAGGGGGCGGAGGTGAGTGGTGCAGTCCCGACGCATGTGGGGATCATCATGGACGGGAATGGACGCTGGGCTCAGTCGCGGGGGCAGATTCGCACCCAGGGGCATCTTGAGGGTCTCAAGGCTGCCAAACGTGTGGTCAAGGCCGCAAGCGATCTTGGAATCTCCTACCTCACCCTTTACACATTTTCTACGGAAAACTGGAAACGTACTGCCGAAGAGGTAGGCTTCATCATGGGGCTGGTAAAACAGTACCTCAGGGGCGAATTGGCTTTTTATAAGGAAAACAGGATTCGCATACGCCATACCGGGGACAAGGATAGCCTGCCCCCGGATATACAAAAAGAGCTTGCGAGCGCCTGTGATGATACCAAAGGCTTCACAGGCCTCCAGGTTATTCTGGCCCTTAATTATGGGGGCAGGGATGAGATATCCCGGGCGGTAAACCGCGCGTTGGCTGCCGGCGCATCGAAAACCATTACGCCAGAGATCATCGGCCAATATCTGGATAACCCCGATGTGCCCGACCCGGATCTTATCATCAGGACTGCGGGAGAATTCCGTACCAGCAATTTCCTCCTTTGGGAAGGGGCTTATGCGGAATATTACATATCCCCGAAATTCTGGCCCGATTGGGATTCGTCTGATTTGTCAGAGGCGCTTGAGAATTATGAAAACCGGGAAAGGCGTTTCGGAGGCGTTGCCAAAGGAGTCGTAATAACATGAAAAAACTATTAGAGCGGCTTCTGGTGTTTTTTGTCGGCATTCCTGCCCTCATAGGCATAGTCTTCTTTCTGCCCCAGTTAAACCATGCGGTGTTCAACTGCATGGTTATATGGACCTCGATAGCCGGGGCTATGGAATTTCAGAATATCCTCAAGCAAAAAAATATCGTTATAGGCACTGTGGAAGCCGCAATATTCGGAGGTATCGCCCCGGTTGTCACTGCCGCAGTGGTGAGTTTCAATCTGAATATTGATATCATTTCGTTAAGCATGGCCTTAAGCGCCTGCTGGATAGTGGCATCCCGGGTTTTTTCATCCCAGAACAAACTTGATAGTTATGTAAACCGTACTGCCGCAGGGTTCGCGGTTCTGATATACCCTGGTTTTCTTATGTCATGGATTATCAGGCTTGCCGCTTTTCCGAGGGCGGAAGTTTTAATACTCTTTTTCCTTTTGGTCACTTTTTTGAACGATGGCGCTGCCTGGCTATCCGGCAGGTTCCTTGGAAAAAACAACCGGGGCATAATCGCGGCCAGCCCCAACAAAAGCCTTGCAGGTTTTGCAGGGGGCATTGCATCCTCCATGGCCCTTGGCATTATTGGGGCGGTGAATTTTCCTGATGCCTTTAATTCCGCTCTAATGCCTGGGGCTGCGGCGGGCGCCATACTGGGCCTTGCAAGCGGCATTGCATCTACCCTTGGCGACCTTGGGGAGTCGGCCCTGAAACGCAGCGCCGGCGTTAAGGATTCGGGCACTGTTATTCCCGGCAGGGGAGGCATGCTGGATTCCATAGATTCCCTGGCATTGACTGCGCCGGTGTATTACCTGGCTTATGTCCTGCTCTTCACATAACAATGAAAAAAAAGACAGCTATCCTTGGCGCCACAGGATCCATTGGCAGAAACGCCCTGGATGTGATCCGCCTGGGAAAAGATGATTTTGAGCCTGTCCTTTTTACTGCCCATAAAGATGCCGAAGCCCTTGTCAATTTAAAGAAGGAATTCCCCGGAGCGCTGCTTGCGTTGACCGGTGCGGAAACATCCCCTTCCCCTGAAATAGATTTTATTGGCCTCCATGGTTTATTGGATGCCATAGGGCGCTGCAATGCCGATATTGCCGTCAACGGCATAGCGGGGGCTGCGGGTCTTGAACCTTCCCTTGCTTGCCTTGACGCGGCTATGGATTTGGCCCTGGCAAATAAAGAGACCCTGGTAATGGCCGGCCCTTTGGTTTTTGAGAAGGCAAGGCAGAAAAATGCAAAAATAATCCCTGTGGATTCGGAGCATTCCGCCATCTACAAACTTATAGAAGCCCATGGCAGGGAGAATGTGGAAGAAATCATCCTCACAGCCTCCGGGGGGCCTTTCAGAAACTTCAGCCTCGATAAATTGAAAAACGTTGCGCCTGCAGAAGCCCTGGCCCACCCTACCTGGAACATGGGGCCCAAGATCACCATCGATTCAGCGAGCCTTGCGAACAAGGGGCTTGAGGTAATCGAAGCGGTGCGGCTTTTCGGCTTTCCCCCTGATAAAATAAAGGTTCGCGTGCACCCTCAAAGCATAGTGCATTCCATGATACGCCTAAAGGATGGCGCCGTGTATGCCCAAATGTCCAAACCCGACATGAGGCTCCCCATACACGAAGCCCTCCATTCGCCGGCGACTTCACCATCCCCTTTCGGCTTTCTTGATTTTTCAAACCTTACCCTGACCTTTGAAGAACCCGACATGAAACGATTTCCCATGCTCGGCCTGGCTTACAAGGCATGCAGCCTGGGCCCGCTTCACCCGGCAGTTTACAATGCTGCCAACGAAGAGGCAGTGGAAGCTTTTTTAAAAGGCAAAATTCCCTTCCTTGAAATCCCCCGCATAGTCGGGTATGTTTTAGATGATAGTTGGCCCGGCGATGCTTTGGATCTTGCCCATATCCTGGAAGCGGACAGGAAGGCAAGAGAGAAAGCCCGGGGATTGATAAACAGGAGCACGAATGCTGATAGTTAAGATACTGCTGGGCCTTGTAGGCCTTGGAATTGTGGTTTTTGTCCATGAGCTGGGACATTTTATAGCGGCCCGGCTTGTGGGCATAGATGTAGAAGCCTTTTCCATCGGCTGGGGCAAGCCAATACTGAAAAAAAAGATCGGGGCTGTCGAATACCGCCTGGGGCTTTTCCCCCTTGGGGGCTACTGCAAGATGAAAGGCGAAAATGAATTCCAGGAGGCCTGGGAGAACAAGGAGAAATCCATAAAACCCGTGCCGGGCACTTTTTACGGAACCAGCCCCTTTAAGCGCTGCATCGTTTCGTTTATGGGCCCTTTTTTTAACCTTCTTTTTGCCATTCTGGTAATGTCGATAATCTGGGGCATTGGTTTTGAAGTGAATACCCTTGAGAACCGCATTGTGCTTCTTTCGGATATCAGCCCCGGGAGCGTGAATCCTGCCGATGAAGCGGGCCTTCAAACCGGCGACAGGATTATTGAAATCAATGGCAGGAAAACCGAGAACTATCATGACATACAGGAAAACATTGCCGTAAACCCCGAGGCAAAGCTCCCCCTCAAGGTTGAACGGGGAAGCGAGGTGCTCAGCCTTACTGTAAAGCCCACTCTCGAAAAAAGCACCGGCGCGGGGAGAATAGGCGTCTATTTTTGGACTTCCCCCCTTATTGATGCAGTAGCCGAAGGAAGCCCCGCAGCGGCCGCAGGGTTACAGAAAGGGGATCGCATACTTAAAGTCAACGGTGAAAATTTTGAATACACTGTCGCCCTTATCAAGATCCTTGAAAGCCGTCCTGCGTTTTTGAACATTGAATATGAAAGGGGCGGAAAGGCGCTCAATACGGATATCCGCATCACCTATACCGAAGACGGGCCTGAAGATCCGGGCATGGCATGGGAAACAATTAAATACCATACCCCTGCCCTTAATGTCTTTACTGCTATAGCAAAAGGCGTATCAGAAGCCTGGAAGACTTTTACTGTTTCTGTCCGCAGCCTAACCCTCCTTTTCCGGGGCATTGATCTTACCCAGGCGGTCTCAGGGCCTGTGCGCATTACCTACATGGTAGGGGATGTGGCAACCGAGGGATTTGGACAGAGTTTTGGCGCGGGCATAAGCTCCATGGCGAATTTCCTTGCCCTTATTTCCATTGCCCTCTGCATCATGAATCTCCTTCCCCTTCCCATCCTTGACGGCGGCATGATCCTGCTGTTTATTATCGAGGCCCTCAGGCGCAAGCCCCTTAACCCCAGGGCTATTTACATATTCCAGACCGTAGGCGTGGTGCTGATATTTTCCCTTATGATTTTCGCAGTCTTTGGGGATATTCTTTTTCTGGCCCGGAGGTAAACCATGGAGCAAAAAATCCCCTGTTTTTGCGATAACACTTTTACTGTCGATATTCCGGAGCAAATCGATCTGGATGCAAACACCGAATACATTGATCAAATTATCGATGGGGCTTTTTTGAATTTTACCTGCCCGGGTTGCGGTAAAAAGCACAAGCCCGAATTTGCCATTTCCATTGCATGGCCCGGGAAAAAGGTGCGTTTTGAAGTTTTCCCCGAATTGGACAGGGGGGAATTTTACAGGCGGAAAAAAGAAACCCCCGACAAAGGCCCTCTCGCCAGGGAAACCATTATAGGGTATCCGGAGCTTTCCGATCGCATCATGGTTTACCGCGACGGCCTTGAGCCAATTGCCGTAGAAGCAGTCAAATACTACCTTTACCTGAAGGCGGAAGAAACTTACCCCGACAATGAACTTGAAATTTGGTATGCGTCTTCCACGCCTGAGACATTGGAATTCCATATACACGGCATTAAAGAGGATGAAATTGCAGTAATGAAGATTCCTTATTCGCTTTATAAAAAAACCCTGGATGATTACAGGAAACGCCCTAAAGACGAGATATTCACAGCCCTTAGGGTAAGGTCATATCTTTCAGTGAAAAACACCATGAGGCCCGCGGAATTGAAATGACAAAGCGCAGAGCCAGAGGCTTTTTTTTAATAGCATTAACAGTTTTAATTTTTCCTTCCTTGTCTGCGCAGTCCCGGAATGCTTCCCGGACAGGGGATATAGCAGGTGGGCATAGGGGGGAAGTGAATGCCCTTATCTGCGATCCCAGGGGAAGGGTGCTCAGCGCAGGGGCAGACGGATTTTTGGAAATCTGGGACATCAATGCCAATGCTGCGTCAGAAAGATTCCAGCTGAGCCCGTATTCAATTACGTCCATGGCTTTAAGGCCCGGTAAGGCCCAGGTAACCCTTGTTGAAAGCGACAGTCTCGGGCTTTACCGGATTTCTGCCTGGGATTATGAACAAAAAAAGAACCTTTTTACCCTGCGTTTCCGGGATTCCATAAGCTATGCCAATTATTCCGCAGCAGGCAATTTCCTTATGGTAGCCAGGAGCGGCAGGACAGGCGTCGCATTTATCAATTCTGATACTGGGGAAGTCCTCAAGTCTCCCCAGGAGCTTACAGGCACTGTTGCTTTTGCTGCTACAGGCCGTTCGGAACGCACCATGATTTCGTATATGCCTTCTGGGGTGCTTTCCTATTGGGATCTTGAATCCGGTGAGGAAATACGGCATTTCAATGTGCCCTCCAATATCAGCTCCCCTGTGCTTTTGGGAAACAACCGTTTCTTTGCAGGCTTTGATTCATCTGCCCTGGTGGTACTGGATGCGGTTTCGGGCCAGCTTATACTGAGGGAGAGCAGCATACCCAGGGGAACCATTATTGCCGGGAACAATGAGCTTTCTGAATTTGTCTGCCTTGCGGTTTCGGGGAATTCCGCTACCCTCTATCACCTGAACATCAGCAATTCCGGAAACCTTGAAACAAAAAACCGGCGTCCTGTCCCATCCAATTTGAATCAGGTAAGCGCAGGCGCAGTCATATCGGACAATTCGGTAGTGCTTGGGACCAGGGATGGCCAAGTTTTTGTGTTCAATGGAAACGGCAGCTCTCGCGTTATGAATACCCACTCTCAGCTTCGCCTGCTTGATGCCTCTGTTTCCGGCAGCGCGCTGGCTTTCATCGCTGAAGATTCCAAATTGGGATTCATCCCCCTGGATTATGCCAAGCTTGATTCAAAAAACACCTTGAGGCTTCAGGATGCAAGCCCGTATACCCATGTAAGTTCTGACCCTGCCGCGAACTCGGGCTTTCTCCTCTGGCAGTCGAGTAATACCCGTTCTTTCCCTGTAATAAAAACCCTTTCAGGCCAGCCTGAATATGGCAATACCCAGGATGCGTTTATTGACAAAGTTACCCTGCGTTTCCCCCTGCGTTCTGTGGCGATATTGAAAGACAGGTTCGCGTTTCTTGATTCAGTGGGAAATATAACAGTAACGGATCAAAAAGAAGGCCGTCTTGTTTTCAGCCACACTTCATCGGGAGCCCAGGATGCAGCTTTTATTGATGAAAACAATATGCTCATAGGGCGCAGCGTTGGCACCGGCAGCACTGCTTTTCTTATAGTGAATGTTGCCACCGGCGAAACTGTCCCCCTTTCAATCCCGGCATCCATAGGCGCAGAAATTTACCGGAGCAGCTCCGGCAATCTTTATGGCGGAATCCTCAGCCAAAATCAAAATGGCTATCAGACTTCTGTGCTGATCATCAATACTGCTAACCCTGCCCAGTCCCGCAAACTCATTGAATATTCAAGCGAGGACACCAAATTCACTATGGCCGAAGCCCAGGGCTACCTTGCGACTTCCCTTGGCGGCGACAGGGCTTCCCTTTACCGCACTACAGGAAATACCGAAGCCCGCCCCATCGAAAGAAGCGACGGCCTCCCCCAATCGATTCTGGAAGGCGAGCGCTGGTTCATCGTTATTGATACAGAGGGCAATATATGCTGGCACGATCCCCGAACCGGCCGACTCCTTGCAAGCTTTAAGCTTTACGGAGACGAGTGGGTGCTGGAAAAGGGCAGCAGCACGATCAGGGGAAAGGTGAACAGATAAGCGGTATAACGCTGCCTTTTATTCGTGGCTCGGGTTTTTCCGTACTTTTTCTATGGCCTTGAAAACCGCTTCCCGTATGCTTGTGGCATAGGCTTTTTCGTCCATCGCCCGTGAAGCATAGATGGTCCCTAAAAGCGAAACCCTGTAGAGAGGCTTTACCGAATTGAGGGCCATGGCTGCCATGTCCACCACGCAATCGTTGCATTTGCAGATGGCTTCGGGATATGCTTCAAGCTGGCGTCCGAGGTCTGCAAGAACCAGCTTTTCTGCCTCGTTGATTAAAAGATCGAAATCGTAATCATCAATAAAAGCCATTTAGTAACTCCTTAATGTTTGTCGCCCGCATAAGGGGCAAATTTTGTAAAAGGTTTGAGGAAGGTGAGGTTTATGGTCCCTACCGGGCCGTTGCGGTTTTTTGCCAAAATAAGCTGAACCACCTGGCCTTCCGCCTGGGCCTGCTCCTCTGCGGTTTTTTCCAGTTCCCTGTCGCGGTTGATGAACATGACCATGTCGGCATCCTGCTCTATGGAGCCTGACTCCCTGATGTCCGAAAGGTTGGGCTTCTCTTTTTCTGCCTCGCGGCGCAGCTGGGAAAGGGCCACTATGGGTATATCCAGTTCACGAGCAAGGCCTTTTAATGAACGGGAAACTTCCGAAATAAGCTCATAGCGGGCAAGCTTGGGGTTGTCCGAACCTATGAGGCCAATGTAATCGATAAAGATAATTTCTACCTTCTCCTGGGTCCTGAGCATCCTTGCCATGGCCTGAATGTCAAGGATAGTCATGTGGGGCATATCCACAATGTAGAGGGGCGCCTGGTGTATCCTGTCAGTGGCTGCCCAAATGTTCGGAATATCAGAAGAATCGAACTTGCCTGTCCTGAGCTTTTGGGAATCTATTTTTGCCTCCGCAGAGATGATCCTGAGCATCAGGGATTGATCCGACATTTCCAATGAAAAAAAGGCAGCAGGTGTTTTCTTCTTCCCCATGGAAATATTGGATGCCATGGTCAGGGCTATGGCGGTCTTGCCCATACCCGGCCTTGCCCCTATGACTATGAGCTCAGCCTTTTGGAAACCTGAAGTAAGGGCGTCCAGAGCGTCAAAGCCCGATGGAATCCCCGTGTATTCAGCTTTGGTATTAAAGACGCCTTCAAGATAGGTAAAAGTAGCGTTTATTATTTTACCGACCTTTTTATAAGTAAAAAGGCGCCGGGTATCGCTTAACGCAAAAAGACGCTGCTGGGTTTCTTCGAGCAGAAGCCGGGGATCATTCGTCTCGTCATAGGCTTTGCTGCCGGCAATGCCCGCTGTCTGTATCAGCCCGCGCCTTAAGGAGCATTCCTGGACTTTAAGGGCATAGTAATCGGCATTGGCGCTGGAAGGCACTACATGGGTAAGGCCGGCTATATAATCGATGCCCCCGGCTTCATCCAGCTTCCCGGTTTTCTCAAGCTCCCCCTTGATGGTGAGGAGATCCGCTTTATGCCCTGCGGAATAGAGGCTGATTATGGCTTCATAAATACGCTTGTTGAAGGTGCTGTAGAAATCTTCAGGTTCAAGAAACTGGCGCACCACCGCAATGGCTGTGTCGTCTATGAGCATAGCCCCCAGGGCTGCTTTTTCAGCGTCCTCGTTTTGAGGAGGTATTCTGTCCGCTATGCCCTGGGAGGCCATATCTGTTTCTGAATTTTATTCTGCGGCTGCAGGTTCGGGATTTGCCTGAATTTCGGGAGCCGCCTGTGCCGCGGGCTCGGAAACAGGAGCCCCATTCCCGGCCGGGGCTTCAGGCGCAGCAGCTTCCGCCTGGACGGTGTCCGTCTGGACTGCGTCCGCCTGGACGATGTCCGCATCCCTGCGCCTCTTGCCCCGTGCAGGCTGGGCGGGAGTCCGGCTTTCGGTCTTTATTTCTTGGCCGACAATGGTAATGGTAATTTCAGCCGCAGCGCTTTCGTAAAGCTTAATGGCGGCCTTGTATTTGCCTACGCTCTTGAAGTTGGAGCCAGCCAGCTCGATGCGTTTCCTTTCAATGTGATGGCCCTGCTTTGCAAGCTCGTCAGCAATGGTCTGGCTTGTGACAGCGCCGTAAAGCTTTCCATTGGCCCCTGCGGGCATGGTGATTTCCAATACCAGGGCTTCGAGCTTTTCTTTGAGCCCCGCAGCATCATTGCGTTTTTCAGCCTTTCTGGCTTCAATCTCTTCCTTCCGGGATTCGAAAAGCTTTACAGTCCTGTCGTTATAAGGGACAGCTATACCCCGTGGAAAAAGGAAATTCCTCGCATAGCCTTTGGCTACTTCTTTTACATCCCCTTCTTCTCCCAGGGGGGAGAGATCCTTGTTCAAAATTACTTTCATACCAAGCTCCCGGAGAATTGCTTTGCAATTCTTCTCACATAAGACTCAGGTTCTCCATACGGGGAACCTTTCGGAGCACAGAGCCGAACACGCCGGCTTCACGCCTCCGGAGTTGGAGGCGGCCCCTTGGGTTTCGGCTGCCTGAAGGCAGCCCAATTTTCGGCGATTCCCAAAATGGCTATAAGCCCTAAAAGAACCGCGTTGATGCCAGGGCTAAAAACCAAAATGATAAATGCCAGGGGCAGCAGCAAGCGCAAAAGAGGCGGCGCTGTCAAAAGAAAATGCTGCAAAATCCCCAAGCCCTGGGCAAAATACAGGATAACACAAAGGGCCAAAACATTCCATACCAAAATTTCAGGGGCTGTCCATTTGAATATGCTGCTTGCGAGCACAACCAATATGGAAAACGACAGCACCCAAATAAAATTGGGGTGGACATGGAAAGATCTGAAGCTCGCCCCCCTGTACCGGGACCCGAATATCCGTGCCAGGATGATGCTGGCCTGCCTGCTTATCCAAAAGATAAAAACGCAGGAAACAAGACCTCCGCCCCTCAGAACCAGGGCCTTCATGGTTTCGACCACGAATTCCGGCGTAAGGGAATCCAGCAGGGCGTTTTGCACTACATCGGGGCTTCCCGATTTATAAAAGGAAGTGATACCCTCAATCTGCATTTTTATGGCAGAGTAAAAGGCCGCATCCGCCAATGCCCTGGACAGTATCCCTACGAAAACAAGGGTGCAAAGCACAGAACCTATGACCATGCGCATGGCCCCGTTTACACGGGACAATGCGCCGCCGACCCAAAGGGGAGCAACTATCCAGGTAAAGAAACCGCACATGACGCTGAAATACAATATGTCCCAGGCTGCCTCTAACCCGGGCAGCTTGCCGGCCGCAATGGAAATAAGGGCCACCACAAAGTTGGCGACCGCAGCCATGCCAAAACCCGCCCATGCTGTTTTCGGGCTAAAACGGAATGCCAGAAATCCCAAGGGCACCAAAAAGAAAAAAATGAGGAACCCGCTGCGGATGAAGAAAAGGCAAGCCGCCGCGCCTATCAGGGCCGGAACAAGGGCGGGCTTGCCTTCATCAGTCGGCGACAAAGGGAAGCAGAGCGATGATCCTGGCCCGCTTGATTGCAAGAGCCAATGAACGCTGGTGCTTTGCGCAGGTGCCGGTGATGCGCCTTGGCAGGATCTTCCCCCGCTCGGTGATAAAACGCCTCAGGGTATCGGAATCCTTGTAATCTATCTTCAGCTTCTGTATGCAGAACTTGCAAACCTTTTTTTTGAAGTAGACCTTGCCCTTACCCCGACCGCCTTCACCGTCCCGGCCATCCATGCCTTCATTCATGCCGCGATCCTGCCGTGAAGGCCGCTCGCCATCCATATATTTCTCATCAGACATACTATAATCTCCTTGAAGCCTTTAATTAAAATGGAATATCGTCGGAAAAACCATCATCCCCCGCAGGGGCCTCGCCGCCCCTGTTTTCCGGGGGATAATCGCCCTGGCCGCTGCCGGACGAACCGTAGCTCCCTCCGTTAGAGGGGCCATTGTACTCGCCTGAACCGCTACCGGGATTGCCTCCCAAAAGCTGGACATTGCTGGCCACGATTTCGACTTTGGAACGGTTTTGGCCGTCCTGCTGCTGCCATCGATCCTGGCGGAGTTCGCCGTCAACGCCCACAGCCTTGCCTTTAACCAGAAGCTTGGCCACTGCTTCGCCCATTTTGCCCCAAAGGACTATGTCGAAATAGTTGGCTTCGTTTTCCCACTGGTCGCCGTTCTTGCGGCGCCGGTTGATGGCAAGGGAAAATTTGCAGACCGCCTGCCCGGAAGCCGTGTATTTAAGCTCCGCGTCCCGGGTCAGCCTGCCTACCAGTACCACATGGTTGATATCGGCCATAAGCCTTATTCTTCCACTCTTACAAAGAGATACTTGAGCAGATTGGCATTGAGTTTAAAAATCCGGTCAAGCTGGGTGATCTTTTCAGGATCTGATTGGATGGTGAAAAGAACGTACTTGCCTCGGCGCCTTTTCCTGATTTCGTAAGCCAGATCGCGATCGCCGTTTTCATCGGTTTTTTCGATGACGACTCCGTGGTTTGCCAGGTCGCTGAGCAGAAGCTCGCGGCCCACTTTGTGCTGGTCATCTTCCAATGGGAAAATGACCGTCAGTTCGTACTGACGCATGGGTCCTCCTTGTGGACATGGCCTGCCAGGGGCAGGCAAAAAGGTACCTTAAATATACCAAGTAAATCTATCTTATTCAAGCCTCCGGCCGATAATTTAGATAAATGAATAGACAGATAAATTTCGAAGACAATATCTATATAACCCTGGTCCGCATCAAACTGATACGGGATCTTTTTGCCCTGGACACGGACCCCGGGCTCTTCCTGGACAAAACCCTTGAGGACATCGACTTTATAGACGCCACCCTCCAGGCCCTGCAAGCCCAAATGCAGGAGCGCCTCCGTTTTATAGAGCGGGAGGAGCTTCTGAACCACCTCGCGGAGCTTGAATTGCAGTTTAGCCAGGCTCTTTCCGAGTTCCTGAACAGCAAGGGGACTGTTTCAGCCCAGGAATTCCCGGCCATTAGGGACAAGATAACTATTTTAAGGACCCGGAGCCTGGACAGGCGCAAAACGTCCGAGAATGCGGCAGTTTCCATAGCGGACTTTTCAGAAGGCCCGGCAGTAAGTTCCGACGAACTCAACGAGCTTCTTAAAGATTTTTAGATAAATGCGCATCACTGGCGGAACCCTTGCCGGAAGGCAAGTAAAAGTACCTGAAGGGGTCATACGGCCCGCCATGGATCGCATGCGGGAATCGGTATTTGCCTCCCTTGGGGATCTCACGGGCCTCTCCTTCCTCGACTTGTTCACCGGCTCGGGCATCATAGCCCTGGAGGCGGCTTCCCGGGGAGCTTCGTACATCGAAGCAGTAGAAATGGACCCAAAAAAACGGAAAACCCTCCTTGAAAACGTTTCCATTGCCCCGGTAAGGGTTAATTGCCGCTTTATGGCAGCGGAATTATACGTGAAACGGGCAAAAAAAGCCTTTGACCTTGTGTTCTGCGATCCCCCCTTCCCATATCAATACAAATGGGAACTGGTGGAGGCGATTTCGGCTTCCCCTCTTATAAAAACAGGCTCAAAGCTCCTTATCCACAGGCCCAGGGAGGATTTCCATGACGACCCCATCCCGGGGCTGGAGAAATTCGACTCCAGGGAATACGGGCGTTCAGTAGTGGATTTCTATAAATCGTTAAAAAATGGAGATTTTTTATAAAATCTCTTGAATTTTTCCACAAAATGATAAATAATCAATAAAAGATTCGTATATTATATTAACGGGCCGGAGATGGATTATAAAAAGATTTTTGAGAATAAAGAAGATCAAAACGTCTTTATAAAAACTACTGTCAAACCTCCCATTGATGGCGCCGCAAAGGCAGCCCTGAACCGCAAAGGCAACGCCCTTTTCAATTCCGGGGACATTGAAGGCGCCAGGAGAATCTACCTTACTACTGGCTATTCCGACGGGCTTGCCCGGATCGGCGATTTTTACAAATCCAAAGGCCGTTTGCTTGACGCCTTAAGGATGTATTGGGTTGCGCCGGATCACAGCAAGGCGGAACCGATTATCATGCAACTTTCGGCGCTTATACAATCCATGCTGAAAGAAGGGGATTACACCAATGAGTGACTTGTTTAATGAACTCCCCGGCCCTCGGAGCGGGGAGACTGAGGAAAAAAGCGGGGGCCCTGACGATAACCAGGAACTCACCGCGATTTCCGAACTCTCAAAGAAGGGCTACAAATATTTACGGGAAAACCGGATTGAAGAAGCGGTCGACTGCTTCAGCCAAATCCTCAAGGTTGATGAAAACAACAACTACGCCCTTGTAGGCATGGGCGATGCCACCCGCAAGCGGGGCAGCTTCAAGGATGCGGTAATCTATTACCAGCATTGCCTGTCCTATCATCCAGGGAACAACTATGCCCTGTTCGGTCTGGCTGATTGCTTCAAAGCCATCAACCAATTCCATAAAGCCATAGAAATCTGGGAGCAGTACCTGCTCCATGACGATAAAAGCATCACTGTCCTTACCCGTGTGGCAGACGCCTACCGCAAGGTTCGGGATTTTAAGCATTCCAAGGCAGTGTACCTCAGGGTGCTGGAAATAGAGGCCGATAACCCCTACGCCATTATAGGCCTGGGCTATCTCCATTACGACTTTAAAGAATACCTGGATGCCCTTTTCTATTGGGAAAAGATGATCGAGGTCAACAAGGACAATGTTGATATCAGGGTGCTGACATCCATTGGCAACTGCCACCGGAAGCTCAAAACTTTTGAAAGCGGCATTGCCTACTTCGAAAAAGCCCTGCAGCGTGATCCCGGCAACTTCTATGCCCTATTCGGCCTTGCGGACTGTTACCGGGGCCTGAACCAGCAGGATCGCTCTTTGGGCTATTGGAACCGGATACTGGAACAGGATCCCCGGAACAAAGTCATCCTCACCCGGGCAGGCGACGCCTATCGCAACATAAACCAGTACGAAAAGTCCGTGGACTATTACGAGCGGGCCCTGAATATCGAATTCGACACCTACGCGGTACTTGGCCTTGCCCTGGTTGCCAAATCCCAGGGCAAATTCGACGAAGCCCAGGAATCCCTGCGCCGCCTTATCCAGCAGGACCCCAAAAATTACCGCCTCTACATTGAACTTGCGGACTGCCGTCTCAGGAAAGGCGACAGGCACGAGGCTGTGGAAATCCTCGAAAATTTCCAGCGCCAGGGCCTGCGCAACAATGCGGTAATCGAATTTTTGGAAAGGATTCGATACTAAACAATGGCCAGGCCCGCCCTTGCAGGGCTGTCCCTCAAGGAAATCTGCGGGCTGCTTCCCCATCTGCCTGGTTTCAGGCATAAACAGATTTGCCAGTGGATATGCGCGGGGGTGGAAACTTTTGAGGGGATGAACAACCTCCCCAAGGCTTTGCGTGATGAACTGAACCAAAACTACCGGCTTTATGACGGGAAAACCAGCAATTGCCTCGAAGACGAAGATGGCACAGTCAAGCTCCAGATAACCCTGGAAGACAATAGCAAAATAGAGGCGGTGATCCTTTCTGACGGCGAAGGCAGAAAAACAGCCTGCATCTCTACCCAGGCGGGCTGCCCCGCAGGCTGCCTGTTCTGCAAAACAGGCAGCCTTGGCTTTACCCGGAACCTCACGAGCACAGAAATGGTTTCCCAATTCCTCTTTCTCCGCCAAAAATCCTCAGGAACCCCTGCCGGGCCCGGAGGGCAAGGTTCGTCTCCGGGTATTTCCCACATAGTCATTATGGGTATGGGGGAGCCTCTCCTGAATCTGGAAGAACTGCGAAAGGCAATCGCCTTCTTCTGTGATGAGGGCGGCCTCAACATCTCCAAACGGCGCATCACCCTTTCCACCAGCGGCATTGCCAAAGGCATTCAAGACCTGGCGGCCAATGGCCCCGACATACGCCTTGCGCTTTCATTGACTACCGCGAGGCAGGATCTGCGCAAGCGGCTCATGCCCTTTTCCGACCCCTTGCCCGATCTGAAAGAAGCCCTTGTCCACTATCAGAAAAACCAAAACCGGCGCATCACCCTGGAGGCGGTCCTCCTGGGCGGCTTGAACACAAGCCAAAGCGATGCAGCCGCCCTTGCCGGTTTTGCAAGGGGCCTGGATGCAGTGGTGAACCTCATCCCCTGGAACCCCGTGGAGGGGCTCTTTTTCGAAGGGAAGCCTCTTGCCCCTCCCCTCCCCGGCAAAGTCAGAACCTTTGCCAGGGCACTGGAAACCCTTGGCCTGAACGTTACCCTCCGCTACGAAAAAGGGAGAGGCGTGAACGGCGCCTGCGGGCAACTGGGGGAACTCCGCCGAAGCCCGGCATAAAATATGAATTATTCGTGGCGAGAGGGTTAATACCCCTCTCCTATCAAATCACCTGGGCCAGCAACACCTGTATTCCGCCAATCAACGCTCCCAGGATTCCGCCGAAGACGTTTATCCATTTTAGCTGGCCTGCCATTACATCAAGGACTATGCGCTCAACCTGGAGCATGTCCAGGGAATCGATACGGTCGGAGACCAGGGTCCTGACATTGATGGTTTTAAGGAGGGAATCTATCTGCTCCGTGGCAGTGGAGAGGATCTTTTCGGCAAGGAAGGCATCAAGGCGGGATTTTTTCCCCGTATCAAAATCGAGGAGCTTTTTAAGATTGGCATTGGCGTTTTTTGCCGGGAAGCTTTGGATTTCTTCTTCCATGGTTTTAAGGATTTTGGCCTTGGCCTCGGGGGAATCGAGGAGGGCTTCAAGCTGAAGGATAAGATCTTCGATTATCACGGGCATCTTTTCCTTGAGGGTGCTGTCAAATTGGCCTGCGGAAACGAAAAAACGTTGAAAAGGGTTGAGTTTGTCTATAGTGCTGGCAACGAGGCGTCGGCCCTGGTTTTCAAGGGCAAGCTTTATGTCATTGCGGTTAAGCAAGCCTATAATGCCCCTGGCCGCTTTGGGGTATACAATTTCAGCCCCCTCCCGGGCAAGCCCGGAGATTTTTGCATCCCAATCGGCCGGCGGAAGGGCAAGCAGCCTCGCGGTATAGGCTGAAATGGACAAGCCCAGGGCTTCCTTCGTGTCCTGCCGGGAAAAGCGTTCCTTGAGGATTTCAGGGGTAATAAGCTCCCGCTCTACCATGCGGCCTATGCTTTCTGCCAGTTTATGCCGCTCCCTGGGCAAAATGCCCGGGGTAAAAGGCAGGCGTATGCCCAGTATGCGCACTTCCTTCAAAGGGCGGAAAAGCATTTTGATGGCAATTGCATTGGTGACGTACCCTATTATGGCGCCCACCAGGGGCGGGATGATCCAGGGAAGGATGGCTATCATGGGGTCATGGCTTCCGATGCGGTGAGGGCCCGGCTTTCGTTGTCATAGACTTCCACTGCCGATTCCCTGAGCCAGCCCTGGATTTTTCCGCCAGGGGCGCCCTGATAATCGGATTCTATCAATACCCATAATTCGGCATTCCCTTGGTCGGTAAGTGAGCGTCGTTCAATGATTTTAACCAGAGAACCTTTCCGGAGATAGCCCAGAGAAACACCGTTCTGCCCTGCCTTATCCCCCACATGGGTAAAGGATGCATTCACCACTCCATAGCCTATAGAATCCCTTGCCAGGGGATCAGTGGGCGGAGGCTCCAGGGGGGATTCTTCCTGGCCTTTGGCACAGGAGCATAAAAGCGCCATAAACAACAATGCAACTGCTTTAGAGATGACTTGACGGTGTTTGGCTTGAAGCCCTACTCTCATAACAATGAAGAATATACCCGCTTTCGCGGTTTTAGTCATCATGTTTGTCCTCATTCCTCCCGGAACCGAGGCTGAAAGCGCTTTTGGTTTTTCCATAGAGCCGTCCTTTGGGATTTTATTGGGCAAGGCTGAAGAAATAGTATATAAAAAACCTGATTCCGATGCCTTGCTCAGCCAGCTCCTTTGGGAATTAAGGCCCCTTGTGTACGCGGGGATGGATTTGGAATTCGGCCCCAGGCGTCCCTGGATCAAAAGCGGCTTTTTTGCGGAGGCTGCAATAAAATACGGGCTTCCCCTAAAGACAGGCAGCATAGAGGACAGGGACTGGCAAGCCCCCGGAGGCCAAACATACCTTACCAACTTTTCAAAGCACGACAGCTATTTGGAAAAAAACGGGGCGATTTTTGCCGATCTTTCCGCAGGGTATTCATGGGCCTTGCCCTGGCCAATATACATCAGGGCTTTTGCGGATTTTTCCTATATCCGCCTGGCCTGGAATTCCCGGGATGGCTATATTCAGTACGCCCCTTTGAACGAACACTATGAATACGATGAGCCCTGGAATGAAAACCTGCCCAAAATCCCCCATAATGGGCCGGCAATAAATTATCAGCAAAATTGGCTGCTTCTTTCCCCCGGTCTATTGTTCGGGTTTCAGGGATCAGAGCATTTTTCCATAAGCGTTTTTGCCCTCGTCACCCCTCTGATCCGCTCTGTCAACATTGATGAGCACATGGCGTCCCAGAAGATCGTGCGCTATGAAGATTACCTTTACGGGGGCGTGGCTTTAAAATATGGGACTGAAATAAGTTTTTCTCCCTCAAGGAGATGGGAATTCCTGTTTGCTGCGGATCTGCAGCGCATCAATGGCTCCAGGGGCAGCACCTACGAAAAGGCAAGCACCAGCTCCTACTATTCCGAGCATCCTGACGGGGGCGGCGGGGGCTTTATGATAGTGAATTTAGGACTTTCCGCAAAACTGCATTTTTAAGGCCGGCAGCAGCTTCAAGTCCGAATCGGCAAAATCCATTTTTTCAATTTCTTCCAGGCCGGCCCAGCTCCATTCGCTGTGCTCTGCGAGGGTAAAATTTTTGGAATTGAAATAGACACGGTATGCGTGGAGGGTATATTTATTCCCCTTGTGCTCGAATTCAGCTTCCGCAAGCTTGCTGCCTATGGCAATGGAAACGCCGAATTCTTCCAGATATTCCCTGACAAGGGCCTGTTCGTCATTCTCGCCTTCTTCAGCTTTGCCGCCCGGAAATTCCCACTTGCCCCCCATATCGCCGCCCGGAAGACGGCGGGCTATGAAGAAGCGGTTTTCTTCGGAGGCAATCCCTGCCACGGATCTCTTTTCATTGGCAATGCAATTTGCCATGACTAGAGGAGCAGCACCTTGGGGAAGAGGAAATGCAGGGATGCTACAGCAATGGCAACATACCCTACTATTTTTTTATTGCGAATCAGCACATGGCTGAAGCTCTCGCCTTCTTCAACGCCGATATTTGCATGGCCTTTGTAGTACTCGATAACCAGGATGAAGCCTGTGAAAAAGCCAACCACTGCGGGGATTAGGTCGCCGATGACAGGAAGATCCCCCTCTACAGAAGAGAGGAGCTTGAGGATTCCGGTCACCATGCCAAGTATGCCAATAACGAGCTTTACAGTTTCATCTTTCAGGGAAAAACCCGGACGTATCTCAAGGGAATCTGCATCATCATTGGAAATGAGAATGTAGCCGGCCAGGACATTGAAAAATATGGACAAAAAATAAAATTGTATCATTCACTTCCCCATTTTTATAATTATAGCGCATTTTCAAGATTTAGGATAGATCCGTGCCTCTATTTGACCTTGAGCCTGCGGCTTAGCCTTTCGTTGTCTGTTTGAACAACCACTATGAAATCGGTACCGCCAAAAGGAAGGTCTATTGAATAATTCTCCTCTTCCGCAAGGCTGAAAAAAACAAGATGGGTCAGCATGGGAGGGGGTTCGGATGTTCCCCCCGTGGATGGCTTTGCCGCCTGCGGGGAAATGACAATGCCTACCGCCCCGGTATAGCCATTGCCATCTTTCGGGGCTTTTTTTTCCATGAACAGGGCAAGTCCATCGCCGGATTTTCTAACCGCCATGCTGACTGTGTTTTCCCCCAGCTCAAAACCCATGGTCTGCCTGCCCTTCATCCTTGAACCAAACAGCATTGCGATGCATACGATCACGATGGAAAGCAGCATAAGGAGATTGCCCCTGCTTCCCGCTATGGTCTTGACAAGGCTCCGCTTGGATGACGCGCTATTGTTCAGATCCCTTACAGCCTGGGATGCCCGTTCCAGGCGGTGTTCCCGGGAATAATGGAATATTATTTCTTCCGACGGCTGCCGGGGGCCTGAGCCCTCTTCGTTGCCAGCCATTAGTTGTCCCCTGTGCAGAGCCAGGCCTGGCCTGCAAGATCCGCGGCTTTGTCCGCAAGCTCCAGCGGGTCTATGAACCTGGGGCCCACCAGCCGCCCGGCAGCTATGAGGAGAGAAACCGCCGCGGCAGCGCAGGCATAGCCGTCAAAGGCCCCTTTCCTTGCCATGCGGGCAGCCATTGCCCCGCAGAAGCCTGCCAGGAGATCCCCGCTGCCTCCCGCTGCCAAGGCCGGCATCATGCCGTCAATCACACCCCAACGGCCGTCCGCTCCGGCTATGGTGATGATATGGCCCTTCAATATAATGGTGGCTTTTTTCTCTTTTGCGATTTCCAAAAGCATTTTTGAAGGATTATTGAGGGCCTTGTCGATTTCAAGCCCCACATAAGCAGCAAATTCGCCAAAGTGGGGGGTGAGGATGGCATTTTTGTGAAACACTGCATCCCGTGCCAAAGCTATTGCGTCGGCATCCAGAATTACCGGAGTGCCGTTCTTTTCTTTTTCCAGGGCCTGGGCAAGCTGCTCCGCCCGATCGCCTTCCTTTCCCCATCCGGGTCCGAGCAGAAGGGCATCGGGCTTAAAACGATCCCCCTTCCCTTCCCGGGAAATGGGGGATACCATAACGCCGCTCGCCCTGGATGCCAGTATGGGGTAGATGTCGTCATCCGCCAAAATCCGCACCAGCCCTGCCCCTGCAGCCTGGGCGCCCCGTGCCGCGATGAGGGCCGCCCCGGTAGTCCCCACAGAACCGGCGCGGATTTCAAGGGTGCCCCTTTCGTGCTTGTACGCGTCGGGCCTTATGCGGGGCAGGAAATTCCGGGCCCTGGCCCAATCCAAAAGCTCCGCCCCTTGATGGGAATTTATGAGCCCCGGGGGGAACACATCGCCCAAAGAAATTATTTCCCCTGCGAATGCCCTGGCAGCAGGATTGAAAAGGCAGATTTTTTGGGGCTCTATGGACAAGGTAACGTCCGCCTCCATGATGGGCATGCCGGGTTTCCATTCGTCCGAATTCCCCGAAGGCACATCTATGGAAACAACAAAAGGCTTTTTATACTGATCCGTTGCATAAGCCCTGGTTCCCCGCTTAAGAGCGTTGACAACCGTGATCATCTCCTCGGAGGAGCCTTTGACCGGCCCTTTAACGCCAGTCCCGAATATCCCGTCGATGATGATGTCCGCCCTCGCCAGGGCGTCTTCGGACTGCCGTCCTGCGGCTTCCCCAAGATCCCCATCCCAAACCAGTATGGGGACTTCCATTTTTTTGAGGGACAGAAAAACTTCCGAATAGGGGTTTTTCTCGTCCCTTTTGGGGGGCTTCGCCACTACCACTGTGGAAGACGAAGGGCTTGCGAGGCCCTGGAGTATCCAATACCTCAGCATCACCATGGCATCGGCGGCATTGCTCCCGCTTCCTGCGGCAATGGCAATCGAGGGAATGCGGCTGTCGAAAAATTTTGGGAAGGCCTTCACAAAAACCCTGGCGCAGCTCCGGCCTGCGGACTCAACCAGGGCAAAGGTATTGAAACCCCAGGCGCTTTGAGCTTCCTCATCGATTTTACGGGCAGTGTCAGAACTCACCAATAATTTTTGCATCAACCTTCTCCAATAAATTTATCCGTGCGCCACCACACCAGCTTGACATTCCAGTCGTCAACCAAAAGCCCCGAGAGTATGCCCTCCGCCGAAAGATCGAACACGTTGAACTGGAGCTCGTCGTTGTTCACCTGTATAAAGCCCTGGCGCTGCTCGCCCCCGGAATTGGCAGAAAGGATGAGCAGAGAATACCCGCCTTCCACAGGGAAAGAAAAGAATATCCTTCCGCCCTGTATCACCCCCAGCATGGAATAGGGCATGCGGGTAGTAAAGCGCCTGTTGTTCTCGGTATAAGTATATTCAAAAAAGGGGATTTCCACAGTCCTTTCCCAGGAGCCGTCCTCGGCATTCATGATCCATATCACCGACGAATCCGGCTCGTTGCCGGTACGGGTATTGGTGGATTCATCGTAGGTGTCCCGGTAATAATCGACTTTGATATAGAGCTTGCGGCTGTCAGGGGCGGCGCTTATGGAGTCCAGGGAAGGGATGACCATATCCCTGTCCTTGGGTACCGGCACCAGCTCGTTTTTAAGCTGCACCATAAAAAGGAAATGCCCGTTGCTTTCGAACCAGTAGATGTTCCAGCCTGTAGGAAGGCGGCAGACTACCGCAAGCTCGTCCCGAATCGAAACATAAAGCCCCTCTATGCGGGGGAACGGGCTTCCCCCGATGCCGTCGCGTCCAAGGTATTCCACAAAATTGCCGTTCTCGTCAAAGTGGAGTATAGTGCTGTCCAAAAGGGCCTTGCTTTCAGGATCAAAACTGTGCCGTTCGTAGGGCAGCCTGTCGCGCACATAAATATGCTTCCGGGAATCCACCGCGATTTCCCCCGGCTCCTGGAGAGGATAGGTAGTGGCCCAGCGGGTTACCACGCTGTCCGGCTTGAGGGGCTTTAGACTTAAAGGAGGGGGGTTCGTTTCTTCGTTATGGATCATAAAAAGAAGATCCCCGTAGGAATTGTAGTGCAGTATCTTGGCGCCGTTCCCGTCGGATATATAAAAGAGGCCGTCCCTCATGGCCATATCGGTGCGCCGTATGCCCCGATCGCCTTCCAGGTTGTAGAGGGCAATCTGATCTTCCAGGCGCCCTATATCAAGGGTAAAAAGATCTTCCCTTTCTACAGAAGGTATCTGAACCGCTTTTTGGCAGGAGGAAAAAATCAGCATGATGCCAAGCAAAAAAGCAAAAAATCTCATGGTTAAACCTTATATGTATCATCCAGTTTTTTCTAATTCATTGAAAGTGTCGATCTCTATAATATCATTGAAGCTGCATTCGCGCACTTCGATATCGTAATCCTTTATAAAATAATCCAGGGCGACCAAATCCCAGTAGCGCTCTTTGCCGCCGGGCATGTCGTAGACCTGCTTGATATGATCCGCCAGCTTGGCGCCATCTTTGGCATTCCAGTAGGAGATGCCGAACATATGGTGGCAATTCTTGCCTCCCACTTTTATTTTAGCGATAACGCCGTTTTTGGTCTCAAAGCACCAGTCGTCGGTGCGCTCCGTGGGAACCCCCAGGTAATTGCTGGAATACTGATACTTGGCGATAAGAGCAGGATTGCTGAGGAAGAGATCCGATTCGAGCAAATAGCTGTTCTGCATAAGGTAACGCACGCACATTACGGAAGAAATATTGTTCGACTCGTTATAAATGGGGTTCTCCAGGAATTTGATGTCCGGGTATTTATAGAGGAGCTGATCGAACTGCTCGCCCAGATAGCCCCTCACAATGATGATATCCTTGATCCCCGCCGCAACCACTGCATCCAGGAGTGTGTCTATAATCCGCTTGCCCTTGACCCTCACCAGGGGTTTGGGCGTGTTAAGGGTAATGGGCACAAGGCGGGAGCCAAAGCCGGCTGCTATGAAGATCGCCCGCTTTACCCGGTATGGCTCCAGGGCTTCAAGGCCCTTGCCGGTAATGGCAGATCCATCCCAAAAACCCAGGTCGCCCAGCTGGGAGAGAGTTTTATTCACCGTGCCTACGGAAAGGCCCACCTGCTTGGTGATGCCCCGTTGGGTAACAGGATTCGGGTTTTGCCCCTCAAGAAATACGAGTATATCGAACTGGTTTCTTGACAGCTCCATCACATCCCCTCCCTTTTCATAATACGGCGTCGTGAAAAATAGATAAAGCCCTTCATTAGGAAATTGCAGCTGAGGATTAATAGGGAAACAAAAGCCGCGCTTTCGAGCTGCATGGTAGCTTCGAATTGGGTTATCATCAGGGCAATGGGCTTATTCCCCACAGTGCTTAAAAAAGAAACCGCTGAAATAGTCATCATGGAATTGACGAAGAAATACGAAAACATTTCCAGCACCGTTAATTTAGTCTGGGGCAAAAGCACGTCCCTGACAATCGCAAAACGTTTAATGCCAAGGGTGAAGCCTACATCCTCCAAATTGGCATTCAGCTTGCCAAGGGAATTATATGCCATTAAATAAGGGGATGCCACAAAGTGCACGGTGTTTACCAAAATAAGAATTGCTATAGTCCCGTATAAAAATGTGGCTTTGAAAAAAAGCACATACGAAAGGCCCAGCACCAGACCGGGAATTGCCAATGAAGTAATAGAAATTAAATGCAGGAGTTTGGATGTCTTCCCCGGAGTGCGGGCCGTAAAATATGCCAGGGTATAAGAAATAAAAGTGCCGATTACGGAAACCCCCAGGGCGATTATGAATGAATTGAGGAGGAATTTTCCGGCGCCCATTTCGAGACTGGTTATAACATTATAAAGTGATGTGGTCATATCGACAGGATATTTCCGGACAAAGGTCAAAAACGCAAAAACCAGTATGGGAAGGGCAATAATGAGGCATACCAGCGCGCAAAACACGGTTGCGGCAGCATCCCGGAGCCGCTGCCTGGCCAGGGCTGTTTTTTGAACAACAAAGGACTGGTTCCCCTTGTCTTTATTGAGGAGATCAAAAATAAAAGCCGCCAGGGCAGGGGCAAGCAGAATCACCCCGATTACGCTGCCCTTGCTGAAATTAAGAAGCCCTATCACTTCCTGGTACATAAGCACAGGCAGGGTGGTACAGCGGCCGCCAATCATCAAGGCAACGCCATAATCTGTAAAAATCATGGTAAAAACCGCAAAAACAACGGATATAAGCGGCTTTCTGAGGTACGGAAAGGTTATCGCGAAAAAGCGGTTCTTCCGGGGTATGCCCAGGACTTCCGCGGCCTCGTAGGGGGAGCCGTCCTCGTATTTTAAAACATCCGCGAGCATGAGGAAGGCCACAGGAAACGCGTAAAGCACGCCTCCAAGCACAATCCCCCAAAAACCGTAAATCGTGGTTTTTAAACCCAATAGCCGGGTAATAATCCCGTTGGCCCCCAAAAGAATAATGAGCCCCATGCCATGGGAAATCGAAGGGATGAGCATAGGCACAGTCGCGAATACCGAAAATATTTCTGTCCGCCCCATGCCTGTACGGGCAATGCAGTAGGCGAAAACATAGGCAATCAAAATTGAAATAACTGTCCCCATCCCTGCGGTGGACAGCGAATTAATCAGGGCCTGCCTGAATTGGGGATTGGAGACAATGCGCGAAACATTCGCGCCCGGCAAATAGGACAGCATGGAAATCAAAGGGAATATCACCGCTATCAATAAAAAAACAGTGATGAGGAGTTTGATACCGGTCATTCGCTCAAATTTCAATCCTCTGCTCCCATGTATTGGGCAAGAGAATCGATTTTAAGCTTTAAATTGTGGATCACAAAATCTTTCATATATTGGCTTGCAGGGTTTTTTACAATATTCCGGGGAGTGTCAAGCTGCTCTATCACGCCTTGATTCATCACCATGATACGGTCGGACAGGGCGAATGCTTCTTCCTGATCGTGGGTAACGTAGATCATGGTGGATTTGAATTTTTCCTGTATCCTTTTCAGTTCATCCCGCAATACAAGGCGGGTGGCTGCATCAAGGGCCGACATAGGTTCGTCGAAAAGGATTATTTCGGGGTTCAGGGCAAGGGTGCGGGCTATAGCCACCCTCTGCTGCTGCCCCCCAGAAAGCTTCCAGGGCTTTTTATTGATATGCTCCGTAAGGCCCACCTGGTCGATCACATTTTCCGCGATTGACCTTGAACGGCTTTTCAACCCGGGGTTGAATTTGAGGGCGTATTCCACATTGCCCAGGACGCTCATGTTTTGAAAGAGGGCATAGTTCTGGAACACTATGCCCATATTCCTTCCGGAGGGTTTATATTCGGTTATGTCTTCCCCGTTCTTAAAAATCTTCCCGGAACTGGGCTGTATAAGGCCGATGAGTATGCGAAGTATGGTGGTCTTGCCGCAGCCGGAAGGCCCCAGGATGGAGAGAAACTCCCCATCCTTTACGGTAAAGCTTATCCGGTGAAGCACTTCCCTCTGGTCAAGGCTAAAGCTGTGGGAAAGCTCCCTGACCTCCAGTTTATCAACCTTTGTTTTCAATACTTCCATTTCTCTAATAATCGCTCTTTTTCGCTAAGTATTTCAATGCCCCTCATGTCGCCCGATTTTACATTTGCCGGGTAATTGGGGATGGTGTTCACCTGATTCTTGAATATCTGCTCAGGGACAAAGCGCTCCTTGTCTTCCCTGCTTACCGTGTTAAGGTAAAAGTCAAACACATCCTTCACCGCCTTGCGGCTGTCCTTGCCCTTTATAATCCCCAGTGCATAAAGCGAATAGGGGGAACCCTCATCGAAAAATTTGATGCTCAACGGCACGCCATTGTTGATAGTGGTCACCGCCTGGAACGTCATGCCCAGCCCTATCCCTGCTTCCCCCTGCACCAGGGCATTCACCGGCCCTGAGCCCGAGGAAGTGAACTGAAGCACATTATTGGCAAACCCGTCAAACCAGGCAAAAGCCTCGTCCTCCCCCATGGCGTTCACCAAATTCTTGAGGAAAAAATACCCCGTGCTCGACGATTTGGGGTTGGGCATGGTCAGAACCCCCTTGTAAACAGGGTTCAGCAAATCCTGGTACGAGGACGGAACCGGCAGGTTCCGCGCTCTGAGGAAATCCTGGCTGTAGATAATGCACCCCGACCCCTTGTAAAAAGGCAGGTATTTATGATGGGCAGGCACAATCTCGGGCAAAAACACCGAACTGTCATAAGACGAGAGATCCGCCAGATTGTCCAGGATGCCTTCCATATAGCCGGACTCAAGCTCCCCGATAATGTCGCACTCGGTCCTGACACCCTCAGCCTTAAGCTTGGCAGCCAGGTTCCCTGTAGGATAATAATTGATGGCAATATCGTATTGAGGAAACTGCTCATTGAGCCTTTTCTGCATATATTCGATACGGTAATCTTCCGAAGTGGAATAAATCACCACCTTATTCGATTCCTTTTTGCACCCCGCCAAAGCCATCAAGCCCGCCAGAGCCAAAACCGCAAACGCCGCCGCCTTCTTCATCATGTTGCCCCCTGTTCATTTTTCGTCAGTATATGCATAAAAATGAACATTGTCAACAAGAGAATGCGTATATCACAAGGTTTCGATTTCTTCCTGAGAGAGTTGGGTGGCGGCAGCAATCTTGTCGATAGAAACACCTTGAGCTTTCAATGCCCGGGCTATTTCCCGGCTCCTATCCATAAGCGCGTCCGCCAGAACAGCCGCGTCGTCACGGCGGTATTTTTCCTTGAGGTCCGCGATCATGCGCCGCCGCTCGCTCCAGGTGAGTTTTTTGTATTCCGCAACAATAGGGCGAACTTCGGGGTGTTTTTCTGCGAGCATGTCGAATTCTTCCTCCCTTCTGCATTTGAAGAACTGAAGCCAGGCCCACATAGGAGAGCCATCGTCATCCCTGGGCAGCTTCGGCAATTCTATTATATAGAGTTTGAGCAATTTCGTAAACAGGTTTTCTGATTTGGTGTTCCGAAGACCGTAGATATTGAAAAAATCCTTCTCCTCCGGTATAAGCACATGATTGCATATAACCACACATACGGTCTCTGTAAGTTTTCCATAATCGAAACCGCTTTTAAGCTGTTCAACCAGCAGTTTTGCCAGGTAGTAGATAATTCGCTGCCTTAAGGTGGAAAAGGGCTTTACCTGGATCTCCACGTTGATGATACGGCCTGTTTTGGACGTCACCTTTACGTCCAAAATTCCCAGCTTGTCCTTGCGGAAAAGCCGCTTCATGAAAGGATCGACAATGGTGAGTTTGTCGTAATCCTCCGGGGGCAGGTCTAAAATCGGCTTGAGAAGTCCTGCCAGGTTTTCGATGTTCTTCTGGTCGCCGAATATAATCTTTACGGCGTAATCGTACAGGGGAGAAAGCTGGTCTTTGTGCATAAAAGCCTCCACACCTTATATGGCATTGGTATGCGTGGCGCTTCATTTTTTAACGAAATTTTCCCGAATTCATAGAAAATTTGAGAAAAAGATTGTCTGGGGCCTGAGCGTTGACTCTTGACAAATTTATGTAATTACATAATAATTACATTCAAGGAGAACAGTATGCTTGTTTCTGTGGTGCCAATCGGAAATTCAAAGGGAATCAGGATACCAAAAAATATTCTAACTCAACTTAATATTGAAAACGAGGTTGAAATGAATATGCATAACAACGAAATTATAATAAAACGCATTGAGAAAAAACCTCGGAGCGGCTGGGAAGAAGCATTTCAAAAAATGCACAAAGAAGGAGACGATAATCTGCTTCTTCAAGAACAAATTCAAGATGATTCTTTTGAATGGGAATGGTGATGAAACAGTATGAAATTTATCTGGTAAATCTTGAACCAACAATAAGGCATGAAATACAAAAAACACGTCCCTGTGTAATAGTTTCTCCCGATGAAATGAATGAACATATAGAAACGATAATAATTGCGCCAATGACGAAAAAGTCTTATAACTATCCAACAAGGATAGAAATTAATTTTCAAAGCAAAACAGGCTGGATTGTCTTGGATCAAATAAGGACAGTAGATAAAAAAAGATTAATCAGGAAAATTGGCGAACTGGATAAAAGCAAGGCAACTGAAATAAAAGACATTATTATGGAAATGCTGGTAAAATAATGGTGCGGCCGTACCGCAATTATTACCCTGGAATTTACAGAATAACCATGGCAGGAGCATACTTGCTCTGTTGGATCAAGGATATACCGCCAAGCAAATCCGTGCCCGAATGAAGCAAAAAACGGCCCCCGAAGGGGCCAAGGGCCGCCATTAACCGACCCGAACAGGGTCAATCTTTCGATATTCATAGGAAATTGGGATACATTGCTTTTTTCTCCAAGATATGATAAATTTGTTGATGAGGTCATTATGTGCACTTTAACGATACCTATTCCGGATGAGATTCTCACCGCTGCCAAAATGAGTCAGGATGAAGCGATTAAAGATATGAAAACAGCCTTCGCCTGTCAGATGTTCAAAGATCACAGATTGCCGTTGTGGCAATCAGCTAAAATATGCGACATGGATAAATTCGAATTTGCCGGATTTTTGACCAGGAATAAAATCCCTGTCATTGATTATTCGGTAGGAGAGTTGGAACAGGAAGTAGCGATGCTGGAGCAGATGCATCAATTCATTCATCGAGGATAAACAGGGCTAAAACCATTCAGTTAATACGTCCGATCAACAACCCGAGGCACACAAAGGAAGAAGAAAAGATCAGGGGACCGTCCCTTATCCTATTTTTAATTGTCAGTCTTTCCCTCTCCCCCCTCCCCTTTTTCGCCCTTGTTAAAAATTCTTGTGCGTGGTATCTTTGGGCTACGCAACTGTTCTCAATAATGGACGGGGCACAAATATCCCAATAGGAACTGGCGGCGAAGTAAATGCCCAGCTTAATTCACTGGCCAACACCATGAATGGCCAAATTGTTGGCGCATTGGAGTCGGCGTTGGGCGTGACATTTGCGGGGGAGCAATTGCAAAGCGCGGAGCAAATGGCAGCGGCGTTGATTATCCAGCTGGGCCAGGATGCCGAAGAATTGCGTGCGTTTATTGCCGATTTAACCGCGAAAAACCTGAATACGGCGCTTAATTATCCAATTCCGGGTTTTGTTGCACAGGCGGGGGCGCAATCCTATTAACGAGGATTCGGGGCAGCCGTTTGCGGCGGCCCCACGCTCTGCGTTGCGTTGTTGCACATATCGGCTATAATCGGTACATTAGAGTCATGTTTGATAGTATCGTTAAAGCCCTGTTTGGTTCCCAGCATGAACGGGACCTCAAGGCGCTTCTCCCCATATTGCATTCGGTCAATGAAAAGGAAGCCTGGGCAGCGGCCCTTAAGGCTGAGGATTTCCCGGTTCAGACAAACCTGTTCAGGGAACGGCACAACAAGGGCGAAAAGCTTGAGGCCCTCCTGCCCGAGGCTTTTGCCCTTGCCAGGGAAGCCGCCCGGAGGAATCTGGGCGAGCGGCCCTACGATGTTCAGGTGCTGGGTTCCATAGTCCTCCACCAGGGGAAGATAGCGGAATTGAAAACCGGCGAAGGCAAGACCCTCATGGTGGTTGCCGCGGCCTATCTTAACGCCATACCGGGCAAGGGCGTCCATGTGGTCACGGTCAACGACTACCTTGCCGAGCGCGATGCCGCCTGGATGCGGCCCATCTTTGCCTATATGGGCATGACGGTAGGTACCATACTTTCGGACATGGACAATTCGCGGCGCAAGGAAAATTATGCCTGCGACATCACCTACGGCACCAATAACGAGTTCGGCTTTGACTACCTCCGGGACAATATGTGCCGGGACATGGAAAGCCGGGTTCAGCGGGGACACAACTACTGCGTGGTGGACGAAATCGACTCCATACTCATAGACGAAGCCCGTACCCCCCTCATCATCTCGGGGGCCGCCGAGGACGATACCTTCAAATTTGCCGAGGTTGACCGCCTTTTGGGTTCCCTGGAGGAAGTGAAAAAGAAGGACGACGGGGAATACCCCGACGAGACCCAGGGCGAAGAAGTCATCGGGGATTACAAACTCAACGAAAAAAACAAGAACGTGAATTTCAGCAATGCGGGTATGACAAAAATCGAGGAGCTCCTTCAAAAACGGGGCCTTATCAAGGGCGCCATTGTAGATCAGGAAAACTTTGAATTTTTGCACTATTTTACCCAGGCCCTGCGGGCCCACAAGCTTTTCCACATTGATGTGGACTATGTGGTGCAGGACGGACAGGTCCAGATTGTCGATGAATTTACCGGGCGCATACTCCACGGCCGCCGCTATTCCGACGGGCTCCATCAGGCAATCGAGGCAAAGGAACGTATCAAGATTGCCCAGAGGAACCGTACCCTGGCGACCATCACCTTCCAGAACTATTTCAGGCTCTACAATAAAATATCAGGCGGCACCGGAACCGCCGATACGGAAGCGGTGGAATTCGCCAAAATCTACAACCTCGACGTGGTGGTGATCCCCACGAACCTCCCGGTTGCCCGCCAGGACGACGACGACGTGGTCTACCTCAACGAAAAGGACAAGTACAACGCCCTCTGCGACGAAATAGCGGAGGCCCACAAAAAGGGCCAGCCCATGCTGGTGGGAACCGTGTCCATCGAAAAATCCGAAAAGCTTTCCGCCCTTCTAACCCGCAAAGGGGTGCGCCACGAAGTGCTCAACGCCAAGAACCACGCCCGCGAAGCTGCCATCATAGCCGAGGCCGGGGCCAAGGGATCGGTAACCATAGCCACCAACATGGCAGGCCGCGGTACGGATATAAAACTGGGGGGCAACCCCGAGCACCGGGCGCGGAAAAGGGCGGGCACCGACGCATCCCCCGATGCTGCCGAAAAATACGCCGCTCTGTATAAAGAAGAATACGAAAAATGGAAGAATGATTACGCAGAAGTCAAAAGCCTGGGCGGCCTCTATGTCATAGGCACCGAGCGCCACGAAAGCCGCCGTATCGACAACCAGCTCCGGGGACGCTCGGGCCGCCAGGGCGATCCGGGGCGTTCAAAATTCTTCATCTCCATGGACGATGATCTTATGCGCATTTTCGGCGGCGAGAACATCAAGAACCTCATGTCAAAAATCGGCATGGAAGAAGGGGAACCCATCTACCATCCCTGGCTCAGCCGCAACATAGAAAAAGCCCAGAAGAAAGTTGAAGAACGCAACTTTGAAATACGCAAGCATCTCCTTGAATACGACGATGTCCTCAACCAGCAGCGCAAGTTTATCTACGAGCAGAGGGACGCCATCCTTTTGGACAAAAACCTTAAGGCGCGGGTCAACGACGCCACAGCCGACATGCTTGATCAATATATACAGGAATACAAAGAGCTCCAGCGCAAAGACATGACAGCCGCTGCCAAAGCCCTTTCAGAGAACCTCAAAATCAAATTCGGCTATACCCTCAAGCTCGAAGAAGGGGATACCAAAAACCCCGATGCCCTGGAAAAGCGCATTCTTGAAGAATTGAATCTCAACATTGACGAAAAAGATAAAATCATTGGCACTGAATATCTCAATTATATAATCCGCCAGCAGTATTTAATGATGGTTGACAACAAATGGCTGGATCATCTTGAAAACATGGAAGGACTACGCGAGGCTGTAGGGCTCCGCAGCTATGCCCAAAAAAATCCGTTAACCGAATACAAGGTAGAAGGTTTCCAAATTTTCGAAACCATGATAGACGACATACGCCAGGCTATTGCTTCCCGGCTTCACTTGGTGCGCATACAGACCGGCGAAAGCGCCAACCGTCCCCTGTCCGCGCGTTCATCCGCCACGATTCAGGACGCAAGCCATGGCAGCGTCAGCGCCTTCTCGGACGGGGCTTCTTCTTCCCATCGGGGCCCTGCCCGGATGCAGAGCGAAAACGCCACGGTCATACGCACCCAGCCCAAGGTGGGCCGCAACGACCCCTGCCCCTGCGGCTCAGGCAAAAAATACAAGCTCTGCCATGGAAGGTAAAGCGCTGGGCTAGCTCCCCAGCCGTACAAACGCATCTTTATAGTTCATTTTGAAACGCTGCAACAACGCCCCGCTTTCGCCGAGGTTCACGGGGCCTATGAGGAGGCGGTACATAGGCTTCTCGGCGCTGCCTGCGCTTTGGACTGCAATGGGCCAGGTTCGGCCTATTTTGTTTATTTCGTATTCCACGCTTTCGGGTTTGCTTAGAGCAGCTACCTGGAGGTAGTACTTTCCTTTCTCAAGGGCGGCGATTACAGGTACTGAGAAATTCTGGCCCGGAAGGCTTGGAGGTGTATAAACCGGGGCTGCCAGCGGCGCCGGAATCACGATGGATTCAGACGGCGCTTCTTTGATGGGATCAATAATGTAGGAAGGATCGATTACATATTCGCGTTCCGGGGGAGGCGCCACAGGCTGTATCTGGGCTATCGTGTCCAAGGGGCTGATTGTGCTTGTTTCCGGAGGGACGCGCTCTTCAGCAGGGAGCAAGGCAAATTCATAGGCTTCGGGGTTCAAGGTTGAATCCGGGACATCGGTTCCGGGGGCTTCAGCCGGCTCAGGGGCAACAGCTATGAGTGTTTCGGGCGCCAGGATTTCAGGCTCGGCAGGTACCTCTTCCGCGATCTCGGCTTCCGGCTCGGCTTCTTCGGGGTATGTCCACACCAGTTCCGGGCCCGGTTCGGGGATTATGCCGTCGTCGGCGAATTCAGACGGCGGATATGAGAGGGTATCTTCAGGATCTTCTTCAGAAGCAAGGGGATCAGCCTCTGCAACGAGAGGGGCATCGCTCAGTTCAGGATCTTCTTCCGCAATAGCTTCAGGTTCCGGCTCGACCGCTGCTTCCTCTGTGGCTTCAGCTGAGGCTTCAGCCAACAAATCAGGGTTGATACCGCCTTCTGCCGCGATCAATGCTTCGGGGTCATGGTCGGGATCGCCCGATGCCGAGAGGCCCTCTGTAAAACGGGCAAAAGCCACAGGATCAGCGGGCTGGTTCATGCGCACCCTTCCTATGCTGCGGGTAGGAAGGCTTATCGCGTCGGCCGCGTCTTTGGAAAGGATCACCAGGAGGCCGGGGGTATCCAGGCCCTGGGCCACAATCACCCTTATGGTGCGCCCGTTTTCGAGGTTGGTCACATCCACCACTGTGTTCCGGGGGAACGAATTGGTAGCGGCAAAATACCCTGAATCGGGCAGATCGCCCCCGGCTGCGGCAGAAGCTGCCCCTTCCCAAACCGAAGCGTTGACCAGAATGAGCAATGCAGCGGCAGCGCATAAAGCTATCCCTATCTTTTTCATACGTTACCTGTCCTTTAAATGGGGAATTATGGCCCTGGCGGCTTCCCGGGCGTTGGTGGATTCTTCTTTCAGACTTGCGCCTGTGCCGGCTGCAAAGTTTTGCTGATATACCAGATCGGTGGATTCAATATTGAAGACACGGACAGAAATGCCCGAGGGCCTGTATTTTCCATTCTGGCTTTTGTATTCCAGCAGAGCGATCACAAAATAATCCGCCCCGCCTGCGGCTGCCTCATAATAATCGTCTTCAACTTCATCGGGAAAAACTTTGGAAGGGTTCTTTTCGAGCCTTAAAATATGGCCGTTGCTGACGATGTGACCGGCATCAAAAAAAGCGCTCATGAGGCCGTCTTCCCAAAGGGCAGAATACTCCCCTGCACTGCCTTCGCTTGAGAGGCCTGTTTCAACCACCAGGAACGAGATCATGGACGCATAAAGGGGGAAACTTGCAAGTGCAAGAAGCGAAATAAGTGCCCCCAGGCGTTTAAAGTACATACAAGCCCCTTTGAACCTTCAATCAGTACAGATTCCCATTTACAGTTTCGGCAGAAAAGGGTTTAATCTTGACCATGAACTACTATGCCCTGCAGGTCAAAACCAGGGGAGAGGCCAAGTACATACGCCTCGTTAAAGCCATGCATCCGGAAATAAAGCTGCCCATCTACTTCCCCCAAAGGGAGCTGGACATAAGGCGGGCAGGCAAGATAATCCATTCCCAGGCTGCCATCTTCCCCGGCTATATTTTCATCGAAGTTGAAGACGAAGACAGCATCTACAAATACCACTGGGATTTCCGCCGTACCGACGGCTTTTTCCGTTTTCTCAGATCCAGCCAGGATATAGTCCCCCTGGGCGGCAAGGACCTGGAGCTGGTGCTCCATTTTATCAAGAAAGTAGGCCCCCTGGCGGGCAAGTCCAAGGTAAGCTTTGACGAGAATTCCCGCATAATTGTCATAGACGGCCCCCTTTCCGGGCTTGAGGGAAAGATAATAAAGGTCGATAAAAGAAAGGGGAGGGCAAAGATAAAACTGGATCTGTACGACGATTCCTTTACCATCGACCTGGCCTTTGAAACTATGGAAACTGCGCCGGGGGTAAAATAGCCTGGAACCGGTCCAAGACCCGGATTTTTGCCAAAAGCATGACGACATTCAAATCTGCGCGTTTATACATTATCGGGGCCGGTTTTGCAGGCCAAACCCTGGCAAAAGAAATACGCGAAAAGGGCATTTTCGGGGAGGTAGTGGCCTTTCTCGATGACGACCCCGCAAAAATCGGCCGCCGGCTGGACGAAATTCCGGTCCTCGGCCCCATAAGGGATGTGGCGCGGCTGCTCCGCCTTCATCCTGCCGACGAGGCCATTATTGCCATACCAAGCGCAAGCCGCGAATACCTGGAAGAACTCTACCAGATCCTGAAAAACGCAGGCTTCGAGCGCATACGCATACTTCCGGGCATTTCGCAGATCATCGAGGGTGATGCCCACCTCATCCAGACCCGTTCCATCGATCCCCAGGATCTTCTGGGCCGCACACCTGTGGCGGTGAACCTCCGCCAGAGCCTTTCCTATCTCAGGGGCAAGCGTGTGCTCGTGACCGGGGCTGGCGGCTCAATAGGCAGCGAGCTTTGCCGGCAGCTGCTTTCCGGCGGGGCGTCTCGGCTCTATCTTTTTGGACATGGGGAGAATTCAATCTATCAGATTGACAAGGAGCTCCGGCTCCTCCAGGAAGAAGGGGTCGGCGAAAAGGCAGTGCTTGTGCCCGTCATCGGGGATCTAAAGGACCGCGAGTACATGGACTGGATCCTGGAGCACCTCAAGGCCGATGTGGTCTTCCATACCGCTGCCTACAAGCATGTGCCCATGATGGAAGAAAACCCAGTCGCATCCATAGAAAACAACCTTTTTGGCACTGACAATCTCATTTCTGCCGCAAAAAAACACGGCGTGAAGCGTTTTGTGCATATCACCACCGACAAGGCCGTTGAGCCCGTATCGGTATACGGCATCTCCAAATATCTCTGCGAGGGCCTGGTGCTGGACGCCGCCCGTGAAAATTCAGGCAACAAAGGCATCAACTTCATGGTGGTGCGCTTCGGCAATGTCCTCGGTTCCCGGGGCTCCATCATGCCCCTCTTCCAGAAGCAGATTGAAAAGGGCGGGCCTGTGACCATCACCCACCCGGAAATGAAGCGGTGGTTCATGACCATACCCGAGGCTTGCTCCCTGGTGCTCAAGGCCGGCGGGGTCGGCGAAAACGGCAATCTCTATCTTTTGGACATGGGAGAACCGGTTAAAATAAAAGACCTGGCGGAGCAAATGATACGCTTCTACGGCCTTACCCCCGAAAAGGACATCAAGATAGAATACATAGGCTGCCGTCCCGGCGAAAGGCTGGGCGAAAAGCTCTGGTGGGATGATGAAGAACCCAGGCCCACAGCCTTTGACCGCATCCTCAAAGTGGACAAAAAATCGTCTGATTCAAGCGATATTCACGACATAATGGAGCAGCTCCGCCCCATAATCAGCCTTGACCCAAGGCAGGGCGAAAAATACCGGGACAGCGCCCTGCTCCGGGAAATCCTTAAAGCATCTGTCCCCAACTTTACGAGGGAGGCGCTGAGCCTTGCCTATTGAAGATGCCCTCCCCTTTGCCCTCCCCTTCGTTGGCAAGGAAGAAGAAGAGGCCGCCATCAGGGTGCTCCGCTCGGGCTGGCTTACTACAGGCAAAGAAACCCTGGCCTTTGAAAAAGAATTCGGGGAATTTTTGCAGGACCATTCAGCTTCCGCAGGCTCTTCGAATTCCCCCCTCTTTTGCCTTGCGGTAAATTCAGCGACCTCCGGCCTTCACCTTGCCCTCGAAGCCTGCGGAATCAATTCCGGCCATATGGTGCTTGTCCCGACCTTGACATTTACTTCGACCGCCGAAGTTATTCGTTACCTTGGGGCCGAAGCGATCTTTGTCGATGTTGCCCCTGGGACCTTCCACATGGATCCTAAAGCCCTGGAACGCACCCTGAAGATGCTCCCCCTGGGCATTGCAAAAGCGGTCATGCCCGTCCATTACGGCGGCCTCGTTTGCGACATGGAAAGCATATCAGCAATAGCCAAAAAATATCACCTTAAAATAATAGAGGACGCGGCCCACTCCTTCCCCATGGGGGAGATAACAGGGGATGCGGCAGTATTCTCGTTTTATGCAACCAAGACCATGACCACCGGCGAAGGCGGCATGGTAGTCACCAGGAACGCTGAAATGGCCGCCCGTATGTCCCGCATGAGATCCCACGGCATAGACCGCACCGTATGGAACCGCTATACCGACGCCAAGGCTTCCTGGTATTACGAGGTAACAGCACCGGGCTTTAAATACAATATCCCGGATATACTTTCTGCCATAGGCAGGGCGCAGCTTGCAAAGGCGGACGATATGCTCCGCATGAGGGAGGCGATTGCCGCATTCTACAACGAGGCTTTCGCGGAGGATCCCCATTTTACCTTGCCCCCGAAAGGCGGCGCCTGGCACCTTTATCCAATCAGAATCAATCCCGAACGCCTTTCCATAACACGCAACGAATTCATCGAGAAACTCCAGGAGAAGGGCATAGGGGTTTCGGTCCACTTCATACCCCTCCACACCATGCCCTATTATAAAAAACGCTATAACCTTGCAGACGAAATGTACCCCCATGCCTTTGAATCCTATAGCAGGGAAATTTCCCTCCCCATTTGGGCCGGCATGTCAAAAAAGCAGATTGAACGGGTTGCAGAGGTGGTCAAAGAGACAGCTTTGGAATATACTCTCTAATGTGTTTGTAGAAGATATTTCTGCCAAGGGCATGATACATGCCCTGACTTTGCGCTCCCCTGTCGCCAGCGGAAAGCTCATACGCATAGAATCCCCAAAACTCCCCAATTCCTATGTTTTGATCACTGCCAAGGATATACCCGGGAAAAACCAGCTTGACGATTTTCCCGTACCTGTACTGGCTTCCGATATCATCTCCTATATTGGAGAGCCCATAGCGCTCCTCGCAGGCCCCGACATAGCCAAGCTCGAAGAATATGCCGACCGCTGCGTTATCAGCATTGAAGAATCCCAGCCCCAATTCTCAAGCCGGGTTACCCAGGATAGCCAGATCATGATGAAACGCAGCTATGGCGAAGCGTCGGAACATGAAGCAGCCTCTGCGGTAACAGGGTATTTTACCACTGGTATACAAGAACACTGGTATTCCGAACCAACAGGCGCATTGGCGGTATATGCCAAAAACAAAATAACGATTCACACAGCCACCCAGTGGCCCTACCATGTAAAGCGTTCTGTTGCGGGGCTCTTCAATATGGACAGCTCCGCCGTACAGGTAGAGCCTACAAAGATTGGGGTGCACCTGGACGGCAAGCTCTGGTACCCCTCCCTTATCGGGTGCCAGGCAGCTCTTTGCGCATGGATTACCCAGAAGCCTGTAAAGCTCATGCTCACCAGGGAAGAAGACTTCCGGTATTCTCCCAAACGCAATGGGAGCGAGATTCAGATGCGCAGCGATTTGGACGAGAACGGGAAACTCGTCAGCACCGAAATACGGGCGGACCTCAACCTGGGTGCCCAGGGGATCTTTACCGACGAAATTGTAGATCAAAGCTCCCTGGGCTGCCTGGGCATTTACAATCTGGGCAAGGTAAAGCTTGAAACCTATGGGGTGCGCAGCAATATACCCCCCCAGGGGCCCATGGCGGGATTCGGCCTTTCTCAGGGGTTTTTCGCCATAGAGCGCCATGTATCGCGCATTGCGGACAGCCTCCACCAGGATCCTGCAGAATGGCGCAAAAATAATTTTATCGACAAAGGCAATAACCTTGCCATAGGCATACCCATAAAAGATCACGTGCCCATGGCGGAACTCATAGACACCGCTGCGGCCATGGGCGACTATTACCGCAAATGGGCTTCCTACGAACTCCTCCGGAGCCGCCGCCAGGAAAAGGACTGGGATGCCCGGACCGAGCCTATCCGGGGCATAGGCATGGCCGCAGCCTACCAGGGCTCGGGCTTCCTTTACACAGGGGGGGACAAGGGCATTTACACCGTGGAAGTTACCCTCCAGAAAGACAGCACCCTGGAGATCAAAACCAGCATGGTATCATCCGGGGGGGGCTATTCGCGCATCTGGCAGAGCATAGCGGCAGAGCACCTTTCCGTGGAAGCCGCCAATGTAAAAGTGATAAACACCTCCGCATCTCCGGATTCGGGACCCGCTACCCTTTCCCGGGACATCACCCTCATGTCCAAACTAGTGGAAAAATGCTGCCAGGCTATACGCAAACAACGCTTCAGGGATCCCCTGCCGATAACCGTAAAACGTTCCAGCAAGAGCGAAAAACTCATACCCTGGGGCCTCACTCCCCCGCTTGAAGCCAGCCAGAAGCCCATAGATCCCGGCGCCTTTGCCCACTGCGGCTGGGGCGCGGCAGCGGTAGAAGCCGAAATAGATGCCGTATCCCTGCAGCCTGTAATACGGGGTATATGGCTTGCCGTGGACGGCGGCAAAATACTTTCCCAGGCCAGGGCACGGCTCTCCCTTAAAACTGCCGTAATCCAGGCCCTGGGCTGGTCATGCAGGGAACAGCTTTCATACAACCAGGGCGTCATCGAGGGGGGACTGGTGCACGGCTATGATATAACCGCCCCCATAGAAGCGCCTCCCATTCACATCGACTTTCTGTGGAACGACGCAGTACCCCCAAAGGGCATCGGGGAAATCCCCTTCTCCTGTGTGCCCGCAGCCTACGCGCAGGCAGTGTCCCAGGCAATGAACCACCCCTTCGAAAAAATCCCCATAAGCGCCAGGGATTTGTGGGAAGCGTCCCATCTTAAAAAGCAGGAAAAAGCTGCAGAGGCATCCGTATGACCATAGGCTTCATCCTGAATGGCGAAGATGTGGTAGTCCGCACAGACGCAGAGCGCCGCCTTATCGATATTTTGAGGGGCACCTTCGAATTATTGGGGGCAAAGGCAGGATGCTATGCAGGCAACTGCGGGGTCTGTTCAGTGATACTCAATGGCGAAGTGGTAAAATCCTGCCTTATCCCCGCCTTCAAGATACGGGGCAGCGAAATCATCACCATAGAGGGGTTTTCCCAAACCGATGAATACCAGGATATAATCAAAGGCTTTGCCCAGGCAGGGGTAGAAAACTGCGGCTTCTGCGATACCGGCAAGATCCTGGCAGTGGAAGCCCTGCTCTCCAAAAACCCCAGGCCAGTGCGGGAAGAGATACTCATGGCCTTTCAGGGGATAAAATGCCGCTGCACCGAGCCGGAAAGCCTTGCAAACGGGGTATTGGCAGTAGCCGAAAACAGGAGGAGGAGACTCTATGGACGCGGTGCCTAACCAGGTCTTCTTCCCCGAAAGCTTCCAGGAACTCTTTGGGTTTTGGGGCCGCTTCCCGGACGCGGTCCCCTTTGCAGGCGGCACAGACCTTATCAGGAACCAGGTCAAACGCGTTCCTGTTTTGCCAAAGAACATACTCTGCCTCGAAAAAATGGCTGACCTTAAACGCATTACCCGTACAGAGCGATACCTTGAAATGGGCGCCATGGTCGGCATCAGCGAGATAATCAACCTGGGAAAAATAGTCCCCCCCATTCTGGCAAAAACCCTCTCCGGCATATCAGGCCCGGCCCTGCGCAACATAGCCACCATAGGCGGCAATATCTGCCATAAAGAAAGGCGCCTCGACGCCACTGCCCCGATGATAGCCCTGGACGCCCATTATGAACTCCGCACCAGCTCGACAGCCCGCTGGATCTCGGCCTCCCGTTTTTCATCCCTCCCCGGCCCCCCGGCCCTTGCCCCCCAGGAGCTGCTCACCCGGATCCGCATACCCCTGGATCAGTGGAACTATTCGGTATACCGCAAATTCAAATCCCCTGGAAGCAATGAATCCGGGGGCGTCATAGTCCTGATCCTTAAAACCCAAAAAGATACCCTCACGGACCTCCGCATAGTCTATTCAGGGAATCTCATCATGCAGGACAGGAACAGCGAGGCCCGCCTTATTGGCAAGCAGCTTCCTCTGGATCGCAAAGAGGCGCTCAGTTTCCTCGAAAGCTGGAAGCACTATCTCCAAGCCATGCAGGAGGTTGCGGAGAGCATAAAAAACGGCATTTCCAAACCCCAAATTGATCTGCTCAAGGCGCAGATAAGCAATTTCATAGAAAACGCCATACTTGAGATTGCCGACTGATCCATGTTATGTTGATAGATACGTGAACAAACTCTAAGGAAACCGGAGCATGTTTCGGCGGCCCGGCCAATTCCCTGGGGTATAGTCCTGTTTTTTCTCCGAAACCCTTCGGAAAGGCCGATTTTTGCCCAAATTTACATATAACTTCAACTTTGGAGGCCAAAACTCCGCAGTTTTTATCCAGGATAGCCTGCCGGGCATTGAAGATCTTCAAAATTCCGGAATTCACGCTCCGGAAGATAAAAGCCGCAGGATCCTGCTCGTCTGCGATGCGAATACCCAGCCAATAGCCCGGAAAATACAGGAATCCAGCGAAACCTTGATCCCTGTCTGCGTCCTTCAAAGCGGCGAAACCCATAAAAACTGGGCTTCTGCCGAAGCAATCATCAAAGCGGCCAGGGAAGCGGGCCTTGGCAGGGATGGCCTTTTTGTGGGGATAGGCGGAGGCGTCATAAGCGACCTGACCGCTTTTGCGGCCTCTGTGTATATGAGGGGCGCAAAGCTCTCCCTGGTTTCCACGACACTCCTTGGCATGGCGGACGCGGCCCTTGGGGGCAAGGCAGGATTTGACTATCTGGGCATCAAGAACCTGGTGGGGACTTTCTACCCCGCTTCCCGGGTGTTCATGCCCCTTTGCAGCCTCGAAACCCTGCCCCAACGGGAATGGAAATCGGGCATGGCGGAGCTAATAAAAACAGCCATACTCTCGGATGCTGATTTTTTGAACCAGATTAAGACCTTAAAGCAGGGCAGGGAAAACCTGGATGCCTGCATCGCAAAGGCCGTGGAATTCAAAGGCCGCATTGTGGAGCAGGATCCAAAAGAAACAGGGAAGATGCGGGCCCTCCTTAACCTTGGCCATACCTTTGGCCATGCCCTGGAATCCGCCGCAGGGCTGGGGAAAATATCCCACGGCGAAGCCGTAGCCTGGGGCATAGCCCGCTCCTGCGAACTGGGGATGGAACTCAACATAACCCCTCAAAAAAGGGCAGCCGAAATAATCGCGCTGCTTAACGATTTTGGCTATGAAACCAGGGCGCCCCACCCCCTGAATATCCCCGCAGAAGAAATGCTAAAAGCTATGTCCAGCGACAAAAAGAAACAAAACAGAACCCTTGCCTTTATAGTCCCTGCGCCGCAAGGCGCGGAAATAGCGCAGATTCCCGACGGAAGCCCCCTGCCAAAAAAAATAATCAACAGAGAGTCCCAATAATGAAGAAATTCCTGATCCTGCTAGCCGCTGCATTTTCCCTCTGTCCCATGCTTTGGACCCAGGAAGCCGAACCTATCCCCGATGCCTCAGGCGATGCCCAAACTGTTTACACAATAAGAAACCTCGATTTTGACTTTAACGGCCGCACCCGGCCTTTTGCCATTATTTACAATGGCGAATTTAAAGAAGGCGAACGCCTCCTGGGAAAAGCAGCCCTGGATCGCTATATAGCCCGGAAAACCCAGGCCCTTCTAAACCAGCGGGTTCTCGAAAGCGCTTCCATAGAGTATGCCCTTGGAAACCCCGACGCTGACGGCGCCATCCCGGTGGATCTCCTGATCCATGTAAAAGACACCTGGAACATCATAGCCCTGCCCTACCCCCAGTACGACAGCAACGACGGCTTCAAGTTCATTATTAAAGCCAGGGACTATAACTTCTTTGGCACCATGTCCGCGTTGAGGGTGGACTTTGGTTACGAACGCGACAACGACGACAACAATACGTTCAGCTTTAGCATAGATTCGGACATACCCTTCCGGGCCGGCGGCTTTGACTGGAGCATTAATTTTGACCATGACTTTTCGTACACTGTCGGAGAGCCCCTCTATTACAGGAATGTAACCGGCATTTCCATGGAGCTGCCCTTTAAATCCACTACGTTTACCTTCGGCTTTAATGAATACATTATTTTTAACGAGGAGAACAGCGACAGCGTCAAAGACCGCTACGGTATTACGGAAGATTACTTCGACGGCCCTTATGCCTCAAGCGAAGTGTTCACTTCATGGCGCATACCCCTTGGGGTTGAAGTAGGGGAATGGGGCGCATTAACCTATACCCCCAGGCTTGCCGCCAAAATATCGTATACCAAGGGGGGCGTAGACGAACCCCGGAGGCCCACCGTAACCTTTAGCCATTCTGTAGGCTTTGGCAGGGTCAACTGGATAGGCAATTACCGCGAAGGACTCGAGGCTTCCATAAGCAACAGCAATTCTTTTTTTATTGTCCCCAATGACTGGTCCAGCAGCCTTACAGCCAACACCACCTATTACCACACTTTTGGCAAACTCCTTGGGATTAGCGCAAAGCTCGAATACCGCCAATGGTTCAACGACGTGCTTTACGATGCGGGCGGCGCATTGCGTGGCATTATAAACAACCGCATACGCGCGGAAAACATGCTCTCCTTTAATATCGACTTCCCCTTCAGGCTTATTCATTTTACTCCATCCGAATGGTACAGCAACCGTAAACTGCGCCTTATCGACTTCGACCTCCATTTCTCCCCCTTCTTTGACATGGCCCTTTTCAAAGGCCCCTATAACCGGTTCAAGGACATTCCGGAAGAAGGCTCCGGTTTTAATTTTAAAGACGCCCTCTATACCGCCGGCGTAGAAGTAATAGTATTCCCCGCCTTTATGCGCAGCCTCTATCTGCGTGCCAGCGTCGGCTATAACCTTAAGAAAATTATCCAGACAGGCGACATCCCCAAATGGGACGAGATATTCATAGGCATGGGGCATCATTATTAGAATGAGCAGGAAATTACCTATTGGCCCATGGAAAACGGTAACAGCATAGCTATGAATGAACAAGAATTGCTTGCAATAATACAGGGCGGGGAATCCAGCAAAGTTCAATTCAAGGAGCGCTTGCCCCATCTTGACACCCTTGCTCATGAGTTAATTGCTTTTTCGAATTCCCAGGGCGGTATTATCCTGTTTGGGATAAATGATAAAACCGGTAAATTGAATGGACTTTCGTTTGCAGAGATACAGCAATTAAATCAGCAATTGGTAAACACAGCATCTCAGAAAGTATATCCGCCTGTTTATTTGATAACCGAAACGATTCCCGTTCAAGGCAATAATATTGTTGTTGTTACGGTCAATGAAGGCGGTGATAAGCCTTATAAAGATTCAAATGGCACTATTTATGTAAAAAATGGAGCCGATAAGAGAAAAGTCACTTCCAATGATGAAATAGCCCGTTTATTACAGAGTAGAAAATCGTTATACGCCGATGAATCATTAATAAATGGAAGCTCTATAAATGATATTGATTTGGATCAATTTAATTCATTTATATTGCGGAAATATAAAAAGTCAATTGAAGATCTAAATATAGATGTTGAAAAGATACTTGCGAATTTAGATTTATGTAAAAATGATCTATTGAACCTGACATGCCTTTTGCTGTTTTCCAAAAAAAGGCATCTGCTCCGACCCCAGTTTTCTATTCAGTGTGTTTCAATTGACGGTCCAAAAATTGAAAATACATTCATAGATAGTGAAGGAATTATCGATGGGACAATTCCCATAGTCTTTCAAAGAACAATGGATTTCATTGACAGGAATATGAAGAAAGTCCCTGAAACCACTGGTTTTAACAGCCCTACAAAATGGGAAATACCTTATGAGGTCTTTGAAGAACTAATTGTAAACGCCCTGGTGCATAGGGATTATTATATTTCTTCCACAATAAAAGTTATAATATATTCCAATCGTGTAGAAATCATAAGCCCTGGGAAATTACCCAATTCGCTTACCATCGAAAATATAAAAAACGGCGTTTCCATTGCCCGCAATCCGATATTATTGTCCACAGCCCAGTTTATCCTGCCTTATAAGGGGCTTGGCACAGGAATAATCCGGTCATACAACTTATATCCGGAAATTATTATGGAAAATGATATCGTAAACAACCAATTTAAAGTGGTTATCAAAAGAAAAACGTGAAATTAAATCTCTTCTAAAAAAATCCTTCTTGGAGCTGAATAAATGATAAATATTGCGGTTATTGGCACTGGATATGTTGGCCTGGTATCCGGCGCCTGCCTCGCTGATTTTGGCAACATGGTTACCTGCATAGACAATAATTCTGAAAAAATAGATATCCTCCAAAGAGGGGAAATTCCCATTTATGAACCGGGGCTTGACCTGATTGTGGAACGCAACACCAAGGCAGGGAGGTTGCATTTTACGACCGATTTTGAGGCCGCAGTCACGGCAAACAACGTGTTATTTATCGCCGTAGGCACTCCCCCGGCAGATGATGGCAGCGCTGACCTTCGCTATGTCAAGGAAGTTGCCCGGAAAATCGGACAGGTCATTGAATCTTACACAGTGGTTGTTGATAAAAGCACGGTTCCTGTGGGAACAGCCCGCAAAGTATATGGATGGATTAAGGATGAACTTTTAATAAGAGGCAAAGACATTCCCTTCGATGTGGTTTCCAATCCAGAATTCTTAAGAGAAGGCTCTGCGGTACAGGATTTTACCCATCCTGATCGTGTGGTTATTGGTTTGGAGAACGAAAGATCCCGGAAAATTATGAAGGATATTTATCGATCTCTTTATCTTAACGAGACCCCTTTTATAGAAACAAACCTGGAATCGGCAGAAATGATTAAATATGCCTCTAATTCGTTTTTGGCTTTAAAGATTACCTTTATTAACGAGATAGCAAATCTTTGCGAAAAGGTCGGGGCCAACGTTCAGGATGTAGCTAAAGCTGTAGGTCGAGACGGAAGGATAGGTTCAAAATTCCTCCATCCCGGGCCTGGCTATGGCGGCTCCTGCTTTCCCAAGGATACCCAAGCCATGGCTCAGATTGGGAAGGACTACGGCGAGCATCTTTCTTTGGTAGAAACTACCATCGAAGCCAATAAACGGCAAAAAATCCGAATGATAGAAAAAATCGAATCAGGCATGGGCAGACATGGTTCCTTGTCCGGCAAAACAATTGCTATTCTGGGTTTGGCTTTTAAGCAAAATACCGATGATATGCGGGAGTCTCCGGCTATCCTTATTTGTGAAGGACTTGCTTCCAAGGGAGCTAAATTGAAGGTTTGGGATCCTGCAGCAATGAAAGAGGCACTCTGGCGATTTGAGTCGATAAAAGATTATGTTTATTTTGCTCGGGATGAATATGATGCTATTGAAAACGCTGATGCCCTGGTAATTCTGACCCCATGGAATCAATTTAGAAATCTCGACCTTCCACGGATTAAAAAACTTCTTGCGTTGCCCTATTTTTTCGATTTGAGGAATATCTATAAACGCAATGAAATTGAAGAAATCGGATTAATTTATTTCGCTATAGGTAAATAATTATTATGAGGATATATGAAATTCCATTTGATTCTCTCGTTGCTTGACAAACGGGAAAAACGCCAATTAATTTTTATATTTTTATCACTACTCATAATGGGATTTGTTGAACTATTAGGTATCGGTTCAATCGGTCCTTTCATTTCGATAGTGTCAAACCCTCAAATTATTTACTCTAATGTCTATTTAAATAAAATTTATACTTTTTTTAATTTTACATCAGACAATGATTTTATAATCGTATCTGGCATACTTGTTATAATTGTTTTGGCTTTGAGTAATTTATTTCTTTCTTTAATCAATTTTATTATATATTACTATTGCGGGAAAAGACAGCACTCTATAGCCATGCGTCTAATGGAAAAATATCTAAGACAGCCTTATATTTTTTTCTTAAACATAAATACTGCAGAACTATCAAGAAATATTTTAGGTGATGTCGGTACTTTTGTTAGAAATGAACTTATTAATCTGCTTCAGCTTATTTCCAGTTCTATAATTGCATTGGCAATAATTATTTTATTAATAATAATGAATCCACTTCTGGCACTTATCATAAGCATGGTCTTAAGCGTTTCATATATCGTCATTTTTACAATAACTCGTAAATTTCTCTCAAGAAAAGGAAAAGAAAGATCCGTTTATAATACATTAAAATATAAATATATCAATGAAACTTTCGGTGGAATAAAGGATATAAAAATCCTTGGGAAAGAAAAAGTTTTCCTCAAATTTTTTTCCGAACCTTCAAAAAAAATATGCCATGAATGATGCAGTAAGCGAGGTAGTCAACGATCTTCCTAAATATTTGATTGAAACTATCGCTATTGGTGGAATAATCGGCGTAATTATTTTTTTAATCCATTCTGGCTCAAAGATTGATGAATTTCTCCCTGTTTTGACTATATACGTCTTTGGTGCTTATCGTCTTTTACCTCTGCTTCAAAAAATATTCAGGGCCAATGCAAGTATTAAATATAATTTCCCAATCGTAGAAAATTTAAATCGAGATTTCCGCGGACTTCCCGATGGTAGTGCATTAATAAATGAAAACACTCTTAAAATGAATTTCCGCAAAGAAATTAAGCTTGAAAATATCGTTTTTGCATACCCTACCAGTAAAATAGATATTATTAAAAATCAGAGTCTTTCGATAGCATCCAATACCTCTATTGCACTGGTTGGCTCTACTGGCTGCGGGAAAACAACCTTTGTTGATATAATTCTCGGATTGTTAGAGCCCCAAACAGGAAAAATTTTTATAGATAATATTGAACTTACTGATAAAAATAGAAAAAATTGGCAAAAAACTCTTGGCTATGTTCCACAATCAATTTACCTAACTGATGATACAATTCGTAATAATATTGCCTTTGGAGTTGATCAAAAAAATATAGATAATAATGCGCTAATAAGAGCCTCCAAATTAGCTAATATTCATGACTTTATTGTGACTGAATTAAAGGATAATTACGATACTATAATAGGTGAACGAGGTATCCGTTTATCAGGTGGACAGCGGCAAAGAATCGGCATAGCTCGGGCAGTATACCATGATCCCTCGGTTCTTATTTTAGACGAAGCCACAAGCGCTTTGGATGGTTTAACTGAAAATGCTATTATGGATGCAATAAAAAATGTAAGTCATAAAAAAACGATTATTATAATAGCACACAGGATCACTACTGTAAAACACTGTGATGAAATTTACCTGATGGATAAAGGCATTATAATTGACAAAGGCAATTATGAAGAATTATACCAAAAAAATGAAGCCTTTAAAAGAATGGCCGATGGAAAATAAAATTATCAAAGCCTTTATCTTTTTGTTTTTTTTGCTCACAATAAGTATTAATGCACAGGAATCACTTAAATCAATAGAAGAAGATTATTATTTTTTTTTATCATTACAGGGTTTTGAACCCTACCCTACTTTAAATTATCGTACATTATCAGATTCAACCTGGTCCTTTAAAAAACAAACTGAACATATCTGGCAGGAACAAAATCTTGGAACAAAACATCCTTTATTTAATGATTTCTCCATACGAATATATGGACCAGAATTATTTGCCTCATATAATACGGCTTCCCCATACGGACAAAACGATGGGGCTTTGTGGCAAGGGAAAGGCCTTAATTCGAGTTTAACTAGCGGAGCCAGATTTGAAGGGTATGGAATCGAATTAACATTTAAACCCCAGTTGTCGTTTTCGCAAAATCTAGATTTTGACCTTATCCAACGCGAAATGTCCGGATTTAATTACACAGATAAAGCTGAAAAATATGGATATTTTTGGGGCACTATTGATGCCCCGCAACGCTTTGGAGATAATCCATTTTTCACTTTTGATTGGGGCGATAGCGAAATTCGCTATACATGGAAAACAATAACCATTGGTTTTGGTACACAGGCTATATGGCTTGGCCCATCTTACCTAAATTCGATACTACATTCAAATAATGCTCCAACGTATCCAAAATTTGATATCGGCATACGAAAACAACCGATGACTATTCCATGGATCAATTGGTATATAGGAGATATAGAATTCAGAATATGGGTAGGCTATCTATCCGAATCTAAATATTTTGATAACGATGATTCAAATGATCATAATATGTTTCATGGTTTATCTTTTGCCTATGCCCCCTCTTTTTTACCTGGGCTAACCCTTTTTATAAATCGGGTTTGTATTGTCCCCTGGGAATGGGAAAATTTGAAATTTATTGTTCCTAAAAAAAATAATACTACTGAAGATCAAAAAATGTCATTTGGTGCATATTATTTATTGCCACAAGCTAGTATTGAAGTGTATAGCGAATTGGGAATTGATGATTTTACTGTAGGAGGATTTGAAGGCTATCTTAGATATCCATTTCATACTATGACATATACTATTGGTCTAAAAAAAATAATAAATATTGTACCAAAACAAAAATTATATGGCGAAATAATCTTTGAATGGAATAGTATGGAGATGTCTCAAGATTTTCAGTTCCAATGGGCATATTCACCATATTCCCATGGCACAATAAAACAGGGATACACAAATCAAGGACAATGGTTAGGGGCGGGAAGCGGATGGGGTGGCAATAGCCAATATCTTGAATTTAAGCTTTATTATCCAAAAGGAACATCATCTTTATTAATCCAAAGAACTAACCCTGATAATAATTTTTTATACAGCAAAGCAATAGAGGCTTCGGCAAGTCAAGATAATTTGGAAAGACAATATTATACAAGCTGGAAATCAAATTTTATAATAGGAATTAATACAAGATATTTTGTTACAAAACAAATAAGCATAGGTGGTGGTTTCTTATATAATTTAATAATCAATCCATATTATTATTTTAATAAAACAAGTGAATTTGAAGATAAATTCATGCATAATTTTTCTTTACAATTAATTGCAAAATGGAATTTTTAACCAATTCAAGGCTCCCGCGCGTAAGTATGTTTTTGAGTATTAAACCTCTTGCCACTAATAAAAGTAGACTTAGATGAAATTATTAAGTATTATTATACCAGTATATAATGTTAAACCATATTTAATACGATGTCTCGAAAGTATTATAAATCAAACCTATAAGAATTTAGATATCATTATTGTGGATGATAGTACTGATGGCAGCGCTGAAATTTGCGATGAATATGAAAAAAAAGATAATCGTATAACTATTATCCATAAAAACCGAAGCGGAGTAGCAGATGCCCGCAATGCAGGCTTGGCAATAGCCAAAGGCGAAATAATAGGCTTTGTTGATGCTGATGATTGGATAGATACTGATATGTATGAAGTTTTAATTGATAATTATAACAGAACTGGTGCAGACATTGTAATGTGTGGCTGTTATTATGCATACGATACAGTGTTTTTTAAAAATAATAATGATGAGTTTTTTAATATAGATATTTTACTAAACAGAGAGATGGCCTTGGATCTTTTATTATACGATAGTAAAATAAAAAATCATGTATGGGATAAAATATATAATAAAAAATTATTTTCAAATTGCTTATTCCCTGCTGGTGAATTTTTTTTTGAAGACACTACTATAATGTATAAATTATTTTTACAAATAAATATGATATCTGTCGTTTCTAATTACAAATATTATTATTTTCAAAGAAATGACTCTGGTGTACGCATTAAAACATTACAAGCTGAGATACGAAAAGTAAATGCCTATTACGAACGTTATGAAGAGTTAAAACATTGTACATTTGTCGATCAAGAATTATTATTCTTAAAAACACTTAATATAATATTTGAATTTTATATTATGTTTCCTTTTAATCTCAGAAAAGAGAATAAAATGTTTCTACTATTAAGTGAAAAAAAAAATAATTATAATAATATACGTCTTAGAGATAATTTGCTTATCCATATTCCACGGATTCAGTTTATTTTTATAATTGTTTTAATTACTTGGTCATTATATTTATTTTTAAAAAAAATCATAAAAAAATTCCGATAATTATTAATCCCCGGTTCAAGACCGGAGTGCGACAGATAGTTAAGGGGAGGGGCTAGCCCCTCCCCGAAAACGGCAAAACCCTGTAAGGTTTGTTTACCAGAACATTCACTCACAGGAGCGTCGTCATCAAAAAGTTTACCCCCAAATCGCCTGAAAAGTATACCCAACTAACCCTTGCGGAGAGGGAGGAGATTTCTTTGGGCCGGAATTCCAATACTCCCGTGTGTGAAACGGCCGCGAAGCTGGGGAGATCCCCCAGCACTATTTACCGGGAATTAAAGAGAGGCAGGCCGTGCAAGAACAACGTCCAATACCGGGCCCACAAGGCCCAGATGCGGAGCGATGAAAGGAAAAAGGCCGGCCATTTCAGGGAAAGGATACCAAACAAGGAGATAAAGGCTTACATTGTTGACAAACTGCGGCAGGGGTGGTCTCCCGAACTCATAGCGGGCAGATTAGCCAAGGACAATCGCAGTTTGAAGACCAATTATGAAACCATTTATCAATGGATTTACGAAGACAGGCCGGATCTATTCTGCTATCTTGTCCGGCACCATAAGAAACGCAGGGATCGAGGCTCCGCAAAGGGCAAAAGGCTGCCAAAAGTGCTTTATAGGACCATGATTGGCGAAAGGCCCCGGTATATCGACAACCGCAAGGAATTTGGCCATTGGGAGGCCGACACGGCCATATCCAGGCAAAGCAAGGCGGCCATAATGGCTACCGTTGAACGGAAAACCCGGTTTTTATTGGTCAGGAAAATAAAGAGCAAATCGGCCCCCTGCATGCATGAAGCCCTGGTCAAATGCCTTGGGGAATATTCATTGCGAAACCGCATGTCAATCACCTATGACAATGGGACTGAAAACGCTTTTCACCTGGCAACCAATAATTGCTTGAATACAAAATCGTATTTCTGCAATCCCTACCACAGCTGGGAAAAAGGGAGCATTGAAAACAGGATTGGGATTCTCAGGAGATATTTTCCCAAAAAGACGAATTGGATCTTGATCACGCAGGCACAAATTGATAAGGTAGTAAAAGAAATAAATTCCAGGCCTATGAAGCGATTAGGCTTTAGAACACCTTACGAGGCCTTTGTTGCACTTCGCTCTTAAATCCGGGAATATAAGACTAAATGATTCCTAAAATAATACATTATTGTTGGCTTTCAAATGATCCAATTCCAGAACAATACCTAAATTGTATGAAATCTTGGAGACAAAATCTTCCAGATTATGAATTTATTTTATGGAATTTAGAACGATTTAATATAGAAGATTCTATTTGGGTAAAACAAGCATTCTACAAAAAAAAATATGCTTTTGCCGCTGATTTTATTAGATTATATGCTGTATTTAATTTTGGTGGGATATATATTGACATGGATATAGAAATAGTTAAACCATTTGATATATTGCTAAATAATAATATTATCCTTTCATATGAAAATCAATATAGTAAAAATATAGAAGCTGGATTTTTTGGAGCTGAAAAAGGAAATGCTTTCATAAAAAAATGTTTAGATTATTATAACAAACGAGAATTTTCCGAACCAATATTAATTATGCCTGAAATAATGAAATCCATATTACAAGAATCATTTCTTAATGAAAACATTCATGTTTATTCCCATGATTATTTTACAGCAAAAGATACAAGAACAGGAATAATCAAAATAACTAATAATACTTTTGCTATACATCATTTTGCAGCTAATTGGAAATCAAAGTCAGATAAAAACAATATCAAAATCATGTGGAAAATTACAAGAATATTTGGCGACAATATTTTTTCAAGAACAATTTATCATTCCGTTTTTAAGTTTAAAAATATTATTAATAGAATAAGAATAAATGGCCTATCTACATCAATAAAATACTATTATAAGAAATATCACATAAAATAATTATGAGCAAAAATACCAAAGTTAGCATTATCGTTCCTGTCTTTAACAGCTCCCTTTATTTTCGGCAATGTCTTGATTCTATTATTAGTCAGACTTTAAAAGATATTGAAATTATATGTGTATACGATATATCAAAAGATAATTCCCTTGAAATACTTAATGAATATGCAGAAAAGGATAAAAGAATTATCATTATTAACCTTCAAGAAAACAGACGACTGGGAGCTGCCAGAAATGCAGGAATAAATATTGCAAAGGGCGAATATATTGGCTTTGTTGATAGCGATGATTGGATAGAGTTGGATATGTATGAAAAACTTTTGAATACTTCTTTATCTATCGGTGGAGCAGATATAGTAACTACTACTAAAATTTATAGAAATAGAGCAGAGAATCAATATATTGAACGGCATATCCCTCTTGAATCATTAAGAAAATCAAAAAATGAATTCAATAAATTTGTTTGTAAAAACGCATCTGCTCCGTTATGGATGAATATTATCAAAAAGAAATTATTTTTTGATAATGAACTTTTTTTTGCCGAAAAGCTTCAGCATGAAGATGTTCCTATTGCCCATGCTTTATACTGCATTGCCCAAAAAGTTGTAATTGTTGATTTACCCCTTTATCATTATCGCGATAATCAAAAATCAATTTCAAATACTGCGACAGAGAACCGATTTGATCTCATGATTACAAGTATTATGTATCTTAATAATATGAAAAGACTTGGATTATACGATCTTTATAAAGATGAATGTGATTATTGGTTTTACACTCGTTATTATTGCAGGATGCTATCAACCTGTTTTACTGATTTTCCTGTTATACGAAGGGATTATATAAAAAAAATCAAAGAGGAATTTCTTAAATACATTCCTGATATATCAAAAAATAGATACTATCAAACAAAAAAATGGGAAAGATTCGATATATTTTTATGGATTATCAATAAGAATACCAGCATTGCTTGTTTTATTTATAATATCTATAAATTTTTAAAAATTAGTTTTCTTATAGGAAAGAATTCTATTTTTGAATCAAAATGGAAAAAAATTAAACATTAGGCGTATATGCGTGCAGTAATTATGGCAGGGGGCAAGGGGACGCGTCTTCTTACCTTTACCAGAAACCAAATCCCCAAACCAATGGCCCCTGTATGCGGTAAACCGATTCTGCAATGGCAGATAGAGTGTTTAAAAGCTAACTCTATTACAGAAATATGCATAATTACAGGGCATTTGGGCGAAACAATTCAAGAATATTTTGGAACTGGAGATTTCTTTGGTGTATCCATTCAATATTTTCATGAAAATATTCCTTTAGGAACCGCAGGAGCTATAGCACATATTGCGTCTTTTATAAAAAATGAAAATTTCTTGCTTGTCTTTGGGGATACTATATTTGACATCGATATTGAGCGTATGCTTTCGTATCACAAAAAGAAAAATTCTTCTATAACCCTATTCGTACACCCTAATTCTCACCCCGTTGATTCAGATATTGTTATTCTTGATGACAATAAAAAAGTAATAAAAATTGACTCTAAGAATAATATACGGAAATATTGGTATAATAATATCGTTAATGCTGGCCTATATTTGATTTCATCAAAAGTTATTGAAGATGTTCCAAAATCTGGTAAAATTGATCTTGAAAAAGATATTATTTCAAAAAAAATTGAAAAAAATGATGAAATTTATGGATATTTATCGACTGAATATATTAAAGATGCAGGTACTATCGAAAGAATTTCTCAAATAGAACTTGATATTTTCAGTGGTGTAGTTTCAGCAAAAAATTTATTAAAGAAACAAAAATGTATTTTTTTGGATCGGGATGGTACAATAAATCTGGATAAAGGGCTGATTTACAAGCCAGATGATCTTATCTTGGAACATACTGCTGTTGATGCAATAAAAAAGATTAATCATTCATCTTACCTAGCAATTGTCATTACAAATCAGCCATCCGTTGCGCGGGGCTTGTGCGATATTGAAGATATTCAAGAAATTCATCGAAAACTTTGTACCCTTCTTGGTCAGGATGGTGCTTTTATTGATGATATTCAATTTTGTCCTCATCATCCCGATAGGGGTTATCCTGGTGAAAATTTGGAATATAAAATTCCTTGCCAATGCCGAAAGCCAAGTATCGAAATGATAACACGCAGTGCACAAGCATGGAATATTGATTTATCTCAATCATGGATAATTGGAGATACAACAGTTGATATTCAGACAGGCAAAAATGCTGGGCTAAAGACAGTTCTGGTAAAAACTGGTCAAGCCGGTTTGGATGGAAAATTTACTGCTAGCCCGGATAGAGTATGCAAAAATATTTTAGATGCTGTAAATACTATTTTGCAAGGTGAAACATCATGATTATTACACGTACTCCATTCCGTATCAGTTTATGCGGTGGTGGCAGTGATATCTCAACATTTTATAAAAAAAATAGCGGTTTTGTATTAAGCGCCAGTATAAATAAATATATGTATATTATAACTCATCCATCTTTTCAAAAAGATAAAACAGTTCTTAAATATTCAAAAACTGAAATTGTTGATAATCTAAATGAAATCGAACATATTTACTTTAAAGCCATACTTCAAAAGATGGACGTTTCAGGCATTGAAATTACCAGCACTGCAGATATACCTGCTGGAACCGGTTTAGGTTCTTCTAGTTCCTTTACAGTCGGTTTGCTGCATAATTTATATAGTTATAAAAATAAATTTGTATCAAAGGAATGTCTTGCTGAAGAAGCATGTAAAATAGAAATTGAAGTTCTTAAACAACCCATTGGGAAACAAGACCAATACGCCGCAGCATATGGTGGTTTGAACTTTTACACTTTTCGTCCGGATGGCAGCGTTTTCGTTGAGCCTATATTAATGGAACAATCATCCCTGATAAATATGCAACGTCGATTAATGATGTTTTATATTTCTGGTACAAGGAGCGCATCTGCAATTCTAGAAGAACAAAGAGAAAATATTAAAAAAGGAGAATATGAAAAAAAGTTAATAAAAATATGTCAATTAGCTCAAGATCTAAGAATTTCACTTCAAAATAATGAAATTGATACATTAGGAAAAATACTTCATGAAAGCTGGATGCTTAAGCGTTCTCTTGCAGAGGGCATTACTAATATGGAAATTGACAAGTATTATCAAATAGCCTTGGACAATGGTGCAATAGGTGGGAAGCTTCTCGGAGCAGGTAGCGGTGGATTTTTGCTGCTCTATGTTCCTGAGTCAAAACAAGATAAAGTACGAAGTGCAATAAATATCCCAGAACAAAAATTCGACTTTGAACGACAAGGATCAACTATAATTTATATTGGATCTTAATTTATACACAAAGGATAAAAATTTGAAAACATTTTTAGTAACAGGTGGAGCAGGTTTTATTGGAAGCAACCTAATTAAAAATCTTCTAAACAATAATAATAAAGTAATTTGTATTGATAATATGATTTTAGGCAATAAAGAAAACATTGCTTCTTTTTTGACGAATCAGAATTTTATACTCTTTGAGGAAGATATTTCAAATATTAAATCGTTACTGAATTTTACGTCAAAAGAAAATATTGATTATATTTTTCACTTAGCTGCCAATTCTGATATTCGGGCAGGAGCAAATGATCCAACAATTGATTTTAAAAATACTTTTCAAACGACTTATTCAATTTTAGAATTTATGCGTCAAAAAAAATTAAAAAAATTATTTTTCTCGTCCACTTCCGCAGTGTATGGAGAACAGACTAATGTTTTTCTTTCTGAGAATGCAGGATCATTAATGCCTATTTCATATTATGGGGGTGCAAAACTTGCATCTGAAGCTTTCATTTCATCATTCGGATATATGAATGATTTGGATGTAACTATTTTTCGATTCCCCAATGTCATAGGCCCAAATTTAACTCATGGTGTTATATTTGATTTTATTAAAAAATTAAAATTAAATAGTTCGAAATTAGAAATATTAGGCAATGGTACGCAAAGCAAGCCTTATATATATATAGATGATCTCATAGAAGTAATTTTGATGCTTGCCTTTAGTAGTGAAAAAGGTATAAATATTTATAATGTTGGTGTAGAAGGTTCTACTTCAGTCAAGGATATTGCAGATATGATATGTATTAAAATGGGGTTAAAAGAAGTAAAATATACTTATACAGGTAGCGACAGGGGATGGAAAGGTGATGTCCCTACTTTTAAATATGATTTAACAAAGATCCACCAAAGAGGATGGATTGCTAAATATAATTCAAATCAGGCTGTTCAAGCTACCTTAGACGCCATTCTTAATTAATATATGAATTCTACAGAAAAATTAAAACGCATAAGTTTATTGGTTGACTCTTTTAGTGAAGGCGGAGCTGAGCGGGTAATGGTTACCTTGGCAAACACGTATCTAAACTGGGGATATCAAGTAGATTTTATTGTTATTCGGGATATCGGTTTATATAAAGATCAATTATCTAAAAACGCAAAAAAAATAGTTCTTTATAACGGTAGCCATTCTTTAACCATAATTAATCGTTTAAAAAGAAAGATTAGCGTTTATTTAAGTCTTCTATTATATTTTTGCCATGATTCGCCTGATGTATTTATGGTCACTATGCGAAGGGATAATATTATTGCTTCTAAAATTTATAACCTATTTCCTCAGCACTTTCCATTAATTTTACGCGAAGCTGATGTAATTGTAGAAGATGAAGGAAAAGAAATAAATGAGATGAAACGATGGTATAAAAAAGCTCCTTTTGTCATAGCGAATTCTGAATGTACAAAAGATGATTTAATTAAAAAAATTAAGCTAGATAAAAATTCTATAATAAGAATATATAATCCTATGCTTTTGCCTCAGAATATTGAACGTGCAAAAAATAAAAATATTCGTATTATAGGTTGCGGTAGACTGGTTGCAAAGAAAAACTTTGCCGACCTCATACAAGTTTTTTCATTGATATATAACGAATATCCAGAGGCCGAATTAACGATTATAGGGGAAGGCGAGGAGCGGACAAATCTTGAAGCCCTAATAAAATCATTAAATCTTGAAAATGCAATCCATATGCCCGGTTCAGTTTTAAACCCTTATGATTATTATTCTAAAGCGGATGTTTTTGTACAGACTTCTCTGTATGAAGGATTTGGATATGTACTGCCTGAGGCAATGGCCTGTGGTACCCCCGTTGTTGCTTATGATTCAAAAGGAGCTATGCGTGAAATATTGGCCGACGGAAAATACGGTATTTTGGTCATACCTGGCGATCTTGACTCATTAAAAAAAGCAATTCTGAAACAAATTATTAGTCCAACTCCCTATGTATTGCTTAAAGAAGCGGTTGAGCGATTTGACAAAGAAAAAATATGCCATGAATATTTACAAGTATTTGAAAATGCTATAAATAAAAATGCAAATCCTAATTGATTTTGTATCGTATTAAGCGCAAATTCATCAGAACATTTTTTTGTGAACAATGGTCTCTTCTGGTGTGTGACCGCAAGGGTTCTATTTTGACCCATATTGTGCCACTAACCAATTATATATGGGCTGTTCCATTTCCCATAAAATTTAATGGGAAAGCATACATATTTATTGAACAACAGATCGGAACCGGAAACAGTATTCTTGGTGTTATTGAATTATTTCCTAATTTAACCTATTCTGCTCTTACGCCTATTTTAAAAAAATTATTGACTTTCGTTCCTCAATATTTTTTATATAATAGAAGGCAATAACGATATTTGGTATATAATTCCAGAAACTCATAAAAATAGAATTATAGATCTATATAGGGCTTCCGATTTCCCTTATAAATGGGATTACACAATGACCTTAATGCATAATGTTACTGTGGTTGATTTAACTGTTTCTTTTAATACTAAATCATTCAAAAAATAACAGGAACTTCAATTTATGTTTTTACTCTACATTGACCCCGGAACTGGAAGTATGCTTTTCTCCATAATTATGGGATTAGCGGCGGCTCTTTATTTTTTTTCACGAGCATTGATCATCAAAATAAAATTCTTTTTTTCAGGATCAAATAACAAAGAAGCAGCAAATCATGAATCATTTGTTATTTATTGTGAAGGGTCTCAATATTGGAATATATTCAAACCCATTCTTGATGAATTTGAAAAAAAGAATATAAATGTTACCTATTTAACTTCAGCAGAAAAAGATCATTTCTTCAACGAAAGCTATCAGTATATTAAAGGTATATATATCGGTGAAGGCAACAAGGCCTTTGCGCATTTAAATCTGCTCGAAGCTGATATATGTCTTATGACCACACCCGGCCTTGAAGTTTATCAGCTTAAAAGATCTAAAGGCGTGTCTCATTATGCCCATATACTCCATAGTCCCGATGATCCTACAAGCTATCGTCTTTTTGGTACAGATTGGTTTGATTCAGTACTCCTTACCGGGGAATATCAAGTGGCAGAACTCAGGCTTCTTGAAGCCAAAAGAGGTACGCCAAAAAAGGAACTTCCGGTAGTCGGATGTACCTACCTTGATGTATATAACGATAAAATCAAGTCCATTCCTGCTGAAGAGAATCATATCTTTACCGTCCTGATTTCTCCCTCCTGGGGAGAAGGAACTTTATTAAAAGCCTTTGGCGAAAATCTTCTTGACCCTCTGGTAAAAACCAGCTGGCGCATTATTATCCGCCCTCATCCCCAGAGTAAAAAACAGGAAACCGAGATGCTTTCCCGCCTTGAAACACGGTACAAGGATAATAAAAATATTGAATGGGATAATTCTCTTAACGAATTAATTTCTCTTTCCCATTCAGATATAATGATTTCAGATTTTTCTTCTATTGTTCTCAATTATATTTTTCTTTTTAATAAACCAGTAATTTATACTACCGCTCATTATAATATCAAAATGTATGATGACAGTGATCTAGACACCCCTCCATGGAAATTTGAAGCCTTGAAAACTTTTGGTATTGAATTAAAAGAGGCTGAATTATGTAATATAGAAGAAATTATAAAAAAAGCTTCTGCCATCGAAGAATTGCAGGCCGCCCGTAAAATGGCAAAAGAAACGGCATGGCAGTATATAGGCGAAAGTGCGGTACGGACAGTGGATTTCTTGGTTTCAACAAGAGAACGGATCTTAAAAGATGCTTGATATTCTTTTTAATATAATCATTTATCCCATTAAACTTCTCCTTGAATGTGTTTACATGATACTATCGGTTTCTGTTTTCAAAGACAATATTGGGGTTTCCCTTGCGGGCCTGAGTATAACCGTCAATTTGCTTTGCCTTCCTCTTTATACCAAGGCGGAAAAACTCCAAGAGGCTGAACGGGATATTCAGAAAAGGTTGGCACCTCGTGCCGCCGATATTAAAAAATACTTTAAAGGCGATGAACGGTATATGATCCTGTCCATGCATTATCGGGAAAATCATTATCATCCCATAATGGCCTTAAGGAGTTCTTTAAGTCTTTTAATACAGATACCTTTTTTTATTGCGGCCTATACCTTCCTTTCTCACCTCGACATATTAAATGGAAGGTCTCTTTTTATTTTAAGAGATTTGAGTGCTCCTGATGCTTTGTTCACTATAAGCAGTTTCAAAATCAATGCACTCCCTGTATTAATGACCATTATCAACATTGGGGCAGGGCTTATTTACAGCCGAGGATTCCCCTTAAAAGACAAGGTCCAGCTCTACCTTATGTCTTTGGTCTTTCTCGTCCTTCTTTACAATTCCCCATCAGTTTTGGTACTTTACTGGACATTTAACAATATTTTCTCTTTAGTAAAAAATATTTTATTTAAGATAAAAAATCCTTTTAAAATTATTTATTTTTTAGGATGTTTATTATTCGCCTTCTTCATGATTTATGTAGTTTTTATTCGCTATAACGAACCCATGAGGGCGGCCAGAAATAAATTATTTGCCGTTGCGATTTTTATCTTTTTTGCCTGTATTCCATTTTTTATCTTTCTATTAAATCGGTTTATAAAACCCAAATTTTTCTTTCTTTTCAATAATTTACAAAACAGTCTTGTTATTATGACTTTCTCTTGTTTTTGCCTTTTAATTCTTGTAGGATGTTATATTCCTTTTAATATTGTTTCCTCAGACCCTATCCAGTTTGCCACTATTGAAAACATCAAAAACCTTTTTACGATCCTTATTTATCCAGCAGTGCAGGCGGTGGGCTTTTTTCTATTTTGGCCCCTCTATATCTTTTTCCTTTCTCCCAAAAAACTTAAAAGTATTTTTGCCATGATTGCTTCAGTCACCGCCATTACGGCATTTATAAACTTATTTATATTTAGTAGCAATTACGGTATTATTTCACAGACTCTGAATTTTCAGCTCCGATCGGGACAGTATCTTGCAGGTACCCCTAACGTTCAAATTTTGAATATTCTTGCCTGTATCGGAATATTTGCTATTTTTCTTTTAGTAATTTATTTAAAAAAATCAGGCGCAATTACTATTTTTTTAATACTTTGCGTTTTAAGTATCACTTTTCTTTCAGGTAGTAAACTCTTTTCCATTAAAAAAATCGTTGAACATGATTTTGAAATACGAGAACAAATAGCAAAAACTGAAACGAATTCTGATAATATGACTATAAAACCAATTTTCACTTTAAGTAAAACAGGTAAAAATATTTTTATTATCATGTTAGATACGGCAGTAAATTCTTATTTTAAGATATTAACTGAAAAAAGGCCGGATGTTGCAAAAGCATATAATGGTTTTACTTATTATCCCAATATTCTTTCTTTTTACCGACGGACTTTATTTGGCGCTCCCCCACTTTTTGGCGGCTATGAATATTCAACATACAATATGAATAAGCGTTCCAATATACTAATGAAAGACAAACAAAATGAAGCAATACTTCTTTTGCCTCTGCTATTTAAAAAAGAAAATTATGATATTACAATTACTGATATGCCCTATATAGACTATGGGGAAAGCAAGATTTCAGATTTTTACGGGAAATATGATATAAAGGGGCAAAATATTCAAGGATTATATAATACTAAATATATCCATGAAGTATTAGAGCTTGAAAAATACAAAGATACTTCCCGAATTGATCTTTTACTAAAAAGGAATTTTCTGCTTTTCAGTATTCTCGAAACAACTCTTTGTTCATTTAGGGATATTATTTATCAGAATGGTAAGTATTGGTCCTCAGTAGACTATACTTTAAGCAGCCACGTATCTACCTCGGCATTAAATAGCTATTCCACCCTTTATTATCTCCCTGAACTTACAAAAATTAACGATAATAACAAGGAACAAAATAATACTTTTACTATTATGATTAATGATTTGACTCATGAACCTTCTTATTTACAATACCCTGATTTTACTATACCTGCTGAAATTATAGAACATGGAGATAATTTTTTTGGCAATAATTCTTATAAATATTATCATGTAAATTCATCATCCTATATCTTATTGAGTAAGTGGTTTGATTATCTCCGTTCTGAAGGTGTCTGGGATAATACCCTTATTATTATCGTGTCTGATCATGGTGAAAGTGGTATAACCAACCCTGATTTCACTTCATTTCAAAACAATCATATTCTTTCATATAATCCAATTCTTTTGGTCAAGAATTTTTCTGACAATAGCAAATTAAAAATAAATAATGAATTTATGACCAATGCAGATATTCCCCTTCTTGCTCTTGAAGGCAATATTGTAAATCCTACAAATCCTTTTACCAAGAATAAACTTACTGCGGATAAGAAAGAGGGTATTTATATATTTACTGAGGGTTTTACCAATACGTCTTATTATAATGGCACAACCTGTTTAGAAGATGATTCAAAGTTTTATCATGTTAGGGACAATATTTTTGAACCAAAAAACTGGCAAGAATTAAAATATGGGGACTTTAAAAACAATAAATGAAACCTATAACTTTATTTAGGATTAAAAAGAAATTACTTCGTACTTTTTTTTATGAACAATGGTCGCTTTTGGTTTGCGATCCTGATGGCAATATACTTAAAACCATAATCCCTCCTATAAATTGCCAATGGGCTGATCCCTTTCCAGTTGAATATAATGGCAAAACTTATATCTTTATAGAGCAGCAGTTGGGAAGTGCAAATGGAACTTTAGGGGTAATTGAACTCTACCCTGATTTAACTATTTCGGTTCTTACGCCTATTTTAGAAAAAAATTATCATCTTTCGTTTCCCAATGTTTTTTGTATAAGAGAAGGCAATAACGATATTTGGTATATGATTCCGGAAACTCATGAAAATAATACCATCGATCTGTATCAAGCCTCCGATTTCCCTTATAAATGGGATTACACAATGACCTTAATGCATAATGTTATTGCGGTTGATTCAACAGTTTTTTATTATAATCAAAAATGGTGGCTTTTTACAAATATTGAAACAAAACCTGATCCTATAAACAAAAATTTATCTGCTTTTTATTCCAATTCCTTCCCTTCTGATACTTGGACTCCTCATTTACAAAATCCCTTAGTTTCCAATCTTGAAAATAGCCGTATGGCCGGGACGGTTTTTTATAATACACAAAATAGGTCCCCCTATCGGCCTGCTCAAAATTGCCTTAAAGATTATGGAAAAGAAACAAATATTAATGAAATTATGGAATTGACACCATTTTCTTATAAAGAAAAACTAATTAATACATATCTTCCTGAGCGAAATCTTCATGCGGTTTGTACCCATACCATAAATTATACAGATAAATATATGTTACGAGATATAAAAACAAGAACATTTCGAGGGAATTTAAAAAAATGACTATACTTGGCATATTTCTTCTTAATCAAATCCGTACTGGCGGGGATCGGCGTTACCTTGAACTCATGGAATTACTGGCTGAGCGGAAAAACAATGTTTTTGTTATAATGAATGCCTTTCTAGATTATACGCCGCATTTTTTTAATAAAATTGAGATATCTGTTAAATATGTTCGCCATCATTTACCTCCCGCCTCTTGGCTTTTTAAAAAACATATTAACAATAATTTAAATAAAATTAAAACAGAAATAATAAACAAAGGATTTTCCTCAATGGATATTATTCACATACATGGCGACATAAATATAAAATCGTCATTATTACTAAAAAAAAAATTAAAATGCCCTTTATTCTATGCTTCGCGCTGTAATGACATTGATAGAGCTAAAATATTACGCTTATACGGAAAGTTAACTCCGAAGGAATATATTTTTTCGTTATTAAATATACCAATTAACAAATTTCGTGAAGGGCAGATCGGACATTACGCTGATTTAGTCACTTTTCAAAACAGTAAAGATCGTGATTGCTTTCTTGCAAGAACTAAATGCGATAAATCTAGAACAATTATTATTCCAGGGAATATAGGACTGCCCAGATGTACTCCTGAATGGGAACATAAAAACATTTCTTCAAAAATGGAAAAAATAGTTTATATTGGTTCTATTTCTGCCGGTAAGGGCTTTTGGGATTTGCTAAAAACTCTTGCAGATTTAAAGAAAAAAGGGTTTGGCTTTTTGCGCTGTTTTGCACTAGGAAGAAAAGAAAACGTTGCTCAAACTCTGCAACTTATAAAACAACTTAATGTCGAAGATATGGTTTGCATAGAAGGCTTTAAAGATCCCTTCCCCTATCTCGCGGAATGCGATCTAATGGTCTACCCTACCCTTTATGATGCTTTTCCTGACACGGTACTTGAGGCTCTTCATACTGATTGCCCGGTGATTGCATCATCTGTTGGGGGTCTTTCCGATATGCTTCAATACCCTGAATTACTTTTTGAATCTGGCAATATACCGGAAATAACAACCATTATAGAGAGATGTATCACAAATAATTCTTTCTATTTGCATATTAGAAAACTTTGTGCTGAACGTAAGTCTGTTTATCATTTTGACTGGGCTGGAAAATTTGAAAATACCATGAAAGAATATCTTAAACAGAAGGGAAATAAAGCTTCAAAACAATAAGGCCAGGCATATCAAGGACAGGCTTTATTGGGTGCTTTATGCTCTCCGATAAACAGGAAAAACTACCTTCCTTCAAAGTTGGGCACGGGAGATTACGAAGCGGTTTTGCCGAGCGGGATATTGGCAAATTCACAGTATCTATTGCATTGGTTGGAATGAGAGACATCAAGGACTATCTAACCGCTGCAAAGGACGGTACCCCGGTAAATCCCGGTTCACCTTTCAATATCAAAAACGTATCAAGTGGAAAACCGATAACGAAATTATCATCAAAATAGGTAAGGCCATGTCTAAAACTAAAGGTATAATTACAATTGCTATTGGAAAAAAATTCATAAATCAAGCAAAATATCTAGCCTATTCATGTATGCTGCATACACCTCACACTATCCGAGCGGTAATTACTGACACCCCTGATCTTCTTTCCGGCTATTTTGATTTTATAATTCCGTATAACCAGGAATATAGTAATCCGTTTATTGTAAAAACCCGATTACATATTTATACCCCCTTTGACAAAACGTTATATCTTGATGCTGATTCTTTAGTAATAAACGAAATTGATACCTACTGGGAAGCCCTGGAAAATTCTTGTTATGCATATACTGGGGAACTTATAAAGAATGGGGTATGGTATTTCGATATAGAAAAAGCAATGATGCAAATGTCACTTTCATGGATTCCTAAATTCAACAGTGGTATGTTTCTCTTTAAAAAAAGTGAAGAAGTGGAAACAATTTTTGATGTAGCATATGAATATTTGATAAATCAAAAAGAAAAAAATTTAAACATTGATTTTTTTAGAAAACAAATGCTCCCCGATGAGCCTTTCTTGGCTATTGCACTGGCAAAACAGGATATAAAGCCAATTGATGATCATGGTCGTTTTTCAAGAAGCCTAATCGGAGCAAAAAAAATACATATAAATGTAATAAAAGGATTTGCATTCTTTATTAAAAATGAGTGTCAGGTATTCCCCTTAATTGTGCATTTTTGCGGAAAATTCGGAAATTTTATATATTTTTTTGAAAAAATCAGGTTAAATTTCTACTTTAACCCTCCCCTTTCCGGACTTTTGACAAATATCCTTACTATAGCAAGGAAACTCCTAAAAAAATGATCACCGTCCTGGTTTCTTACGAACGAATTTCCCTTTTCCATACAATGGAGCCTTTCTTTAGCAAAAAATTCCGAAAGCTATTCCATTTTACCCAATCACCGGAGTATTGCCTGACTAAAGACAAAAATTCTGTCCTCTTTATGGAACGCTGCTTTCAGCATAGAGAACCCAGGGATTTGGCTTCCGACGAATTAAGCCTCATTAAAAAATTGCGCGACAAATATAAGACCATTGTGTTTTTAAATGGCCAGCCCGAGGCCGGCACAAACCGTTTGGATTTATTGCCTTATGTAGACAGGCTCTTTTATAAATCGGTTTTTTCTGATCCTGGCAATTACACAAAGGATCTTTATGCGAAAAACCTTTTTGCGGACTATTATCACAAGAAATTCAATATAAGCGACAAAGATACTGAATACCGGTACAAACCTGTCGTAAGCATAGGGGACATAAAACGCATAGAACTCTCCTGGAATATCGGCGTGGGAAATTATCCCCGCAAAAACTGGCCCCAGCGCGCGGGCGTGGTTCTGGCGCGGTCGGGCTTCCCTGGCTTAAGGCAGTTTTTTAAAACTAAATTGAAAAAACGGCCTTCGGATTTCTCTGATCCGGCCAGGCCTATTGCGGTCCATGCCAGAATTGATCCTGTATCATGCGAATCCATTGCCTATCAACGGCGGTTGTATATTGAAAAAAGCGCAACGAACAAGCTTTTTTTAACCGGGATTGTGCCGCAAAACCAGTATTATCAGGAATTAAAAAAATCCAAAATGACCTTGTCCCCTTTTGGCTGGGGTGAAGTCTGCTTCCGTGATTTTGAAGCCATTATCTCAGGCAGCTTGCTGTTAAAGCCGGATATGTCCCATTTGAAAACCTGGCCCGATGTCTATATCCCCTACGAAACCTATATCCCAACGAATTGGGATGGAACCGATTTAATAGAAAAGGCAGAAGCCTATTTGTCAAATGATCAGGAAAGGAAGCGTATTGCCGAAAATGCCTGGGAACAGTATCGTTCACAGCTTGCGGGCCTGGACGATAGATTCATTTCCATTTTTCACGATATATTATAGCAGGAGTTTTATATGAAGAGACTTATTATTGCAGCACTGCTGGCTTTTCTTTTTTTAAGCGCTCTTGGCGCCCAGTTTATCCATGATCCAAACGATCCAATTTATAAAGATATAGATCGATGGGCGGTTCGCCGGTATATAATATCTGCATTGCCCCTTATACGGCCCTACCCTGCCCAGGTTCTGGACGATCTTCTTAGCCAGGTGATTGAAAACGGCAACCAGGAGGCCCGCGATAAAGCTGCTATCTACAAAAACAATATAGCCCCAGGCAACCGCATGATCCACGCCGGAGTCAAAGGCAATATTGTAAGCTTGAATGATGACCTCACAGCAGAAGGCGCTTTCTTTGCTGATGGCAGTATACGCTTGCGGGATTGGATAGGGGCAAGCTATTCCATGTTTATTTATGGCGCTACAAAAAAGCCAGGCACTGAATATACTGTCCCGGGTACTTATTCGCCCTTTCCTGACCTTGTTTCCGATACTGCGAATATCGGACCTTTTAATCTGTTTCAGGATTGGACGTCAACCCTCGGCATTGGAACGCATAATTTCTTTTTTCAGGCAGGGCTTAACCGCACCAGCGTAGGGCCTTTTTATGACAACGGGACTGTGGTAGGCCCTCAGGCAGCACGGGCCGGGCACTTTAGCCTTAATTACCGGCATCCCAAATTTTCCTTCGAAATGCTCATGCTGGCAATTACCGCTTCTGATGATTTAAATGAAAAATTGTTCCCCCAAAAATTCCTGATCTTCCATTCTTTTAATTTCAACCCCTTGCCGAATTTGGAATTCGGGTATCTTGAATCTGTGGTATGGGGCGGCCGCTTTGAATTCCTGTATATTGTCCCCTTTACCAATTTGTTCGGCGCACAGTCCTTGACCGGCGATTTTGAGGATAATTCTTTTATGGGTTTCCATGTCCGCTGGTACGCCCCCCATAACTTGCAATTCCTGACCCAAGTCTATATTGACGATATGCACCTGAATGATTTAATGCGCTTTAAGTTCAACACTAAACTTAAATTTGCAGGGGAATTCGGACTTACCTGGGCGCCTGAAGAGGGCCCTCTTGCATCCCTAACAGGGAACTACACCATGGTCTTTCCTTATATGTACACCCATTGGAACCATCCGGATGAATATCGTTATTCAGACAAACCAAATTACCTCAATTATTCCCACATGGGAAGGAACCTTGGGACTGATTTGCTGCCGAATTCAGACAGACTCGCACTAAAGGCAGTATGGCGGACCCATCCTGATTTTGATATCAACATGTCCGCATATTTTACCAGGCACGGAAATGCGTCAGAACCGCTGCCCCCCGGATCTTATTATGATGGAGACCCTAATAGCATTAGCCCGGATGATAGAGATGAATACCATAACGGCGATATCTTTGATGATGGCGACACAATAGAAGGCAACAACTACAGCAAAGTCCATTTCTTAACCCAGGACACTATCGATACCCGCCTTGCAGGCGGCTTGGGCATTAAATGGACATTGCCATCTGTTGCCATTAAAGTCGGGGTATTGTCTTTTAATATTGATTATGTTTTTGAATACGGATGGAACCGCGGCGGCGAATATGGACCGGTAAAGAACAATAACGGTATCAGCCACTACTGGAGCATGGGCGGCGCCTGGCGGTGGTAATCTAATCTTATAAGTCTCTTAAACATCGTGGATACCCAGCGCATCCACGATGCGCATTCCTGCTTCCCCTGGATACATCCAGGCCTCATCTTTTAACCTTTTGGTTGATTCCCCCCTCTTTTTCTCCCCCATAACCCTATCCAAAATCCCCTCAATGTCCTTAAATTGCGTCTCATCCACCGGCAAGCCGATTTCCCGTATGGCCCGAAAAGTCCAGGCTTCGTCGTCAATGTCCGACAAATCGTACGGCCTTTTGTCAAATTCAAACCTGGGGTACACTACAGGCCGGTTGAACAAAAAAGCATAGTCAAAAATAACACCGGAAAAATCAGAAATAAGGATATCCGCCCTGGACAGGGCCTTAATGTTTTCGGCATCAAAATTCCATTCAATGTTTTCAAAGCGGGCAAGATCCTTTTGGATTTTTTCAAGGGTTTCCTTTTCTGAAATAACGCTCTGCGGATGGGGGCGAATGATTATTTTATATGAAGAAAGCGCCAGAGGCTCAAGGAGCTTTAAGCCATAGCGTTTCAAAATTCCGTTTTCGCCCCAGGATGGCGCTACCAGCACTGTTTTTGCAGCGTCTTTTGGGGGCAAATCAGCAAGGCGTTCCGACATGACATCAAGGTAAGTGCAGCCTACAACTGTCAATTCTTTTTGTTTTGTTCCTCTTTTTTCTTCCAGTTCCCGTATATCCTTCTTTTGATACTCGCCGGTCAACAAAATCTGATCGTAATAATCCAGGCCAAAAAGGCGATAGGTTGTCGGATCTGTTACCATATGGAGGACGTGAATATACTTCTTTACCCCAGGCGATCTCTTAATCTGCAATACATCAAGGCCCGGTGTTGTCATAAGGCAGATATCCGCTTCCAGAAAATTCAGAAAGCGGTATGCGGTATTCCCCTTACCGATAAATTCCTTTTTAATCAGGCCCGGCATATCCGCCGGCCCGGAAAACAAAAGGCCCGGATCGTCTTCGCCGCTGGTGCAATAAGCGCAGGGGATTTTGCGTTTTACCAATTCTTCGAGTATCGGCCTAAATACATTCCAATATTGCTTCCCCTCCGAATAGATAACCAGGGAATGGTGTTTATCGGAGCCGATGGTCTTTCCTTTGCCCAGGAACCTTTCAAATAATGTGCCGTCTTTTATTTTGATAAGCACATTCTTGAAAAAGAAAAAGGCCGTGACTGCCACACCGGTTAATAATGAAAAAAGCATGCTTCCGGTACCAGGATCGATATAGGCAAAAACAGGGGATGCAAAGAATATCAGAAAAAACGCAATATAAATCAATTTCATTATTTGTTCCCCTGCCAATCGGCCCATGACAGGGCGCTGAAAATATCCTTTTCCAGAAGCTTCCGTGTTCTTGCAAGGCTGAACTGGTACGGGCCATGACGGCGGGGCTGGGAAGATACTGCCTGCGCCACAGTCAAAGTTCCGCTTTTTGAAGCCATATTTATGGGTGTACCCAGGTAAGGGTTGATTGCACCTTTAAAATCCGCTGTCGCCAGGGATGGGACATCGGCGTTTGTCATAAATTCGTGCGATATGGACAGGCTTCCCCTTGCGCCAGGCTGCTTTACCAATAGCAGCGGATTATAGGCTTCCATACCGCTTCCTTCAAAGAGGTCAGTGTCAAAGCCGTTGCCGTGATCGGAAACAATGATAATCCGTGAATTATCGTATACCGCCATTTCTTTAAGGCTATCAATCCAGCGGGTTACGGCTTTCATAGCCGACATAAATGTATACATATAGCTTGCATTGTCCTCGGAACCAAATGCAGCGATTTCTACTTCGTCATAATGGATTAAGCCGGGCACAGGCAAAAGGCTTGAATCATACGCCCCTGGTTCATGGGTTGTCTCATTGGTAAAAATATTCAGCGTATCAGGCCCTTCATCGACGGCACAAAAATCGGATAAATAATAAAGGCTTGCGTATTCAGTTACCCCCCGGCCATACGCATTGGACGCACCGTCGCGCCACCAGATTCCTTTATAATGGATGCCGTAACGAAGTGCCGGCAATGCAACCCTGAAAAGCCCATAGCGGAATAATATATCAAAATCAAAACTATCGATAAGCTGCTCAGCCTCATGGGGGAATTCTTCCATGAAGCGCTTGCTAAAACGCCCGTCAAGGTTTTGGGCTGTGACATTTTTCATGCCTTTAAAAACTGAAATATCAGAAATAAGCTGCATATTAGTCATGGTAGGGTCGGAAACCGAAACCCTGTACCCTGCTTCCCCGAATAATTTTGGCAATACAGTGAGAGACTCGTTTATCTTATCTTTTAGCAATTCATCTTTTCGCAGATCGATTTTTTCCGGGGTATAATCGTATCCCCCCATCAATGCCGGAAGGCCGGTAATAGTGCAATGCCCAAAAGAAAGGGTGTTTGGATACCAGGTAAAGCCGTCCAATTTTGCATTTAATTCGGGCATCTGCTCCAGGGCGGTATGCATGGCTATGCCAAGAGCCCTGTCAAGAAACATTACAAAAGTATTTGTCCCTTTGCTTGTAAAAGGAAACACAGAGACAGATTCGTTTGCTACCGGGGCGGAATTCCTGATTTTTTCAAGCTCCCTGATTTCCCTATTGATGCCTGCCATATTAATAATTGCCATAACGAGAATTGCCAGAGCGGTTGCATTATACAGGGAAGCAAGGATTTTCTGTTTTTTAATCAACACGAAAACAGCGGGAATTATAATCGATACAGCGGCCGCAGCAAGGTTAACCCAGAATGGAAACGCCTTGACGATCAATTGGGTATCTTCTATTTTGAAGCTATTGGTCATGACGCCATAGGAAGAGCTTAAGGCGAACAGGCATACAAGGGCCAAAAAGGCAATTATCCCAAAACCAATGGCAAGGATTTTCCTGACATCCCTATTGGCGAAAGCCCATACAAGTAAAGGGATCAAAACAGTAAATGCAATGGATTGAATAAAGGTTCGCAGCAAGAATTGCCAGGGCGCGGAGAAATCGGAAACCGATCCCGCAATGACCTGCCCGGGGATAAGGGCGCCAAGAATCAAACAAAGCAAAGCTATGGAAGAAAAGTATAAAAGCCGCCATTCCGTAAACGGGGATTTCAGGGTGACCGCGTACCGCGTCAACAGCTTCCAGGCAAAAGGCGCAAGGAACAGGGCAAAACCAATTCCGGCAAATAAAAACCTGTAGCGGTCAATGTCAAAAATACCGGAAAGCGCGCCGATTATTAGGATAATCGCAAAGGCGGAAGTTACTATCTGGAGCATTCTACCGGGGTGCTTTAATTTTGAGGCGGCTATATTTTTGCCCAGGGAAAATATATTGTTGCAGGTCCAGTAAAGCACCAATCCTGATGGGGAATTATATAATAATACCAAAAAAACAAGGGAAATTCCGAAGAGCTGTATTTTTTCGCGTCTGCCCAAATCTTTGGTGTATATAAAAGCGGAAGCGATATTCACCGCAGTCATAATGAAAGGCATGATATTGATCGCCCTATTCCCCGCATGGATAAAGCCGTCGGGATTGCCAAGGTTTTTCAAAACCCAAAAAGATTCCCCTGCCAGGGACGGGGTATGGGATAGCAATTGATAGGCCGCGATAAAAAACGGTATTTGCAGAAGCAATCCTATGCTGGATTTCAATGCGGACAATGGGGAATATCCCATCTGCCGGTAGTAGGCATTGATGATCATTTGCCGTTCATCGCCCTTAAAGACAGCCTTTATGTCGGTCAGCTTTTTTTTCATCCCTTTTTGCAGATTCCGTTCTTCCTGCTGCCACTTGTCGGCAACAGCATAAATCGGAAGCAGTATGGTGTTTACAGCAAGGCTTAAAAAAACAACTGCCAGCCCGGCATCATAAAAAGTCCGGTTAAAAAGGACAAAAAGGAATTCGATTATTATCCGTATGGGCCAGATAAAAAAAGTATAAAGCAGATCAGATAGCGGCATATATTTTACCGTACTCCAGGCCCATTTTTTCTTCCGAATACAGGGATTGTGCCATGGCCCGGCTTTCCAGGCCCATAGTAATGGTTTCTGTTTTGTTTTTAAGCATTTTGGCAAGCAGCAATGCCGCTTCGCCCTCGTCATTGAACAAATAGCCGTTCTTGCCGGATAAAACAAGATCCCGGTTCCCGTACACATTCCGCAGCAACAATGCACAGGAAGCATTCATTGCTTCCAATACGCCGAAGGGAAGCCCTTCCCAGGCTGACGCGGACAGGTAAACCAGGGTCTTTGCCAAATAACCATCCACAGTCTTTTTATCGGTCCATCCGGTAACTGTTATATTTTTCGATTTAAGGCTGCCCCGCAAAGGACCATCCCCTATCCAGCAAAAGGATGTTTCCCCCTTTGCCATTTCGGCGATGCGGTTAAAAAGGGCGGGATCTTTTTGAACGCTGGCTATGCCGGCAAAGCTTACCAAATGCGGATCGACATCCTTCGCCGCAGGGGTAATTTCAACGCCGTTTGATACCCACAACGCGCTGCTGTACAACCCGGCTTCTGATTTCCCGCATCCTACCACGATACCACCAAACCAGCCCCCGATTCGTTCAAGGGAACGGAACAATGCCTTTTTTAATCCGCTGATATCGGTTCGTATAAAAGAAGCCCCATGGGGCGTATAAATGACCTTTTTTATGCCCAGGAGCCGGCATGCTATTCTGCCCAGGAACCCGGCCTTGGACGAATGGAGATGGATCACGGCATCGGAATTTTTATAGGGCTTTATTATTTTTAAAAGCTCCTTTAACGCGCGGATATCCTTTAACGGATTGATTTCCCTCCCGGCCGAGGGCCAGGGTATAAAACGCACTGCCTGGGGGAATTTCTTTTTTATGTTTTCCTCTGTATCCGATCCTGTTCTGGAACCATGAACCACAATATGCTGCAATCCCGCCAGCTGCCGGGTTATGCTTAATACTGCTGTGGTAATTCCCGTAGCAAATGGTTCAAGAACATGGACAATAGTCATAATTAATAATATCATAAAAAAGAAACCGTTTCTATGTCAATTAAGGGGAAATTAATGGCTTTTACATTGCATGATATATCCGCTTCCCTGCCGCCGGAAAAAAACCGGGCTGATGGTTTATGGACCAGATTCGTTTTGCGGCCTCTTTCCATCCCGGTTGCATGGGCAGCCTTGCGGCTCCATTTTGGGGCCAATGGGGTTTCCTATATATCATCCCTTTTCAGCATTGCCGGAGGCGTTCTTTTTTCAATGAACGGATTTTGGCTTCCCCTTTGGGGGGCGATACTGTTTAATTGTTTCTCTGTCCTGGATTGCGTGGACGGCAATATTGCCCGGGTTACCCATACCGCAAGCCCCTGGGGCGGCTGGGCAGACGCGGTTATGGGCTTTGTGGCTTACACCTGCGTTTTCATTTCCACCGGCATTTACGTTTATCTGCGGGGGGGCTGTTGGCTGGTTCTGGTTATTGCCGCCGTTACAGCTTCGGCCAATCTGCTTACCCGTGTTGCCTACCAGATATATAAGAACATCGTAGGCGAGGAAGCCCATGGCTCAGTATCGTTTGAACGGAAACTGGCGGAAAATGTGGGCATTACCGGGTTCTTGATGCCGGCCCTGATTGTCTGCCATTTTACCGGAGGCATGATTTTTATTGTTGCCTTCAATTTGCTGTTTTATCTGGGCGGCTGCCTGGCAACTATCATCAAGCTGGCAAGAAAAATTTCAATTCAATCCGCTAATAAGTAAAAGCGGCGGAAAAACCGAACTCCATACCGTATTCATTCGTTCCGGACTCATGGTTCGCATTGATGGACATAGCGCCCCCGATATACCCTGATAAAGCAAGGAAGGCAAAGGGCTGCCACTCCGCTGCCAGGCCGGCGGTCAACCGGTGTTCCGCAATCCCGCTGGGAGTGCTCGCATTCCGGGATTCATGGGACATATCCCAATCCCATTGCAGGGTATGCTCTCCCTTATTGACGAAGGAAACATCGACAGAAAGGGCCAAATCTTTTTTTGAAAAACCCGCGCCCAGCGCAAAAAGCATGGTATCCCGGCCTTCGGGGTGGCCAATCCAGGAATAACGCAGGCTCTTTGCCCCCACATCCGAGAGGCGGCGCATGGAGATAAAGCTCCCAAAGGGGCTTGAAAGTGTGTAAAGGAAAGGATCCGTATACACAAATTCGCCGTAAAAAATGCCGTTCCAGTTTTTGAACCCATGGGTATATTCGAGGCCTGCCAAATATCCGAGGCCATTCGGCGCCTGATCCGGCCAATTTTTCCGTTCATAGGGGGTCGAATACTCATTCATCACAAACTGCCCATAAAAAGCCAAGGACGGGATAATCGCCACATCAAGGTCCAAGGAAAAAAGGGAGCCTACCATGTCGCCGTCGCCCCATTTGTCATAATCCAGCCAGGCAAAAAACGAATGAAAAATGGCAAAGGGGTTGAGGAAGCGAATTTCCGGCGCAGAATTCCCCACCATAATGCCTTCGCTGGCCCCAAGGGAAATGCGGTGGAAGAACCGGGCATCGACGCGGTGGAGGTACATATACCGTTTGGTGGTGCTTCCAAGGCTGTCGGGAGGAGGCGCCACACCATCGGCGAGGAGATCCTTAATATTCAGGGGAAGCTGGCTGATAAATGCAGAATACTTAAAATTGGGCGCGAAGAAGGAAAACCGGGCAAAGTCATAGTAATCGGGGGACGCGGAAAGGGCGAGATTCCCTGTATGGGCCGCCCCGTAGGACACCTTGTCCCGGCCAAGCTGCACATTCCACCATGCCCCCCCTGCCGCGACAAAAGCCCGCAGCGGCATATTCAGGTCAAACCGCGCCGGCTCATAGGGAATGTTTGTCCCCCAATGGGCGCCGTCTTCCGCGTAATAGCTGGGGTCGGCGGAAAGCATGGGGGTAAAATTAAGCTGAAGGGTGTCGGCAAAGAACAGGGTTACCGGGAACGAAATGGCCATGGGGCTTTCTGTATCCTTTCGGGTATAGGGAATAGCCGTATTGGTCCTTGCATGGATTTCTGGGGCAAATGAGGCATGGAAAGACAGGCCAAAGAGGCCCTCCGAAAACAGCAGGGAAGGGTTCAAGGCAGCGGATACCCGGTCATAGGCTTCCCGCGCACTGCCCGACAGGGAGGGCCCGTCAACTTCATCCAAAATTTGCAGAACCTCGTCCCGGGACAAGGGAGGCGTCAGGGAACGAAAACTATTGCCCGACTCCCTGACAAGGAAGCGTATATCGTCCAGCAGGGGGTTTCCGGCGGAAATCAGGGTAAAAGGGAGCGAAAACAGGCTCGCGGCCCCGGCTGTGAGGCCCCAAAGCACGATTGCAAAAACGACCCGCTTGTCAGCTTTCATAACCCTTTGAGTATACCGAATTCCCCGAAAGAGGTACAGATGCTTGAAAAAAATAGATGAATCCTGTATAATTTATTAGTAAATGAGTCAAGTTTCTTCTTGCCTGTGGATAGGCATTGATGTGGGCTCCACCACAGCAAAAGCCGTCATCGTGGACCCACAAACAAATACATCCATCTTTTCACGCTATACCCGGCATAATGCCCGGCAGATAGAAACAGTCCATGATCTGCTGTCCGAAATATCGATACAATTTCCTGATACCCGTTTCCGCGCTGCAGTATGCGGTTCAGGAGGCAAAAGCATTGCCGGCCTTCTGCAAGTCCCCTATGTCCAGGAAGTTGTTGCCAATTCCATTGCCATAAAAAGGCTGTATCCAAAAACGCGGATTGCCATTGAACTAGGCGGCCAGGACGCAAAAATCGTCTTTTTCTATTACGACAAGGCGACAAACAAGCTTAACGCTTCTGACATGCGGATGAACGGGAGCTGCGCCGGAGGCACCGGCGCGTTCATCGACGAAGTGGCGTCGCTGCTTAAAATTCCTGTAGAGCAGTTTGAAGCTTATGCCGCAAAAGGCACTTTTGTATACGATATTTCGGGCCGCTGCGGTGTATTTGCCAAGACCGATATCCAGCCCTTGCTGAACCAGGGTGCCCGGAAAGAGGACATCTGCCTTTCAACCTTCCATGCGATTGCCAAGCAGACCATAGGCGGCCTTGCCCAGGGCCTTGAACTCAAGCCGCCCATCACTTTCGAGGGAGGCCCCCTCACCTTTAACCCAAGCCTTATCCGGGTTTTCTCGGAACGGCTCAATTTAAATGAAGATGACATTATATGGCCCAAGTCGCCTGAGACCCTGGTTGCCTGCGGGGCGGCGCTTTCGCTGGGGGATTTGTTCGCGGATCGCCAGGAGGAATTCGACGCAAAAGCGGGCTTGACGGCTCTTGCCTCGTATAGGGATCATCTGTCGGTCGAAACCCAAAGGCCCCAAAAAGCGTGGTTTGATTCGGAAGAAGAAAAAAAAGCTTTCTATGAGAGGCATAAGCCCTTTGAAGTTCCTGTCCCTACGGCGGCAGGCTTGCAGCGGGGACAGGCACTGCGGGTGTATCTTGGCATTGATTCAGGCTCAACTACCACCAAATTCGTGCTCCTTGATGAAAACGAAAATGTGATCGACACGTTCTATTCCAACAATTCAGGCGATCCGCTGCACCTTATACGGGATGCCCTTATCAAGCTTGACAAAAAATACCAGGACCTTGGCATTACCCTGGAGATCATTGCTGCCGGAACCACCGGCTATGGGGAATTGCTTTTTTACAAGGCATTGCGGGCGGATTATCACAGTGTGGAAACTGTAGCCCATGCGGCAGCTGCCCGGAAATATGTGCCTGGCGCAACCTTCATCCTGGATATCGGCGGCCAGGATATGAAGGCCATTACCATTGCCAGGGACATTGTCACCGATATAACCCTCAACGAGGCTTGTTCCGCAGGATGCGGATCGTTTCTGGAAAATTTTGCCAAATCCCTCAATATCCCTGTTGCGGAGATAGCGGAAGCGGCCTTTGACGCAAAAGATCCTGCTGAACTGGGGAGCCGCTGCACGGTCTTTATGAACAGCTGCATTATCACGGAACAGCGCAACGGAAAACAGGCCGATGATCTTATGGCGGGCCTCTGCCGGTCCATCATTGACAATGTCTTTACCAAGGTAGTCAGGGTGTCAAACTTTGCAAGCCTTGGAGATAAAATTGTAGTCCAGGGCGGAACCTTCAAAAACGATGCGGTGCTCCGGGCATTGGAGCAATACACCGGGAAGCCCATTACCAGATCTCCTTATCCTGGCGAAATAGGCGCCATCGGCATTGCGCTCCTTACCAAGAAGCATGTGGAGGAAACGCCGGACTTTTCAAGCCGCTTCATCGGCCTTGGGGCGATGAAAGATTTCAATTATACCCAGGAATCGAATTCGATATGCAGGTTTTGCAGCAACAACTGCAGCCGCACGCTGCTCCGCTTCTCCAGCGGCACGACTTATGTTACCGGCAACAGGTGCCAGCGCGGAGAAATCATCGGGGATCTGAAGGATACCAAAATCCGGGAAAAGGTAAAACAGCTAACCGAAGAGCTTGACGGGGTACCGGATTTGATGAAGAAACGGGACGCCCTTCTTTTCAAAAATTATCCTTTTGCGCTGGTCAATCCGGAGAAGGACATTACCATTGGTCTGCCCAGGAGCCTTGAATTTTGGGACAGCATGCCCTTTTGGACTACCTTCTGGAAATCGTTAGGTTTTAAAGTTCAAATTTCCCGGCCCAGCAGCCGGCATATTTTTGAACAGGGCCTTCCATTCGTGGCCTCCGACACTATCTGCTTTCCTGCAAAACTGGTGCACGGCCATATCCGGGATTTGGCGGATTCCCATGTGGATCGTATTTTTATGCCTATGATCATCCGGAACCCTTCCGAAAATATCGATCCCCTGAGCGATCACCTATGTGCAGTGGTAAAGGGCTACCCTCTGGTCATTCAATATTCCGACAATCCCGCACGGCGATGGAACACCATCTTTGATACCCCCATGTTTCATTGGTTCAGCGAAAAAGACCGGAACCGGCAGATTTGCGATTTTATGCAAAACACCTTCAATCTGGCGCCTCATGTCACCCGGGAGGCCATTGACCAGGGATCTGCGGCGCTTAAAACATTCCGGGAAGATCTGCGTTCCCATGGGGCGCAGGTTATTGCGGATCTTGAAAAGAAGCCCGGCGCCTTTGCGGTAGTCCTCGCAGGCCGCCCCTATCATAACGACGAACTGGTGAACCACGACCTTTCCCGCTGCTTTATCCAGCAAGGCATTCCGGTTCTCACCGTCGATTCCCTTCCGGGGATCAACCAGATTGATTTAAAACTGACCCGTACCGAAATTGTAAACAATTTTCACTCCAGAATTCTTTCCGGCGCTATTGCCGTGGCCCAGCATCCTGCACTGGAGTATGTGCAGATTGTCAGCTTTGGCTGCGGCCACGATGCGATTCTGTCCGACGAAGTGATCCGGGTTTTGAACGAAATTTCCGGCAAGACGCCGCTTATCTTAAAACTCGACGAGAGCAGCATCTCGGGCCCTCTCACGCTCAGGGTGAAATCGTTTATCGAAACAGTCAAAACCCGCAGGGCAAAGGGAATAACCCAGAAGCCCCGCAGCCTTAAAGATCCCTATCCGGTAAAATTCACAAAACAGGACTGGAAAAAAAAGACAATTCTGATACCCAATGTATCCCGGGCGTTCTGCCAAATCGTAAGCGCCGCCATTGCCCGGCAGGGCTTTAATGTGGAACCTCTGCCCATGGGCGGGCGGGACGCGATAAAGCTTGGGAAAAAATATGTGCATAACGACATTTGCTTTCCTGCGCAGATGAACATTGGCGAAGCCCTTTCGGTCCTGGAAAGCGGCAAATACGATACGCACCAGCTGGCTATCGGCATGGGAAAGTACCAGTGCGACTGCCGCCTTGCCCAGTACACAAGCCTTGCCCGCAAAGCTTTTGACGAGGCCGGTTTCGGCCATGTGCCTATTATCACTACCGACAAGCTTGATTCGAAAAATATGTTTCCCGGTTTCAGGCTGGAGCTTGTCTTTGAAATACGCGTAATTTGGGGCCTGATTATGGCGGATATTTTGGAAGATCTCCGCCGCAAGATACGGCCTTACGAAAAGAACCAGGGAGAAACAGACCAGGTGTTTTCCAATGCCATGGATGCCATTATGGACGGCCTGGCCCGCAAAGGGATAGCCGCCGCCATAAAGGCGTACAAAAAGGGCATCGCCTCGTTCTGCGAAATCCCCTATGACCGCAGCAGCCGCAAGGGCCAGGTGCTCATCACCGGGGAATTTTTGCTTAGCTTTCATCCGGGTTCCAATTTTGAAGTCGAATCGTATCTTGAAAAATACAACATGGAAGTGATTATGCCCCGGCTGGCCGACGTGTTTTGGCGGGACTATGTCCGCATGAAATCGGAGGTGAAGGATTTCCATGTAAGCCGTCCCTTTCAGGGGATACTGTTCGCCCATATCGGGGACGGCCTGTTTAATTTTATTGTGACGACCCTGGAAAAAACCGCTTTCCAGCATCCTTTATACGAGGCCTCCATGCGGCTGCCGGATCTTGCCGACCTTGCTGACCCCGTCATGCACCGCACTTTTACATCAGGAGAGGGCTACCTCATACCGGGGGAAATTATCCATCATGCCAGGGCCGGGGTGCGATCCTTCATCATACTCCAGCCTTTTGGCTGCCTGCCCAACCACATTTCAGGACGGGGGGTTGTCAAGCGGCTTAAGGAAGACTTCCCCGGGATTCAGATACTGCCCCTGGACTATGATCCTGACACAAGCTTTGCCAACATCGAGAACCGTTTGCAGATGCTTATCATGAACGCCAGGGAATAATAATGAAGAAGCTTGAATAATCTTTCATCATCCTACATAATATAGGAGTGACCTTATGCGAGTTTGACGGCTGGTACCGGGCCAGATACCACCGTACCAGTTCAGCCCTGACTGCCACAGCCCTGATAGTGGCCGATTTCTTCGGGGTCATGGTCTCATTCGGCGCTGGGTTCTTCCTGGTTAACCTCTATGACATGAGCTATATCAATTTTAGGTCATTCGTTACCTACTGGCCCTATCTCCCCATATTCATCCTTATATTCCAGATCATGAACCTCTACCCCGGCGTCTCCCTTGCCCCTGCTGATGAGCTGAGGGGCTTTACCATAGGGTCCCTTATGGCCCATGGGGGCATTATAGTATCACGATATATCGAGGATCAGGAATTCGACGCCATTTCTGTGGCATTCATCATCAGCTTTATCTTTTCGGCATTTATCCTCATGGTATGCCGGGATATTATGCACTCCCTGCTGGGCAAGATTAAGCTCAACAACATCCCCGCAGTGGTCTTTGGCGGCGGGCCTGCCGGCCAAATCATGGTGGACAGGCTGCTCAAAAGCAAGAAGGCCGGCTATATCCCCGTGGTTATCCTGGACGACAACCCCGAATGCGGCGATGAGTACCGGGGCATCCCCGTTATAAGGGATATACATCTAGGGCCTGAGCTGGTAGCCCGGTACAACATCAAAATGGCAATAGTCGCCATGCCCAGCCTTCAGCCGGAAGAAATGGCAAGGCTGATAAACTATTCGGTTTCGGCCTTCAGGTACAATGTGCTTATCCCGGACTTTGTCACCCTTAACAATATTTGGGTGTCTGTCCGGGACTTTGACGGCATACTGGGGCTTGCCACGAGCCATCGCCTCAGGATGCCCTGGAACCTGGCGATCAAGCGGCTCATGGATTTGACCATCGTGATAATCGGAGGGCTTGCGCTGCTTCCGTTCTTTCTCTTCATTGCCCTTCTGGTTAAATTGAGCTCTCCCGGGCCTGTTCTGTACGGACATAAACGGCTTGGGCTTAACGGCAAGACTTTTAAAGCCTATAAGTTCCGTTCCATGGCGATGGACGCGGACAAAAAGCTTGAAGAATTTCTTGCTTCCGATCCTGCCCTCAGGGATGAATGGGAAGCATCCCGCAAGCTTAAAAACGATCCCAGGGTTACCGGGATCGGCAAATTGATCCGCCGCACAAGCCTTGACGAATTCCCCCAGCTTATCAATGTCCTTAAAGGGGAAATGAGCCTTGTGGGGCCCCGCCCTGTGGTAGAGGCGGAGGTGGAAAAATACGGCGAAAATTACAACCGCATATTTTCCGTTAAGCCCGGCCTCACGGGCCTTTGGCAGGTTTCGGGCCGTTCCGACAAAGACTATGCCGAACGCGTTTCCTACGATACCTATTATCTTCAAAGCTGGTCGGTTTGGCTTGACATCTGGGTTATCTACAAGACGCCGGCGGCAGTCTTAAAAGGCAAGGGAGCCTATTGATGTTTTTAAAGATGAATAAAACTATGCTGCTTATGGCTGCGTTTTTTGCGCTATGGCCGTTTTCCCTCATAGCCCGTTCCTTTGACGATGTTTTTCCGTACATTGGCACGGACAAAAAGGCCGAAGCCTTTGCCGAAGATGGCATAATCCGTTCCCTTGGAAAAGGCGAGTCCTTTGAGCTTAACCCTGCCCCTTCTTCGGGCATAGATCTCCAGGCCAGGATCATGCAGAAAGCCCACGAGCATCTTACCGAATCCCTGTTGGTTGTTCCCTATGCCGGGCGTGCTCTGAATGTGGTGGACGCTTACAATTCCCTTGGCAAGGTCCGGAGCCTTAAGGGCCGGCTTTACCATTCCCACACCCGCAACGCGGATATCCCCCTTTTTGAAGAAGCCACCAGGCTCGAAAGCGCCAAGCGCACCAATACCCCTGTCCCCGATCCTGCTCCTGTGTCAGCCATCCCTGCCAATGAATCCATCTACATAAAGCTTAAGGATGTAAATTTCGGCAATTCCTATTACCGCGCCGATATTTCCCAAAATGGCTACGGCCTGGTTTATAGCCTTACCAATTTTAAATCCCTTACTTACCTTCTTTTCACAGTGATGAAAGAGGAAAAGTTCTCCGCCTTTCTCTACCTTGAGCCTATTGACGAGGGCATGCTGGTCTACGCGGTTGCGGGGACCGAGGTTTCGAACTTCATCGAAAACCGCATCGATATACCTTCCGCAATCAGCAAGCGGCTGGCGGTGTTCATAGACTGGATAAGCGAAGGGGTGCGGGAGCAGAAGTAAATTCCGGGCGTGTCCGGGCATTGACATTTTGGGCGTTTTTCGGTATGTTTTAGTCATACGCGGATGTCATATAACGGCTATTATCTCAGCCTTCCAAGCTGAAGACGTCGGTTCGACTCCGATCATCCGCTGAGCTACTGTTTGATTCTGTATCTTCCCCCTGCCTCGGCTACGAGGGAATCTTTTTCCAGCGACTTCAGAGCCTGGTAGAATTCTTCTTCGTCGGTTTTCACGTCAAGACTTTTTCTCAATTCCTCAGGCGCCGCAGGGCTGCATTTTACCAGGGAGCGGATTAGGCTGCCGCGTATCTGGCGGAGGGAGCCTTTGAAGGCGCTCTGGCGTGTGTAGTGGGCGCTGCGGCGGTTGGGGTTGGGGGTTGTTTTTTTGAGGGCTGCGCCGTAATCCATGAGGGCCCAGTACCACTTGCGGGGGTTTTCTTTGTCTAGGTGCTTTTCGAGGAGCGGGAGAAGCTCGGAATCTTTGATGCCTTCCTGATCTTTGAAAAAGAAGTGGAGCATTACTGCCCTTATGTTGGTCTCGATGAATACTGAAGGATAATTATAGGCAAAGCAGGATATGGCGCCGGAGCAGTAGGGGCCTATGCCGGGGAGTTCCAATAATGATTCGGGGGTTTGGGGGACTATTCCCTTATGTTCGGTTGTAATAATGTTCGCACATTCTTTGATATACATGGCACGGCGGTTATAGCCCAGGCCGCTCCACTCTTTTAGAACTTCTTCAAGCGGCGCTTTGTCAAGGCAGGCGGCTGTGGGCCATTTTTCCATCCACCGCTCCCAGTAGCTTACGGCCCTTTCGGTTTGGGTTTGCTGGAGCATGAATTCAGAAACAAGTATCCCCCAGGGGGCCAGGTTTCGCCGCCAGGGAAAGGATCTTCCCTGTTCATCATAATAGGAATAAATTACAGAGCGGAATTTTTTTCTTTCCATTTCTCTATGATAAGATCCATAATTGCCGAAGGCTGCAATTCATCGGTGTCTATGACAATATCCGCAAATGAATAATCATTGTTATCGATATTATAGATGCGGAGATACCTTTCGCTGTCCTGCTTGTCGCGGTCGGCGGTAAAGGCCGCTATTTTTTTGAGGTCCCCGCCTTCCCTGTTTTGCACACGTTTTGCCCGGGTTTCGGGCTTGGCGGTGAGGAACACTTTCAGGTCGGCTTCGGGAAGCATCCAGATGGCCAGGCGGGAGCCCAGCACGCAGCCTCCTTTTTCCCTTGCCATTTCCACCTGCCTGGAATCCACTTCCCTGTCCCAGGAATCGTCGGTCGCCGCCAAGGCAAGGATCTTTTTAAGATCCTTGCCTTTTTCCGCCGCCAGGCTGCGGAAGGTAAAATTGATGAACCGCAGTTCCAGGGCGTCTGCTACAAGGCGGCTTACCGTGGTGTTGCCGCAGCCCGATTTTCCCGAGATGGCAATCTTTGTTTCGCTGATGGGTTTATTCGACATTTCGCAATTGCTCCCTTATGTTTTCCAAAGCATTTTTCATTTCCACTACTGCCCGGCTCACTTCGATAACCGGGCTTTTTGAACCTATGGTGTTTACTTCCCTGTTTATTTCCTGGCAAAGGAAGTCAAGCTTTTTGCCAGGGCTGGGGTTCCTTTCTGTTTCCAGGCGGAATTCCTGCAAATGGGAAGAAAGGCGGGAGAGTTCTTCGGAAATTGTGTATTTCATCAATAGCACTGCTGTTTCCGCAAGTATGCGGGTCTCGTCTATTTTATCGCCCAGCAATTCCGCAAACCTCGTTCTTAAATTTTCTTTTATTGATTTTTCAAGTTCCGGTGAACGGACCGCTATGATGGCCGCATGTTTTTCCAATAGAGCGATATGCATAAATATATCGGCTTCTGTGTGCTTCCCTTCGCGTATGCGCTCTTCCCCGAATTTATCGGCCGCGTCTATCAGCACAGGCATGATGGCATTTTTATATTTTTCATCATCCCTGTTTTTGTCAACTTCGAGCACTCCCTCAAGTTTCAAAATATGCTCGAGACCTGGTTCCTCGTTAATGCCGAGGATACGGGATAAATCCTTAATCGCTTCAAAATAATTTTGGGCTGCAGCCTTATTGACCGACACTGAAAGGGCTGCATCGTGTTCCTTGAGCCTTATGGCTGCTTCAATCTTGCCCCTGCTGAACCTGGATGAAATATAACTGCGTATTTCGCTTTCCAGGGAAGACAGCCAGTTGGGGAGATATATTGAAAGATCCAGGAAGCGGCTGTTGTAGCCCTTTATTTCTACCGAGACAGTAATATCATTTTGATTTTTTTCGCTATAGGCATAGCCGGTCATGCTTTTCATTTAATCAACCCCAAAAGTTTTTTGCCCAATTTCCAATTGTCACCCGCGCCCATGGTGATAAAAAGATCCCCCGGCTGCAAAATGGTTTGCAGCAGCCCAGCTGCATCTTCAGGCTCCTCGACATAATATACCTTGCCGCCAAAAAGGGCCTTTGCCTTTTCAAACAAAGTTTTGCCTGTCACGCCGCCATTATACACTTCACGGGCAGAGGCATAGATTTTATGAAGCACTATAACATCCGCTTTTTCAAAGGATGCGGCAAATTCGTCAAGCAGCGAAGCTGTCCTTGTATAGGTGTGGGACATAAAGCTCAACACAAGGCGGCGATTTGGATAAAACTCTTTTAAGCCCGCCAATGTTGTTTTAATTGCTGTGGGGTGATGCCCGTAATCATCCATAAAAAGGACGCCCCCTGCCTCCCCTATTATTTCCGATCTCCGCCTCGAACCCTTGAATCCTTCAAGGGCCGTCCTCACCCCTTCCCGCCTGTCATCGTTCCAGCCATCCCCAAATTCTTTTTCTGCCAAATCCGAGACCAGGGCTATTGCAGCAGCCGCGTCCAGGGCAGTGTGCCGCCCAGGTATGCGGAGCTTTAATTCTCCCGGAAAACCTTTCAGCTTCATTATAATTCTTTCGTTGTTTGTTTCAAAAAATTCTATTCCAAAATCGCCTTGAGCCGAAAAACCATAGGGGGTATACACAATATCCCGGCCTTCTTTTTGAAGCAATCCTGCGGCTTCGCTTGCCCCCGGATCATCAGCACAGTAGATAAGCTTGCCCCCTGGAGGGAGAAGCCGGCAGTACTCGAGAAACGCGTCCCTGATGGATTCGTAGGTGGGGTAATAGTCCTGGTGATCGCTTTCTATGCTGGTAAGGATTATGCGCCTCGGGTGGAAGGAGAGAAAATGCCTGCGGTATTCGCAGGTTTCGGCCACAAAATAGGTATTGCCAAGGTTTAGGGTTGAACGGTCGCCAAAGCCCGAGACCGCGCTGCCTGCCAGCACCTGAGCAGGGAGACCTGCGCCGCGTATCAGGGTTCCTGCAATGGCTGTAGTGGTGGTTTTGCCGTGAACTCCCGCAATGCCGGAAGAATCAAAATGGGCTGAATATGCGCCAAGGGCTTCTGAATATTTGCAGAGAGCTATGCCCAATTTTTGAGCCTGGGCGATTTCGGGATTGGTTTCGGAATTATAGGCTGCGGAATATATCACTAGATCCGGAAGGGAACCCTGGCCTGCGGCTTCGGCGGAGCTGATATGGGAAGCTTCAAAAGATTCAAAATAAGGTATATTCAGCCCTTTGAGTATGGCGTCAGTGTAGAATTGCTCGGGTTTGTCCGACCCTGAAACATGGATGCCCCTGCCCTGCATAAGCTCCGCCAGGGCGGACATTCCCGTCCCCTTGATCCCGATAAAGTAAACCCTGGCGCCGGGAACGAAACCATTACTTAAATCCATATAGTATGGTATATAAGAAAAATATGATATCTTCAACACCTTTTAATAACTCCCTTGAGGTCTTTGAGTGGCTCCAGGGATTTATCAATTTTGAAAAAGATCCCAGTTCCAAATTCTTCAGGCTTGAACGCATGGAAGCCCTGGCTGCCCTGGCAGGCAATCCTGAAAAAGCCATCCCTGCCGTACATGTGGCCGGCTCCAAGGGTAAAGGCTCCGTTACGGGCATGGCAGCCGCCATCATGGAGGCTGCCGGCCTTAGGACTGCCCGCTATACATCCCCACATGTCAGCGATTTTAGGGAAAGGCTCTGTTACAATTCACGCTTTTTTGAAGAGGGAATTTATGCCAAAACAGGGAATGCATTAAGATCCATTATCGAAAGTTTTCTAAAAACCGAAGAAGAGCCAAGCTTTTTTGAGCTTATGACCCTCTGGTTTTTTCTCTGCGCCAGGGATTCGGATTGCCGTGCCATGGCTGTCGAGACCGGCATGGGGGGAAGGCTCGATGCCACCAATATACTCATCAGCCCTCTGGTTACGGCCATTACAGTCATTGAATTGGAGCACACCGAATACCTTGGGCAAACCATTGCGGCTATTGCGGGGGAAAAAGCAGGCATTATAAAGCCCGGACGCCCTCTTGTGCTGGCGGAACAGAAACCCGAAGCCCTCGAAGTTTTCAGGTACAGGGCTTCCGAAATGGATAGCCCCCTTTATTATTTCCCTGAATGCGGCCAATTGAATAATATCAAAATAAGCAAAAATGGGACAAAATTCGATCTTGAATTAAAAAATCCCGTCCCTTTTGCCCTGGCTGATTTGCAAATCCCCATCCCCGGCGAAGTACAGGCAAAAAATGCAGGGCTTGCGGTATTATCCGCCCGGCTTGCTTTTCCGAATATAGGCGAAAAGGCTGTCAGGGAGGGCCTTAGGGGCTTTACCCTGCCGGCGCGCTTCGAAAAACTGTGGGATGATCCTGTCACGATAATTGACGGCGCCCATACGCAGCGCAGCATAGATGAATGCGCAAAGACCTTTGCAAGCCTTTATGGCGAGGGAGGCATACTCATTTTTGGCTGCGTTGCAGGCAAGGACGCTGCCGCAATGGCCCAGGTTCTTATGCCCCATTTTTCCCATATTATCATCACCATGCCCGGAACATTCAAAAAGAGCCACTCCAAGGATGTGTACGATGTGTTTCTGGGCCGGAAAAAGGGAAATTCCATTGAACCGGATATACTTTTTTACCCTGAAACCGACGGCGCCATTTCGAGGGCTTTGGATTTGGGCAAGGCCTCGGGGCTCCCCATATTGGGGGCTGGATCTTTTTATCTTGCCGCAGAAATCAGGCGAAGGTATCTGGAGCAGCTTCATTAATGGGGCTTATGCAAAAATAGAGATCCTTAAAGCGCAGGGCCTGGGCCCTTAATGCCAAAATACCGCCAGGTGTGAAATTGCCATACAGAGGGTCATTCAGGATAGGATACCCAATCCATGCCATGTGGCATCGTATCTGGTGCCTGAAACCCCGCTGTATTTTCAGGCGGAAATACCAGGTTTCCTTTTCCTTGGAATTATTCAAAGTCTCAAATTTTTCCAAAATCTCGGTTTTGTAAGGATTGCCCTTGTCCAGGGCAACATCCTTTAAGCGGCTTTTATGCAGCCCTTCCGCTACAGGGCGTACCGATTTTTTCCCCGGCCCAAAGGATCGGAAAGGGCTTCCGATTAAATTTGGGTTGTTCGCCGAAAAAACCGGGAAACCCGGGAGCTTTGTTTCTGCTTTTGCCGCAAGACAGCCGTATTCCTTAAGCATGCGGCCCTCTTCCTGTTCTTTTGCGAGCTCATCGAAACTATCCTGGTTCCGCGCAAAAAGGACAAGCCCATGGGTCTCAAAGTCGAGCCTGTGGAGGCAGCCCCCTTCCCTTTCCCTTCTCCCTTTGATGAGGCCTATTTCCGGATAAAACGAAACGCACCAGCTGACTAAATTTTCTTCATCCCCCTTTAAGGGAGTGCTGTGCATTCCCGGCGATTTATATACTATGAGGAAATCTTTTTCTTCATGGAGAATCTGAGACTTGGAAAATTCTGATAATGCGAGTAGTTTGGTTTCCACTTCAAATATAATGTGATATACTGGAGACGATGGTCAAGAAAGCAAAAGCCTGGTTTATTTTGATCCTTCAGCGCTTATGGATAACCGCAGATCTCTACAGCATGAATGGGCTCTCGAACCATGCGGCTGCGGGGGCTTATGGTTTTCTTCTCTCTTCAGCCCCTGCCCTGCTCATGGTTTCATTCTTTCTTTCCAGGGCTATTGCCTCGTCCCCTGAGGCTGTTGCAGAGCTTATACAGCAGACAGGCTTTTTGCAGGGCAAGTTTGACATTCCGGGCCTGATAAAAACATTTTTGGCATCTTCGCACCCGGGCGTAACGGGGATCATCTCTGCGGTAAGCATTTTATGGACTGCCAGGATCTGCGCCCTCTCAATCCAGCGGGGCCTGGGGGTAATATTCCCAAATTCAAAGAAAACAAGCCCCATACGCTTTTTTGCTGCCCCGGCAGGGCTTGAATTCCTCATCATTTTGTTTATTTTTATTACGGTGTTAAGTTCCCGCATTGCCATTGTTTTTTACAATTCCCTTGAATTTGTGCCAATAAGCTTTACATTGTCAGCATTGACTGAATTTACCGTCCGGACTATACCATTCTTTTGCCTTGCTCTTATGACCCTTGCAGCTTACAGGCTGATCCCTCCTGTTCCGCCCGCTTTTAAAGACGCATTCAAGGGAATGATTTTCTGCGTTGTCCTCTTTCGGCTCTTTTCCCTGGGCTTTAGGCTTATTATAAACCCTGCACGATACAATTTAATCTACGGCGCATTGGGAAGCCTGCTTCTTTTATTGGTCAATGTGTATTTCTTTTTTATATTCTTTTTTCTTGGAGCCCAGTTGACCTATGTAATCCATTCCTTTGACGCTCTTCTTTTTATACGGTTCAGGAAATTCCATTCATTTAGCAGTTCGGCAAAAACCAACGGCATTAAACTGGCTGAGCAAAAACTTTTTGCCTCCCATAAAGGGCTGCTGGGAAAAAAATATTTCAAAAAATATAAAGAAGGTGAAATAATACTTTCCAAGGAAAAAAACGGAAACGAAGTTTATTATGTATTGCAGGGAGAAGCAGGGGTATTCCTGGACAAAGAATTAAAGCATAAAATCGCAGTAATTAAAAGCGGCGAGTTTTTTGGTGAAATGGAACATATACTTAAAGACGACAGCCAAACAGGCCCAAATGCAATTATCACTGCTGACACAGATCTTTCGGCCCTGGCGCTTCCGCCCGGACTCTTCAGCCTTATCATGAAAACAGATCCTGAAACCGACAGGAAGCTTATCAAACTCCTTTCAAAACGCCTCCAGAATGCAAATCAGCTTGTCATTCGAGGCGAGGGGGTTAATACCCTTAATCAAGAGCCTTGAAAATTTCATGGAAACGAAGGGGAAGAGGGGCCCTGAAGGTTTGACCTTTCCCTGATCCCGGAAGCACTATCGAAAGTCTTTTGGCATGGAGCATAAGGGTTGCCCTGGGGAAAAGCCTGTCCTCGACTCCATAAAGGGGGTCTCCCAATATGGGATACCCCAGGTATTTAAGATGCACCCTGAGCTGATGGGTACGCCCTGTCTTTGGCCTCAGCAGCAGCAGCGAGTGACTGCCCCAGGATTTTACCACCCTGTATTGGGTAATGCTTGCTTTCCCCTTGTCTTTGGAAACAGTGAATGTTTTTCTGTCCCTGGGGTTTCGTATAAGAAAGGTTTCTATTGTGCCTGATTTTTCTTTGGGGCACCCCTTCACCAGGGCGGCATAGGTCTTTTTTGTGCTCCGGTTCTTGAACTGTGACGCAAGAAAGGCAAGAGCCTCATCATCCCAGGCAGCTATAATAAGCCCGGAAGTATCCTTGTCAAGCCGATGGACTATGCCGGGGCGCAAATTTTTGGCATCCTTGAATGCCTTGCGGTAAAGCAGGGCATTTGCCAAAGTCCCATGCCAATTCCCTGCCCCCGGATGAACCACCATACCCTGGGCTTTGTTCACCACTATTACCCTGGGATCTTCATAAATGACATCCAGGGGTATATTTTCGGGGATCAGATCTATAGCTTCGGCATCCTTCCATTGCAGTTCCAGTTTGTCAAAAGCCTTGAGTATTCGTGATAGTTTTACTGTCTTTCCATTAACCTGGGCTTCAAGTCCCCGTGCCTTAATTTGGGAGCGGGATAGAATTTTCAAATTTTCTGCAATATAGCGATCCAATCTAAGTTCAGCTCCAATGCCATCTTCCACAATGCAGGAATGAGAAGGCATTAGTCTCCGCCTGTTTCATCAAGGGGTTTGCGTATGATTATAGGGGTCCCTGCAGGAAGATTCCGTATTTTCTCTTCAGCTTTATTCCTTTTATACCGTACAATGAGATGATCAACCACGGCGATCAATACAGCCCCGCTTGCGGCTATGCCAAGGTTCCTGAATTGCTCTTTCTGGGACAATTCAATCGAGCCAGCCGATTTAATGGGCCAGGGCGCATACCTCCTGTCCCAGTCATGGGTGGCAAAGCGGAAAGTGTCAATTGTAAAATTGGTAAAAAAATAGGCAAAAGGAAAAGAACCAAAGGCAATTATTTCGCCCCTGCGCAGATCCTTTGCCCATTGGGGGAAACCGGTCATGTCAAATTGACTGGATGACGCATTAGTTGAAGAAGAGTTTGTTTGGGCCTCGGCCTTTCCCTGGATAAAAATTGATACAGCCATGACAAAAAGGAGGCATATCATTTTTAAAGGCGGACTCTTTTTCATTTGGGCCTCTCTCCAAAAATGGCTGTCCCTATTCTTACCAGGGTGGAACCTTCTTCTATGGCAAGCTCAAAATCGCCGGACATGCCCATGGAAAGGCAAGGCAATTTTTTATGGAATTGTTTTTCCAGTGTATCCCGTGCTTCCCTAAGGCGCGTGAATGACGCCCGAATGATTTTTTCATCATCTGTAAAGGGCGCCATAGTCATAAGACCCCGGAGATTAAGCCCCTTATAGGACAGGGATTTTTCCGCCCCTTTGAGGAGATTGTCCAAACCAGAGAAGCCCATCTTGCTTTCTTCGCCTGTATGATATTCGAGAAGCACGTCCAGGGGCGAATCACGCTCGACACATATTTCCCCTAATTTTTCGATAAGGGAGATCCGATCCACTGATTGTATGCAGTCAAAAAAGAATGCCGCAGTCCTTGCCTTGTTCGTCTGAAGGGAGCCTATTAAATGTATTTTTGTATCCACCCCTTTTCCATAAAAACCTGAAAATTTTTCAATCCCTTCCTGAACGCGGTTTTCGCCAAAAAGGCGCAGTCCTGCTTTCCAGGCTTCTTCCACCTTTTCTATGGGATGAAATTTGGATACCCCCATGAGAAGGACTTCTTCCCTCTTCCTTCCGCTCCTGAGACAGGCAGCAGCTATTCTTTCTTCAATCCGGGCAATGCCCTGGGCTACGCCCTTCGCGGTATCATCCATGGTCTATAATTTTTTCCAGTGCCTGGGCGAGTGCCGCAAATTCAGCCACTTCCAGGGTTTCTGCCCTGCGATCGCCTGAAATGCCGCAGCCTGCCAAAGCTTCCTGGGCAGTTTCGCCGCCCGGGGCAGCCCCAGCTACCTTACCCTTTAGCATAACAGAATTGATAAAATTAATCAGGTTATTCCTGATGGTCTTGCGCCTTGATGAAAACAAAGCCCTCGTAAGGGGCTGAAAAAGATTGGGATACGAATTTCTTTCAGCTTCATCCAATAAATCGAACCTGACCCCCTGGGAATCGATTTTTGGCGGAGGGTAAAAAGAAGCCCCTTTGAGTACCATGAGGGGGCTCAATTTGTATGCCGATGCACAGAGGACAGAGAAGGAGGAATAATCAGAAGAGCCGGGTTTTGCCATTATTCGCTGGGCTACTTCACGCTGGACAGTTACCACCATACGCTTAAAGAACTTCTTCTTTTCGATGAAATCCGCAAGGAGCACGGCGGCAATATTATAGGGAAGGTTTCCAAGAAGGCAATCCCCTCCCCGGACAAGCTGCCAGGTTTTCAGAACATCGCCTTCTGCCAGCAAAAATTCGCTTTTATCCCCAAATTCTTCGCGTAAAACCTGACAAAATGCGGGATCAATCTCAAATGCCGTTACCTTGGCGCCTCTCTCCAAAAGCCCCGAGGTCATAGCCCCAAGGCCGGGGCCGACTTCCCATACCGTATCACCAGCCTCCAATTCCAGGGCATCCAGCAGCCTGGAGCGGGCATTGGGGTTTATCAAAAAATTCTGGCCGAATTTTTTACGCATCCCCAGCCCCCGGGAATCGAGAAAAGCCTTGAGCCCGGCGGGGGAATCGTAATTAATTCTTAAAGGGGGCAATTGCGCTCCTGTAAGCAGATGCTTTGTATTGCACAAAATAGATGAGCCCCGCCATAATGATGGACAGGGCGAGCACGGGCCAGGGGTTTGGGGCAGCCAGGCCGGGGACTTTCCCTGCATATGCAACTGCGTATTCAATAAGCCGGTATACCAGGGTAAGCACGGCGTTTAGGGGACTAAAAAGCAACGGTATTATGTTAACAATGATAAGTATACCTAAAGCCATAATCATAAACAATGACGACAACGGGACAATTATCAAACCTGCAATAATACCCACAGGCCGCAATTCTCCAAAAAAAAGCGACACCACTGCGGAAGTTGCAATAAAAGCGCCGATGGATGCGGAAAGGCCCGCTCCGATTATTTCGGGGATGCTTCCCTTAAAACATTCATGAAGGGTCTCGCCCAGAGTAAGGATGCCGGCCAAAGAAAGGTACGAGAGTATAAAAGAAACGGAAGAACCTGCCCCGCTCTGAAAGAGCAGCTGTATAATAAACGCCAGGCAGAGGAGGTTTAAGGCATCCCTTTTCAAAAAACCCCAAACGCATGCAGCCCCCAGAAAGTACATAATGGCTGACCGTACCAGGGATGCCTGCCCGCCTGCGAGCCACACATAGAAAAGAATAAACACAGCCCCAACGATCATTGCGGGCTTAAGGCCAAGGATCCTTCTTAAGAAAAAAGCTACAAGCCCGGAAAGCAGGGCAAGGTGCATGCCCGAAAGGGACAGCACATGGGAACAGCCTGCATAGGCAAACCCTTTGGAAAGACTTGAATCCAGATTATCCCTCACCCCAAGAAGCAGCGCCATCGCAAGGCTGCTCCACACAGGCGCGGACGCAGGATTTTCTGAATCGATTTTAGGGCTGAATTTAGTCAAAAGCCCGGTTCTGAGCCCGGTGCGGAATTGCTCCAGCCGGGAAGCAGGTTTTACAATATGCACTGCGGATGCCCTGAACAACAGGCCCCGGTCGCTCTGAATCAATTTGCCTTCTGTATAAATACCGCAGCCCCTGCCGAATTCTTTCAGCCTTGGGATGACATCCGCAGGGAAAAATACCGTAATGGAACCAGAAGCGGAAGCCCTCAGGCCGTCCCCGGCGGAGGAAGCTTCCAAAGCCAGAATGCCCATCCCCCTGTCATCGTTGAACTGCCTTGGGTCTTCTATCAGCATACCCGAGACAGCGTTTATGGATTCAGAAGGGAGTCCCAGGCTTGCGGCTCTTGGAGCCATAGCCCCTGCCGCAAGGCCTATGCTCACGCCCAATGCTGCAGCTGACACAAACACGCTTAATTTATTCAGCGACAATACCCTGAATAAACATATCGCGATTATAAATGGCAGCAAAAGCAACAACAAGAGCCATCCGGGAAGGCCCGGAAAAAAAGGATAGGAATAAAAAGCCACTGCTGCGCCCAGGGCAGCGTACAAGGCGGGCAGGTGGTAAATGCGTGTCACCATTTAAGCCGGTTCAGAGCCTCCCTGGCTGCAGCCTGGATACTCTCGGGATAATTTAAATAACTGATATAGAGAAGATAATCAAATGCGACTTTGTCGCCCAACTCGCCCAGGGATTGAATCAAGGCAAGGATAACGGCCTCGTCAGTTTCAGCGTTACGCTCTTTTTGGGAATTAAAATACCCCAGCTGCAGGGCAAGCACCTGGGCCGATTCTGAATTGCCCATAGACCCAAGGCATGCAATGGCCTCGAGGAGCCTTTCCCTGGGGGCGGCGCCGTTTCCATAATCCGTCTGAACCCGGTAAAAGTGGCGTATCGCAAAAGGGCTTGCCCTGGTCCACTTGAGCTGGGTTAAAGACTGAATTGCGGCATAGCGCAGGGAAGAAACAGCCGCGCCGCTTTCGGCGTTGCCGGGGAAAAGATCCAGAGTAACTTCAAGGGCTGTCTGTGCCAGCTCGCCCCTTTCAGCCTCGGTAAATTTGAGATTGTTCGCGCCTATCCTGAAGGCGGCAAATTTTTCTGCCGGCGGGTTCTTCCGTATCACGTCCGTGAGATACTGTTTGTAATTCCCCTGAATGGATTCCAGGGCAGCAATCGCGGCCTGAACCACCGGCTCAGGATAGCCGGCGGTCATTGCCGAGAAAAGCACAGGGAAGGAAGAGCCATCGCCCAGGGCCGCCAGGGCCGAAATACACGCAGTCAAAGTAGGATAATCAGGGGCCATGCCCGAACGGGACCCGTTATTCTGGTTTGCAAGGAACTGGTTGAGGTTTTCTACCACCTGGGTATTGCCCTTGCCAAGTATGCCAAGGGCGCCAAGCATTTCCACCCGGGAATGGGAATCCCGGTAGACAGAGAAAATTTTCCAGAGCGTGTCCGCGGATGCTTTATGCCTTGTGCTGCCCGCGCCACGGGCTGCCAGGCTTGCCAGGGCTATCATGTCCGGATCGTCCCGCAGGAGTTCGCCGTTATCCAAAACGAACTTAAGGGCGAATTCATAGAGGGGACCCATAAATTCCCCTGAACGGTCGTCGGTGGCTGCATCCCTCAATATGCCTGCCTTGGTTGCAAGGCCCGCGCGTACAAAGTTCCGCTCGTACGAAAGCAGTATAGGTTCCTGGGCTGAAACAGCTTCGGAAACAAGAATCAGCAAAACTATCAGGAGTATAAAGCTCTTCCCTGCTTTTGCCACTATATTACATTCTCCACATTTTCCGCCGACTGTTCCTGAATGGGGGAAACAGGGGGCTTTTCGGAGGCGGAAGCCCCGTTCCCGGGCGCTTCGGAGGCAACACCGCCTTCGGCTTCTTCGTTGAGGAGCCTGAAGGGCAGATCCTCTTCTTCTTCCGGGAGCATGCCGAACACTTCGCCCAGGATCTGGTTGCGTATCTCGATGGGCAGGGGATCGGATTCAATATGAAGGAGGGAACGGTTCAGGTCTTCTTTATACTCCACAGAACGCACCGTGCCCACCATAATGATGGGTATGTTGTTCAGGGCAAACTGCACTTTGACGCGCAGGCCGGTAACAGCCTTTCCGCCTATGGTAACCGCGCAGCCGGTATCCGAAAGGTCTTCCAGGAAGCACTTTAAGCCAGGGTTGACTTCGATCTTGTTGGCGTCCTCCTCATTTGCAAGAAGGTAGAGAAAGGCCGACTTGTGAAGCTTTACCCGGATGGACTTGCGTTTCTGGGTACGGAAGAGCGAATCGGAATGGGAAATTTTGAGCGACGCGATGCCCTTGGAAAAAACCTCGTCCAGGACTTCCGAATCGAAGACATAGCCTGCGTCGTCTTCACGCCAAAAATAGGCGGAAATCTTCATGTTCTGCCAGGAAAAACTCCCCGGCAGCTTGGTACTGGTGGGCCTTGAAATGGTAATGTACTGGTTGGTATTTTTTACAATCTGGGATTTGAATACCCCGGAGCCAGCTACCAGCACCCGGAGGTTTTGACCGTCGGAAATCTGGCGGGAATTGGAGATGCCGTTCTTGATGCTGGGCTTGTCCATCTCGATCTTTTTGCGGTAATCGTAAAGCTTGGAAAGAAAATCGTGGGAGCCTGTGTCGCTGTCCTCGCCGGTAAGGTGCATATTGCGAACCAGGGAGCGTATGCATACATCAAGCTGGTTCTGGGACCAGTACAGGGATGCAGGATCTTCAAGGTTCGCCTTGACAGCCAGCCTGCGGAGGAGCTCTATTTCCTTGAAGGAAAACCCCGAATCCTTGCCTTTGGCATAGAACTGTATCCAGGAGGCGGACTTCCCCTTTTTAGATCGGGCAAGAACGAGCGCCACAACCCCGCCGACGACAATAATAATTATCAAAACAGGAAGCATTCCCTTATTTCCTTTTTCGGGCTACAATAGTGATATGGACAATATATCGCAGTATCGGCGAAAAGTCAAAAGGAGCGCCCCGTCTTTTCCATTTTAGAGCCATTAATCCTCTATTTTGTACTCTTTTTCCCAGGCAGCGTGATACAAAACCCTGCCGAGGCTGCTTCCATAGCCCAGGCCATACCCTTTTCATCCTATAGGGAGCTTTCTCGCACCCTGGGCTATACCATCCCGGCACTTGCCCTGCTCTGGTACCTTATCCTCGAAAAAAAGAGCCTCCCCTACGCCGAAGACCGCATCAAACCCGGTTTGAAGGATATATACCCCCTCCTTATAGGCTTCCCCTGCCTGGTGCTCATAGGGCTGAGCATCTCCTTCCTGATGGCAAAATTTTCCCCCTTCCCCATTCCCCCCAAGGTCGAAGGCCCCGCAAATGCCCTGGGCTGGACAGCAATGGCCTTTTCCTGCCTGGGGACAGGCTACCTTGAAGAAAGCTATTTCAGGTACTACCTCCTCGCCAAGCTTGAGGAAGCGGTTTCCCTAAGATGGGTCAGGGTTTTCGTGTCGGTGGCTTTTTTTGCCCTCTGCCATGTCTACGAAGGCCCCTGGGGCATACTCAACGCCCTTTTGGCAGGAACACTCCTGGCTGTCCTCTACGAGCGCTACAGGAGCCTCCATGGCATTGCCCTGGCCCACGGGGCCTACAACGCCTTTGTCTACTGCATGGGAAGCTTTTTCTGATCTTTCAGCTTTGAGGAAGGCGGGACCTACCGCCGGATGCATGCAGCATGGCGGCAGATCCCAGGCAACTATTTTTAAATTTTTTTTAACTACCCAAATAATAGCTACAGTCTGAAACCATTGGTAGGAGACTTTTTGGAAAATGTGATGTTTATTAATACAAACTGGCATCCGTTACCAAAGGATGTATCATTTTCCATACATCCAATAATAAAAAATACGATAATTGTATTATTTTTCATACCCTTGCAATAAGAATATAAAATTTGTGCTGTTTTTCATACACCCATATCAAGAAAATGAATATAAAATAATACACATTGAAGGCCCCTGTGTCCCGCCAAAAACCAGGCCATCTCGTAATTCCTTATCCAGCAACGAATTACGGTATCCGGCCAAAGCCACTCAAAGGTTGGCACGAGGTTTGCTTATATATTGCCATAGTGAGACATTCACTAAAGGAGCGATTTAGATATGAAAAAGACAACCTTATTCCTGATTGCGGTTTTGGCGGCCTTCGGCCTGCTGTTTGGCGGATGCGCCAATAGTCTCGCATCCCTTCCGGAGGAGAGCTCCTCCAGTCTGGGGTTTGTTCCCCCCGCCCCCAGGCAGTCCGAAGCGGGACTCTCCCTGGTGGAGCCTGAGGACTTTGCCTACAACTGGCTCGAGACGGCCTTGGCCGACCCTATCTGGAAGCAGGTTCCCGATATTTCATCCCTTCCCAAGTCTTATTACGCCCAGTTCGCCACGTTCTGCGCCCGCCCTGCCAAGGACAAGCCCACGATCAATGTCTGGGTAAAGAAGGACTGGGGCAACGAAACCCCCCAATCGATAAGCATCCAGCTGTACCAGAACGATGTCCTCTACAAAACCGAGACCGGAACCGGCCAGGGGAGCATACCCGCCCTGAAATACGACGATGCGGACAAGCCCTATTTTGAGAAGGCTTCCGTGCCCGGCCGCCGCCTTTATTCCTTCGCCAATCTTCCCGTGTATGACAGCCAGGGCGCGAAATACGTCTATTCCGTTAAAGAAGCCGTTCCCGAAGGCTATGTCGCCCGGTACTCGGAAATCGACCAGGCCAACCTCGCCGAGGGCAAGGTAACGATTACCGAATCGACCGAAAGGGTCGAATTTGCCAAGGGCCTGGTTTCCGGGGGAAGCGATTTCTACTATGTGGTCCGCCTCGAAAACATCAAGGCCCCTGAAAAGGTCTCCCTGACGATCAGCAAGGTCTGGGACGACAACGACGACTTCTCCGAGCTGAGGCCTGAGTCCATCTCGGTGACCCTGAAGGCCGATGGCGAAGTTTATGGCACCTACGCCCTGAGCGCCCCCTGGACCCTTGCCATCAGCGATCTGCCCGCGGTGAACGAAGCCGGCGAGCCTGTCAGCTACTCCGTGACCGAAGCCATCCCTGCCAATTATGTGCTGAAGAGCATAGTCCCCGAGGGGAACACCATCACCCTTACCAACGCGTATTCCGATGAGCCCCCTGTCCCCCCGGTCGCCATCGGCGAGGTCAAGAATCTCTGGGTCAAGAAAGACTGGGGCACCAGCCCGAAAACGAAAATAACGATCAATGTCTACCAGGTGGTCAATGGCGTGAAATCGGAAAAGCCCTACGCGACCAAGGATTCACCGAACATGGCTGGCAAAGTACCGCTGCTTTCCGGCTACGATGCCCACAACAACATTGTTTGGGACTATTCCAATAAAGGCAGCCGGGATCTTTATGAGTTCTTTGACATCCCCATAGGAACCAAAGAGAACCCCATCGAATACATCGTCGAAGAAGTGGTGCCCGCAGGGTACGAAGTGTACCTTCCCTGGGAATCGAACCGGGACGGCATGGTTACCGAAGGGGACTACAGCCAGGTGAAGATCGACCGGTACAGCGAGGGCGTGGAATACAGCGCGTACAACGGCGTTATCGAGTATTACAACGACGCCTTCTATTACGTGGTGATCTTCCAGAACAAGCTGGTTAAATAGGCCATTAGTAGCCGCCCCCGCCGGGGGCGCGCAAGGGCGCATAGCGCCAGTTTACGGGCTGTGGAGCGCAGAGGCGTTTCACAGCCTTTTTTATTTCCGGGAACAGATGATGTTTTAGCCCTGGGCGTTTGCTTTAACTACAATGTCGAAGAAGTCGAAATTGAACGGATGTATTCCTACGCGTGATTCGCTATAAGTTTCCCGCGCTGATGGGTCAGCTCCATGTAAGCCAGTTCGGCGAAACCCAAGCCTGCGTTTTTGGAGAAATCCTTGGCGTATTCGTCGTAGAGCATGTCTTCGTACATTTTACCGGCAAAGCCGGTATCGAGAAGTTCGGATTTTTGGACTGTGCTACGCATGCTGGAAATGAGGTTTTTTATGAGGAAGGTTTCAAGGGCTTCGCATTGTTCATAGAGTTTGTCGGTTTTGTCTATGACAGCCTTTCTTGAATTGGAGGATGGTTTTGCCGTCTGCTGTTCCGCTGCTTTGGCCAGAAGATCTTCAAATACGCCTTTTGCAGAAGAATTCCTCTCCTGGACAGAAGTTTCGAGGGAAGCGGATGAAAAAGGCACATACCCTGGGCTCTGCAAATTCTGGCTGCTTATGTTTATATCCATTGCTTCCCCCTGTTATCCGTCAAACTATCTCTTAAGGGCTGTGGCTGTTCCCAACATATTGTCGCTGGTCTGTATGGTCTTGGAATTGAATTCATAGGCGCGCTGGGCCACGATGAGGTCAACCATTTCGCGCACTACCGAGACGTTGGACATTTCGAGGAACTTGTGGGCTATCTGGCCCATGCCTTCGTAGCCGGGGCGACCGGGTATGGGCTCGCCCGAGGCGTTGGTGATCTTGAAGAGGTTTTCGCCCACTGCGGTGAGGCCCACTGGGTTGGGGAAACGGTAGAGTTCAATCTGGCCAACGTCCACAGGTTCGTTGAGATCGATCTGGGGCACTTTTACCGACACTCTGCCGTCTTTGGTGACGTTGATGGTTTCGGGGAGGAAGCCTTCTGGCATGATGATGTCCGGGAGCACCCAGTAACCGTTGCTGGTTACAAGGCGGCCGTTCTCGTCAACTTTGAAGGAGCCGTCCCGGGTGTAGGACCAGGAACCGTCGTACATCTGGATGCGGAAAAAGCCGTCTCCCTGGATAGCCATGTCGTAGGCATTGTCGGTGTTCTGGAGGGCCCCCTGGGTGAACATGCGCTGGGTGGCCGCGAGCTTGACGCCGTGGCCCATCTGTACGCCTACGGGGACTACGGTGTCTTCGGTCGCCGGAGTTCCGGCGGTCTTTACGGTTTGGTAGAGAAGATCTTCAAAATCTGCCCGTACCTTTTTGAAGCCTGCGGTGTTCACGTTGGCCAGGTTGTTGGAAATGTTGTCGATATTGGCCTGCTGGCCTATCATGCCGGACGCGCCGGTCCATAAACTTCGTACCATATCTGCTCCTTTTGCTAGCTAACTCTCGTTGTCTGGTTTATCAATGTTCCCAGCATGGAATCGTGGGTCTGTATCACTTTCTGGTTGGCCTCGTAGGCGCGGTTCACTTCTATCATCTGGACCATTTCGGCCACCGGTTCCACGTTAGCGGCTTCGGTAAAGCCCTGGATGACCTGGGGGCGGCTGCCTTCTTCGATGACCATGGCAGGGCCCGAGGTGTCGGTTTCGCGGTAGAGGCTGGAACCCTGTTTTTCGAGGTAGCGGTCAAGGTCGAAATCCACCAGTTTAAGGCTGTCCAGGAGCACGGTCTGTTCCCAGGTATTATTCTGCTTGGACACCATGAGGTTGGGATCGTCGGCATATTCCGCGTTGATCCAGACACGGCCTTCTTTGTCGACCTGGAAGTTGTTGGCTTTTACCTTGATGGGGCCGTTTTCGCCCAGAACGGGGTAGCCTTCCTTGGTTTCGAGGAAGCCCTCTTTGCCGAGCTGGAAGGAGCCGTTGCGGGTATAGCGCTCGCCCCAGGGGGTAGCTACCGTGAAAAAGCCTTTGCCCCCCAGGGCAAGGTCAAAATCGTTGTCAGACTGTTTGAAGCTCCCCTGGGTGAAGTTGGTGTAGAGCTCGTTAAGTTCAACGCCCAGGCCCAGCCTGCCTATGATGGGGGCGGCGTCGCCCGATCCAAAGGGGTGCTTATAGACCCCGTCGTCGTTCATGCGCCGTAAAAGAAGCTCAGGGAAGGCCTTGAATGCTGCCTGATCCCGCTTGTAGCCATCAGTGTCCACATTGGCAAGGTTATTGGCCACTGAATCAAGGCGCCACTGCTGGGCCCTCATCCCGCTTGCGGCGGTATACCATCCTCGTATCATGTATTGAATATCGGCATTTAAAACTGTAGATTTAATCAATGACAGAGCTTAATAAAGACCGCTGGAAAGGCCAGGGGGCGGTCTTCTGCTGCGCTATACTTTGGAGTACTTCGGGCCTGTTCATCAAACTCGTCAGCTGGCACCCGGTGGTGATAGCCGGTTCCCGCAGCCTTGTGGCGGCCATTTTCATGCTTGTTATTCGCTTCTTCTTTACCCCAAAAAATGCGCCAAAGAGCAAACCGGGACCTCTCTGGGCAGGGGCGTTTTTATACGCCTTTACCATGCTTACCTTCGTTATTGCCAACAAGCTTACCGCATCGGCCAACGCCATCTTGCTCCAGTACAGCGCCCCGGTGTGGGCAGGGGTTCTGGGCTGGCTTTTGATACGGGAAAAGCCCCACTGGGAGCATTGGGCCGCCCTGGTCTGCGTCATCGGGGGTATGCTGCTCTTTTTCAAGGACGGCCTTGTCTCGGGAAATTCTTTGGGGAACGGCATAGCGGTTCTGTCGGGCATATTATTCGGGGCCCATTCGGTTATCCTGAGGATGCAAAAGGACGGGAACCCCTCGGATTCCATGCTCCTGGCCCATGTGATAAATTTTACCATCGCCATACCTTTTATCATTCTCTATCCCCCGACCCTTACTGTCCCATCGGTGCTTCCCATTATTTTTATGGGTACCATACAGATTGGCTTTGCTTCCTTCCTCTTTTCCTACGGCATCAAGAAGATCAGCGCTATACAGGCCATGCTGACCGCCATGATAGAGCCGGTGCTCAACCCTGTCTGGGTGCTGCTTGTTACCGGAGAGAAGCCTTCAGCCTCGGCCCTGCTTGGAGGGGTTATCATTGTGAGTGCCGTGGTCGCGTCGTCATTGATAGGAAAGCGGAGAGAGTTGCAGGAAACCTGATCAGGTCATGGCAAGCTCAATGATTCACTTTGCCTTTCTGCATGCCATAATTTCCTGCAAGGATGCCTTTGCTATCCCTTCTGCCTTGAATGCCCTGTTGAGTTTTTCCACAAAAAGCAGGGCTTTTTCCCCGTCTCCATGAACACAGATTGAGTCGGCCTGCACGGAGATTTCTTTGCCTGTTATTGCTTTTACCGTTCCTGTTTTGATCATGCCGACAACCCGGCTTACGGCTTCGTCCTCGTCGCTGATCATAGCGCCGGGCTTTGTACGGGACACCAGGGAACAGTCTTCCTCATAGGCGCGGTCGGCAAAGACTTCTTCTGCCACAGGAAGGCCGATTTCTTTTGCCGCCGCAACCATGCAGCTTCCTGCCAGGGCAAGAAAAATAAGACCGGGGTTTACGGCTTTAATCCCTTCCGCTATAGCCCTGGCAAGGGAAATATCTTTGGCCGCCATGTTGTAGAGGGCGCCATGGGCTTTGACATGGATCAGGGGAACACCAGCGGCTTTGCAAAATGCCTCAAGGGCGCCTATCTGGTACTGGACACAGGCCCTTGCTTCTGCTGCTGACATGGCAAGATTGCGCCGCCCGAATCCTGAAAGGTCGGGAAAGCCTGGATGAGCCCCCACGGCTACGCCATGCTGTTTTGCCAAAGCGACGGTCTTTTCCATTACCAAAGGATCACCTGCATGGAAGCCGCAGGCAATATTGGCCGAAGAAACAAGGGGGATGATCTTATCGTCCATGCCCATCTTCCATGCCCCGAAGCTTTCGCCCAGGTCGCAGTTTAAATCCACCTTTGCCATGATACCCCCGTCAATATTTCAAGAGAATGTTTTTTACATCAGTGATGAGCATGTGGCCCGGCGCATGGGTTATGGCGATCGAAGGTTTTACGCTCATGATGACCGACTGGGGGGTTACTCCGCAGGCCCAGAACACCGGCACTTCCCCCTTTTTTATTGTGACCGAATCGCCGAAGTCCGGCTTGCCTAAATCTTTTATGCCGATGCGCTCAGGATCGCCTATATGCACCGGCGCCCCATGAACCCGGGGCATGGAAGCGGTAACATTTACCGCCCGCACTACCAGCTCCGGCGGAATCGGCCTCATGCTTACTACCATTTTTCCGTAAAAAACCCCCGCAGGCTCGCAGTCAATATTAGTGATGTACATAGGCACGTTTCTGTCTTCTTCTATCTGCCTGACAGGAACATCGGCAGCAAGCAGTTCGGATTCAAAAGAAAAACTGCATCCTATAAGAAAACTTACAAAATCATCCTGCCAAAATTTTGACACGTCGTTGTATTCGCCGTCCAATACGCCTTTCCGGTAAATGCGATATTTGGGGATATCCCTGGCAATATCCGCACCGGGGGCAATGGCCTTTAAGAAGCGGCTCCCCTTGTCGCTCACTTCCAGTATGGGGCAGCTTTTGGGATTGCGCTGGGCAAAAAGCAGAAAGTCATAGGCATACTCAGCCGGGAGCACCGCAAGGTTTGCCTGGGCATACCCATCGCACATTCCGGAAGTATGCTTGGTGATTTTTTCTTCCCGTATCAGATTCCGCACATCCCTGGGCAGCATTTTTGCATAGTCCATAATCCGTCCTTTCTGTCCTTATCGGTAAAATTGAAGCCCCTTTATGGCCTTGACTGTTTGCCTGTAGCATTTTTCTGCATCCCTTAGGGAGATCTTTTCGAATCGAACCTGGGAACCTGGAACAGCCTGGGAGAGCCTCCAGATATCCCTTGTGATCACAGCGCCGATTTTTGCATAGCCCCCAGTAGTCTGCCTGTCGTTGAGCAGTATGATGGGTTTTCCTGAACCGGGAACCTGGATTGAACCCAAGGCGATTCCGTCAGAGACGATATCCGTCCCCTTTATCGAAGAAATCGCCGGCCCTTCAAGCCGCACTCCCATCCTGTCGCTGTCGGATGTGACAGTGTATATCGAAGCATAGAAATTTTCCATTCCTTCCCGGGTAAAATACGATAGCTGGGAACCTTCCACTACATGAAGAACCAGGGGAAGCTCCGCAGTATAGGCAGCTATGGGAAAGGGCGAGCTTTCTGCATTGAACAGCCGCCGCTCTAAACCAGGCAGGGAATTTATTGTTTTGCGGAATGGTATATGATCTTTGGATTCGAGTTTCCGCCCGTTAAAACCGCCGATGCGGGCTTTAAGATTGGTAGAAAAACTCCCCATGACCGGTTCAATCGCAAAGCCGCCGGAGACAGCGATATAGGATCGAAACCCTTTTATTGCCATCCCTGTGCAAAAAATGTCTCCTTTGCGTACGCAAAAGGCTTTGTTCATGGCTATAGGATTCCCATTGAGAAGGGGCTTCATATCGGCCCCTGTAACGCAAAGCGCAGCGGTCCCGTCGAATAGAAAAGACGCTCCGGAAAAGGTCATTTCCAGCACGGCCTCGCCAGCGGGATTATTCACAAGGGCATTGGCAAGGGCGAAAGAAAAGCCGTCCATTGCTCCGGAAGGGGAAAATCCGGCCTCCATGTAGCCCTTCCTCCCTTCGTCTTGTATGGTGCTGAGCATTCCCGGATCTATAAGCGTCATGCCCATGAGCGTTTTCCTTCGGCTGGGAGCACCGCGCCATGGGCATCATATTCTTCCCTGCTGATGCTGTAAAATCGAATGCTGTCCCCTGCACGGTATAAAAAAGGTTCTTCCCGGCGGGGATCATAAGGCTTGAGCGGAGTGCGGCCGATAATCTGCCAGCCTCCGGGAGAGTCAAGCGGATAAATGCCGGTCTGCTCTCCCCCGATGCCCACTGACCCTGCGGGAATTTTTGTCCTCGGCGTTTTAAGACGCGGAGTTTCCAGAGCCGGATCAAGTCCACCCAAATAGGGAAAGCCCGGCAAAAAACCAAGCATGTAGATTCGGTACAGGGGCTTTGTATGCCGGGCGATCACTTCTTCCCGGGAAAAGCCCGTATGGCCGCAGACCGTCTCCATGTCCATGGCAAATTCGCCTTCATAACAGACCGGTATGGAAACAATTTTTCCTGCGCTTTCCCGGTTCCGCGCTTTCTGCTTTGCCCTTGAAAAGAGAAGCCGCCGCAATTTGCAGAAAGAAACAATGGACGGATCAAAGCAAACGAGAAGCGAAGCGTAAGAAGGAACCATATCGTATACGCCCCTGACAGGCTTTTCCCGCAGGCTTCCGGCAAGGGAATGAACCCGGTCGTTCAACTCCGGGTCTATGCTGTTTCCGAATTCAATCTTAAGGGCGCAGTCACCGGCAGGGTTAATGAGGGGAAGGGGTTTTTGTTTTTCCATCAAAATATCCCAGTTCAAGGGTTTTGGCAAACCAGGTCCTGCAGGTCTCCTCAAGCTCAAAAGCCGATAGCACGCACTCGTTCATCAGGGTTATAAGGGCAGTGTTTTTTGCCAGGTTCATGCCGTCTACCTGGGGAATCTGCCAGCCGTACATATCAATAAGGCCCGCTTCGCTTGCCGCCCTGAGCGCCCGTTCTTCAAGACCGGGGCTGTACAGGACTTCCTTGTTTCTTGAGAGGTAAGCCAAAGCTGAACAGATCCCATAAGCCCCCCAGTTGGAAACGGTAGTGGTCAGGACGGTATCGGCGGCAGTAACAGCGGCTATGCCGCCCCCGCAGCCGCAGGAGCATCCGCCCGGCGCCGCATAAGGAATATACTTTTCGAGATGGGCTTTAAGGGCCCCCATACCGCATTCGTTTCCCAAATCCCCTATCGCAAGAGTAGGCACATTTTTTTTCTTCAGATATGAAAAAAGAACATCCGTTTTGGCTTCAAGAGGGCTTATATCTAGCCCAACAGCATTGTGGTACACCCCCCTGCTGTTTGCCCCCGGGGCTTCTATGGCAATGCAAAACTTTGGGACGCAATTGGCAGCATTTGCCTCGTTCCATAACGATTCGGATGCTTTTTTTGCCCCGTCCGCCGATTTTGTGAATTCCATGATCCCTGCGGACAAGGGCCTTGCCCGCAGTTCTTCAAAAGAACCGTAAAGATGAAAACCCATAATGGCGGAGAGCCTTTTGACAGCATCCGCCGCTTCCCCCGGAACAATGAAAACAGGCTTTGCCCCTTTTGCGATAATAAGGGATCGCGCAAGGGCTGCCGCCCCGACAGGGCCATCTGTTTCCGCCTTATTGTAATTCTTCAATACAAAGCCAGTGATGATAAAAACCGTGTCCCCTTCGCCGACAGAAGAAAGCAGAACCTCCGCAGCCTTCATCGTAAGAGGCCCGCCGGACCTTTTATACGCAGCCTCATAAAGGATATTGCAAACCCCGTAACCCCGGGGATCAAGGTTCATCAAGCTGTCAAGGCTTTTCCCCAGGTTGAATTCGGTAAGCTCTTTTTGGGTCATACTTACTTCTTTGGGTAGCCGGTGGCCTTGCTAAAGTCGGCCCTTATTTCGTCATGAATTTTTCTGAGCAATTCCGGCGCTTTGCCCCCGGCAGGTTTGCCATCAATGGAATTCGCGCTCAGCCCGAAGGTACTGGTGCTCGAGGTAAGAATTTCATCGGCATTGAAAAGCTCGTCCAGGGTAAATTCCCGCTCTTCCACAGGAATGCCAAGCCTGTCGCAGACCTGGGCAAGATGGCCACGGGCAATGCCCCGAAGAATCAGGTTGTCCGTTGGATGGGTAATGAATTTGCCATCCTTGATAATGTGCACATTGCTATGGGCGCATTCGGTCACGATGTTTCCACGGTGAAAAACCGCTTCATGGGCGCCGGCCTCATGGGCCCTCTGGGCGGCTATGACGTTTGGAATCAGGTTAAGGGTCTTAACATTGCAGTGCAAAAACCGGGTGTCTTCGATGGTGATAAGTTTGATTTTATGATCCAAATCGGCAACCTTGGCCGCCTTTATGATCACCCAAAGATTGGGCTTCCCTTCCGGGAAAGCGTGGTTGCGCCTTCCGGTACCCCGGGTCAGCTGCCAATATACCAGCACTTCGTCCAGATCAACCTTGGCTGCCAGATCCTTTAATATGCTTTTAAGCTCATCTTTTGAAAAATCAGGCTTGATTTCCAAAAAGGCTGCGCTGTTAAAAAACCGATCCACATGATTATCCAAAAGATAGATGATCTTTTTGTAGCAAATCGCCGCGTCATATACCCCATCGCCAAAAAAACAGGCCCGATCATTCATCGGCACAGTCATCTCGTCAAGGGGGCCCCATTTCCCGTTGTAATACCCTAATGCATCCATTAGAAACTGTCTCCTTTGTTTTAGGAGTATATCCTTGCGGCTCAAATTAGTAAAGAATATCCAGCTTCCCTTTAAAAGAGGCTAATAGGTGTTCCCGTCCATAGCCAGAAATTTTTCGCGCACCCCCTGGAGCAGGGCCAGCTCGCGGTTGATGGTCTTTTCGTAGTCCAGGGACCTGGTTTCGATGCGGCCTGCCTCGTCTTCCCAGAACTGGACCTTTTGCAGATTGATAAAACGGAAGCGCCTGTCCTGGGATTTTTCCTGCCATTTTAAAGCTTCGTTCCAATAATAAAGGGCAGTACGGAAACAGGTTTCGGCAGTTTCGAGGCTGTCCAGGTTCTGTTCCTTCCAGGGGGCATTGTAAAAATAGGCGTTCCGCTTGTTGTACTTATTGCCCAAAAAGAGATGCTGCTCCACAAGTTTCAGGTTTATATGCATCATAAAGAGGCAGCGGTATTTTTCCCACTGGGTTTCGTTTTCAATGAGGGCCAGGGCATAGAGGGGGTTGGAAAAATCGGCCTTTACCGCCTGCTCCAGCCAGTAAATGTTTTCCATAGCATCATCGGGGTACTGTATATAATGAAGATGGTAGAGCCTGTAGTACTGCTCTTTATAGGTGACAAAATAAGCATTAAGGGGAATGCCCGGAAGCAGGAGGAGGGAAAGGATTATCGTCAAAAACAAAGGGCCTCTTAATTTGGCTAACTTCACCCTTTGCATATCGGCATATTTTCCGGGACCGATTAGAGGAAAAAAGGAGCCCACGCGAAAGCATTGGGTATAAAAATACAAATTTTCGATACTCATCTTATCTGATGAATTTGCCGAATTAAATTCATCTTATCTGATGAATTCGGCCTTCCTTTGTGTCCTTTGTGTTATTGAATTCTTATAATCGCCAACCCCGCCGCAAGCCCTAAATTTGCCCCCGGGAATTACGATTTTTTCCAAATTCACAAAAAAACGCAGCAAAAAACGAAGCGCCACGCATCCTGATGCCATATACAGTATAGAAACATACATCCACAGGAGGCGCCATGGAGACAGCACATCTTTTCGACCTTGTATTCAAAAAACTCATTACCTCTTCTCCCAGGGGCGTGATCTATCTTATCAATGCCCTCTTCAATACCAATTTCCCCCTCGACAGCCCCGTGGAATATCTTAGCACCGAGCACATCAGCAAAGAGCTTGCCCTCCGCCGGTCGGATACCATGATCAAAATCAATAACTCCCATACCTATAACCTTGAGGCCCAGACTAAAAAAGGCAGGGAAATGGTCGTCCGGGTTTTTGAATACGGCTTTATGCAGGCCAGGGATACGCAGATTTTGACAAAAGAAAAAATCCGCCTGGCCTTCCCCATGCCTAAAATCATCTATCTAGACGCAAGGGGAAAAATCCCCGATACGGTAACGCTGGAACTAAAATTCCCTGACGACAGCATTCACGAGTACAAGGTAGGCACATTCAAGATCCACGACCATGCCCCGGAAGAATTGTTTCAGCAAAGAATGATACTGCTTCTCCCCTTTTACCTTCTCAAGCTGAGGCACAGAGTAAAGAAGGCAAAAACAGGGGGAGAGCTCAAGCTGCTGGCTGCTGAACTAAAAAGCCAGATAGACGATCTTACGCTTTTAACCAAAGAGAGCGGCCATGCCGGAATCCTCGAAAACAAAGATATCAATGCGATACAATCCCTTATGGAAAGACTTTTCAGGGAACTCTATGCAGGCTATACTGAATTGGAAGGAGTGGACACTATGCTGGTGACAGAAATCAAGACTTACGCCGAAGAGCTGGAAGAGAAAATGGCAGAAATCAAAACCTACGCCGAAGAGCTGGAAGAGAGGCATACTAAAGAACTGGCAGAAAAGGCAGAGCGGGAATGGCAGAACAAGCTCGACTTCGTTCGGAACTTAAAAGCCCTGGACATTCCCATCGATAAGATTGCTAAAGCCTCAGGCCTCTCCCTTGAAGTGGTCGAAAAACTCTAGGCGCGGCGTCTATCGGTACATTGGACCTTGAATGGCTAACCGCCTATCTTATATAGCTAATCTTGCCTGAATCAATTTCGTGGGGTTTGCCCTGATCGGCGGCATAGCCTACCGCCACGGCTAGGCCGTACTCGTAGCCTTCGGGGAAGCCAAGCCTGGCCTTCCAGAAGGCGGCGGTTTCGGGGGCGTTGAACACGGGCTGCGGAAGGCCCAGGATGATATTGCCGAGTCCGAGGGAAGCAGCGGCGATGGCGATATTTTCAGCGGCAATGCCTGTATCGGTATTGGCGTTGTTTTTCACGGCGAGGAAAAAAACCGTGGAGGCGTCGTAAAAAACCTTGTTGCCGCGCTGCTTGTTGCGGTTCGCAACTGCCTCATTGCCGGCCTTGACAAAATAGTCAACCACCGCCTTTTCCAGTTCCAGGAGCAATGCCGTGTCCTGCACCACGATCACGTTGACCGGTTGGAAATTGTTGCCCGAGGGGGCGGCCAGGGCTGCCTTTGCAAGGTTCGCCACTGTTTCATCTTCCACCTTTTGGCCCGTAAAAGAGCGGCAGGACCGTCTGGCGAAAATTGCCTCAAGCGTAGAATTCGACATCTGAAATACCTTCCTTTATAGCATTGCTATCGTCTTCACCATATCAGGTTTTTTATATAATGTCTATAACTTACATAGGAATACTAGGCGTACCTATACCCATCCCACCGGCAGCGCTTTATCCATATTCCCCAAAGATACAACCTTGTCGTAACAGCAAACCAGGGCGCCCTCTCCGCGCTCATAAGGCGATGGCAGACCATCAAGAACTTTGAAGGCTTCAATTCGGGCCCTGGTAGGATTGGCTGTCATCTTTATTTCCACAGGGTATAAATGCCCATTGTGCCAGATAAGCAGGTCGATTTCCCGCTGATCCTTGTCCCGGTAATAATAAACCGGCGCCTGGATACCTTTGTTAATATAGCTCTTTATGATTTCGGCTATGACGAAAGTTTCAAAAAACGCTCCGTTCATGGCGCCGTTTCGCAATACCGCAGGAGTGTCCCAGCCGATAAGATACGCAGCAAGGCCGGTATCAAGGAAGTAGAGCTTGGGCGTTTGGATTTCTCTTTTTCCAATATTTACATGGAAAGGTTTTAAGAGAAATATGAGATTGGCGGAGATAAGTATCGAAAGCCACCGTTCCGCAGTAGTCCGGGAAACATCGACATCTTCCGCCAATTTTACCAAATTCAGCATCTGCCCTGTCCTGGCTGCGCAAGCCCTGATAAAGGACAGGAATTTTCTTTCGTCCCCGATATTGACGATGGAACGCACATCCCGCTCAATATAGGTACGAAGATAGGTTCCATAATAAGCCTGTATCGGCGTTGAAGGATCAGCGTATAATTTCGGCATACTTCCCCGCCAGATAATCTCCCACAATTTATCATAATTGAAATCCGGGATAGACCTTCCCCGGATTTTCAGAAAATCGGCAGTTGGACAAAATGGTTCTGTGCAGGGGTCTCCGGAGATTTCCCGCATGGACAGTCCTAAAATATCAATAATTCCAACTCTGCCTGCCAGAGATTCGCTTACTCCCTTCATCAGGGAAAACTGCTGCGAGCCGGACATAAAAAACAGGCCGCTCTTCTTTTCCGTGTCCACGGCCATTTTTATGAAAGAGAAAAGGTTGGGAGCGTACTGGATTTCATCTATCATCACCGGAGGCTTGTGATCCAGCAGAAAGCGGCCGCCGTCATCTCGTGCGGCTTCAAGGCTTACAGGATCGTCCAGGGTTACCCTGCCTATCTTCCCCTTGCTTTTTCTAATAACGGATTCTTCCAGCAGAGTTGTTTTACCCACCTGCCTTGGTCCGGTTACCAGGACTGCGCCAAAATGTTTCCTTAACCCGGCAAGTGTTTCCGCCGCATGGCGATAAATATACATATACCCATCCTTCGACTAATTCACTTTTCAATAGTAAATTGGTCGAAAGACATTGTCAATGGCACATCAGACAAATGGGTTCCAGAACCTGCTTCCGTCCTTAAAGGTGATCCATATGCCTAAGGCGAAAAGCAGAACCGCGATTATGAGCACTGTTATGTCGCCCCTGGAAAAGGGCCGGTAATTGTACCAGGTACGCTTTTTGTGCTTGCCAAAGCTCCGGAGTTCCATGGCGCGGCTTACCACATCTATACGGTCTATCGATGAAAAGATGAGGGGCAACAGTATCGCGGCAGTGCCTTTGAATCTTTTCAAGAGCGATTGCTTCTTTGAAAGCTCGATACCCCTGGCTTGCTGGGCCTGGGAGATGTTTTCAAAGTCCCGCTGCACATCAGGAATATAACGGAAGGTAAGGCTCACTGCATAGGCTATGGTGTAGGGCACGCCTATACGGTTAAGGGAGGCTGCAAATTCGCTGGGCTGTATTGTTGCGATAAGAAGCATTGCAAGGGGCAACACTGTGGTATATTTCAGGAATACATTCAATTCGTAGAAAAGCTGTTCCCAGGTAAGTGTAAAACGGCCCTTGCCTTCGGCAATAACATGGCGGGTACCATAAATGCTTACCCCCTGTTCCGGGGCAAAAAGATAAATGGTAACAAGATTCAAAACCATAAAAAAAAGAAGCAATTTCAAAATAAACGACATTTCGCTTATTTTAATACCGGAGACAGCAAAAATGATGATGGCCAGCACAGTCATAACGCACATAATCCTCGTGTCATAACCTGCCATGGCCAGCACGGACCAGAGAAGGAACACGATGAGCTTCGTAGCCCCCGACAGGGAATGAACAGGGGAAGGACGATCGATATAGGAAAGCATGAAACGGCTCATTGCCCGCCCCCTGCTTCACGCCCCTGCCTGTCGTAATCAATGAACCGCTTCACAAAACTGCGGGGATCTTCAATACCGGCCCTGAGGGCAAGATCATAAAGGCTCGTGCGCTTAAGGTTCGCTTTTTCTATTACCCCATCATCAGTAAGTATGTCCCGGGGATCGGACAGTCCTGCCGCGTCCCCCCTGACGGCGAGCTTCCCGTCGGCAATGACCACCGCCTTGTCAGAATACTCAAGCATGAGGTGCATGTCGTGGGTTATCATGAGAATCGCAAGGCCCCGTTCAAGGTTCAGCCTGCGGAGGAATTCCATTATGTCCGTATAATGCCGGAAGTCCTGGCCGGCGGTGGGCTCATCCAGAATGAGGAGCTTCACATCCATCACTAAAATTGAAGCAATGGAAAGCCGCTTTTTTTGGCCATAGCTCAGGGCGCTGACAGGCCAATTCCTGAAGGGGTAAAGGCCGCAAATGCGAAACGCATTGTAAACCCTGTCCTTCACCTCAGCCTCCCCTGCCCCCCGGTTTCTTAAGGCAAGAGCTGCCTCGTCAAAGATCAGGGGAAATGAAAACATCTGGTTGGGATTCTGCATTACATAGCCTATGCGCTCCGCCCTTTCTTTAATGGAAAGATCCGAAATGTCCCTGCCTTCAAAATAAATCGAACCGGAAGCGGGCTTTTCAAAACCGCAGATAAGCTTTGCCAAGGTGGATTTGCCGGCGCCGTTTTTTCCTACCAGGCTCACCGACGCGCGCTGGGGTATTGCAAAATCAATATGCTCCAAAGCCCAGATCGAACCATTGTCGCCGGGATAGGAAAATGAAAGATCCTTTATTTCCAGAAGGGGCCTGGCATCCGGCGGCGGCGGCTTCTCCCCAAGCCCGCTGTTCCATGCCTGAAGCTTTGCTTTGTCAAATGCAATCCTGTTGATATCATCGCCATGGGTTTCAGCAGTAATGCTAACGCCTGCATAGCGGAGGGCCGTGAGGTAGAGGGGCTCCCGTATGCCTGCATTCCTCAATATGGATGAAGCCAAAAGAGCGCCGGGGGGGAGATCCGCGATTATGCGCCCTTCGTCCATGACGATAATGCGATCCACAGGCCGGTGCAGGACATCCTCCAGGCGGTGCTCCACAATGATCACCGTCTTGCCTGTCTCCTTGTGAAGACGGTCAATGGTTTCCATGGCGTCTTTTCCCGAGGCAGGATCAAGGTTCGCAAGGGGTTCGTCAAAAAGAAGTATGTCTACATCGTCGATGAGCACGCCGGCAATAGAGATGCGCTGCTTCTGGCCCCCCGAGAGATCCTGCGGCGACTTCGAAAGCTGCCCCTCCATGTTCACAAGCCTGGCAGCCCCGAGGACACGGCGCCGCATTTCTGCCTGGCCAACGCAGTCGTTCTCGGCTGCAAAGGCAATATCCTCGGCAGCGCTCAAGCCCACGAACTGGCCATCGGTATCCTGCAAAACAGTCCCCACTTTTTTGGAAATATCAAAAATGGACAGGCTGCTTATATCCTCCCCCATGAGGAAAATGCTGCCTTCGGCGCGGCCCGGGAAGGCATGGGGTATAAGACCGTTGATGCAATAGGTCAGGGTAGACTTCCCCGACCCCGAAGGGCCCAGAACGAGGATCTTTTCCCCCCTCTCTATTGCAAGATCTATAGAATGAAGGGTAGGTTCAGATTGGGCCTTGTATTGAAAGGAGAAATTCTTAAAACAGAGGGCAGGAGTCAGGTCACTCCGCCTTGAGGCTGCCTGCTTTGGTTTTGGTCTTGGCATAGCCAAAGGCCAAAAGGGAACCCAGTACCAGCACCACTGCGGCATTGAGCCCGCCCGCAACCAGCCCCTGAAGGTAAACCTTGTCAGAAGGCTCCTGATAAATCAGGATATCCAGAGTAGGCGCCACCGCGACCCATGCCACCACATTGGCAAGGATCTGTATGGCATTGAAAACAAGGCAATTCTTAAGTCCGAATTCGCCTTCTTCTATTCTATAGAGTTTCCAGAAGATGCCAACAAGAAGCCCAAAGATAGCGTCGGCAATCACCCAGGACCACCATATCCCATAACCCAAGGTCAGATCCGTAAGGGTATGGCCTATGAAGGCAATGAGGAGGCCCGCGACAGGCCCGAAGAGCGCGGCGAAAACAGCCACAATAGCCGAGGACAAATTGAGGGTAGTATTGGGCACCCCCGAAGGGATAGCCACAAATCGCATGAGCACAAACATAAGGGCAGCGCCAATCCCGATGGCCACCACCGTCCTTACCGAAATAATTCTCTTATCTGCCATAAAACACCTCCTTATCAGGTGAGGAAAGCATACCACAGAGATAAATATGTTTCAAGTACCCTAGTATAAAGATAGGAATTATATGCAATATTTTAAGCACATTTCATATTGACAGCCATCACCTTATTTTAGTACATTATATTAGTGGGATAACCCTTTTCCAAGACCGCTTTGCGAGAGTGGTGAAATTGGTAGACACGCCAGACTTAGGATCTGGTGCCAAAAGCTTAAGGGTTCGAGTCCCTTCTCTCGCATATTCGACAACATCGAAGAGGAAACAAGTGACTGTAAACAAAGAAATTACCCGGCTGGAACACTCAAGCGTAAAATTGACCCTCACTGTAGGAAAGGACGATGTCCGTTCGGAATATGACGGGCTTTTGGCTGAATATTCCAAAAATATCCAGATGCCAGGCTTCCGCAAGGGCAAAGTGCCCCGGGAAGTGCTGGTGAGGAAATTCGGGGACGCCCTTAAGGGCGAAGCCCTGGGCCGCATCGTCGAAAAGTCCGTGGGCGAGGTCCTTGATGACGAGACTTTTGCCAGAGAGGACAAGCCCCTTCCCTATTCCCAACCCCAGATTCAGGACGAAAAAGATCTGGCCCTGGATCTCGAAAAGGATTTCCAGTTCGCCGTGGTTTACGACGTGCTCCCCAAGCTGACCGTAGGCAAATGGCAGGGCCTCGAAATCGAAGTGCCCGATATAGCCATCACGGACGAAGATTTGGATCGGGAACTCGAGAAGATACGGGACCGCAATGCCATTGTCATGGACAAGGACGAGGGGCAGGCGGCCGCCAAAGACGATGTGGTTACCATCAATTACTGCGAGCTGGGCGATAGCGGCGAAGTCCTCCCCAATTCGGAGCGGCAGGACTTTGCGTTCACCCTCGGTTCGGGCCTCAACATCTATAAGATCGACGATGACCTTGTGGGCATGAAGAAAGGCGACACCAGGGAAATCACCAAGACCTATGCCGAAGATGCCGAGGACAAGACCTTCGCGGGCCAAACCAAGAAGCTCAGGGTTGACTTGACTGCCCTCAAAATAAAGAAACTTCCCGACCTTGATGACGATTTTGCCCAGGATGTGGACGAAAAGTTCAAGACCTTCGCGGATCTCAAGCAGAGCATACAGGAAAGGCTGGACAAGGATTTGGACAGGCGTGTCAGGGAGATCAAGGTCAGCAAGCTTTTGGAGAAGATAATGGAAACCACCCCGGTGGAGATCCCCGAATCCATGACCAGGCTCGAGCTTGATTCCCGCTGGAGGAACCTTGCCAGGCGTTTCAATACCGACTCGGACGGCCTGTACAAGATGATGGGGAACAGCCCCAACGGGGTGCAGGGGATCCTTGACGGCTGGAAGCCCGATGCCAACAGGGCCCTCCATTCACGGCTCATCGTGGAGACCCTTATGGAAGAGCTCAAGTTTGAGGCCTCCGATGAAGAAGTTGAAAAGGAGATAGAGACCCAGGCGGAGGCAGGCGGGGCAACGATAGAAGAGTTCAAAAAGTACTATGAGCAGGAGCAGATGAGGGAATATCTTAAGGAAGATATCAAGGAACGCAAGCTTTTCGACCGGCTTCTTCAGGAAAACACGATAAAGCCCGGAAAAAAGGAAAAATATATAGACCTCATCTCGAATAATGGGTAACTTTAAACTATGAAAGAACAAATGAACAATCTGATACCCTATGTCATTGAGCAGAGCGGAAACGGGGAGAGGTCCTATGATATATACTCCCGTCTCCTCAAAGACCGCATCGTTTTTGTTGACGGCGAGATCAACGACCTTACCGCCGATCTTGTAGTTGCCCAGCTTCTCTTCCTGGATGGCCAGGATACGGAGAAGGATATCAACCTCTACATCAATTCCCCGGGGGGCTCTGTTACCGCTGGGCTTGCCATTTACGATACCATGCAGTACGTCAAATGCGATGTCCAGACCATCTGCCTTGGGCAGGCTGCCAGCATGGCGGCCTTGATCCTCACCGCAGGGGCCGCGGGCAAGCGCCACATACTCCCTTCGGCACGGGTGCTGATACACCAGCCTTGGGGCGGCGCCCAGGGGCAGGCCCGGGACATCGGGATTCAATCCAAAGAAATTGTGCGGCTTAAGAAGCTCACTATAGAATATTTTGCAAAGCACACGGGCAAGAGCCTTGCCCAGATTGCTTCGGATATGGAGAGGGATTTCTACATATCCGCAGAAGACGCAGTGGTTTACGGGGTGGCGGATTCCATCCTCAGGAGGGAAAACAATGGCAAGACTTCGTAATGGTCCAAATGCGGTAGAACGGGTCTGCTCCTTCTGCGGAAAAAGCGCGGAAATTTCCCGCCGCCTCATCGCGGGCCCGGCGGACATTTTCATCTGCGACGAATGCGTGGAGGTCTGCCGGAAGATCCTGGCCGAAGAAGACCACGATCTTTCGACCCAGTTCACCGGGGATATCCCCACGCCAAAAGACATCAAGAACTACCTTGACCAGTTCATAATCGGGCAGGACCCTGCCAAGAAAGCCCTTTCCGTGGCCGTGTACAACCACTACAAACGCATATCCAACACTTCCAAGGAACAGGGGGATGTGGAAATTGAAAAATCCAACGTCCTCCTCATTGGCCCCACAGGCACAGGCAAAACCCTTTTGGCCAAGACACTGGCAAAAAAACTCAAAGTGCCCTTTGCCATTGTGGACGCCACCACCCTCACCGAGGCAGGCTATGTGGGCGAGGATGTTGAAAACATACTCCTCAAATTGATACAGAACGCCGGGGGCAGCATACCCGCTGCCGAGCGGGGCATAGTCTACATTGACGAGATAGACAAAATCGCCAGAAAGGGCGAGAACGTTTCCATCACCAGGGATGTGTCGGGCGAAGGCGTCCAGCAGGCCCTCCTTAAAATCATCGAAGGCACTATAGCGTCTGTACCGCCCCAGGGCGGCAGGAAGCATCCCAACCAGGAGATGATCCGCATCGACACCACGGACATACTTTTTATCTGCGGCGGCGCTTTCGTGGGCTTGGACAAATACATCGAGCGGCGTGTAGTGGAGCATCCCATGGGCTTCGGGGCTGACGCAAAAGAGCATACCCAAAAGAACCTCAAGGAACTTTTCGATGCTCTGCATCCGGACGACCTCATACACTTCGGCATGATCCCCGAATTCATAGGGCGCCTCCCCATCACCGTGAGCCTCGAGGAGCTTAAGAGGGAAGACCTTAAGCGCATCATCACCGAACCGAGAAACGCCATAGTCAAGCAGTACCAGGCATCCCTGGCGATTGACGATGTGGAGCTGGAATTCACCGAGGGCGCCATCGACGCTATCGCCGATATGGCCATCAAACAAAAGACAGGCGCCCGGGGCCTCAGGGCCATTGTCGAAAAACTCATGACCGACATCATGTACGAGATACCTTCCATGGAAGGGCACAAGCGGGTCATCATCACCCAGGAAGTGGTAGAAAAGTCCGAACCTCCTGAAATTCAGCTTTTGCAGAAAACCGCTTAAACGTACCCGAATGAAATTATTTAAAATTCCAAGGTCCCTGGGCGGTAAATCCGCTGCAGGGGTCGAGAATGAATTCCCCCTCCTCCCTTTACGGGAATTGGTTATTTTCCCCCAGACCATGATGCCTATTTTTATCACCTACAAAACAGGCATCAACGCACTGGAAGAAGCCCTGGGCCGCAACCAGAGGGTCTTTGCGGTATGCCAGAAAAACAGCGACGGCGAAGTTTGGGAAGCCGGGACTGTGGTGAGGATCATCCAGCATCTCCGCCTCCCGGACAGCACGTTCCGGGTGGTGCTTCAGGGCGAATACAGGGCGAAACTTGTGTCCAAATGGGACCCAAACGAATCGCTGCTGGTAAATGTCGAACCCCTAAGGGCGGATCTTCGCCCGGCCAAAGAGGCGCCGGGGAAAGAAAGCCCCGGGACCGTAAGCCCCGAAATTTCGGGCCTCATGCGGGCGGTGCAGAAATCATTTGTCCAGTACGCGGAGCTTTCAAAAAAAGTCGGGGCTGAACTCCTGACAGCGGTGGAAAAAGCCGAAAATGCCGAAAGGCTTGCCAATATTATCAGCAACGTTCTGGCAGTGAAGGCAGAAAAAAAAGTAGAATTGCTGCGAATCGTTGATCCCGGCGTCAGGCTCGAAGCCCTCCTTGAAACCCTGGAAATGGAAAATGAAATTTTCGGCATCCAGAAAAATATTTCCGGAAAAGTTAAAAGCCGGATGGAAAAAAACCAGCGGGAATACATACTCAACGAGCAAATCCGGGAAATCAATAAAGAGCTGGGTAAAGATACCACAGAAGACGAATTCTCGGAACTTGAACGCGCTATTGCCGCCAAAGCGCCAGGCGAAGAGGTGCTCCTCAAGGCCCAAAAAGAAACCGCCCGTCTCCGCAAGCTCCAGCCCTTCTCCCCCGAGGCGGGCGTACTCAGGGGCTACCTTGAGTGGATAGCCGACCTCCCCTGGAGCAATTATTCCGCCGATTCAGTGAGCCTTGCGGATGCGGAAAAAATCCTCAACGAAGATCACTTTGACATGAGGAAGGCCAAAGAAAGGATCATAGAATTTATCGCAGTCCGCCAGCTTTCCGCGGGGAGCTTCGCTGGAAGTTCCGCAGGGATTTCTGCGGAGGATGCAGGCTCAGACGAGGCGCCCCCGCCGCCTGAAAAAACAGGCATAAAAGGCCCCATTCTCTGTTTTGTAGGCCCTCCCGGGACAGGCAAAACGAGCCTGGGAAAATCAGTAGCCCGCGCTTTGGGCCGCCGTTTTGTGCGCATCTCCCTTGGAGGCGTTCGGGACGAGGCTGAAATAAGGGGCCACAGGAAAACCTATGTGGGCGCCCTGCCGGGAAAAATAATCCAGTCCATGCGCAAGGCAGAGGCTATGAACCCCGTATTTCTCCTCGACGAAATAGACAAGCTCTCCACCGATTTCAGGGGCGACCCCGCATCGGCGCTCCTTGAAGTTTTGGACCCCGAACAGAATTCCACTTTTACCGATCACTATATGGAAGTCCCCTATGATCTTTCCAAAGTGCTTTTTATCACTACCGCCAATTCCCTCCACACCATACCCTACCCTCTCCTTGATCGCATGGAGATCATCGAGATACCCGGCTACGGTGAAAATGAAAAACTCGCGATCGCAAAAAATTTCCTTATCCCCAAGGAATTGAAAGAGAACGGCCTTGAAAAAGCAAACATTTCTTTTAAGGACGATGCAGTACTGGAAATCATACGCCGCTGGACCATGGAATCCGGCGTGCGCGGACTTGAACGCGAAATAGCCCGCTGTTCCCGCCGCATTGCCCGTGAAGCAGTGGACAAGGAATACGGCAAGTCCAAAGACAAGCCCATCGAATCTTTTAAGAAGGTCGTCAAAAAAGACGACCTCGAAAAACTTTTGGGCAGGGGCAAGTACAAAAACGATTTAGTGTTCAAAGAGGCCCGTATAGGCGTAACCTACGGCCTTGCCTGGACAGAAACCGGCGGCACCATGCTTCCCGTAGAGACATCGAGCTTCGAAGGCCAGGGCGAACTTATCATCACCGGTAACCTCGGAGACGTGATGAAGGAAAGCGCCCGCATCGCCCTTTCCTACCTCCGCAGCGCCCAAAACCGTTACAACTATTTAGTAGACAATATAGGCAAAACCGATTTCCATATTCACGTACCCGAAGGAGCCATTCCTAAAGACGGACCTTCCGCAGGCATCACCCTCGCCTCTTCGCTGCTCTCCACAATCTGCGGCATTGCGCCCAAGCCCGGCATCGCCATGACCGGCGAGCTTACCCTCACGGGCCGCATACTCCCCATCGGGGGATTGAAGGAAAAGCTGCTGGCCGCCATAAGGAACGGCATGGAGAAGGTGCTGCTTCCGTCGGACAACCGGGACGATTGGGAAGAGCTCGACAAGGATGTGCGCGAGGCCCTGAAGGTGGAATTTGTGGAAAACGCGGACGAAGCCTTTGGGCTTTTGTTTGACGAGAAGATTCACAAGGGGAACGGGAAGAAGAAGAGCCGGGATAAGCGGATTAAGATACGCGAACAGTAATTCAGGCGTGGGTTTAGGAACTCGCAACGGACCCCTGCTTGCTTTTATCCCCTGAATTTCAACACCCACTGCGCAAAAGCATCGGCGTATATCCGCAGAAAATCCGCTGTTCCCTGGTTGCTTATCCCTCCCTTCTCGTCAAAAAGAGAAGCAATGTCGCCGATGTAGGCTTCGGGCTGCTGGAGCAAAAAAATATTCAGAAAAACCACCGCCTGGCGCAGTTGATGGTTGGCGCCAAAGCCGCCCAGCTTTCCCGGAGAAACGCTTATGATGCCGCCGGGTTTGCCGCTCCATGCGTTTTTCCCGTAGGGGCGGGAAGCAATGTCCAGGGCATTTTTTATCACCGGGGGAATGGAGCGGTTATACTCCGGGCTTACCAGCAGCACCCCGTCCAGTGCGCGGACTTCCTCGCGAAAGGTGGTCCATTCCCCGGGGGTCTTCCCCTCGTCATCGTAATCCTGATTGAACATTGCCAGATTGCCGATTTCCAGCGGCTTCATGTCAAAGGTATCGGGCATCAGGCTCGAAACGTACAAGGCGGTTTTTTTGGAAAAAGATTCCTTCCGTAAACTGCCAACCAAAACGCCAATTTGTAATTTACTCATGCTTTAGTATAAGCCGGGGGATGGATAAAGTCAAAAGGCAGTGGAATACGGTGTGCCACTCGACATTTCCGTACGATACTGCTATATTCAGGATGTAGTCTTGGGCGTTGGACTGTTGAAAGGAGCGGGTATGAAGAAAGGACATTTTCCTTTGGTTGTGCAGATTTCGATTCTGTGCCTTAGCCTTGTATTGATCATATCCGCCGCCATAACGGCAATTTTCATGAACAATATCAGCCGCATGACAGAAGACAATATTAAAAGTGTTGCTTCCGTTACCATGCAATATCTTAATGCGGATTTGCTGCATGCTATCACTCCCTTCACGGATATGGTTACCAATACTGCGGCCATTGTCAATAACATTGATGATCATGAAATCATGAATGACATGATGGTTAATATAATGGAAACTGTGCCTGATGTTTTTGATCTTTACTACGGCACATTGGAATCCATGTATGCCCCCAATGGTTATTATATCGATGCCGGGGGCTGGGTTCCTGACTCCGATTGGGACCCGCCGGACCGGCCCTGGTACAAGGCGGCTATGGCAAAACCGGGAACCACAGTCCTGGTTGACCCCTATGTTGACGCAGAAACCCACCGCACGGTCATTACCGTCTCCAAAACAGCCGCTGATTCAGCGGGAAAAATCACCGGGGTCATGGCGGTGGATGTTTTTCTTGATATCATATCGGAGATTGTAACGTCGAGGAAAATTACCGAAGACGGCAGCACAGTGCTTATCGACTCATCGGGAATATACATTGTGCATGAAAATGCGGATTATGTGCTTGAAAAAAACATCTTTGACGAAATCAAAGACCTTAACAGAAACGAAATATTCTCCGCTTCGCAGACGGTCTCTTTCCATAGCAACGAATATATCAGTTCTTCCCCAGTGGCAGGGACCGAATGGTTCCTGGTTTCTATCGGATCACTCACCTCCCTCCGCGCCACTGCTCTGAGGCTTTTGAGGATCGTTATTGTCGCGGTTCTGATTCTCGCCCTCGTGGCAAGCGCGATTGCCGTTTTTATAACTACCATCCTTACACGGCCTTTCAGGCAGCTTGTGGTTTCTTTCAGCGCGATTTCCTCCGGGGATCTTACCGTTTCGTCTCCCGATTTTTCTTCCCTGGAAGCATCTGCCCTTTCAGGCGGTTTTAACAGTTTCGCTAATGGTATCAGTACTCTCATGTGGGAAATCAAGGACTCCGCCTCAAGTCTCCGCAAGGTTGCCGAAGATCTGGCGGACTCTGTTGTTGAAACAAAGGGAACCATTGCCGCCGTAACCGGAGAGGTGAATCAGATACGCAGCAATGTTGAACGCGAGAACCACTCCATTGCAAAAACCGAGGTGTCGGTTACCGGCGTAATGAACGGTATCGAAAACCTTGACAGGAAAATACGGGATCAGGTGAGCCAGATTTCCGGCGCCTCGTCGGCCATTGAGGAAATGGTGGCCAATATTCATTCGATAGAGAACAGCACCACCCAGGCAAACAACCGCATCATCGAACTGGTGAATTCCTCGGAAGAACAAAAGAAGCGCCTTTCCGAAACCGCTGAAGCGGCACGGACGGTGGAAAAAGAATCCCTTTCCCTTGTCGAAATGAACCAGGTGATTGCCAATGTGGCTACCCAGACCAACCTACTCTCCATGAACGCCGCCATCGAGGCGGCCCATGCCGGCGAGGCAGGCAGGGGTTTTGCCGTTGTGGCCCAGGAAATACGCAAGCTTGCCGAGACCACGGCCCGGCAATCCAAAAGTTCAAAAGAGGCTCTTGTTTCCATACAGAAGCATATCAAGGAAATTGCTGAAAGCGCCTTCCATGTAGTGGAATCCTTTGACGGCATGATCGATATGATACACCAGGTCGAGGAAGTTACGGATAATCTGAAAAACGCCACCGAAGAGCAGAGCATAGGCTCGGGGCAGCTTCTTTCGTCGATTGAGGCCATCAATGCCATCACGCGGAATGTGGAAGAAGGCGCGGCCGCCATGAAGGCCGGCGCTGCGGAAGCTGCGGCAGCCTGCCGGGATCTCACTGCACTGAGCGGCGAGGTGGACGAGAAAGTCAGCAAGTGCGACGTTGGCGCCAAGTCCCTGTCGGGAAATTCCGAGGCCATGGTGATGGGTGCCGATAACATCAAATACGGCGTAGAAAACCTGGAAAAATCGATTAATCCCTTTAAGATACGCAGCCGGTGAATGTGATTTGGCTTGATTTAATGGCTGATGCTGACTGTTTTGACATAAACATCGACGCCTGAAAACATAATGCCCTCTATGGAAAAGTCGGTTCCCCGAAAAGTACCTCCCATATAGACAGGCTGTTCGGGCTTCTCGTCAAGGCGGGAGATATCCCGCCGTAATGCGTACATTTCATGGGAACAGGTTTTTCAATTGAGATTGAAGAATTGTTTCTTTGATTCAAAAGGGCAAGAGACCAATTGAATTGCACGCCGGTCTGGGCATGGACAGGCAGTGAAAGAATAACCAACATGCAAAAAATACCTAATTTGTTCATAAAATTATCTCCATGGCAAAGTTCATTGCCAAACAGGTTCCCAATAAAGGTAGGGCACCAGATCGGTTTCATACCATACCCAGGGGTTTCTCTCAGGTTTAGCGGTCTCCAAAAAGTCGGGATGCACTAGCTGCCACCCTCCGGTAGTATACTACCAGTAATATTTTTTCCGGTCCGCAATTGATACCAGGGGAGAATTAATTCCCCCGCTGGTATTTGATCCAGGGCTCAGGATCATATTCTTATTACCGAAGACCTCGGTAATAGTTGAAACTTCGCCGCTTATGTTTGCCCCGACAATTCTCCCCAGGACTTTCCCGGAAATTTCATCGTTCAGGGCGACGCATTTTTGGATAATATTGGGCGTGGACAAAAATGCAGCTATGCCGCCTCCTGCGCCAGATAAAGGATCGGATACAATTTTTGCGCTGCTCCAGCAGTTAACGATCCAGGCGCTGGAAGACATGCCGGCAATACCACCGGACATACTAATATTGCCCGACCCGGTGGATACTACGGAACTTTCTATAACACTGGTTTGCGGGGTATTGCCGCCGGGGGCAGAATAACAGTGCTTTATCGAGGCGTATGAATAATTGAGGCCCGCGATTCCGCCTGCCAAAGACCATGAAAGATCCGATTCGTTCATGTTTTCAGCATTAAGCTTGATAGCATATACCCTGCAGCAGAAAATATATCCGCCGTTATGTCCGCAAATGCCGCCAAGAAGGATTTGCATTGGCTCCGAAGACATATTATCCAAATGCGCTTTTATGCTTCCGGCTTCAAAGGAGCAGAATTCGATGATACCGGCATTATGGGCGGCAATGGCACCCACGACAAGACCGAAATGACCTTTACCGTATCCTCAATAAAATGCTCAGGAAGAACCAGCTCGAACAGCAGAGCAAATCGAACTTTTCCGCCCATTAGGATGCACAGGCTCTAATACTCCAGCGCCGATTTAAGCAGGGCAATAAAATGATCCTGGGGTATATATTCCGGAACGCTGTTGCCTGTGCCCAGGGCGTAGCCTCCCCTGCCCTCGGCGCGCTGGAGCATGGCCCTGCAGCGGGCGGTAATCTCTTCCTCGGATTTCTGAATCACGAAATCGACGCCTATGCCCCCAAGGATGGCGATGCGACCCTGCCACTTTTCGTAGGAATCCTCCACCGGAAGGATGGTGTCCTCGTAGGAGTGCTTGCCGTCGAAGCCCATGTACGCAATGGTGTCTTCCATTACTTCGCCGAAGTAACCGCAGGAATGGAGGGCTGCGGGTATATTGTGTTTGTGTGCCAGGTCAACATATTTTTTGTGCCAGGGGAAAACGTACTTCCGCATGTCCTCGGGGGCGAGGAAGGTCTGGGTCTTGAAGCCCCAATCGTCGTTGGACATGAGGAGGCCCACGGTATCGTACTGCAGGGCAATCTCGTAGTATTTGAGGAGCCGCTCCCCGACATGATCGAAAATTGCCTTGACCAGATCGGGGCTGTCATAGAGCATGAGGCAGAGGTTGTCGTACCCGGTGAGGGTGATGACATTCTCAAGCACCCCGCCGGGGCCCATGCACATGAGCTTCATGCCTTCGGGGAGAAAAGGGCGTATTTTTTCGAGCCGGGAGAAATCAAAATCCTCCGGTTCGGGCCATTTGTAGGATTCATAAGAGGCTTCGTCGGCAATGACAAAACCTTCGTTAAGGGATATGGTCTTTTTTTCCTGGCGGCGGTTGGAATCGAAAAAGAAATCGCTTCCGTGGGCAGTGGCATAATCGTAGCCTGCGGCCGCGTAAGCTTCCACCACGAGCTTCAGATTTTCCAGGGCAGGGTCCCCTGTTTTGGGAAGTTCCCTCCCGGCAAGCCTTTCGTAAAGGGGGCGGTTCATAAAAAGCTCGAAAAGGGTCGGCCGCGGGGGCTTCTCCTTTCTTAAAACCTTGTAGAGGTTTTCGATATCCGGTTTGCGGTCATGAAGTCTCACCTTGAACCTCCCGTCAATGCCCTGCAGTATCCTGAATAATCTGCAAAGTCTTCTCGGCGCAGCGATCCCAGGAAAAATTCTGAGCACGCTCCAGGCCAAGGCGCACGCTTTCGCGATAGATGTCGCGGTTGGTGGTCATGGTAACCATGCGGTCAGCCATATCCTCGACCAGCAAGGGATCAAAATAAAGGGCCGCGTGCTCGGCGGTTTCGGGAAGGGATGCTGCCCTGGCGCAGACCACAGGAACCCCTGACGCCATGGCTTCGAGGACGCCCATGCCGAAGCCTTCGTGCATGGAGGGCATGACTACCATGTCGGCGCCGGCGTAAAGTTCCGGGAGGCTTGACGAGGGGAAATGTCCGGTAAAAAATATGTCGTTCCGGTATTTGCTTTCTGACGCCGCTTTCTTAATCGCTTCGGCTCCGTGGCTGTCCGCGCCAGCAAGCACCAGCCTGTGGGGGTATTTGGTCCTTTCCTTGAAAATGCCAAAGGCTTTGATAAGGCGCACGTGGTTTTTAAGGGGATGCTCCAGGCGGGATGCATAGAGCACATAGGGCCGCCTGAAGCTGAAAGGCTGGATGAGGACTACGCTTTCCTCGCCCCTGGGGCGGGGATGAAAGGCAGCAAGATCAATGCCGTTGGGCACTACCTCGATGCGGGATTCCTTTACCCCCGCATGCTCCACAAGCTCCTCCTTGACCCACTGCGAAACCGCTATAATCCGGTCAAGATGGCGCAGCGAGTTGGGGAGCATCATGCGGATTACCACGTCAAGCTGCTGTCGGGTTTTGTGGGAACCCCACCAGGCTGCCATATCGTGGACAGCGCCGATGGAGGGGCATGGGGATTTATAGGGGAGCCTTTTATGGGCGGCAGGGAAAAAACAAGCATCCCAGCCTCGGCTCTGCACGAATTCGGGGTACTTGAAAATATGCCACAGTGAATTGGCGATCTTGCCATTCACCGAGCACCGGGGGATGAATTCCATATTCGGCGCCGCTTCGCTGTAGGCAAAACGGTCATAATCATAGCCGAAAAGCTCATAATTCGCCCCCGACGGAGGGATGCGTTTGAGGAGCTGTATCAGGTATGACCCAACTGCCGATTTCCCGCTGTCGCAGGCAAAGGTATCTACGCCTATCCTCATCCTTTATTTGCCAACCGTATAAGTTGAAAATTGGGGAAGGTAATCCTTGTTCCGGAGGAGCATCTTTTCGGTCATATCCTTGATTTCATGTATGCCCAGGACTGCCGAAGTCAGGGGATCGAATGCAATGGCCTGGTACACCTTGCGGGGATCCCCTGTGAGGGAGCCGTCCACTGCAAGCTCCTCGCAGATTGCCGAGGTATGCACCAGGGCCGCGAGCTGGTTGGGGAGCTTCCCCACCTTGATGGCCTCAAGCCCGTGGGGGGAAGCCAGCACCGGCACTTCCACGCAGGCATCCTGGGGGAGGTTGTCGATAAAACCCTTGTTCAGCACATTCCCGTTGAATTTGAAAAGGGTCTTGTCCCCGAAAACGGCATTGAATATATAGGCCGCGTATTCATGGCCCCGCTTCAGATCCACCTCGGGGTTCGCAAGCCATTCGTCCCAATCCTTCTTCCAGGTGCCCTTGCGGTTCTCGTATTCCTTGAGGATATAGGCATAGGCGCCGGGGTTCCACCCTGTGCCCGGGATGCAGAATTTCTCAATCAGGTCGGGCCGCTTGCGGAACCATGCGTTGTATTCCGAGTTGTGCCCCGAAGATTCGGTAGGATAGTAATCCAGGAGCAGGTACATCTCGTTCCGCACGATTTCCTCATTGTAGACTTTCGGGTCTTTCAGGGCTTCCCTGATCCTGGGGTAGGCGTCGACGCCCTTCCAGCGATAATCCAGGTAAAAAGCCTGGTGGTTGATGCCGGCGCAGGTAAAGCTGATGTCGCCAGGGTCGGCGCCTATCCACTTGGCAAGCATTTCCGCAGTCCCCTGCACGCTGTGGCAGAGGCCCGAAATCCTCAATTTGGGGAATTTGCTTTGCATGGCACGGCAAAGCATGGCCATGGGGTTGGTGTAGTTGAGGAAGGTTGCGTTGGGGCAGTACTTTTCAATGTCCTTGCAAATATCCAGCATCACCGGGATGGTGCGGAGGGCCCTGAATATGCCCGAAGGCCCCCGGGTGTCGCCCACGTTGATGTCCACCCCGAATTCCTTGGGGATTTCAATGTCATAGCGCCACACGTCCACGTCGCCGTTAAGTATGGTGCAAAGCACGCCGTCGGCCCCTGCGAGGGCCTCCGCCCTGCTCTTGGTGGAGACGACCTTGGCCGCATAGTTCCCGGCCTTTATGATCTTTTCCACTGCCCTGGTGATGTACGCCAGCCTCTCGTCATTGATGTCCATGAGTGCGATAGTGGCATCCTTGAAGGCGTCGAAAGAAAGGATATCCTTAACCAACCCCCTGGTGAAGCCGAAGCTCCCGGCGCCGATAAATGCGAATTTAGCCATATGTGCTCCTTGAGCTTGCAGTATAGCCTATATCTCGGGACAACGCCAGATGCCTAAAATAGCAGTCCCTTACGTTTTTTAATAATTTCATATGAAATTCGAAAATTCGGGCTTTTTCCTCTTGCGACACAATCTATAGCGTGTTATGCTGAAAGGGTTGAGAAAAACCCGCTATCTGTGCGGCGCTATATACCGATGATATATATGAGGTGACACTAGATGCGCTGCCCTCATTGCGGCAATTTTGACGACAAAGTGATAGAATCCAGGACCCTGGCCAATGGTGACGCCATACGGCGCCGCAGGGAATGCAATGCCTGCGGATACCGCTTTACCAGCTATGAACGCATAGAGGACAAGCAGTTCATGGTGGTAAAGAAGGACGGAAGGCGGGAGCCTTTTGACAGGCGCAAGATCGAGCGGGGCGTGGAACGGGCTGTGGAAAAGCGCCCGGTTTCGCCCATGGGCATCGAAAGCCTGGTCAACGAAATCGAGGATCAGGCTGCCATTTTGGGCAAAGTGAACCATGAGATAGACGCAGGGGTGATAGGCGACCTGGTTTTGGAGAAGCTTAGGGCTTTGGACAGGGTAGCCTACATTCGTTTTGCCTCGGTGTACCGGCATTTTGAAGATTTGGACGAATTTGTGCACGAAATACAGAAAATGGAGAAGGATTAGCAAAATTGATTAAGAATGTGGTGAAGCGATCAGGCGAAATCGAGGAGTATGACCGCGAAAAGATAAAAAACGCTATTGGCAAAGCCTTTGCTGCCGTGGGAAGCGTCAAGGCTGAGGAAAGGCAAGAGGCAATTACCTCCAGGGTGGAATTCCTCATCGAAGAGATGATGAGCGACCGCCATCCCCATTCGATCCCGGCTATCGAGGAGATCCAGGATCTGGTGGAAACAGCCCTTATCGAAGGCAAGGAAACAGCAGCCGCCAAAGCCTACATACTTTACCGTGCCAGGCACGAGGCCATGAGGGACGCCAAAAAACTCATGCTGGACATAGATTCCACCATGGACGGCTACCTCAAGCAGTCGGACTGGCGGGTCAACGAAAACGCCAACGTCAACTATTCCCTGGGGGGCCTCATACTCCACAATTCCGGGAGTATTACCGCCAATTACTGGCTCAAAAATATCTACCCCGAAGAAATTGCCTCTGCCCACAGGAACGCGGATTTCCATATCCACGACCTTTCCATGTTCTCGGGCTACTGCGCGGGCTGGTCCCTGCGGCAGCTCATCGCCGAGGGCCTCGGGGGCGTAGCGGACAAGATCACGAGCAAGCCTGCCAAACACCTCAGCACCCTGATGCAGCAGGCCGTGAATTTCCTGGGCTGCCTCCAGAACGAATGGGCCGGGGCGCAGGCTTTCTCCTCCTTCGACACCTATCTGGCGCCCTTTGTCAAAATTGATGATTTGAGCGACAAGGAGCTTACCCAGTGCCTCCAAAGCTTTGTCTTTGGCGTGAACACCCCGAGCCGCTGGGGGAGCCAGGCGCCCTTTACCAACATCACCCTGGACTGGATCTGCCCCGCGGACCTCAAGGACAAAAAAGCCGTGGTAGGGGGCAGGGAAACCGATTTTACCTACGGCGAATGCCAGGAAGAAATGAACCGGGTAAACCGCATCTTCATCGAGCTCATGCTTGCGGGCGACGCCGAAGGCCGGGGCTTCCAGTACCCCATACCCACCTATAATATCACTGCCGATTTTGACTGGGAGAGCGACAACGCCCGGCTCCTCTTTGAAATGACTTCCCGCTACGGCACCCCCTACTTCCAGAACTTCGTCAATTCCGACCTGGACCCTTCTGACGTGCGGAGCATGTGCTGCCGCCTCCAGCTTGACAAGCGGGAACTGCGGAAGCGCGGCGGCGGCCTTTTCGGTTCCGACGAACTCACCGGTTCCGTGGGGGTAGTTACCATCAACCTCCCTCGCATAGGCTTCCTTGCAAAAGACGAAAAAGATTTTTACCGCCGCCTTGAAAAGCTCATGGGCCTGGCGAAAGAAAGCCTCCTCATAAAACGCAAGGTGGTTTCCCGGCTTTTGGAAAACGGCCTCTTCCCCTATACCAAACGCTACCTTAAAAACCTTGACAGCCACTTCAACACCATCGGCCTTGTGGGCATGAACGAGTGCATCAAAAATTTCCTGAACCCCGATCTTACCATTGCGGACGAAAAGGGCCGCGATTTTGCCCTGGCAGTATTGCAATTTATGCGCAAAAAACTGGCAGACTTCCAGGAGGAGACCAGCGAGCTTTTCAACCTTGAAGCCACGCCGGCGGAGTCCACCTCGTACCGCCTTGCCAAACACGACAGGGAACAGTTCCCCCGCATCATCACTGCCGGTACCGATGAACCCTACTACACCAATTCCACCCAGCTTCCGGTTATGGAAACCGAAGATATTTTCGACGCACTGGATCTCCAGGAAAACCTCCAGGCTGCCTACACGGGGGGCACAGTTTTCCACACCTTCCTCGGCGAAGCTGTCGAGGACTGGCGCACCTGCCGGGACCTGGTAAAATCCATCGCCCACCGTTACCGCATCCCCTACTTCACCATATCGCCCACATTCTCGGTGTGCCCGGTTCACGGCTATTTAAAGGGCGAACATTTTTCATGCCCCAAGTGCAAGGCAGAAAAAGAAGCTGAAATCAAACAGCGTATAGCAAAGCTTGAGCAAGAACGGGAAGCAGCAATGCTTGCAAAGATATAAAGGAGCCGGAAAAAAATGAGATCTCTTGAGGCAATTGACAAGGATTTGGCGGCGGCGAGGGAGACCCTTACACATGTGGAAGGGACGCCGACGGAAGTGTACAGCCGTATCGTAGGTTATTACCGATCCGTACGGAACTGGAACAAGGGGAAGCGCGAAGAGTACGGAGAAAGAAAGCTTTACCGCATCAATGCCGGTGAACTGACTTACCTCTCTGCAGAAAAAGCTTCCCTTGGTTCCGGAAAAACCCAGCAGACCCATTCCCCGGTTTCCGCCGAACCGGCGGCGTCTGCTATTTCGGCAGGGGACGAAGCCAGGCTTCTCCTTTTTGTACGGACAAGCTGCCCTGCGTGTCCCCAGGCCAAAACAGCCGCCGGCCAATTGGGTATCCCAATTGACCTCGTGAACGCCGACACGGAAGACGGCATTGCCAGGGCGGCGGAACATCAGGTTTTCGCCACCCCCACGGCCATACTCTTTAGCCGCGAAGGCCGGGAACTCGAAAGGGCCTGGGACAGCCAGGGCATCGCGGCTTTGGACAGGCTGGTAGCGGTTTAAAATTAAAGTATCTCTGCGGAAAACGAGTCTTGTAGATTATCCGGGGAAAGTGGCTGGGGTTCTGTTTTTTCCGGGATGCAACTTGCGCTGCCCCTGGTGCCATAACAGGGAGCTTGTTGTCGGCGGAGAGGATGGGCTTATTGATATTGAAGAGGCCCTTGGCTTTATTTCAAAACGCAAACAGGTTTTGGGCGGCGTGGTTTTAAGCGGCGGGGAACCGCTGCTGTTTTATGGGCTGCCTCAAGTAATACGGAAAATTAAAAGCTTGGGGCTTGCGGTTAAAATTGACACTAATGGTACTAATCCTGCAGCGCTGGAAAAAATCTGCAGCGACGCTGAAACCAGGCCGGATTATATTGCACTGGATTTAAAACTTGCTCCTTCCCGTTATGCTGAATTGCTGGCTGAGGTAAACCCGCAAAGCACGCCTACCGTTTCTGAAAAACTCCTGCATGGCGCGGAATTTATCAAAAGTTCACAGATCCCCCATGAATACCGTACTTTGGCTTTGCCGAATAATTTTATCACTGCAAAGGATATAGAGGAGCTTGCCCCCCTGGTTGACGAAAGTCCCTGGTATTTCAGGTTGTTCAGGCCCGGGAACTGCCTTGATCCAGGATGGGATGCCATGGAAGTTCCGGGCATGGAAGAAGCAAACGCACTAGCTCATAAAGCAAAGGAACTGGGGAAAAAGGGTATCAGTCCAACAGGAGGAAGATACTGATTTGGATACTTATACTTTCGGTACATTATCCCGCCAGTGGTGCACCGGCTTCCATCCCAGGACTTTTTTTGCCTTTTCATTGCTCAACAAGGTATGGTACCCATCTACGGGACAGCGGATATCCGTTACTGTGGGGAATTCGGCTTTTAAAAGTTCTCCGGTGGTGATATCCATACTTGTTTCATCAGCTGCCAGATTCAGTTTTACCGAACCAAGGCCATCCTTCTCGATAGCAAGGCGGCAGGCTGTGGCGATATCCCGGGCGTCAATATAACTCCAGAGAATCATAAACCGTTCTTTGGGATTATGAATAAAATTGGGGAAATTAAGGTATTTCTCCTTGCTGATCACATTCCCGAGACGGAACGAGACGACCTGCATACCCTTGCGGCGGTACATTGTATCGGAAATAGCTTCACTGCAAATTTTGGAGAGGCTGTAGGCGTCTTCGGGAAGGATGGGATGTTCCTCGTCCATGGGAACGTAGGCCGGGGTCAGCCCCTTCCGAGTCGTTACCACCCCATAGATACACTCACTGGAGGCAATAACCGCCTTCTTGATGCCCCTGCCTGCCGCAGCTTCCAGAATATTATAAGCGGCCACGGTATTATTCCTGAAAGTAACATCATTGGGAAACATGTATGCCGCGGGAATAGCCGCTAAATGTATTACCGCATCCGCAGACTCCAATACATCGTAACATTCACCAAGATTATTCAGATCGGCAAACATAAAACGGGACAAGGGCTTCTCCGGTTTTTTAATGTCCGTACTGAGCACATCATAACCCTGCTCAACAAAATGCTGTACCACATAGGGACCCAATAAACCGGCCGCTCCGGTGATGGTAACTCTTTTCATCTGTCTTTTCTCCTTATCCGGTCGTATTGTATCATATCTGGCCGTATCCCTAAAAGAGTTAAGTTTGCGGGTCTGCTTGACAGGAGAAAGGATTGGGCTTTATCTTATAGGGTAAGGAGATAAAAGATGCAGCTTACCTTTCGTACCTTTCATGAGCTTCTCATTAAGTATGATGTTCCCATCATTACCATGACCGAGGATGATGTACGGATGGAAGTGGAGAATGCCTAAAAATACCTATGAAGGCCGGGTTATTATCTCAGACACGAGCTGCTTGATCAGCCTGACAAATATTGGATTGCTTGATGTATTGCAGCAAGTGTATCAGTCTGTTACCGTCACTCCGCAAATTGCCGCTGAATATGGAGAACTGTTGCCAAGCTGGATCACGGTCAAGGCTGTAGAGGATACCCAGAAAATAGCAGTTTACAACTAATACATAGACCTTGGGGAATCTAGTTCAATCGCCCTGGCCATGGAGACGGAAAATTCCCTGATTATTCTGGATGATTCCCATGCCCGGCAGTTTGCAATGAGCCTGGGGCTTGAAATCACCGGTACTTTGGGTGTCCTGATTCAAGCAAATAAAAAGGGGCTTATCCCTGATTTTCATTCAATGATTGTGAAGCTTAGAGCCAATGGGTTCCGTTTACCGCCAAACGCTATGTTCTTTAGTTATCATCCTTAAAAAAGCCAGGTTCGCAGGAACTTGACCCTCCTCCCCCTTTCCGGGGACAATTAAGGCATGACCTCAGAAGAAAAAACAGCCCTTGCGGGTTTTATCGATATTACAGGTGATTATCTCAGGGACGGCTATGCCCGGCTCAGGGAAGCTTATACATTTTCTGATGATACAAAAGGACAGAAAAGCGAAAACACTGCCCGTCCCCAGGTCATAATCATTGGCGAAGATTTGGAAAAGGATGAAGGCCCGGCAGGGCAGCTTCTGGACAAGATGCTTGCATCCATTGGGCTTTACCGGGACAAAAATTGCCTTGTTGCCGGTATCTCAGAGGGCGCTGATTTCCTTGATCGGCAAATTGAACGTTCAAAGCCCTTCTGCCTGCTCTGCGTGGGGGAAGCCGCAGTCCGGCATCTGCTCAAAACCGAAGAAGATATAAACAGCCTCCGGGGTAATTTTGACGAATACAAGAGCAGCGGCGGAGATGCTATACCTGTACTGCCCAGTTATCATCCCTCGGATATACTTAAAGACGAATCCTTGAAGCGTCCGGCCTGGGAAGATCTCAAAACATTGAAGGCAAAATTAAATACCCTGAACACGGGAGACGCTGATGGCGTCTCCTGAAAAAATGTACCTCGATCTTGTTTTTGACATTCCTTCTAATCAGGTTTTTACATACCGCCTTGACGGAGAAGACGCAAAGACCACAGAACAGGCCGCTCCCGGGAAACGCGCCATGGTCCCTTTCGGCAGGCGCGATACCCTGGGCTACATTATAGGCAGCCGAAATACAATGCCCGAAGGCATGAGCGAAAGCAGCCTCAAGGCTATACGCCGCGTGGTGGATGCGGAGCCGATTTTTGACGACCGGGATCTGGAGCTTGCAAAATGGATAGCAGGCTACTATTTCTGCGGTACGGGCCAGGCTCTGTCGGCGATGATCCCCTCAGGGAAGCGCACTGGCGACTACCCCACCATTGCAGGGTCCGAGGAGATCACCGAAACTGCTTTGGATCTTTCCGGTGAGCAGCAGAATGCCCTGGATGTGATTATTGCTCCCGGTGATGAAGCACCGCTTTTTTATTTGTACGGCATCACAGGATCGGGAAAGACAGAAGTTTTTCTCAGGGCTGCGGAATATATGATGAAACAGGGAAAATCAGTCATCTATCTGGTGCCCGAAATTTCCCTTACCCATCAGACAGCGGACGCCATAGGTAAACGTTTTGGTACTGCCGCGGCCACCATCCATTCGGGGATGACTCCTTCAAACCGTCTTACCGAATGGATGCGCATACGCAGCGGGGAAGCGCGGATTGTAGTGGGCCCCAGGAGCGCGGTTTTTGCACCGGTAAAAGATTTGGGCCTCATCATAATTGATGAAGAACAGGACGGTTCCTACAAATCGGGAAACACTCCCCGGTACCATGCCCGACAGGTCGCCATGAAGCGCTGTGCAACAGAAAGCGCAAGGCTCGTAATGGGGTCAGCCACCCCCTCGGCAGAAGCATGGAAGCTCATGGGAGACGGCGCCATTAAACGGCTCAATCTCACCCGGAGGCTTTCAGGGGGCAGCACGCCCGAAATAATCCCCGTGAGCCTTGAAAAAACCAATGGCTGCCTGACGGATGAATTAAAAGAAGAAATATTCAAAACAGCCCGCATGAAACGGCAGACCATCTTATTCCTCAACCGCAGGGGCTTTGCCTATTTCTATCACTGCAAATCCTGCGGGTATGAATTGACCTGCAAGCACTGTTCAGTATCCCTCACCTGGCACAAGAGCCGCGGCAGGGCTGTGTGCCATTACTGCGGCTATTCTGTGACGCCTCCCAATGCGTGCCCCCAGTGCGGTTCCCTTGAAGCGGGCTTTACCGGTTTCGGTACTGAAATGATCGAAGAAGAAGTAAAGCGCACGTTTCCCGATTTGCGCATAGCCAGGGCCGACGCCGACACAACGGTAAAAAAAGGGAGCCTCAAAGATACCCTCGACCGTTTCCGCGCAGGCGAAATCGACATACTCCTGGGAACCCAGATGGTTGCAAAGGGGCTTAACTTTCCCGGCGTGCGCCTGGTGGGTGTTGTGCTGGCGGACACGGGCCTCCACCTCCCGGACTTCAGGGCGGCGGAGCGGACTTTTTCTTTGGTGGTCCAGGTGGCGGGCCGCTCGGGCCGCTACTTCCCGGATGGCAAAGTCATAGTTCAAACACTGCGGCCCCAGGATCCGGCGATTGTCAAATCCTGCGCCCTTGATGTGGACGGCTTTTTTGAAGCCGAATTACAGCAGCGGGAAATGCTCGCCTTTCCGCCTTATACACGGCTCATACGTTTTACCCTGCGTTCCAAAGAAGCGGAACGCGCCGACAAGGCAGCCGCCCGTCTCGCCTCCATCGCCCTCCCCCTGCTCCCAAAAGGCGCAGACGCCCTGGGCCCTGCCGAATGTCCCCTGGGCATTATCTCGGGCAATCACCGCAGACAATTAATACTTAGGGGCAAATCCATGGGCAGCCTCCACGCCGCAGCAGGAACCATACTCAGCCGTTACGAAAAAGGAAAGGATGCAAAGGTCTATCTCGAAACCGATGTGGACCCGGTGAGTTTACTTTAAAAAACCGACGGCCATTTTTCATGCGTCCGTTGCCTTATTTATTCTCGTCATTCAAACTTTTATCCCTATACACAAGATCCTGCCGTACTATATACCCCATCTTTTCCCAGAAGCGGTTGCCGTTTTCATTTGAGCCGAAGGCGACCAGGGCTATTTTGTGTATTCCCTCGGCCTTCACAGCCCTCTCTACGGCTTTTACCAGGGCCCGGCCTATGCCGTGCTTCCGGTAATTTTCCCTGACCGCAGTATGGTAGATATACGCCCGGCGGCCGTCGTGGCCTGCGAGCAGTACTCCGGCCAATTCTTTTCCTTCCCTGGCAATGAAACAGGTGGAAGGATTCCGGTTTATAAATTTGCGGATGCCGGCTTCCGAATCATCAAGACTCCGCATACCCATACCGGCGGTTGAATTCCAAAGTTCAAAAACATCAGGATAATCATCCATGGCCATAACTTTAATTTCCATTAAGTACCTCCGGGTTCCCCAATTTTTTTAGCAGCCTTTCGCGGCGGCGGATAAATTCAGCCTTCATGCTTTCCCTGAGACATTCAAGGGACAGGGCGGCCTCGGTATGAATCAGGGCTTCCTGCAAATCGCATACCCGCCATTCGGCGTCCATTGCCAGAGTGCGGAGAGCCAAGAGTTTTATTTCGGCAGTGCCGGGATGAATATTTTTTAAAGAAATTAAACGCTTAAGAAGACGTTTTCCTTCTTTGAATTCGGCTTCTCTTAATAAATCCAAAGCCCTTGCAAACATTGCACGGGGAAGGCCCTCTTCCGAGGCCTTTAGCAATAATTCTTTTCCTGCGGATATTTCCGTTTCGTTTAAAAATGAAGTTCTCTTAAGAGCTGTTTCTCTCCAGCGCAGGCTTAAGGCTTCAAAATCAAAATTGAATTTTTCCCGTGTCCCAAGGGGGGATGCAGCGATTTCCGCAAGTGCAATTAAAATAGAAGCCAAGCCGCATATATCTTTTTTGTTATGCTCGCAAATATCAAGCAGAGCCTCTGTCTCTCCGGTTTTAAGAAAATTAAACCATATCTCGGGGGCTTCGGCGCCCGAGATATCCCCTGTACGATCCAGGCCGAGGATCTGCGTCTCAATGGTCGCCTGGGAACAATCGGGAAGGCGGGTTTTCCAGAGCCGCCGCGCAGGGTGGAGAAGATCTGCATGGAAAAAATCAGGGGCCATGACGCCGTTCATGAGGCAGCGGGTCTTTAAAATTTGAGAGTCAAAACTTTTGCCGTTATAGCTTACCACAACAGGCTCTCGGCGGGAGTTCCCGGCTGCCTCACCCGGAATCTTGAATTCCTTTAAGACAGCCTCAATAAAATCGGCTTCTCCGGGATAATCCAAAAGAAGGTACTGGGTTATTTCCAGTTTTTGTTTGCGGAACCGTCCAAAGGCGGCAAGGAAGGCAACAGTACCGGCACCGCCAGAAAGGCCCGTGGTTTCAAGATCGAAAAAGAGAAGATCCCCAGGGACGGGCATGGATTTGGACGCGCTGCAGCGGAAAAAATCCGGCACCAAGATAGCCAGGGCCTGAAGCAAAATTTCAGGCGCGTCAAAAGGCAGATCCGACTGCACAGTACGGCGCAAGGTTTTATAACCAGACTGATTCCAACCGGGCAGAATTGAATCGGGATCAGCGGCTTTTTCAGTACCGGAGGGAGACCTCGATCCTGACGAATCCCGACGGGAGTTCTCGGACGGGATTTTTTCTTCGTTTTTTTGGGCCGCCCTGATTCTGCCCAGCCTGGCGCGCAGATTCTGTCCCATGATATAGATGAATAATAACCCAATTATTGGCTTTATGGACAGACACTAAATAGATTTATACCAGCCCGGAACCACTTCAATCCGTTTCCCTTTTTCCAGTATCAGATCCCGTTGATCAAAGGTGATGACAAGCCCTTCGTCAAGTCCGAAAAATTCCATTGCCGCAAGAAGGCCTTTTATCTCCCTGTCCTGATTGTCCGCAGTCAATTCCCAACACACCTGTATGCATTGAGTTGGAGCAAGCCCATGAAGAGCATCCTGATCGAGCGGGGGCTTTCTCCTGGGATTTACGATAAAGTCGCACTGGTTATTATTTTTATCCGTAAAGTAATAAATATCCCGGCTTTTACTGCGCAAATTCAGAAACACAAAATTTTCAAGCAGGGCGCCGTGATTGGGAGTGAACGAAATACTTCCGGTTTGGATTATTCCTGGATCTGCAATATATATTTTTTTTGGGGCTAGGCTGCGGGCCTTGGCTGACCATGCAAAATGGGGAACCATATAGGTAAGGTATGCGGTTTCAAAATATGAAAAATATTCCAGCACTGTTGTTGCCGATTTGACTCCGGCAGCGGTCAGCAGCTTGCTTGGGGAAATCAGCTGGGCAGGATTGGATACAAGATACGCGTAGAGCTGCCTGAGGGAAGAAACATCCCGCAGTCCATACCGGGAGGCTATGTCCCGGTATAATATGTCCTGCTGAAGCTGAACAAGAATTTCCCGGTTATCCATTTTAAGGTATTCCGGAAAACCTCCTTTTTCCAGATAAATACCCAGCGAGGAAGCGCCGGCCTTCCTGCGGGTAAACCGGCAGAATTCGTTATACGAAAAGGGAAAAAGCTCTTTGCTTATATGCCGCCCGGTGAGCTTGCCCCCCAATTCGCCTCTTAAAAGAGACGCGTTTGAACAAGTAGTGACAAGCTGATAACCTTCGTCCAATTTCTGCCTGATATAGAGTTCCCAATTTTCGGCTGATTGAATTTCATCAAAAAACAGCAACCGTGAACCGGATTCTTTAATTGCCCGATCCAAAAGCGCAAAATCTCCCTGGGAAAAATTAACAAACCGCAGATCGTCAAAATTAAAATAAAAAAATGGTTTTTTTAACCTCTTTGCAAATTGATGAAGAATTGTACTTTTTCCGCAGCGGCGTATACCGCCCACGATGAGTGCATGATTTTTGATATTGGGAAGTTCAGGCAGCATATCCCGCAAAAGCCCAAAATTCCGCTTTTCCAATGCATCCTGCTGGGAGCCTGCCACTTCCTTAATTTCCGAATATTTCATGAGGCTAAGTATACTATAGCAATATAGTTTATTCCAGTCATAGTGGAATATTTATTTCATTTACAATGGAATAATAAATTGGCCCGGACTTCCCCTAAAATATGCTTGACGGGCCATAAAAATCAATAGATAAATTCGAGGCCGGAAAAGTTTACATCCTCAGACAACAAGGTAAGCATAATCCTCTCTCCGGGGAATCATACCTTCATAGTCACCTATCCTGAACAACGGGAATACCTGGGTATGATGGAGGCTTTTGCAGTCCCGACCACAATTACCCAGGAATTCCTCCCCGGTCACAGCTACCGCATTACCCTGCAAAAAATAAGCTTTAAAGCTGGCTGCGCTATTTCTATTCGTTCCTGATCCATACCTCATTAAAGCCGGTTTGACCTATACGGTCGATTAGGGCGGGGATGTCCTTGGCGCTGGTTCCCGGAACCACAACACGGTGATACTCCCCAAAAGGCTCTATATACGCGTTAAGCCCATTGCTGCGCATTTTCTGCACCATCCCTGCGGCAATGCTTGCGCTTTTATAAGATCCAACCTGCAAGCGGTAGGGCCTTGTGCTGGATGGATCGGGAATGCGGGGTATTACTTTTACCGATTCAACAGGATAGCTCATCACTGACTGCTGCGGGGCCGGCCTTGACGCCGGGGCTATAGGAGCTGCCTGGGTTGCAGGAGCTGCTACAGGCACGGGAGGCGCAGCAGGATACGCAACCGGCCTTGCAGCCGGTACCGGCGCGGCAGGCGCCGCTATTGGCGCAGAAGTCGCCGACGGCACTACCTGGGATCTGGGCGCCTCGAACGCTGCGGCTGCGGGATTTGGCTGGGATGCAATAGGCACAACCGGCCCAAGCGCAAGCGGGGAAGCGGGCGGAGGCAGGGACGCCGGAGCTGATACTGGTACCGGCGCGGCTGAAGCCGCAGGAGCCGTCGCAAGCCCGGAAGCTGCCACCGGTCCGGGGGGAAGAGATGCGCCTGGCGCAGGCTGCACTGCGGGCACAGGCGTGAATGCCGGGGCAGGCGTGGCACTTGGCACAGGCGTTGCGCCGCCTGACGCAGGCTGCGCAACAGGCCTGGGCTGCGGCGCGCTGCGGGGTTCAGGCAGAGCGGAGTCCCGGGGTTCCGGCGCCATGGTGAGTTCGCCCAGGGGGACATCTTTGTCTATTACTTCGATGCTCACCTCAACTATGCCGGTAATCGGCATCTCAAGGGCTTCGCCTACCCGGTGGGAAAGCTGGACCAATTTATTGGGGTTTTCCGGGATGCGGTTGTCAACCATAACGGTCACTTGCTTGCTGTTTTCCAAATTGGTAATCCGCAGCTGGGTGCCCAGAGGAAGATTTGCATGGCCGGCGCTCCAGGTTTCTGTACCAGGGGTATCCTGGACAGCAAGCCCGATTTCTATTTGCCCGAATGCGAAGGCAGCAAAGAAAAGCAAAAGCGCACAAGCAGAGATAAACTTTTTCATCAAATTACTCCTACATAGTATTTATTGCGTGCTAAGCACTAAGAGTTTTTAAAAACTCCAAAGACGCCGTCTTGTTCCCCCCAGGCCCTACACAGGAAGGGCAGCCCGATTTGCAAGGGCAATTTTCCGCTGCCCTGTAAGCCGATTTAAAAAGCTCCGTTGTCCTGTGGGAAAGGCTTTCCGCAAGCCCTGTTCCGCCGGGGTATTTATCGTAAATGTAAAGGGCAGGGATTCCAAAATGGGGGTCCCGTACCCGTTCTGCAATGCCTAAATCCCTTGGGTCGCAGAGGAGGAACACCGGGGCGATGTTTTTTATCAGTGTCCCTGTCCCTGAAAGGGCCGCCCCTGCCGCAGCCTCGTCAAAGCCATCAAGGACTTTCCCTCCCCTGCTTTCAGAATCAAAAAGAAGCATCAATGCACGGGTCTGCATCTCCTCTTCGGGGAGGTCTATTTGGCCATACCCTATATTCTCGTTGGTACGGAAGCGGATTTTCTTGAATTTCGCAACCTGGGATCGTACCAGCACATCCCCAAGCACCCCACGGGCAGTGTTTTCAGGATATTCAAAATTTGCATCCTCGGTAAGTACCTTGATATCTGTTTTTACCAGGCCATCGGTAAAATAATTTACCTCCGCCTCCCGTACCAGGCATTTCCTGTTTTCTATATCCAGCTTTTCTACCAGGTATTGATTGCCTCGGTGTATGTAAACCGCATTTTCAAAGATCAATTCTTTGGCGCTGGGCCTGTCCATTTCGCCAATGACCGTATTGCGTCCCTTGGTAACATCAATGATTACCACATTGTCCGCAGTTGCCGAACGGAGGCTTATGCCCTCGGCAGGGAAGGAGCGGTCGGCCCAATGCCATTTGCCTGATGTATGCCTGACTATGCCTTCTTCTTCAAGGAATTCCAATACAGGGACAGCTTCGTCAGAAGTGAATGAGTCTTCGCCGTTTTCCAAAAAATCGTCCCTAAAGGGAAGCTCAAATGCGGCGCACTTAATGTGATCCGCCAGTATATAGGGGTTGTCAGGATCGATGCGGGCTTCTTCCGCGTTCTTCCTGAAAAACCATTCGGGATCTTCCATGATGAATTGATCTATGGGCGAGGCGGAGGCAACAAAAACCGCTATAGAAGTTCCTCCCCGCCGTCCTGCCCTGCCCGACTGCTGCCAGAAGCTGCTAAACGAACCGGGGAAGCCGGCTACAACAGAAGCGTCCAGCCCTCCTATGTCTATGCCAAGTTCCAAAGCATTGGTGGACACCACACCCTGTATGGCGCCTTCCCTAAGGCCCCTTTCAATTTCGCGCCTTTCGTTGGGGAGGAGCCCTCCCCGGTATGCTTCAACTTTGATGCGGGAATTGTCGGTAAAAATGTTGGCCAGATCTTCGTTCACGTAGGAGGCGGCCACTTCGGTCTTTACGCGGGAATGGGCAAACAGTATGGTCTTGATGCCTGCCTTGAGAAAGGCCAGCATCCAGCGGCGGCTTTCGTCCACCACGCTTTTCCGTATGCCCTGGACAGAATCCACCAGGGGCGGGTTGTAGAGTATGATGCGCTTCTCTCCACGGGGGGCGCCGTTTTTGTCCACCAGGGCAACTTCCTCGCCTATAAGGGTCTGGGCCAGCTCTTTGGGATTCCCGATAGTGGCGGAGCAGAGTATGAACACAGGCCTGGAGCCGTAGAATGAGGCGATGCGTTTAAGCCGCCGTATGAGATCCGCCACATGGCTTCCCAGCACGCCCCGGTACGCGTGGGCTTCGTCTATAACAATGTATTTGAGGTTTGAAAAAAACTTTATCCATTTGGGGTGGTTTGGCAGTATGCCCGCATGGAGCATGTCGGGGTTGGAAATGATTATGCGCCCCGTGTCCCTGGCGGCGACCCTGAGGCTGTCGGGGGTATCCCCGTCGTAGGTGGAGACCTTGACCGGGATTGCATCTTCGCCCTGGGCGCCGACCAGTTCATTCAGTTCCGACTGCTGATCCTGGGAGAGGGCCTTTGTGGGGAAAAGATAGAGCGCCCTGGCTTTGTCGTCCCGCAGGAGGGCGTCCAGCACCGGAAGGTTATAGCAGAGGGTCTTTCCTGATGCCGTGGGGGTAACCACCACGGTATGGCGGCCTTTTTTGACGTTTGCCCAAACCTCGGCTTGGTGGGTGTAGATCCTGTCTATGCCCCGGGCTTTGCAGGCTTCCGCGATCCGGGGTTCCACATCCTGGGGAAAGGGGGCGAAGCTGCCTTCGGTCGCCTGGAGCAGGCGCTCCACCACGATATTTGGGGCAAAACTCGGGTCTTTCAGGATGTTTTCCAGAGCCTGGGGGCTATCCATTTCAGCATACTATCTTAATTTGGAAATAAATTCTACGCGCAGACAAAATCCTATCGACACAAATGAAATCATGGCATATACTATTGCGGTGGGGGGACATAGCAAGGCTTTGAGGAGGAGTTTATGTCCGAAGTCTTATCGATAGTATTGGGCGGCGGCAAGGGAACACGGTTATTCCCTTTGACCCAGGAGAGGGCAAAACCTGCGGTCCCCTTTGGGGGAAAGTACCGCCTGGTTGATATTCCTATATCCAACTGCATCAATGCGGACTTGCGGCAGATCTACATACTCACCCAATTCAACTCGGCTTCCCTCCATCTCCACCTCTCTCAAACCTACAACTTTGACACCTTCTCCAAGGGCTTCGTTGAAATCCTGGCGGCGGAGCAGACTTTTGAGCATACAGGCTGGTTCGAAGGGACTGCCGACGCGGTGCGCAAAAATTTTGTCCACTTCAGGACCCAGAACCCTTCCTACTACCTTATACTTTCGGGGGACCAGCTTTACCGCATGAACCTGAAAGATTTCCTCCAGAAGCACAAGGATTCGGGGGCCGACATCACCATCGCATGCACCACGGTAAGCCGCGAAGACGCGAGCCAGCTGGGCATACTCAAGGCCGACAAAAACAATATCATCACCGAGTTCCTTGAAAAACCGGGCCCCACAAAAGACATTTCCGATTTCAGGGCCCCCTCTGAACTCAAAAAAAACAAGGCCAAGGGGGGAGAATTCCTGGCCTCCATGGGCATCTATGTGTTTAACGCAGCCACCATGGAAGCAAGCCTTAACAACGAGCTTACCGATTTCGGCAAAGAGATCATCCCGGCGGCCATCAGCCGCCTCAAGGTGAACGCCTATGCTTTTGACGGGTATTGGGAAGACATAGGCACCATTCGCAATTTCTACGAGGCCAACCTGGAGCTGACCACCCTGAAGCCCCGCTTCGATTTTTATGATGAAAACCATCCCATCTACACCCACTCCCGCTGCCTGCCCCCTTCAAAGATGAATTTCAGCAATATGAACCAGTCCATAGCTGCCGAGGGCTGCATCATCACCAACGCGTCCATCACCAATTCCATAGTCGGGGTGCGTACCATAATCGAATCCGGATCGAGCCTCAACGGCGTGGTCTGCATGGGCGCGGACTTCTATGAATCGGATATACAGAAACTGCATAACGCCGAGGCACGGGTTCCCAATGTGGGCATAGGGCGGGGCACCATAGTCAAAAGGGCGATCATCGACAAGAACGCCTGCATAGGCGAGGGCTGCCGCATTGGGGTGGACGACATCGCCAGAAAAGATGGCAACTTCGGGAATTATTACGTTGTGGACGGGATCATCGTGATTCCCAAGAACGCAGTGCTTTACCCGGGAACAGTGATTTAAAGCGTTAGGCTTCCGGATTCTACAGGAAGTGCCTGGACAGTCAAAAGAATCTTCCCGTTTTCCCCCTCGGCTTTGAAAGATGTGCCTATGGGCAAACCCCCTTCCAGTATCTTAAGGGAAATAGGATCTTCCAGTTCCTTCTGAATTGCCCTGCGCAAGGGCCTTCCGCCGAATTTGGGATCCCAGCCTTTTTCTATGAGTATGGAACGGGCCGAGGGATCGACTTCGATTGCATAGCCCTGCTCTGCCATACGCTGGCCAAGTTCGTCAAGCTGCAGGCCGAGGATGGATTCAACCTGTTCCTTTTCCAGGGGATGGAAGACCACCACATCGTCAACACGGTTCAGGAATTCGGGGTTAAGGAAACGCTTGAGCTCGGAGAGCGCCTGGGATTCTATTTCCTGGAAGCTCATGAGGCCGCTCCCGGCGCCGAAGCCAAGGCGCGAATCTTTTGAAATTTCCCGTACCCCCGCGTTGCTGGTCATGATAATAACCGTGTTGCGGAAGCTTATGGTATGGCCCAGGTTGTCTTTAAGCTCGCCCTCTTCAAGTACCTGCAAAAGAAGGTTGAAAACATCCCGGTGGGCTTTTTCGATCTCGTCAAAAAGCACCACCCTATAGGGGTTGCGGCGTATTTTTTCCGTAAGCACCCCGCCCTCTTCATAGCCGATATAGCCCGGAGGCGCGCCGACAAGGCGGGAAGCATTGTGCTTCTCCATATAGTCCGACATATCTATGCGTACCAGGGATTCGGGGGTTTGAAAGAGATATTCTGAAAGCCGCTTTGCCAGGAGGGTCTTGCCGACGCCTGTAGGCCCCAAAAAGATAAAGGAACCCATGGGCCTGTGGGGGTTCGAGATCCCCACCCGTGAGCGCCGTATGGAAGAAGCAATGCGCTTTACTGCATCGTCCTGGCCAATAACCCCCCGGTGGAGTTCTTCTTCGATTTTAAGGAGACGCCGGGATTCCTGTTCTTCAAGATGGGTCAGGGGAATGCCGGTAATCTCAGCCACTATGCGCCTTATGTCAGCCTCGTCTACTTTGAGCTTTTCTGCCCTGGTGCTCTGCTCCCAGGCGACCTTCATGGTTTCGAGCCGGCCCCGGAGGCCCCTCACCTTGTCCCTGAGTTCAGCTGCGCCTTCGTAATCCTGGGCTGTCACCATGAATACCTTTTCATCGGTGAGCTTCCGTATCTCGTCTTCGAGGCCCGAAATTTCCGGCGGGATAACGGGAGGGGCGAGCTTCTTCATGGCCCCTGCCTCGTCCAATATGTCGATGGCTTTGTCGGGCATAAAGCGGCCAGTGATATAGCGCTGGGCAAGCCGGGCCGCAGCGTCCACTGCCTCGGGGGTATAGGTCACCCCGTGATGCTCTTCGTAGTGTTTCTTAATGCCTTCGAGTATTTCGATGGTTTCGTCCAGGCTGGGCTCTTCCACCAGTATGGATTGGAAACGGCGTTCCAGGGCAGCGTCTTTCTCGAAATGCTTGCGGTATTCGGCCAGGGTGGTTGCGCCTATGCACTGGATCTCGCCCCGGGAAAGACCGGGCTTGAGCATATTGGACGCATCGATGGTCCCTTCCGCCCCCCCTGCCCCTATCACTGTGTGGATCTCGTCGATAAAAAGGATGACATTCTTGGCCTGGCCTATCTCCCTCATGATCTTCTTGAGGCGTTCTTCGAATTCGCCCCGGTACTTGGTTCCGGCTATAATGGAACCCATGTCCAGGGAAAGTATCCTTTTCCCCGCCAGTGCCTGGGGAACCATGTTCCCCGCAAAGAGCTGGGCAAGGCCCTCCACGATGGCGGTCTTCCCCACTCCGGGTTCACCTACCAGCACCGGATTATTCTTGCTGCGCCGGGCCAAAATGCGCAGAGCCCTGGAAACTTCCTTTTGGCGCCCCACCATGGGATCGAGCTTGCCTGCCCGGGCCAACGCGGTAAGATCCCGGCTGAATTCATCCAGGGTCGGGGTCAGCACCGGGTAAGAGGCAGTCCTAATCCGGGGATTGTCCCTGCCCTCTTCCCTGCGCGCGTAAAAAGGATGCTCATGGCCATACGATGACCGCGAAGCCTCCCTGGAAATATCCTGGGCATTGGGAAAATTCCCCCGGTTCGAAAAAGTGGTCTGGGCTATTACCCGCAGGAATTCCAGCTCCACATCAAGCTGATGGAGAAAAGCATGCACAAGGGAATCTTTTTCCCTCAGGGCCGCAAAAAGTATATGCTCTGTGCCTATATAATCAGTGCCAAGTATCCTGGCTTCGTCGGTGGCTGTGTCAAGGAGAATTTTAGTGCGTTTGGAAGGCGGCACATCCCCGCGCACCATTATGGACGAAGAACGGGACAGGGTGGTTTCCAGGGCCCGGATGAATTCCACAGAGTCCACCTTGGCGGTCTGAAGAATCTTGCAGGCAGTCCCGGCCCCGTCTTTTAAAAGGGCGATGATCACATGCTCAGGCAGAAGCTCATCCGCGCCGGAATGGCGGGCTTCTTCCTGGGCATCAATGGAAATTATCCTCTGCACTCTCTGGGTCAAACCTTTAAACACCTCGGACTCCTTGAACCTGCGGTGGAGGTTCCCTTATACAATCATAATTTCAATTTATCCCCAGGGGCAAGACCTGCCCGGGCAAACCAGCCCTGGGGCGCCTCAAGGGCATAGCGGGCAGAACGGCTGGAACGGACCGCGTTGAGGTTCCGGGGCTCCATGTCCCGGATTTCGATGATCCTGCCGTCGGCGGAAACGAAGGCTATGGAAAGGGGTATGAGGGTGTCCTTCATCCAGAAAGAAAGGACCTGATCCCGCTCAAAAATGAAGAGCATGCCTTCGCCGTCTTTCAATTCCTTGCGGAACATGAGCCCCCTGCTCCGTTCCTCGTCGCTGCGGGCAATTTCAATGGTCATTGCCACTTGCCCGCCTGCCCCTTCGATGGTGAGATCCCGCTTTTCAAATTTAATATTCCCCTGGGCTGAACAGCCTGTGGTTATAGAAACCGCTATTAAGGCAAGCAAGCACAAGCGGACATAAAAACGGGATTTAAAAATCATTGAGAAACTCCTGGCGCAGGAAAAGCTGACGGGATTCCAATGCTTTGGATTCGTCTATGAGGCCATTAAAGACCGCCTTGTCTATGTACTTTACCGTCAAGGGCCGTTCAATGGACACCCTGGTTTCATCGTTTTCCCACACTGTCTCGGAGGGGCTCAGGGCGGAAGGTTCGCCGTACTTTTTCACAAAGGAGGTAAAGACCGAATAATGATCCACCAGGCGGGTGTCCAGGGCAAAGGCCATGATAAAGGACTTGCCGTCCACCAGCTGGAAAAAGGCCCGCCTGATAAAGGACAGGCCCGTGGTCTCGATGAGGGTCTGTTCCCTCACCGGGAGGAAGGACACATCCCGGTCGCCCCTAAAGGTAAAGAGGCTGTCTTTCTGCAGGGCAGCCTTAAGATCGTCCAGCCCCATCCCCAGGGAAAGCTCCCGGTATGTCCGGGGCAAAGGCTCGGGGGTTTCCGGCGCAAGGTGCGGCTTTTGCGGTTCCTGAATTATGACATCGAAGGTTTCCTGGGCCGAAACAGGGCATAAAAAGGCTATCAACAAGAGCCCTAAAAAAAGGGGGGATTTCAGAGTTTTCATCATTTTATTATCGGCTTTTAAAAAACTTTGCAAAGCGGGGAATGAAGTCCGCCCTTACGGCGTCTGCCTGACTATGCGGAAGCCCAGCTGATCCAGGCGGAAGGAAGGCTCGCCGTAAAAGCGGACAGCCGAACGCTGGTCGCTGCCGCCGTCGCTGTAACTGCCGCCACGGGCTATCCGGCCCCTTCTGCCTCCTGATGCGCCGTGGGGATCGGTTTGGGGCGCGGTATTATAATCCGCATACCAGTCCCAGCACCATTCGGTTACATTCCCGTGCATATCGTACAATCCCCAGGGATTAGGCGGATAGGAGCCTACGGGCATGGTGGTGCGCATATAGCTTCCCCTGGCATTATTATTATAGGGATAATATCCGTTGTAATTGGCCTCGTGGGTGGTAATATTGTCCCCCGTGCTGAAGGGGCCTGTGGTCCCTGCCCGGCAGGCGTATTCCCATTCCGCTTCCGTGGGCAGACGGTAACCTGGGGCTTTTGCATTCCAGGCAATCAGATCTCCCGAACGGGTGTAGACAGGGGTCAGTTTTTCCAGCTCGCTCAGGCGGTTGCAGAAGTCTATCGCGTCGTCCCAGCTCACCTTCTCCACGGGCAGATTCTTTCCTTTGGCATAGCTTGGGTTGACACCCATGACGCCCTCGTATTCTTCCTGGCTTACCTCGTGGCGCTTCAATAAAAACGGGCTTATGGCAATCTGATGGAGAACTTCGTCATCCTGCCTGGAAGCCTCGGACTCGGGACTGCCCATCATGAAAACGCCGCCGGGGATTCTGACAAAATCGCCCGAAACAGCTTGGGGCGGGGAAGCAGGAACTGCGGCTGCAGTTTTTGCCGGAGGCGCGACTGCAGGCGAGGCTTGTGCCCCGGATGACGCCAGGCTTTCCAAACCCCCGGCCAGATGCACTGTTTCCATGGTCGCTGTTTTCCGCGCGGCGCTCTCCACATTGAGGGTATACATTCTGAACCGGTAATTATTCCCTATGCTGGTGAGGGAACCGGTGATTATATTCTCGGCCCCAAGTTTTTTCCCTATAGACTGGGCGGATTCATCGCTCACTTCACCGGACAATTGAAAGTCCATTTCGCCGCGGATCAGCTCAAGGTTGCCGCGGTCAACCACAACCAGCTTTCCATCGCGTATCAGGCGTCCCATTAATTCTTCGATAACATAGTCCGAGAGCTCCGGGGCAGGGGAACCGAAATTAATGACCGCCACCACGGTCCCTTCGGGAAGGGTGCTGCCGATAGTGTGGGCGGCGATTTCTATGGCCTTGTCCAAGGAGATCGCGGAATCCAGGCTGCCTGCCTGGCCCGCGGTTTTGCACCCGGAAAGGGCGGAAAAAAGGACGAGAAAAACAAAAAGCAAGGGCAAATTTTTCATCTCCCTTGTCCCGTCAGCGGCCCGGCAATCAGCGCACCCCGCCCTCGCGGCGGGTTTTTTCTATGCGCTGCATCTTGCGGTAGTATTCAGTCTGCTTGGCGATTTCGGAAATATCCAGGGCCTGGAGCTTGTTATTGACGAGCCTGAATTTTTTGTTCTCCAGCAGCTTTCTCAGGACAAAATTGGCGTCAGCCTGGGGTATGCCCACCATATTGGTCAGCTCGGTGGGGCCGAAATCGAAGGTATAGTCATTGGCTGTGTGCAGGGGCGCCCGGTTCTTTTCAAGCTGTATGAGGAGGGCATCGTACATCCTGCCTATGGGATCGTTGATCTGGGTATTGGCAAGCTGCTTGTAGATAAACCAGATGCGCTCCGAAAGCAGGGTCGTCAAGCGGGCTATAATCTGGGGCTGGGTGCCTATCATGCGCTCGAAATTAGCCCGGTTCACCGCCAAAACCATGCAGTCCTCGTAAGCCACGGCGCTGGCTGCCCTGGGCTTGGCTTCCAGAAGTGCCATTTCCCCGAAAATGTCCCCGGCCTTGAGCACTGCCAGAAGCACTTCCTTGGCATCCATGATCTTCACGATTTTTACCGAACCACGCTGTATGATATAAAGCTCTTCCCCAGGCTCCCCTTCGGAAAAGAGCATGCTGCCCTTGGGATAGGCCCGGTTGAACTCATCGGCCTTGAATTCAATCCTTACGGATTTTGCGAAGGGGGCTATCTTCATCATTTTTTCCCGGGAAGCCATCACATGATCGCCCTTGGGGCAGTATTTTATATATTGATGATAGGCATAATACGCCTGGTTATACTGGCTCTGCTTGGCGTAATACTCCCCCACGTTGAAGAGGTGGGAAGGGTTGGCTTCGGCATCAGATGCGTTTTTAAGGGTGAGCCGCGAAAGGGCAGCGTCCAGGTAGCGGAGCCTCTTGGAAAACTGGAGGATAATCTTCATGGCCACAGGGGTATTGTTCTGGATGAGCTGGCCATACTGTTCTTTTTGCACCGAGATTAAAGTAACGTCTGTCAAAGCCTGGGCTGTCTCAATGTGGCTGTGGGATGACATGGTCGAAACAACGCCGAAAAAGTCGCCAGGGCCAAGCACATTGCCCCCCTCCTCTTCCACTACCTCCACTTCCTTGGAAACCCTTACCTTTCCCTGGCGTATGATGAAGAAACGGTCGGCATTCAGCTTTCCCTCCACCACTATATAGGAGCCTTTTTTGAAATTTACAAATATAAGCTGTAATTGACCCGCCATTCCGGTCAAATTATACGGAGCCATACAAGGCTTTGTCAATGACACTATTTTAAGCCATTCTTTATGGTAGAATACCCCATGCCCAATGGATACGAACTTACCTACGAGGCTGTTCGGCCCAAACTCAAAGCCTGCGATTTCCCCGATGCTGCCCTCCGGCTGGGTCTGGACTTGATCTCGCCAAGCCGTATGGAGGCCGACTTTTTGGGGAGGAGATACGAGATTTCCAAAACCGGGGTAAGGCCCCTGGACGGTTTCCCGGTGAACCCCAATTCCCTAAGTGTTTTGGTGTATTATGCAGCCTCCCGGGGAAACGCAAAACCGGGCAGCGACTTCAGGCTTCTCCATAACTTCGCTGGTCCCATATTTACAGGAAGCGGGAACCAGTGGATGACCTCCTCCCTGGCTCAGCGTTATAGTTCCGACTATCCTGGTTTCTGTGCCGCCGCAAAAGTCCTGGGATTTCTTCCTCTGGAAAAAACCAAAAGAGGCGAATTTTCCTGGCGCGGCCCAGTCCTTCCGTGTATTCCTGTGCAGATCGCTTATTTTGAAGCGGACGAGGAATTCCCCTGCGAAATAAAAATTTACTATGACAAAAGTGTTTCGGATTATTTGGAATTCGAGCCCTTGGCAGTGCTCACGGGGTGCATAGCGGGGGCATTGAAAATATATTGAAAAGCGTTTTCGAATACTCGGGTTCTATACATCCCAATCCCCAACAAAGAGTATTTCCGGCTCCAGATCAAAGCCCCGTTCAGCTTTAACCCGTCGTGTAACTTCTTCTGCCAGGGCCCGGATATCTGAAGCGGCGGCATTTCCGGTGTTAATAATGATATTGCCATGCCATGGCGCTACCTGGGCTCCCCCCATGCTAAAGCCCCGGAGGCCCAGAGTGTCTATAATCTTGCCTGTGGGCTCGCCGAAAGCCCGATTGTTCTTGAAGGCCGATCCGGCCGAAGGAAACCGGTAATGGCCCTTTTCTTTTCTATCCTGAATATGGGCTTCCATCTCCTGCTTTATTAAGTTGAGATCGCCCTTCTTTAACCTAAACGAAGCCCTTAAAATTAAAACACCCCGGTTCTGGAAAGGGCTTTTTTTATACCCGAAATCATCATTATTAAAAGGTATCTTTTGGCGTGAAAAACCCTCATCCAAAATTTCAGTTTCCAAAAGCGCATCGGAAATGGATTTTTCATAGCATCGGGCATTCATCCACACGGCCCCGCCAATGGTGCCAGGCATGCCTGCGAGGAACTCAAGGCCGGAAAGGCTGAGACGTGCTGCTGTTTCTATGGCATCGTCCACAGAGGTTCCCGTACGGAAAACAAGGCTGTCCCAGGCAGAATCCTCAGCAGAAGGTTCCAGGCCCGTCCACCCTGAGGTATCCAGCACAATACCGCGTATGCCCTTATCGGACACCACGAGGTTCGCGCCAGCTCCGAGAACAAAGACAGGTATACCTTCGATTTTGGCGGCCTGCAGCAGGGAACTTGCATAATCGGGGAAACAGCCAGCTTCGGGTTTCACCCAAATATCCGCAGGGCCGCCTACCTTGAAAGTCGTGTGGTTTGCCATGGGCTCGTTATAGCGGAATTCACCCTTAAAATTTATCCCGGAGGCATTGAAATTTTCAAAAAATCCTGTAAATTCACTATCTCTGTTATACTATAAACGAGGAAAAGAAGCATGACAGCGGCGAAAAAAATTGACGTGCATTATACCTAAACAGCATAAACCCCGGACGCTCATAAACACAGGTTGCTTTTTTCCTGAATTTCACGTAAACTATCTATATTCATGGCGCTAACCTTATATAACACCCTGGGGCGGGCTTTGCAGCCCTTTGAACCCCTTAAACCAGGAAAAATCGGTTTCTACGGCTGCGGTCCAACGGTCTATAACTATGCCCATATCGGGAATCTCAGGGCCTATGTAACCCACGACGTGCTGGCAAGGACCTTGCGCCGCCTGGGGAACGAGGTGACCCATGTGATGAACATCACCGATGTGGGGCATTTGTCAGGGGACAACGATCAGGGCGACGACAAAATGGTGCGTTCCGCCGAAGAACGGGGCAAGTCGGTACTGGAAATCGCGGATTTCTACACCCAGGCTTTTTTTAAGGATACTGAAAGGCTCAACATTGTGCGCCCCACAGTAGTCTGTAAGGCTACCGATCATGTCCAGGATATGATCAGCCTCATCAAAAAAATCGAAGCCTCGGGCTTTACCTATTCTTCCGGGGGCAACCTCTACTTTGACATCTCGAAATTCCCCGCCTATGGGGAGCTTGCCCTGCTCCGCCTTGACGAGCTTAAGGCAGGCGCCAGGACAGGCCTGGACGAGAACAAGCGCAACGCAGGCGATTTTGTGCTCTGGTTCACCAAGAGCAAATTTGAAAACCAGGCCCTGGTCTGGGACAGCCCATGGGGAAGAGGCTATCCCGGCTGGCACATCGAGTGTTCAGCCATGAGCATCAAGTACCTGGGGGAACAATTCGATATACATGCCGGCGGCATTGACCATATCCCCATACACCACACCAACGAAATAGCCCAGAGCGAAGCTGCCACAGGCAAGCACCCCTGGGTGAAGTACTGGGTTCACAATGAATTCCTGGTGCTGGACAAGGGGAAAATGTCCAAGTCCTCAGGCGGCTTCCTGACCCTTCAATCGCTTATTGACGAGGGCTTCGCCCCCTTGGATTACCGTTATTTCCTGTTGGGCGGCCATTACCGGAGCCAGCTCCAGTTCTCATGGTCTGCCCTTGAAGGCGCCAAAAACGCCCGAAAAGCCCTGGGGGACAGGATAAAAGCCCTGGCGGTTCAGGGATGCGCTGAATTACAGGGAAAAATTGATACTACAGCCGAAAATAATGCAAATTCAATCAAAAACACCAAGGCCGGCGAATATCTGGCTGCTTTCGACAGGGCTTTGGAAGACGATCTCTCCACCCCAAGAGCTTTGGCAGAACTTTGGGGCCTTTTAAAGGATGCCGAGGCCAGGCCCGCCGATGTCCTCCTCGCGGCCTTCGATATGGACAGGGTTTTGGGCCTGGATCTGGCAAAAACAGCCCAGGAAGCCGCAGAAACCGCCGCAAAACCCCAGACAGGCGAAGATTTGGCCCTGGCAAATGAGGTTGAAACCCTCATCGCAGAGCGCCTGGCCGCGAAACAAGCCAAAGACTTCGTCAAAGCCGATGGGATACGCGCCAAGCTCAAAGACAGGGGCATCCTGCTTGAGGATTCTCCCGCCGGCACCACATGGCGGCGAAGATGAAGAATACTGTAACAATTTTGGGAAACGAGTGTTTTAAGGTATGAGTGATGAGGTATCAGGAGAGCCGGAGAGGCAAAACCGGGAACAGGCAAAGGAATTCCGCAGACTCTATGTGACGGTGTTCCCTATCCTGTTCAGGGTGGCTTACCGTATCGCAGGAAGCGAGGAAGCTGCCGAAGATCTCTGCCAGGAAGCTTTCTCCCGCCTCCATGAAAAAAAAATGGTTTTTCCCAGTCCCGACGAGGCTAAGTATTGGCTGATTAGGGTGGTTAAAAACGCCGCCTTGAATTATGCCAAACGAAAAGTCCGGGAGAGGAAAGCCTACCAAAAGGCGTTTCGGGAGGACGTCAGGATAGCGGATACCGGCGAAGATGAGCTCCTTAAAAAGGAGACCAGGGAAAAAGTGCTGGAAGCCCTGGAGAAACTGCCGGAAAATCTGCGAATTGTATTAATTTTAAAAGAGTATGGTGAACTTAATTATAAGGAAATCGGGCGTGCCCTGGGAATCAGCGAGGGCAACGTCAAGGTGCGGGTATTCCGGGCCCGGGAACGTCTGGCCGGTCTTTTAGAAGAGGAAGTACACCTCAAGGATGGTTCACATGTGTCCTGATCGTCAAATTTTGTCCTTGTATGCGGATGGGGAATTGCCTTCCCCCTGGAAAGAAAAGATGGAAGTCCATCTTTTATCATGCGAAGACTGCCAATCCCAGATGAGGAATTACCAGGCAGTGCGTTCAGCATTGGTTTCTTCCCCCGAAGATGGCCTGAATGCGGCACAGGAGCGGGTTTGGGCCAAAATTTCAGGCTTGCCCGCTGCCGGGAGCACGAGGCCGGTAGTTTGGCGCCGCCGGATTTCCCTGCCCCTCCCTGCGGCGGCCGCGGCTGCCGCTGCCTTTGTGCTGGCTGCCTTCTTGGCTGCCATGGGGGCAAGATCGCCCCAGGCTGTCTTGAATCAGGATACAGTGGCGGTGTCCGATATTGGCGGCGATCTGCACGACATAGCGCCGATGACAGATATGGACGGGATACTCCAGTACCTTTCGAGCCAGGACACTTCCGAATACATGATCATCAGGCTTCCCGAGACCACTAACTTCTCAAGCTACGGCGAGCCTGCCTTGCTCCGTGCGGCGGATTATTCAAAGCAAAGCTCTGCCATTCCAAGGAGCAGCGCTTCCAGATGACCCGTATCTCCCATTGCCGGTTTACCCTTCTGGGAAGCCTGTTCTTTTTGGCTGCTGCGGCGGCAGTCCCTGCCCAGGAGCCAAGCCTGGAGGATTTGCTCCCAGGGCTGCGTGAAAAAGCGGTGATCATGGATATTGCGGCCCGCATTGTGGAGCAGAACCAGGAGGTAGTGTGGAATTCCGAGAATTCCAGGGTCACTATCCCCGGAAGGCCGGTGGGGCTCAAGCTTGTAGGCGCCAATGTGGTGGTGGCGGTGCAGTTCACTCCTTATTTCAGGCGCAACGGCAACAATGTGCTGGTGGCCCAGGGCCAGATTTGGATCAATGTCCCGGACAAGGGCATGAGCTATCAGACCACTATGCAGACCATACCCATGGAATTCGGTGAGCTGATATATTTCTTCCCCCTGGGCTCTATGGATTCTCCGGATCATTCGCGCATAGAGATACAGCTGGTTCTCCATCCCTATATTGAAGACCCCCCTCTCGCCAGTGGGCAGGAGCCTGAAGGGGATCAGGGGAATGCAAGCCCCTGATGAAAAGCCCCTGCACTAAGACCTTCCTGGCTTTTCTCGTATTCCTCCCCTTTTTATGCCTTTCGTGCAAAGAAGAGATGCCTTCCATCAGTCATATCGATCCCCGCATAGGGCGCATAGGGGATATCCTCAATATATATGGAAAGAATTTCGGCCCGGAGCGGAATGAATCCTATATCACCATTGCGGGAGCGCCCCCCACAAGCTCTGCCTATGTTTCGTGGAAGGACGATCAAATCACGGTAAAGATCCCTGAATTTGCCGACGCGGGCCTCGTGTATGTGTACAGGGGAACCAACAAGAGCAACCCTGCCCTCTTCTCCAACAAAGCATCCATGCCCGAGCAGGTGCGGGGCGCCGAAACCGGGAGCGGCCCCCGCATCGCGTCGGTGACGCCCGAAGCCGGGGCAATAGGTTCCCTGGTGACCATTATGGGGAGCAATTTCGGATCTTCCCGGGAAAATGCGGGGGTGTGGTTTTCATGGGATGCTGAAAGCTCGGCCCCTGCGGAGACCAAGACCCCTGACGCGGTGGAGGTTCCGGACAGCGACTTCGGCTATGAGCTTTGGAGCGAAAGGGAGATCAGGGTGAGGATACCTGACGGCGCTATTTCGGGGAATATCGAAATCCGCACCCCCAGGGGCAATTCCCGGCCCGTTTTTTTTGAAATCACCGGGAAACCGGGGGTCAAGATTTTTAAGGACAAGAGGAGCTATACTCTTTCCTTTTCTGTGGATATACGGGCGGATATTGCGGGCATGCCCAATGCCCTTTACCTCTGGCTGCCAAAGCCGATTTTTTCGTCTTCCCAAAAAAACGTGAGGCTCCTCTCCCGAAATATCGAGCCTTTTGTGGAGAATTACCGGGGCACATCCCTTTATCAGCTTTTGGATCTTCAAGCCGGGTCAGGGCAGCAGATTACCCTTTCCTATGTGGCCGAGGTTTTCGCTGTCGAAACCAGCGTGAAGCAGCAGAGTATCAAGCAGGAGCCGGGATCGCCCATTCAATCGGTCTATACCCTGCCCACGCCTATACTCCCTGCCGACAATCCGAAGATTGCGGCCCAGGCTGCAGCAATCATCGGGCGGGAGCGGAATCCCTATAACAAGGCAAAGCTCATATATGACTGGATCCTCAAGCAGGTGAAAATCGAAAATTCCCCCAAGTCCGGGGAAGCGTTGGAAGCGCTGGACGAATTGCAGGCCGATTCGTACCAGGCAGCTATGCTCTTTTGCTCCCTTGCCCGGGCTGCGGGGGTTCCGGCTTTGCCAATATCCGGGGTTTTGGTGAACAGGGCCAGGCGCACAGTGAAGCATTACTGGGCCGAGTTCTGGATCGATTCCTTTGGCTGGATACCCCTTGATCCTGCATTGGGGGCCGGTGCCGCGCCGCAGGACTTCAACCTGAGGGACGATCACAGTGAGTACTACTTCGGGAACATGGATAACCAGCGGGTGGCTTTTTCGCAGGGCCAGAATTTCCTCTCCCAGATGGACCCCAGGGGAAGGGTTGCCTCCCGCCCCAGGGAATATGCCCTGCAAAGCCTTTGGGAAGAAGCTACCGGAGGGCTGGAGTCCTATTCTTCCTTATGGAGCGATGTTACAATTACGGGAATGTATGTTCAATAAAAAGGGGTGGTTATGGTAACGGTTATTTCCCTGGGGGGTTCGATAGTCGCCCCCGATGGTGTGGACGAGGCGTTCCTAAAAGATTTTACAGCCCTTGTCAGGGACTTGCTTGCCCAGGACGAGAAGCGGCGTTTTATTTTTGTTGTAGGCGGCGGAAGCCCTGCGAGGGTTTGGCAGAAGGCATACCGGAACATTGTCCCCGGCGGGGCTGATGAGCAGGCCGACTGGATTGGTATCATGGCGACCCGGCTCAATGCCCAGCTTGTCAGGGCGATCATGGGGGAATGGTGCTCCCAGGACGTGGTAACAGACCCTACCCAGGTGGGCCCCCTTACAGGGAAGGTGATGGTGGCTTCCGGGTGGAAGCCGGGCTTTTCCTCCGACTATGACGCAGTTCTTTTGGCTGAACGTTTTCAGGCCGACGCGGTTATCAATCTTTCCAACATAGAGCAGGTCTACACCGATGATCCCAAAAAGAACCCCGACGCAAAACCCATTGACAAGATCACCTGGGATGAATTCAGGGCAATCGTAGGGGACGATTGGACCCCGGGGAAGAACGTGCCCTTTGACCCTGTGGCAAGCCGCCATGCGGCAAAAATCGGGCTCAAGGTGATCTGCGCTGCGGGCAGGGACCTCCCCAATTTGCGGAAAATACTCGCGGGCGAAGAGTTCAAGGGCACTACCATTATTGCCTAGAACCCTTCTTTTGGGATAAAATAAGAGACTGCTTATAAGAATCGCATTGTTCGAGAGGAGTCGTGAATGGAAATTTCAGCACTGCAGAAAGCCCGCTATGCCTATCAGCCAAAATTGCCTGCAAACATAGCCGGCGCAATCAGCGATATCGCCGTTGAACTGGGAAAGCCCACGGATTCCGTGGCTGATCAGGCTGCTTTGAAGGAGCTTTTTAACCATACCTACGGAAAACCCCTGGCGGTTTTTGCGAAGGGGAAAGGCGATGCGGACAAAAAAGAGCTGACTGTAGGGGTCATACTATCGGGCGGCCAGGCGCCGGGCGGCCACAACGTTATCGCGGGCCTCTATGACGGGCTCAAGAAAGGAAACCCCGCGTCCAGGCTTTACGGGTTTCTGGGCGGGCCTTCTGGGCTGATCGAAAACAAAACCATGGTCTTTTCGGATAAATTCATTGATGAATACCGGAACACCGGCGGCTTCGACATCATTGGCTCGGGGCGCACCAAAATCGAAACCCCCGAGCAGTTTGCCGCTTCCCTGGAGACTGCAAAAAAGTTGAACCTCAACGCGGTGGTCGTCATAGGCGGGGACGATTCAAATACCAACGCTGCGCTTTTGGCTGAATACTTCCTTGAGAAAGGCTCAGCCATTCAGGTGATAGGCTGCCCCAAGACCATCGACGGGGATCTCAAGAACGAGCATATCGAAACATCCTTCGGCTTTGATACGGCCTGCAAAACCTACAGCGAACTCATCGGCAATATCGAGAGGGATGCCAACAGCGCCAAAAAATATTGGCACTTCGTAAAGCTCATGGGGCGGGCAGCGAGCCACATTGCCCTTGAGTGCGCCCTCCAAACCCAGCCGAATATCTGCCTTATCTCCGAAGAAGTGCAGGAAAAGAAGATCAGCCTGAACCAGGTGGTGGAGCAGATCTGTTCCTCCGTCATTAAACGGGCCGAGAACAAGGAGAACTTCGGGGTGGTGCTTATCCCCGAGGGGCTTGTGGAATTCATTCCCGAAATGAAAAAGCTCATCGATGAGCTCAACGATGCCATGGGCCTCAAGGGGGCTGAATTCGTCGAGCTTTCGTCGTTCATCGATCAGCTTTACTGGCTCTCCCATGAAATCTCCGAAGATTCCTACAAGTTCCTCCAGACCCTGCCTCCCGAAATTGCGCGGGAGCTTCTTATGGATAGGGACCCCCACGGCAATGTACAGGTTTCCCGCATCGAGACAGAAAAACTGCTCATCGGCATGGTGGAAAAACGCCTTGCAAAGCTTAAAGCCGAAGGCGTCTACAAGGGCAAATTTTCAGGTCTCGGCCATTTCTTCGGCTATGAAGGCCGCTGCGCCTTCCCCTCGAACTTCGATGCCGATTACTGCTACTCTCTGGGCTTCGGAGCGTTCCTGCTCATCGCTTTGGGATTGACGGGCTATCTTTCGAGCGTGAAAAATCTGGTGGCCCCCGCTTCCGAATGGGTTGCCGGCGGGGTTCCCCTGACGATGATGATGAATATGGAACAACGCCATGGCAGCAAAAAGCCTGTCATCAGGAAAGCCCTGGTCGAGCTTGACGGAGGGCCCTTCAAGGCTTTTGACGCGGTACGGGATACCTGGGCAGTAAAGACCAGCTTCCTCTTCCCCGGGGCGATTCAGTATTACGGTCCCCCCGAGGTTTGCGATCAGCCAACCAAGACCTTGAAATTGGAACATCAATAACGGGCCTGTTCCAAATTAAGGAATGCATGAAAAAAATATCGAGATTTTCGGCTGCTTGTTTTTTTGCGACTTTAACGGCTTTCATTGCCCTGCCCTCTTTTGCCCAGTCGAATCAGGACAGCTCCAGGCAAGCCGGGGCCGAGACGGCCCTGCCCTTAAAGCGGCTTTCGCTCTTTTCTTCGGGAGTGGGCTTCTTTGAACATTCGGGAACAGTGAGCGGTTCAGGTTCCTCGCCTGCCTATATCAACCTGCCCTTCAGCATAGCATCTGTCAACGATGCGCTTAAATCATTGACAGTGAACGATCCTGTTTCGGATTTTCCCACAGTGCGCTATGCCGCGTCTTCAGCGTTGGCAGAAGCTTTGCGGAGCTTAAAGATAGATTTGTCCGGGAATCCGGGGATCGGGGAAATCCTCAATTCGCTTAAAGGGGCAGAGCTTGAGATTGCAGCCCCCTCCCCTATTTCGGGCAGGATCATCGGGGTCGAATTCAGGGAAACAGGCATAACTTTTTCCGGCAGTGATACTAGCGAAGCGTATCTTTCGCTCTTCACTGCCCAGGGCATACGGGTCATCGCGATCAAGGATATTTCCTCTTTTGCATTCAAAGATAGTTCGATTAACACTGATTTAAGCCGCGCTTTGGATCTCCTCATGGAAACCAGGGGTACGGAAAAACGCAGCCTGCTCCTCACCCTCCCGGGTAATGGAAGCAGGCAAGTTTCTTTAAGCTATGTGATCCCCACTCCTGTATGGAAGGTTTCTTACAGGCTGGATCTGTCGGCAGGAACGCCAAAGCTGCAGGGATGGGCTATCATAGACAATGACAGCGATACTGACTGGAACAATGTGGCATTATCCCTTGTAACAGGGAGGCCTGTTTCGTTTATACAGAACCTCTATGCGCCTTACCGGACTTCGCGCCCTGTGCTGCCCCTGGCAATAGCAGGAATTGCCCAGGCGCAAACGTATGAATCGGGAAATTACAGCGAAGCTGGCTACGGCTATGCTGATTATGAAGACGCCAAAGCCGCCAACAGCCCCATGCAGAGCAGAAGCAAATCCATGGCCATGGCTGAGTCAGCCGATTCTATGTATATCAGAGAAGCCCCTGCCCCCGCTGCTGCTCCTCCTTTGTCAGGCGGCGCAACCCTCCAGACAGCAAGCGGAAGCGCTGCGGGCGATCAATTTGAATACACCCTGAAAAATCCCGTAACCCTTGAAAGGCGGCAGAGCGCAATGCTTCCCCTTGTGGAAGCCCAGGTAAAAGCCGAGAAGGCCCTTGTCTTCTCCGGCGCACGGGCATCTTCGACAAGCTCGATAAACCCCTCCATAAGCGCTGAACTCACCAATACTACAGGCATGAAACTCCCTGCGGGGCCCATCACCGTGTATGACGGCAACACCTATGCAGGAGACGCCCTCATCGAATTCTTCCCGGAAAACGAAAAACGCATTATCTCCTACGGCGACGATCTTTCGGTTTCAGGAAGCGTCAGCGCGGCCAATTCGCGTTTTGTTACGGCTGTAACCGTTGCGGATGGGATCATGACCATTACGCGCAGGCAGAATTACGAAAAGACCTATACCTTGAGGAATGCTTCTTCCGAGGCCAAGCGTATCATCATTGAACACCCCGCAATATCAGGGGCAAGCCTGGCGGAGCCAACTAGTTATGATGAACGCACCCCCGCCCTCTACCGCTTTATCCGCCAGCTTCCCGCCAGCCAGGAATTGAAATTCACGGTCCGCGAAGAAACCCCCGTCTCGGAACGCATCAGCCTTATCCAGCTGAGACCCGAAACTTTCCTGAGCTACAGCACCAATCAGGAAATACCTGCCAACGTCCGTTCAGCCCTGGCAAGGGCCATCGAATTCAAGAAAATCGCTGACAATGCGGCCACAGCCGTCCAGACCCTTGAGACCCAAAGAACCCGCCTCATCTCCGAGCAGGATCGCATCCGGCAGAACCTTGCGGCAGCAGGCAGCCAGACCCCCCAGGGACAGGAATACCTCCGCCGCATGGCAGCCATGGACACCGACATTGATGCGCTTAATGCGTCCATTGCCGCCGCGGACAACAAGGCCCAGGCAGCGAAGAAGGACTACGAGGCATATTTGGGCAGCTTGAAGCTTTAAAAGAGCACTCGCATTTTTTGATTGGCGGGGACACCTATATGGGTTTGGATATACAAGGGAAAGACGGATTGCCGCTTAAAATACTTGCCGTAGAGCCCTCCTGCGATGGTCCTGCTATATATGCGGTTTTCTGCTCCGACATGGGTTTATACCATTACGACAAAATGGACAAAACTCTTGTCTTGACGGCAAAGATCCCCAATATCAAAATGCCCGAGCCGCCAAAACCGAATAAGGACGGCATTATACTGCCGCCGCCCACGTTTGAAATTAAACTCAACTGCCGCTATCCCTATATCTGCGTTTCCGAACGTTATGGCCTTAACGCTGCGGTGGTGAATGTCCGTGACGGCACTGTCCGCACTTTCTCCCGAGAAAACCCTGAGGCCAGGGTAACCAGTTACTCCATCGGCTTTCTTGAAATATACACCCCCGGCGAATGGGTACACAAGGGAAGCGGGCGCGGTCATTTAATCCATCAGACCAAGTGGAACCGCCTCGACATTACGGACCTTGAAACCGGCGAAGTCATTGCACAGCATCCCGCCGAAGCGGTAGAGGCCGCAGACGGCTTCGATTACTTTCACAGCCTTATCCACATCTCTCCTGAGCAGAACTATTTTCTCAGCAACGGCTGGGTATGGCATCCGGTTAATATAATTTCCGCATATAAGATGGACGATTTTTTGAGGGAAGGGGAAAGCTCAGCCTATGCCCTTGACTTTCAGGGCGGGTACAATTGGGATCGCCCATGCGCCTTTATAAGCGACGATATCTTTGTGATTGCCGCAGACGATAAAACCACCGATCTGGAAGAAGAAGAAAAAGCGGCATACCAATATCATCAGCTTCTTTTCTACCGCCTTTCGGATGCCAAGGCTCCGGCATCGCTCAAATCCCAATACCGGGGCTATCTGGAACCTTTTAAGATTCTGGATACGGATATTTTTGACATCAACGAACATGGCGAAGTAAAAGGCAAACTTTTTTATGACATGGACAATTACGAAGACAAGGGCGAAAGTTCCCTCATAGCCCTTTCTTCCAGAGGCGCATACGTCATCGACATTGAAGGAAAAATCCTTCGCCATATTTCGGATATCACCGATGAATGGGGTTACCACCTGGAACATCATTGTTTTTACCATACCTCTGATACCAATGTGGAAAAATATTTGACAAGCGAAGAGACACCATCATGGAAATACGATCCCGCAGTCTGCCTTATAGAGGAGCGGCCCCTTTTTGTAAACTTTCTGGAACTTTCATTATCTACCAGCCGGCTGTTTCTAAAACCCCTTGGCTGCAATTATATCAGCCTGATAGAACTGGGAATGATGTTGGAACACGTAGTAGCCATAGGCGGAGGGGTGCCCTACGCATACTCGGAAAATGCCTTGCAGTATTTACAGCACTCCCTTGACGACCTCAACAGAAAGAAAAGTCTCCGCATGGCGGTCTTGAGAAAGCCGGACTATGCGCTTTTGGGTTTGGTGAACCTCTATCATATAGACAGCGGAGAATACGAACTGGATCAGAACTTTTGTTCCCGTGAAAATACCAGCGGCAAAGAATACGAAAAGGAAGCCCTAAAAGCTCTCCTGGATTGGGCCGCCGTCAATATACCTTTTACCGCATTGCGCCTTGGCCATAGAGACGACAGCGTCCATGCAAAGGCCCCTCCTATGGATGAAAGCAAATATACGATAATTAACCAGTCAATAGGCCGCGAAGGTATCCATCATTCCTATAAGGAATTGACATTGCCCTTCCTTGGTCACAAAGTTTTGGTCAAAGCGGAAATCCGTACTGATGTCTTTAATGTTTTTTCCGATGAAGTCGAACCCTGGTGTGTCAGTGTCTATGGCTGGGGAGACGGTTACGGCGATACCCAAGAAAAAGCTTTTAAAGATTTTTACGAAGAATTTTCCTATTGGCAAAAAAACCTGAACGTAAAAAAGTTGGGCATTTTAATTAAAAACAGAAAATTTGTTTTATCCTATAGTCTATATAGTGTTTTTCTTATATATTGATGTATAGGGATTTATTCTACAATCTGGTTATACGAAGTATGGGTTGCTTTATGCCTCCATCATTCTGTTTAAATCAACAACCCCGCGGCAAGCCGCGAGGTATGTTGTTCTCTTAAGGAATTGGACTCGGGGCTTAATACCTTTTTAACCGCCCCAAGGGGCGGGGTATTAACCCCCTCGCCACGAATAAAAATATCAAACAACTGTTACATTGTAAATAATATATTGTAAAAACTATATTTTTTTATTTTTCAAATATATTCAGCGTAAACTTGCGCCTAACAAGCTATACGCCTAATAGTACGCTTAATTCCAAAGCCAGTTAAAATATCTGCCGAATAATTCAAAGCCCCTCTGGGCCCGGGCTTCTTCTTCGGTTGTGTCGGGGGCAAAGCTCAATTTAAAGGGCGTGGTATTTCCCTGATAGTCCCGGATTTTCCATTCCATTGCGTAGATCATTTCGTCCAGCGCCGCAAGCCAGGCTTCAAGGCTCCCCAATTCGCCGGGATAGCCGTCAAATTCCTGCTCACGAAAACTATTAAGTTTGGGGAGTATGATCCGGGCAAGATGAACATCCATGTTCCAGAGGTCTATGTCGGCGGCATGGCTCCGCCGGTAAAGGCGCTGAAAAAAGGCTGGTATGAATTTACGAAAAGAAGGAAAATGTTTTTGCGGGATATGTGTATTTTTTCCTTCATAATGATAAAGAGGGAGCAGGGTCAGTACATCAGCCGCTTCTTTTTCGGGGTTTTCTTCGCTTCCAATCCGCATGACCGGACAGGAAAGCTGAGCGAGAAAATGCTCCTCGCTTGTAATGCTGCGGTCGTCCATGCCGCCACTTTCGTAACTTTCGGCCCAGGCAAGCAGACGGCGGTGAATTTCAAACATATCGCCGCCTTCTTTGATCCGGCTGCCGTACAGCGCTTCCGCACGCTTTTGCAGACGGGCTAAACGTATATCGGGAGGAACATATTTGTATATCACAAGGTCAAAACGTTTCGGTTCAAGGAAGGCTTTGTCCCAGCCAAGTACGGAATCGCTTAAAACAAAGGAACTATTTCCGTCCAGTGCTTTGAGCAATAGCCTAGAACGTTCAGGCATTTCTATTGCTTTTGTAAAGGGCGGATCTGTTTTTTCCCAGGAAAAATCATCGCTGTCAAAATAGGGCAGCATAAGGGATTCCGCAAGATGCCGCCCCAGGGTTGTTGCCCCGCAGCCTGCGGGGCCGCAGATATGAATACGCACTGCGCTTATCCCCACGAATAATTGTAATTCAGGTCTTCATCGGTATTAAAAACCGTCCGGGCAAGGGAACGTAGGACAAGGCCACCAACGCCAAAAGCCGTTACGTCCTGTCCATGGATGGGACGGGCGGCCTCGATGCCTTCACCGTGATCGCAAAAAACCATAAGAGGTTCACCCAGGGCGTTCTTCTGTACGTAATCCCAGAACCACCAGTTCTGCCCCGCATCGGCAAAGGGTTTGTACCGCGCTTCGTCCCATTCATCGTCAATGTTTGCCAGAGGCTCGCCGCCCTGTACGCCGCAGATCTGGGGGTATTCGGGTACACCATCATTTATCGTAACGCCGTTGTGAAGGGTTACAAGGTCAAGATAGCTTTGGGGAATATCCGCCAGCTTGGGCGAAATATACTGCAGGGGCGGCGCAAGGGTAAGTTTCACTCCCTTCTTTTTGTCATTTAAAAAAAAGATGAACAGGGTGTTATCTTTCAGGATCGTTCCCGTTAGGCGTTCTGCAAGACGGTCAAGCAGCGCTCGGCATTCATCGGTTAAAGCCCAAGGCGCAAGGTGCTGCGTGAACAGTCCGCGTCGCTTTTCGTCTACGTCTCCAACAAGGGCAGCGGCAAGGGGCCACCAGGTTTCGGAGCTGCCCGTTAAAACTTTTTCCTTTTCTATATCTTTATCGCGTTCTTCCTTTTGTTTTTTCCAAACCGTTTCAAGTTCATTTTTAATAGGTTCAAGTTCGACGCGTATCGCTTCGGGGAAAATATCAGGGTCTACATCCCAATAGGTCAGCCCCGCGTCCACTGCGCGGCGCAATTCAACCATCGCCTCTTTGTGCAAACCAATATCGGCGAGATCCCTGGCAAGATAATAAACTCCGAGAGCCTCATCTTTTTTCAGCGGACTTGAGAGCCATGCCTTTTTTATCTCGGGATAGAAATCCTCATGGCCTTTCAGGTTATCAATAAAGACACTGGCGGTATTGATACGAAAATATTCCGCAGTGCCGAAAAGTTTGACAAAGGTCTCTATCAGCGGAAAAGCCTCCTGAGGATTTTTTTTCCTACTGTTGGCTATGAGGATATTGCCTGTATTAATAGAAAGGCTTTCTATCGCGTCGGGCGAAAGCTTCCCCCTGGAAGGAATAGTTTTGACGGCTTCCGTAAACGCCTCTATATCCTTTTTGGCGATATGGGAATGTACCAGCTTGTGGATATCGCTGTCGCTCAGAATAATATCAGCGGGAGCAATCGTCATAAATTGATAATCACGCAGTAATTGTCCGTCTTTGCGAATGAAGCCCCAGGCGCCGCCCTTCTGCACCGCCGCAATTCCGGAAACAAAACGCTTGGATGCGCCAGCAAAGCGCAGGGAGATAACGGCTTCGCCCTTGGTATTGATATAGCCGTATTTCCCCCGCTTCTCCACCATGGCAAGCCCGCAGGAAAAACTCACGGCATCGTTATAGTCAAAGGAGATAACAGTATTGCCCGACTGGTCGATAAAACCCCAGCGGCCGTCTTTGTAGACCGCCGCAAGCCCTTCGCTAAAGCTCTCGGCCTTGCTGTATTCAAAGGGTATGACGACTTTGCAGTCTACATCGATATATCCGTACCAGTCACCGTGAGAAACAAGGGCGCGTCCTTCACTGTAATTTTCGAATGAGTCAAACTCGTAGCCGGTGAGCAGTTTCCCTGTCTTGTCTATGACGGCCCATTTATCATCTTTACTGATTCCCGCCCTGTCCTGAAAGAAACCATGGGCGGCGTCAAAGTCTGCCTTAAAAACGAGCTTTCCTGTGGTGTCGATAAAGCCCTTGCCTTTCTTCCCCGTATCCACCGCGGCGAACCCTTCGGAAAAATTCCAGACCCCTTTATAAACGGCGGGGATTGCAATTTCCCCCTTTTTGTTGACGAAACCCCAGTCTTTCCCCTTTTGTACCGCCGCAAGTCCGCAGGAAAAATTGCTGGTCATATCATAGATACAGGGGACGGTTATTTTTCCGCTCCTGCCAACAAAGCCGTCGCCTGAGTCCCCGTACACCCGCAGCATGCCTTCCACAAATTCATCGGAGGATCGTCCTTCCAGAGTAAAGACTTCCTTGCCCTCGGGATCGATAAAGATGCGCTGTTTGTCTATTTTTACGGAGGCAAGCCCTTCGGAAAAGGCCGATGCACTTTTGTACATGAAGGGCGTGATAAACCTGCCTGCGGGGCCCAGACCCGAAGTATCCAGAAAAGCGTATTTACCGTCCAGCTTTACCGCCGCCCTTTCTTCGGCAATATGGTTAATTGATTCAAAGATAAAGGCATCGGCATCATCTGTATCGTCCGCGGGCTTTTCGGCGACACGCACAACGCAGTCCAGGGGCTTTCCGGTTTTGTCTATATAGCCATATTTTTTATCCTCTTTGACTACGGCAAAACCCTCCGCAAATGCTTTGGCTTCGATGTCCTCCAGGGGAAGAACGACAGCCCCGCTCTTGTCGATAAAGCCATCACCTTTATTAAAAGCAAGCCCCTCGGAAAATGAACCCGCGTAAGATTCAAGCAGCTCTTTTCCTGTCTGGTCTATCACATAACGGGTATAGTGTTTTTCCACCCAGGCAAGGCCGTCAGAAAAGGAAGCCGCTTCTTCATATGCGCAGGGTATGGCGATTTCACCGCTGGTGTTGATAAAGCCCCAGCCCTTACCCTTTAGATTGACCGCCGCAAGCCCCTGGGAAAAGGATGAAACATTATTCACCTCTTTGCGGTCGCTCCAAAGGGCTTTGCCGCTTTTATCGATATACATAACGGTTCCGTCTTCTGCCTGGACAATGGCGAAGCCTTCTTTAAAATCGTGGCGATCCTCCAGCCAGTCATCATTCTTATATTGAAATCCGATTACCGTTTTTCCATCGGTGTCAATGAACCCAAGTTTGTTATCCACCACCACTGCGGCCAATCCCTCGGAGAAGGGGTTGGCGTCGTCAAAGCGTCCTTCAAAGGCGGGTTTCCCATCGGAGCGTATAAAATAATATTTGCTCCGGTTCTTTACCGATCCAAGGCCGCAGGAAAAACGCCCCGCCCAGTCAAGATCCGGCTCCACCGCAAGTTTTCCATCGGTATTGATATAACCCCAGGCGCCGTTTAACATGACCGGCGCAAGCCCTTCGGAGAAGGGGCCCGCAACTTCAAATTGAAGAGGTATGGGCATCTCGCCCTTGGTATTGATATAGCCCCAGCGTTTATCTTTTTCCACCCGTGCAAGCGCGGGCAGACCCGGACCCGCCTTGGTAAAAGGACGAGCGTCATCAAAGGGATAGAGTTCCATGGAAAGCTCCTTATTTCTTCAGTGTTCATTTAATTACCAGAGATGCATGGCGCAGTTATTATCGCTTTTTGTCGCACTCCGCCAAAATGTCCAGATAGGGTTTAAAGAAAGCTTCCAGCCTGAATTTTTCCGTCTTGGGACGGCAGCCCATATACAACGCGTTTCTGTCGTTAATTTCGACCATCACGTATTTTTCGATTTCGTCTTTCCGGTTCCACCGGGCTGCGGAATAGGCCAGTCCTATAGCAAGCTGGCTGTTTTCAGTTTCTGAGGGAACATGGCTGCGGATAAAACTGTCCAGCTTTTCATCGTTCTGAATGGCAGCAACCCGCAGGCCGTATCCGTAAAGGCTTACAAGATCATTCGCCGTCTTATCATCGGCGCCCTCCAGTTTGGGAAGGCGGTAGGCAAAATCAGCGATGGCATCGAATTTTACTTCGCCGTGACACTCAACCCTGAAATAAAAAGCCGAAAACAAACTCCACACAAGGTCTGCAATCCCGTAGTTTACCCGCAGCGGTTTATCCCGCTTGTCCAGCTCCGCCAGCACCTGAGGCAATATCGAATTTTCTTTGTGATGGTGGAGGTATTTAATTTCGTTATACAGATTGATAAACACTTCTTCCTGTTCCGAATATCCGTCTTTAATTTTTTTGGCAATAGCCTTTTCCACCTCTTTTGCACATTCTGCTTCGGTGTCGAAAAGTTTTCCTGTCTTTGTACCGGCCGAACAAAGTTTAGGGTTCATTTTACTGTAACCATTCGCTCTATCATAACTCTTGCCGTAAAGAATAATCATCTCGTCTTCGTTGGTTTCGATAACCCAAAACTTGTCGGATTTTTCATCCCTGTAGGTAAAATAACGCTTCATATAAGCTCCTTGTGAATCCTCATCCTTTAAACGGGATCGGAGCATTATACCGAATTTATTTTATCAATTCAATACTTCGATCATTTTTGACACGGAGCTTAAAAATCATGTATAATGACACATGGAGCCATAAGGAGGCGTTTATGACCAGGAAAGACTTTGTAGAACTATTGATAGACGATCGTGATGGGAACATACACCGTAAATTACCCGGCGGCAAAAAGCTCTATTTTATTGCAAAACCAAAGGAGGCGCGGAATTTAGCCATTATCCCCGAGCACGAGACCTTTGGGCCGAAGTCCGTTCCTGGCTTAAAGGCGGAGCGTATCCCGAATATACCGAGGAATTTTTACCGTCTATAATGAAGAAAAGAGCAGCCGCTATGCACTATTCGGCGAAACGCTGGATTACACTTTCGCCAGCTACACCGCCGATGTGGAAGCCTTTACAGCCAAAGCAGGTTTAAGGCCCGCTAAAAGGATACTCATGAACTATAAAAAAGAACTGCTGCTCAAAACAAAAAAAATAACCCTCTCCATCCATGACTGGAAAGTGGAGGGAAATATGATTATGGGCGTTTGCAATGAGCGTACCATAGAAATTACCAAAATGACGGAAATAAAAAGCATAGCCGGTTTTATCAGCATTTTTAATGCGTCTATTGTTAAAGGGCTTGGCATTCAGGGTGAAATTCTCTGGTACGATGCGGATAACCGGCTTCTTGTTTCCATGTCCTTTGATGTGGTTTGCGACAAATTTCAGTTTGAGTACAAAGGCAGACTGTACCAAAAACGGATTTCTAGGGCGGGAAAGCACTATTTTGAAGGGCTTGTGCGCTCTTTTTCTTTATAATTTCCGTGCTTTTTCTTTCCAGAATTTTTTTGTCTGTTACATTTTTACATAAAATCAACAACCCCGCGGCAAGCCGCGAGGTATGTTGTTCTCTTAAGGAATTGGACTCGGGGCTTAATACCTTTTTAACCGCCCCAAGGGGCGGGGTATTAACCCCCTCGCCACGAATAAATGCATAAATTTGGACGTATTGATTTTCTTTTTGATTAAAATAATTTTCTTCTTCCCTATTCTTAACTATTTTTTTAGAACCATAGGTATGGGATAATTTCGGATTTCTGAAATTTCTGTTTAATATTTTTACCGATTCAATATCTTCATATAATTCATTGACTTTATCTGCATCCATGAGGTCTTTTACAATACCGGCCACAATAATATGCTCCTTTGAATTATTTTATTACAAGAGCCGATTTCAAAATCAAAATAGATTGAAAAAATGAGGACAACCCGCTAAGATAATTTGAACCACCAAAATATCAAAGGGAGAGTCCTCATATGAAGAGCATAACACAAATCGTCGGCGGGAAACAAGGTCTTTTTGAAGGGTTCCATGAATTACAGCAGTTTTTCGAGGAACATTTAGGCGGCGAACAAAGGAACTTTATCTTAATACTGCAAGTCATAGAAAGCTGCTCTCCTCGCCTGATTCATACCTACCGGGGTGTCGGAAGGAAGGCGTATGATTATATGAATTTCTTCCGGGCCTTTTTTGCGGTGAACCATTTTGGCATACCGAACATGAAGGCGCTTGTGGAAACATTACGGTCAGACCCCAATCTACGCCAGCTCTGCGGATTTAAAAAAGTCCCCAGCAGGTCAACATTTTCACGGCGTCTTAACGATATCAGTAAGGCGGATGTACTGAATGATATATTGGATGAATTAGTAAAACAGGCATACAAAGATTTACCGGTTATCCATATCTGTCGGGATTCAACCGCGATAGAATCCCGGGAAAGTCCGAAGGAGAAAACCAAAGGAACAGTCCCAAAAGCGCTTAAAAAGCGGGAAAGAAGGCCCAAAGACGCTCCAAAAACGATAAAAGAACCAACCGTTCTTGCGCAACAGGCCAAAAAGGATATTTCTGAAATCACGAGGGAATTAAACCAGGAATGCGCCTGGGGCTGCAAGAAAAACAGTCAGGGCAAGGTGAGTTATTGGAAAGGATACAAATTGCATCTTGATGTTACCGACACAGGGTTTCCGGTAAGCGCCTTTGTAAGCGGGGCAAATGTCCATGACAGCCAGGCGGCGATACTGCTGGAGAAAATGACCATGGGGAAAGTCAGACATTTATATTCTGTAATGGATGCGGCCTATGACGCAAAAGACATTAAACAATTTATACGCCGTCACCGCCGGGTTCCCGTTATCGATCCCAATTCCAGAAATGATAAAATCTGCGCACCCCTTGATCCGGCGAAACAGGAACGGTATAAAATTCGCACGACAGTCGAAAGGGCCTATTCGCATTTAAAAGACAATTTGATACCGGGGAAAATATATGTCAAAGGCAATCGCAAGGTTACTTTTGTCTTGATGATTGCCGTACTATGTTTGGCGGCGCAAAAATATCTACACTACTTTAAGCCTTGTTTGGCTTGATTTTGAAATCGGCTCTCTTTATAAAAAATAATATCCTGATACAAACTCACCCCTTTTGTGCAACAAGGTCTTGCACCTGCTCAAGATCTTTTTTTATCTTATTATTATTCGGACTGAGCTTCGCAGCATAGGTAAGATCAGCGATAGCTTTCCCCCATTCCTGTAAATGTGTATAAGAAATACCGCGATTGTAAATATATATCGCGGTATAAGGAGCCACCTTAATCGCCTCAGTAAAATTAGAAACAGCTCCGTACCAATCTTCCTTCTTTTGTTTTTCAATGCCACTTTTGTTAGAATCAGCGCCAGCATTCCATCTTGAAATACCAATACCTATAAGAAAGGTTGATAATAAATAAAGAGAAAAAGTGCCGCTTGAGTTATAGTTTACTATGAAAATACCGGCTACAACCATACCAATAGCGAGCATAAATGAGGCAACTGTATGGCTGCTCTCAAATTTCCCCATAAACAGGAAATACCCGAGCAAACGTAATCCAAAAGAAATAATAAAAAACCACAGTACACCTACAAGTAAACCTAATAATAATATACCTGTAGCATTTTTCCTATAAATGTTCTCTTCGAGCAGATACTGGTTAAATGCTACTTGGTCTATTTCGTTAATATGGTAAACTACCCCTTTTGGGTTTGGACGAGGTATATGTTCAATAAGAGGTATAAGATCGACGATTTGGTCTCTAACAAACGAAGTAGCTACGTTGATAGCAGAAAAAGTTGTTCCATGTTCAGCCTTTTCATCTAACGAAACCGATATCATATACATCTTTCCTGCAACCATATCCTCTATACATTCCAAGTTCTTGACTGACCACCCATCTAGCGGATGGGAATATTTGAAGAGTATAGTATACTTACCAGGAGGTACGAGTAGTGTTACGGCTTTTGATCCCAATAGCCCCGATGACCAGAATCCAACCCCCCATGATGAGAACAAACCTCGCTTTTCGCCATTGATGCGCATGACTTTTGCATCGGCAGGAATAATTAAAACCGCACATTCTTCCTCAGCCATTTTTTTATCTAAAGGAGGAAGAATTTTAACTTCTTTAGCGCACCCTGTTAAGATAATTACAAATAACACTATCGTAAACATGTTCCAAATTCTGCTTTTAGTCATAAATCAATTGTCTCCTTCATAATTTTATTAAACACATAATTTTATTTTATGTCAAGTGTTTTTACACAATTTATAAACAAATTTTCAGCCCCTATTGCATATAACGAAGCTATGATGAAAGAAGATGCGGAAACTGGTATAATAAAGGCAATTCGGTAAGAACGATTGCTGGTTGTAGCCAGAACTGAGGCAAGGAAACTTGACCCCGTACTAACGAATAACAGCCGGCGACCGCATCGCTTTTTGGGGAATAGTCCTAATCACATTATTACCCCGTATAGACGTTTGGCAATATGCCGTTTTTCTTCCGAATCTTGATTTTATTTGTCTGGAGGGTTTTATGCAATTTGTAGGGATTGATTTGCACACCAATCGGTTCACGTGCTGCTATCTGAATGAGGATGGCAAGGAGAAAACCATGAGGACTTTCGAGCTCAGTCCGGAGGATCTGAAGGGGTTCTACAAGACTTTGACCAGGGATACCATTGTCCTTATCGAAGCGACCGTAAACACCTTTGACTTCGCGAAGCTGTTTCGGCACGCGGTCCAGGAAGTCATTATAGCCAATACCTATCAGCTTAAAAACATCAATCTGTCGGACAAAAAGACGGACAAGGTTGACGCCGACAAATTGGCCAGGATGCTCAAGCTCCAGGTTTTGGGCGGGGAAAAGCTTATCGTCGGCGTTACGATACCTCCCAAGGAGATCAGCGACTTGCGTTCCCTCTTTGCAAGCTACAGGATTATCAGGAAGCAGATTACCCAAACCAAAAACCGCATACATTCGCTTCTAAAAGAGAACCTGTATCCTTTTATCAAGGAATACATCTTCGGGAAGAAAACACGGAAAGCCATCCGTTCCATTTCCCAGGACCAGATCCTTTCCTTCCGGATTAATTTCTGGATGGACTCTCTGGAGCGGCTTGAATCCTCGTTTGGCATTCTTGAAGAGCGGATCAAGATCGCCGGGGCGCCTTTCATGAAGGAGATTGATATTCTCTCCTCCCTGTCCAGCCTAAGCGTAATAACCGCCCTTGCCATCATTGCCGATATTATCGATGTTTCCCGTTTTAGGAACTCAAAGAAATTCGCTTCATACCTGAGAAGCGCCCCCAGGGTGGAAAGTTCCAATGAGCACACGATTATTAAATCCACCAACAAGGCGGGGAGGAAGCTGTCAATCACGCTGCTTTCCCAGTCGCTTAACCATTTCAGGGATTCGAACAAGAAATTAAACGCCTGGTATGGGAGGCTCAGTATCTACAAGAAGAAAGGAGTTGTTCGCATGGCTTTATGCAGGAGGGTATTTACCGAGATATACCAGGTACTTAAGAAGAATGAATACCATCGCTTTATAAATCCACGGCTTCACGGTAAAAAGATGCTGGAATATAAAAATCTTCTTGAGAGAAATAATATTGTTTTTCAAGAAAATTATCAAATTCCTGCTTGACTTTTCTCATAGACGTTCCGGCTGTATACGAAGGTTTGACAGCCCGAATAAGGGCATGCGCAGCATTTCCAGGGCGGCCAAAATTTGGGTGTAATGAGGCGTGGGAGCCTTTAGGCGACCTAGCCGAACGGAACCCCAAGGGGCTTTAGCCCCGCAGCGCATACAAGCCTGTTGAGACTGTCGGATTAATATAAAAAGAAGTATTGTAACAAAAAAATAATTTTACTTAAAAAAGGATCGACCAGATTTAATCTTCGTGATATAATTCAATTATTATGGCACGATATAAATACCAAGACCCTTCCCAGGGCTTATTTCTCACCGTCAATCTCAAAGACCAGCTGCTTCCCGGTTCCTTTGAGTGGACTCTGGATTATTTAATTGATAGAACAGACCTTTCATTATTCTGTCTTGCATATAACAATGATGAAAAGGGAGCGCCGGCTTATAATCCCTCTGTTTTATAAAAAATAATCTTCTATTGTTATTCAAGGGGAATTATCACCTCCCGTCCTATTGAGCAAGCTGCCAAAACTAATGTGGTAATTAAAGCCCTTGCCTCTGATGCTGAACCGGATCATGATACTATCGCCCATTTTATTTCCTCAAATAGCGATGCAATAAAAGACTTATTTACACAAATACTTATCCAGTGTAGCCAATTAGGGTTAATGAATGGGGAAATGTTCGCCATAGACGGCTGCAAATTACCTTCAAATGCTTCCCGTGAATGGTCCGGCAGTATTGGGGAACTTAAAAAGAAAAGGACAGATCTTCAAAAATTAGCTTCCAGGATAATAGAACAGCATAAAGAACTGGATAAAAGCGAATCGGCAAAGAAGATACAAAAACCCTTTAAAAAGACCATGGGGGATGACGAGGAAAGGAGACAGCGGCTTATAGACCGTATAGAAAGGAAAATAGCCAAACTGGATGCCTTCCTTAAAACAGCGGAAAAACGCATAGGCAGTTCTGCAGGGGAAGTGCAGTCAAATATCACTGACGGCGAGAGTGCGCGGATTAAAAGTTCCCACGGCTATATTCAGGGATATAATGGCATCGCCATAGCTGATTCAGCCCATCAAATCATAGTTTCGGCAGAAGCATTCGGTTCAGGGAGTGAGAGCCAGCATTTTCCCCAAATGCTTGATTCCCTTGAAGAGAATATGCGGACAGTGACGGGGAAAGAAGAACCCCTCAAAAAATCACTTGTTACAGGAGACACGGGATTTTTTTCCGAGAATAATTTACAGGAGGCAAAAAAACGAAATATCAACGTGCTTATCCCGGACCAGCAATTCCGCAGGCGGGATCCCTATTTTGATAATCGCAAAGGTCATAAAGTGAATCGGTTCACTGCCCATGATTTTACCTATAACAAAGAAAACAATACCTTTATTTGTCCTAATAAAAAAGTACTTATATACAAAGGCTTTGTAAAACTAAACCGGAATAGCGGGGACAAGTATCAGGCTTCCCCCGGTGATTGCAAGTATTGTAAGTTTCTTTCACGGTGTGTCGCTTCCCGCGGAGGCAAAACCCATATGCGGACATTATATCTCCCTGCTTCAAAGAATATTGAAAATCTTAGTGACAAGATGCGGAATAAGATAGACGATCCTGCCTACCGGGAACTATATTCCCGGAGGATGCAGATAATAGAGCCGGTCTTTGCGGATATTACGTATTGCAAAGGCATGAACCGCTTTAGCCTGCGTTCAAAGGGAAAGGTTAACATTCAATGGCTGCTATTCTGTATGGTACATAATATTGCCAAATGTATACACCCTCTGGAGCTTGGATATGGTAATTAAGCGGAATAATAAAAGAAATATGCCTGTAATTCGTATAAAAGATCATTTATTTGTCTGAATTTAAAATTAAATAAAAATTATTTCTGAATTGAATTATTTGGGGAAATTACTATTTTAAAAATATATTAAATCGACAGCCTGGTTATACGACGTTTGGTCCGCTTTTACAATCTTTATTATTCACCAATATTAACTTGATCAATGCTTTTCCCATTTTTAGTTTTCCATTCAACCCAACCATTTTCAGAGCCACCACTTACGAAAGCTCCTGCTGCCGAAGGAGTGTTAAAATGAATATCTTCAAGAATTTCAAATGAAGGTGATATTATATTAGCATATTTTTTTCTATTTGACAGTGCGGTTGAAAAAGATTGAACCACAGATGCTATTTTTGAGCCTTTTAATAAAACAAAATCGTTATTCCCTAGTATCTTCATTTTTGCATCAGTATTTCTTTTATAGAAATGAAATGTTTCTGCTATTACTGCTGCTGAAAGTTGTCTTCTATTTTGCGTTTCTTCATTTCCATTTGTTTCGACTATATTATTTTCAATAAGTGTAGGTGTTTGCTTTAAAAATATAGAAATATCATTAAGGATGTCGTTAATATTTTCTTCTTTATAGCCATCCGATATAAGTTTTTCTTTTATAATTATCTTAATTTTATTTCCATCATTATTTACTAATTCATTTTTTAAAAGTTCCATCTTCTTTTTAGTTTGAATACGTTTAATCCGCTCTATTACGTATTCTTTTAATTTTTCATTGGAACAAACATTCCTGTCCAAAATCTCACTCAATGCCACCCCATCAGAACTATTAGTATCAAAATCAAAATTTGCAACTTCAATCGGATTATCTTTATTAGTATCATCATCATAATAAACTTTAATTTTATTTCCTATTAGAAGCCCATATTTATATTGCAATATCCTCATATACGAAGTAAGTTGCCCGGCCTCTTTATCACCAAGCGAAACACTTGGACGCTTCATTTCTATTACTATTCCATATTTTTCACCAGTTAAAATAATATCTGCTTCTTTTATATCCCTCCCCATAGGTACGGGTTGTTTATGTTTAATATTTATATCGTCCCAATTGAAAATTGTCTTTAAAAATGATTCAAAAAGCAAATGAAATAAATTCTCATCGACTGATTTATTAATTAGTGGATTAACTTGTTCACATAATTTTTGCCAATTATTCATTATTTTCCTCTTGGTGTTACAAAATATCCGATAAAAAACAAAATGTCAACACTTATGTAATATACCCAATGTATGAAATTTCATACATATTGTAGATTTTTAACAAAATATTCAGACCAAATGTCGTATAACGTCCCGATTGTATACGAAGGTTTGACCGCCCGGATAAGGGCTTGCGAAGCAAGACCAGGGTGGGCAAACTTTGCCGGAGCAAAACCCCACAAAGGCGCTACTGCGCCGACTGGGGTTTTGTGGAGGCCGAGCCGCCTACTGGCGGCGAAGCGTATACAATTTTGTTAGACGCAGTTTGGGCTGCTTTATATTCATCTATTTTTTTTAATTCCATACAACTTCTTTCATTCCATGCTCTTTAAATATTCCGTCACAATATCCTATATGATACATCATATGTTCTATTTGCCCTAATGTTGCATATAAATTTGTCCATTCATTATGTATTTTATAGGGTAATTTCAACCATTCATCATCTTTTCCTGAAAACCAATTTTCAACTACTTCTTTTGTTTCATTACAACATTTTTTTAAATCTTCTTTTGTTAATATTATTTCAGGATCCTTTTCAAGGAAAGCATAAATTTTTCCACCATTTATTTCATTAAATGATACGTATCCCAATTCTTCTTCTCTTAACCAGCCATGCATTGGAGCCAATGTATGTATTAATAGTTGCCAGAACACAAATCCAGACTTTTTGCTATTCCATAATTCATCAGGACAAATTTCTATAATTTTTTCCACCATTGAAAAAGTTTCAAAAAAATGCTCCTTGAAAAATTTTAATAACGTATTGTTTTCCATAGTTTTCTCCTTTAACTATTTTGGTCTATACTTTTATTAGTATCGAATAATTTTATTATTTTATCAAGTATTTTTTTATAATATTCTCGAAATATTCAGCCCAAATTGCGTCTAACTCCTTTTATGCGTATTTCGTATAATATCCCCAGCCAATGATAATATACGTGCATTGGTTATACTCTCCAGGCGGAACAGAAGGAATCAATCATCATCCGGGTCGAAATCGTCGAGGGTGCCAGTCACCTTTGGCGGCATAGCAAAGGTGGCCGACGTCTTCCGGGGGCGTTGCGGGGGTGGAACCCCCGCTGAGGGGGGCAGCGGAAAACGCCGCAGGCGTTTGGAGCGAGGGGGGAGACTTCCCCCTCTTCTATTTCTACAAAATTTGAAGGGCTTGTGCGTTCAACATGAAATTACTTATAGTAGACCATGGACTCAAACAACATCCAACGGCCCCTTGCGGAGACCCGCTTCAAGGAAGAACTGGAAGCCCTCAAGGCCAACGATTCCGGGGGCAAGCCGGCCAACTGGGCGCTCTCACCCCGTGGGGTGCGGGCTTTTATACTCGGCGCCAATAAGCCCCTCCTGTTGGGCAAAGAGAAGGTGACGGTCACACAAAAATTCTACGGCGACGACGCTCTGGTGGAGCGGGCTATCGTGACCCTGGCGGGGAACCGGGGGCTCATGCTGGTGGGGGAACCGGGGACGGCCAAGTCCATGCTTTCGGAATTGCTCGCTGCGGGGATTTCCGGGAACAGCGCCAATACGATCCAGGGAACTGCGGGAACCAGCGAGGACGGCATCAAGTATTCCTGGAATTACGCTATGCTCCTTGCCAAAGGGCCCGTGCCGGAAGCCCTGGTGCCGGGGCCGGTTTATATCGGCATGGAAAAGGGGCTTATCACCCGCTTTGAGGAAATTACCCGCTGCCCCCTGGAGATACAGGACAGCCTTATCAGCATCATGAGCGATCGGGTGCTGCATATTCCCGAGTTCGGCGCAGAAGGGGTGCGCTTTGCCATGAGGGGGTTCAACATCATCGCTACTGCGAACACCCGGGACAAAGGGATCAACGAAATGTCCAGCGCCTTAAAGCGGCGTTTCAATTTTGAAACTGTGGAAGCGGTCAAGAGCGTCCAGCTTGAGGGGAGGATCATTTCCGAACAGTGCGCGGATCTTTTTGCATCCTCGGGGGTGGAAATGCAGATTCAGGATGATGTGGTGGAGGTTCTTTCAACTACCTATAATGAGCTGCGTTCCGGTGCTTCCTTTGAAAAGGCGAAGATACAGAAACTCGACGCAGTGATGAGCACTGCAGAGGCGGTCTCTGTTTATTTTCAGTCCGCCCTGGACGCCCACTACTACCGGGACGGCAAGATACGCATGCAGAACCTGACGGAAAATCTTTTGGGGGCGGTGATGAAGGAGAATCGGGATGACCTGCCCAAGCTGAAGGACTATTTTTCAGGCGCGGTTAAACTCAAGGCGGAACGGCTGGGAGGGATATGGCAGGAATACTACGAGAGCCGCAGGGTAATCAAGTAGAGGAACGGTATTGCCGGGCCTTTGATTTTTCTTCATCGCTCCTCTACTTTCCGGTGCGCCACCACTCCCCTGCCTGCTCCGTGCATCTGCAAAAAACCATAAGCCGCTACAAGCCGGACATCATCCTTATCGAAGGGCCTTCGGATGCGGATAGGCTTATTCCCTATATCGCCAATGCCGGATCGGCCCCGCCCTTCTGTATCTACTACAGTTACGATGACAAGGAAGAGCTGATTAGCGGCGAGCAGGAAAAGTACCGGGCCTATTATCCCTTTCTCGAATATTCCCCGGAATACATCGCCATCAAAATGGCGGCGGGCCTGGGGATTCCAGCCGCTTTCATCGATCTGCCATATGCGGCACTTTTGGTAAACCGAAAAGAGGAGACCGATACCCGCTATAGGTATAATGAAGATACTGAATACGAAGTTAATTCCTATTCTGCCCTTGCCGCAAAAAAAGCGGGGTTCAGGACTTATGCGGAATTCTGGGAAGCTTGCTATGAAATTCCCGGCGCGGATATGGAGACCGGGGCTTTTGTACGGGCTATGTTTTATATGGCGAGTTTTATGCGGATGGCTGAGGACACGGGGAAAAACGAAGAGAATGCAGGGATCTCAGGGGATAGGCTGGAAAACCTGTTGCGGGAAACTTGTATGGCCGAGCATATCGCTGGGGCGATGAAGAAGTACCAAAAAGTTTTGGTGGTGTGCGGGGCTTTTCATGTGCCGGGGCTGATGGATATTCTGAACGTAGACGCCGGGGGAAGCGGCGCTGACAGTAATGGTAACGGCGCTGCGGTTTCCGATCTGCGGGGCTACGACAAAAACAACACTGCGGTTTACCTCATGCCTTATACCTTTGCCGAGATGGACGGCCGCAAGGGGTATGCGGCGGGGATGCCCTTTCCCGCTTATTATCAGGAGATATGGAAACAGTTCGCCGCAGGAGCGGGCGTCAGTAATACTGTTTTTGACAATGCCGCACTGGAATTCATCATCAGGACTGCCCGCTTTTTACGGGGGAAAAATCCCGTGTCCATTCCCGACGAGGTGAATGCCCTTGGTATGGCAAAATCTCTTGCGAGTCTCCGGGGGAAAAAAGCGCCGGGAGTGTACGACCTTATCGACGGGGTGCGGAGCGCTTTTGTAAAGGGGGACATTAACCAGACCGTTACTGCGGAATTGGATTACCTCCTGCGCATTCTTTCCGGTCTTGGCGCGGGGAAGGTCGCTTCGACATCGGATACCATTGTTCCGCCCCTGGTACAGAACTTCCGCGAGCTTTGCCGGGAGTTCAGGATCAAAACCGATACTATACTCCAGAAGGAAATCACCCTGGACATTCTGAAAAAGAGCGGCCATTACCGGAAGAGCCAGTTTTTCCATCAGATGAGTTTTCTCGAAACCGGGTTTTGCAAACGCAGTTCAGGGCCTGATTATGTCACCGGCGCTTCAAAAAACCTGGTCCGGGAGATCTGGACTTTCCGTTTCAGCCCCCAGGTGGAGACCGCCCTGATTGACCAAAGCGTATACGGCGCCACCATCGCCGAAGCCTGCGGGACAATAGCGGCCAGGCAGTTCCGGGATAGCATGACCGCTGAGGAAGCAGGAAAGCTCCTCATCGCAGCGGAAGTGATGGGCCTTGAAAGTTTTTACGATACCTGGCGGGACGAGATAGACGAGGTCCTTGACCGGGAGGGGAATTTCATCAGCGCCGTTTCCTGTCTGGGGAGCCTCCGCTATCTCAAGAATCTGGAAACAATGCTCTGCTCGGAGCCGGATGCCTTTCTCCTCCCTCTCATCGCCCGCTGTTACCGCCGGGGAGTGGACCTTATGGAAGCGGGCCGTAACACCAGCGGCGATGATGAACAGAAAACCTGCGAAAGCCTCCGCTCCCTTTACGCCCTCACGGTTGAGGAACCCACTGTCTGCAACCCCCGTCTTTTAGCGGATCAGGTGGAGGCGATTCTGAACGAGGGCTTCTGCAATAGCCGTTTCTACGGTGCCCTTTTGGCTATCCACGAAAAGCAGGGCCGCATCGACATGGCTGAACTTGCGCAGCGTATCAACGCACGGCTGGTTTCTTCCCAGGAAATCCCGGACGAGGCGGCCTCTTTCATAGGCGGCGTTTTTCTTCTGGGACGGGACGCTCTTTTTGCGGGCCAACCTATTCTGGAAGAAATCGACCGGGTGATAGCCCGCATGGACGACGATGAATTCCTCACCCTGCTCCCCAATTTTCGCCAGGCCTTCACCTCATTCCTCCCAACGGAAACCGATCGGCTGGGCCGCATGATCGCCAAGCTCCACGGCCTTTTCGCTAGCGATGTTGTCCGCACAGAAATTGTCAGCCAGGAAGAACTAAGCCTGGGTATGCGGTTGGACAAACTGGCGGCGGCGGCAATGGACAAGTGGGGTATAATGCAATGAGTGATGTAAATAATCCGTCATCAAAAGGCCCACCGGCAGCTTTGCAAGCGGCCCGCTGGCGACTCATACTCGGCGATTTTGCCGAAGACGCCCTGCCCCTGGACGGCGATGATCAAGAACTCAACGAGGCGCTGGAATTTCTCTACGGCAGGGAATACGGTCCCGGTCAGGGTATACGGGATGATGAGGGCGATGGTGACGGAGAAGGGGAAAATGGGCAAGGCGCAGCTGTGGGTCGCAGAGGCGGCAAGGGCGGAAGCCGGCTGACCATACCCGGATGGATCGCAAAGATACAAAAATTATTCCCCCGGCGGACAGTGGAGCTCATGCAGAAGGAAGCTCTGGACCGGTACCACCTCACCGAAATCCTCACCGACCCAGAGGTTCTTAAAACCATGGAGCCGAACCTGGATCTCCTCAAGAACATACTCACATTCAAACACATCATCCCTGAAAGTGTTAAATCCCTGGCCTATCAAATTGTAGAAAAGGTGATACGGGAGATTCAGAAAAAATTGGAGACCCAGGTAAGGCGGACCTTCCTCGGGAAGAAGCTTCCCAACTCAAGCACTAGTTATAAAATTTTCCGCAACTTTGATTTTAAGCGGACTATCGGAAAAAACTTAAAGCATTACAACGCTGAATATAAAACCATTGTGGCGGAACGGCTCTACTTTACCCAAAATGTCCGGCGCTACAATCCCTGGAACATCATCATCCTTGTGGACGAAAGCGGCAGTATGCTGGATTCTGTGATCTATTCATCGGTGATGGCCAGCATCTTTGCAAAGCTCCCCTTCCTGGCGGTAAAGCTTGTAATCTTCGATACCTCCCTCGTGGACCTAAGCGATCATATCGACGATCCTGTAGGAATACTGATGAAGGTTCAGCTTGGCGGGGGGACCGATATTAACGGCGCTCTGGAGTACGCAAAAAAACTTATCACTGCCCCGCAGAAAACGATGGTAGTATTGGTGAGCGATCTTTACGACGGCAGCGATTACCGGCTCATGTATAAAAGTTCCCGAGACATCATCGAATCGGGGGCAAAACTCTTTGTACTCCCTGCACTGGATTATCAGGCTTCCAGTGTTTATGACAAGAACGCCGCCCTCCATTTTGCAAAGATGGGCGCAAGCGTTGCCGCCATTACCCCGGAAGATCTCGCCGAATGGATAGGGAAGGTGATCTCGTGAATTTAAGCGCCAGCCCGGAAGCCGCCGCCCTTGCCCCTGCTTTCAAGGTCTTTGCGGAAGAGGGCTTTCTCCTTACCCTGACCAACAGGGGCGTCTACAATCGTTCCCGCAGGGACTACGATGCCCTGACCGATTCGGTAACGCTTTCCGCAGAAGAAGGCCGGCTCGCAGTAAATTTTGGCGATGTCAAAGTCATTCTCGACAGGAACATTGCACAAAGCCGCTGCAGCTGCCCCGCCGGGACCACCTGCCGACATATCGTTATGGCCCTCTTTGCTGCAGAAGAACTTGCGCGGCAGCAAGCCGCTGTTGAAACCGAACAGGCTGCGGACTTTTCCGAGTTGGAACAGATCAGCCTTGAGACCCTCAAAAAAGAAGGAGGAAAGAAAAACTACGAAGCGGCCCTGAATTTTTTGCGCGAAGATTTTGAAGTGGAATTCTCCGGCGGACAGGAAAGCGGCGAAATGCTGGCTATTTATATAGAAGCTTTTGACATCACGGTCTACTTTCCCCGGGAGGAGAGCATAGGCGCATCGGTCTGCAAGTGCGGGGAGAAGGGACTCTGCCTGCACCGCCTGATTGCCATACTGGCTTTTCAAAAAGAGCGGGAGCTTATCGACCTTGATGCGGAGTTCGCTGCAGGACTAAACGCTTCCACCGGAACCGGAATATCGTTCCTAAGCCTTCTGGAAAACGCCAGGGCCTATACAGGTTCCCTCATCGACAAGGGGCTTATGTCTGCGGATGATACGGACATTGAGGGGGCCCGGCAGCTTTCGCTCAAACTCGAAGGCGCCGGGATTGGCAACCTCTCCCGGCTTTTCAGGAGCGCCGCCACGGACATGGAAAACATGGGGGCAAAGAACGCCGCCTTTGATCCCACGCGGACCTTCTCCACCCTTTCCCGCATCTACACCACGATTTCCCTGATCCTCGCCCGTCCCGAGGATACCGAACGCCGGACAGCCCTTATCGAAAAGAGCCGCAGCGTGTACCGAACTCTGCCCCTGGGACACTTTATCGGCCTCGGCGCCCATCCCTGGCAGACCCGCTCCGGTTATGCGGGGGTTACGGTCCTCGTTTTTCATAATGAAAAAAACGTCTTTAGAACTTATACGGTGAGCATGGCGGATTTTTATGAGGGAACACAAAGCATGACAAATTTTCAGGGTCTCAAATCCCTGATGACTAGTACGAAAAATCGGGAAGAGAACGCTCACTGGGACACAGACAATTCCCTTCAAACCATTTCACGAAGCGCTTTTACCCTGCGGAACTTCAAGCTTAATGATGAAGGGAGGCTTTCTTCATCCAGGGGGACTCACTATTCCTTCCAGGGAAAGACCACCTTGGAAAAAATTGACGAAATGAAAGACAGCATTGTTGCGGAAAGCTCCCCTGTTTCGGAGGGGGAAATTGAAAAAACACTTGTGTATGATTACTTTGAAAAGAACTCAGGACGTAAATACCGTTTTGCGATCGCCGAGAGCATCACTAACTGCGAATATGACAGGGTAAACCAAAAGCTGACCTTTACGATAAACTCCGGCGGTGATGGGCTTCCCGCCTTTATCAGCTATTCGGCGATCAACAAGGGCGCCATAAAATATATCGAGGCATTGGCAAAAATGAATTTTACCCGCCGCTGCTTTATCGGCGAAACCGGCCCTCAGGGTTTTATCCCCCTCAGCATGATCACCTGCGCGGGGGTAGAAAATTTCTACTTTTCTGCCCCACCCAAGACCGACGTTCCCGAAACTGGCACTCCGGAGGCGCAGCCATGAACGCCCTTGAAAAGCTATGCCATGAACTTGAAACCCTGCTCTCTGATATTTGTTTTTCGGGACTGAAAAATGTTCATCCGGAAATTCTGGAAAAACTTACCCTTTTTGAAGGGACGGCGAAGGAACTGGGTATGGAAAGAGGCGCGGCGCTGATAAACCAATTCGCCGCTTCCCTCAGGAACTACCGAGCCGGTACATCCAACGCAGTGGATCCCGGGGAAAAAAGCGAACAAGCTTTGAAACTCCTCTGCGCCCTGGACTTTTACAACAAAAACATCTTGGGGAATATGCTATAATGAATCTAGTCGGAGGCCTCCATGACTGAAAAAGCACTGATAGACGAGTATTGGCGATACATCAGGGATTGCAAACCCCAGAAGATGGAAGAATTCAAAGCCTATACCAAGGGAACCGGCCCCTGGCCCGAAGGGATTGTCTCCTCCCGCCATCGCCCCGTTTATGAGCGCTCCAATTTCCCCGAGGACATAGAGCTTGAGCTTGGCGGCAAAAACGATGCTCTGGCCCTGCACATACTCAAGGCAGTGGTTCTTTCCATGCCCAAGGAAAGTATACCCTACCATGAGGCGGGTATTCGAGTGCTGCACTCACTGGGTGTCCCTTTCGAGGATGTGTATTGCGGTATAGAAGAATCGCCCACCATGGATCCCTGGACCATTTACAAATACTATCCCGATGAGACAAAAGCCTTTCTGGAAGCGCAGATAAGCAAAATAGGCCCGAACAAAAAACTCTACGCCCCCAACATGGCGATAGCGGCGGAACTTGCGGTGGAAGACCCGGCTAAATATAAAAGTTTTATTCCCCTTATTGAAGGCTTTGTGGAAAATCAGCTTGCCGAATGGGACAAGGACAGCGAAAAGGCATACTGGTTTTCTCAGCGCTGCGCCAGGCGCGCCGCCGTCGTTGCGGGCGACCTTTCCCCCGCGCTGCAAAAATTTCGTCGCTGCATCTTTTTTGACATGAGCTTTCCCGAAAACCCCTATACAATGGATGAACTTTGGGAGATTGGTAAAAAGATCGGCATCGCGGACGAATGGTTTGAAATACTTCTCCTCCAGGGAAGCATGAACGAAACAAAACTGAAGGACCTACCCAAAAGCCCCGCCGAACTGGCTGAACATTTGCGAAAATTTTATAAAGAAAACCCCGCTCTCTTTGAAAAAACCTACCGGGCTTTCTATTGGCAGCTTGATGGTAAAAAGATAACTGACGATATTCCCCATCCGGAGGGGAACCTTCGTGCTTCGCGCTCGGCGGAGGATCCGCCTAAAAAATCTTTTATCTATTCTTTGTATCTTTTGAGCATAAAGATTGAAAACGGAGAAGGACAAAAAGAAATGGCCGAATTGGCGAAAAACTGGGATAAGCTTATAGAAATCAGAGACAACGACTTCCTGGGCCAAACACCCGGAGATTATGATTATACTCGTCCCTTTGCGGCGGTCTACGAGAGCGGCATACCTCAACTGGATGCGGCCTTCGATAAAGCCTTTGCGAAACTCCGTTCCCGCAGCGATGATACGAGTGACCGCTTTTCTTTAGGCCTGCGCATACTCATGGATCTGCGCGGGCAGTGGTGTAATGCGGAATCTACGGCGAAAGCTTTTGCCGATACAGCCCGTATTAGTGTTGAGGATTTCCACAATGCCTTTAACACCGTAAAGCATGCACAAAGACATGCAGGCGGAGGGTCCGTTCCTTTTGGGCCATTCCCTTCGGAACTGATAAGGGAATACACCCGTCTGCACCAAGACGAAACACGCGCCTATATCGAAAACAATCTCGCCATCATCGGGGCCAAGCCCGTCCGCCAGGAATACCGAGCCGAAGATTTTCCCAACTGGGTAAAGGCTGTTTTTACGTCGGAACCTTCTGGTAAAGGCGATGGATCTGGTGAAAGCGCCGGGCTTCCCATTACGGACGCGCTCATTCTCTTTGGGGCAAAATCCAAGCGGGTTTTCCAGGTACTGGAAGAGCTGCTCGTGAATCGGGAAGATGAGATACGGACGGAACTGGAAAAAAGACTGCCCAAATACAAAAAAGACGCCTCGGAAACAGCTCAGCGTCTTATCGCGCGGTGGAACGCGAAGAAGGCCGCTGTCAAATAAACCATACGATTACGGCGCTGCCAATAACACTATCGACTCCGGTTTATAGCGTATGCCGCATAATAAATATCCCGGCTTTGGCGCGGTGATAAGTCCATAGGCAAGACTTACCAATTGGTTCAGTTTTGCTGTAAAAAGGCTGTCGTATAAGTCCCCAAGGGCTTTATATTCGCTGCGCAAGTTCAAAGGGATAGCCTGCTCGTTCTCCTGGTATATATCACAGAGTCCTTTATTTTCATCATCGCCATTGTCTCCATCGTCGTCATCGTCATCGTATTCGTTCTTGCCGGGAACCCAGGCATCAAGAACAATGGCAACGGTACCAAAGCCGTTATTTTCTTCATCAGAATTATATTTCGGCTCCTTTAAAGTCTGGAATGGATTCTCTCTGTCTTCAAGGTGATACTTCTTTACTCCGAAGCCGATGGTTTCCATATCGCTGTAACGCCAAGTGAAATACAGGGCCTTGTAAGATTCAACCGGATCAAGAAATTCCAGACTGCTTTCAAGGCCCTCTTTGAAATAGGCAAGGATCTCGTTTTCATCAAGTTTGGAAAGCTCCGAAAGTATCTCCTTTGGCTTGACGGTGATTATTTTAAGCAAATCGCTATTTATCTCCTTAAGACCGGCGGCTTTCTTTTCAAAGTCAGCTTCCAGAGCCTCCTGCAGTTTGGTACGCTTGATGCTTTTAATTTTTATTTTTGGAACCTTGATTTTCCTCGTTTTTGCCAGCTCTTGTTTTAAATAACTTTTCAAAGCGTGGTATTCATTTCTGTCCATCTGTCCATGATCCCCATCATCCCCGTACAGATCAGGCCGTTTTTTTGGATCAATTTTGTTTACGAGCTTCTCGCATTCATCAAGGCGGTTGGTATCCAGATACAGATCGCAGAGGTGAAAAAAAGCCTCACCGGTTTCTTTAAGAGCCAGCGATTTTTTTATATACTTTTCGGAATTGACCGTGTCTTCTTCTTCATAATAATGGCGGGAGAGCAACGTTAAAGGAAGGGGATTGAAAGTATCATGGATGCACCAATCCTCAAGGATAGAACGCTGCTCTTTGCTCCATTCGCCTTCCAGCGCTGAAAGATAATTTTCTTCGCAGCGGTTCAGCTCCAGGGCCTTCATATAACATTCCTGCGCTTTCACTCCGTCAATCTTTTCGCTTGTAAATCCTTCTGTCTCTTCATCATAATTGGTAAGGATGTACGCATCATACACTCTGCCAAGATTGATCCAGCTTTGTTCCCGGGCCGACTCCAGGGCCAGCGCCTTCTTGAAAGCTTCTACCGCCTTGTCAAAAATGGCACGGGTTTCGGCCAACGCCTCCGGCCCTTTTTTAACGGAGTTCTCTTCGGCGAGATTCTTGTAACAGAGCCCGAGCAGGTCCCAGCCGCCTGAAAATTCGGGGCTGTTTTTTACCAGCTCGTCGGCAGCAGCTTGGGCCTCATCGTAACGGAAGTCTTCATAATCATCATATCCCGCCTTGAGCATGTCCTCGTCCCGCTTTCTATCACTGTAATTTTTCATAATCTCACCCCTTGTTAGAGAATTGTAACAGGATATGCTATAAATGGCGATACTTGCCTCAATAATATATATTCTTTATAGTTTAATTGTGCAAGGAGACCTTTCATGACCGAACAAAACCTGATCCACGAATTTAACCAGCTTGCCGACATTTATTTTAAGCCCAAAAAGGAAAAAGAGTTCGAGGCCTATATCAATGGATCAGGCCCCTGGCCCAAGGGTATTAAATATGAGTATAGCCATTTCCCCGGAGAAGTGGAGGCGGGACTCGGCGGCCCGTACGATGCGCTGGCTCTGCGTATACTCCAAGCGGTAGCCCTCTCTATGGAGAAGGCTAAAATTCCCTACAACGATGCGGGTATCAGGGTGCAGCAATCATTGGGTGTTTCTTTCGAGGAAATTTTTAAAGGCGTCGGAAACCAGCATATCGGTTCCTGGAACATCGCTGGCCGTCTTTTCAAATATTATCCCGAGGCGTCCCGAGCCTTTTTGGAAGCCAATCTGTCGGCAAAGGGAAAGTCAAAACTGTCCCAGGACCCCCTCTACGGTCTCATCATCGTCATGGCTGCGGAAGCCCTGAAAGCAGAGAGCGAGAAATATAAAAACTTTATCCCCTTTATCGAAGAGTTCATCGCCAAACAATTCGATGAAATAGAAGCTGTTCAATCTATTGAAGATGAAACTCCCTGGCAATCCGCCCGGCTTGCCTGTCTTATCGCCGGGGATTATTCGCCGGGCCTGGAAAAATTACGCCGCCGGCTTTTCTACTACATGGGTTATAAGTGGGGAGTCACGGGATGGGTTGGTTCTTTAATGAACGACGAAGATACATTTTGTACAAAAGAAGAACTGTGGAAAACAGGAAAAAAGATCGGCCTTCCCGACGAATGGTTCGAGCTGCTCTATCTTTTGGGGTATGCGGGAAAAATAAAAGGCAAGGACATTCCCTATATTACTCCCCCTGACCGGCAGTTTCTTTCAAAACATTTCAAAGCCCTCTATGCAGAAAACCGGCCCCTCTTTGACACGGTACACCGCGCTTTTTATTGGCATATTGACGGAAAGACATCGAAAGATGAAGTCCCGATAATCCCCAAAAGATTGTTCTCATATTCATTTTATCTTCTTTCCATAAAACTTGATAACGGTGATGAAGACGCCATAGCTTTAGTTAAAGAGTTGGTAGAAAATTGGGACGAACTTATCACGGTTAATAAAGGCACCCTCGACCCTGAGGATATCGCCCCCTTCGCCGTTCTCTACGACATAGGCATTCCGCAGATAGAGGCGTACTTTACGGAGAAATTTGACCGGGAAGTATCGCCTGATTATGACTACAAAAGCAACCTGATCCGTTTGATCATGGAACTCCGCAGAGACTGGGCAACTCCTTCCCAAACTGCCAGAGCCTTTATCGCAGGAAGGCACTTTAACGCCGAAGATTTTCATAATTCCTTTAATACGAAAGGCCGCTTAAAGGACATGGAAGACTGGGAGGCATGGGAATTCCCCGCCGAGATTGTTCGTGAATACACTGCCGCTCACCCTGAGGAAACCCGCACATTTATTGAAACTCACCTTGCTGAGCTTGGAGCAAAACCCGAGAGCCGCCTCCGGGCCGATGACTTTGCCAACTGGGCAAAGGCTATCTTTTCATCCGGCAGCGGGCTTGGCGGCATGGACGCGCTCATCCTTTTTTGTGCAAAGTCAAAGCGGGTGCTTAAAGTTCTGGAAGAAATTCTCCTTGATAAGGAGGGCGAGGTTCGTGCGGAACTTGAGGCAAGGCTGCCCAAATTCAAGAAGGACGCTTCCGAAACTGCCCAGCGGCTGCTTATTCTATGGAATGCAAAGAAGGGATAGATGCATCTATTAATGGCAGCGGCACATCCTTAAGAGAGAAATCAACCAAAGCCTTATCGATGTCCCGCACAATCTCTTTATCAACAACACCACTGTGCGCCATATCGTATAAAATATTCATGGTATCCCTGTGGGTACGTCTGTCATGGTAGGGCCTTTCCTCACTTACTGCCTGGTAAATATCTAGGACGGCAAGCAGCCGGGAAATAAAATCCAGCTCTTCGGCTTTTTTGCCAAAGTGGTAGCCTGTACCGTCGAGCTTTTCATGGTGGAAGGCAGCCCAGTCTCTGATTTTTTCAAACCCGGAAATTTTCTTGAGCATTGTCCATGTGTGCCATACATGTTTTTTGATAATGCGAAATTCTTCGTCGGTCAGCTTGCCTGGTTTCTCAAGAATTAAGCTGGGAGTGGCAAGCTTTCCCAGATCGTGGAGGGCCGCCGCCAGGAATATCTCCGATTTGAGCGCCGCCGGATACTTGTAATAACCCGCCATCAGCCAGGCCTTGTTTGCAATCTGTGTTGAATGCCGACGGGTAAAATTCGATTTATAGTCGATGATATGGGTAAAGAACTCAGCTAAACTAATGAGCATTTTATCTTCCATATTCACCGACCAGGAAGGAATTGTATTTTCAACAGCCTGCTCTATATGATCATTCCGGAGGCTTATGAGCATTTCTTCGTTCATCACAGAGAGGAATGCTTCTGCAGAACGGGGGGTATAATTTTCCCCGATACTATTGGTGATTTCTTCCCGCAGGTCGGGGAGCTTTTCGGGCGGAAAATTTTCAAAGTGATGTTTTACATCAAGAGAATCTGCCATGCCTATCAATTCCGCGCCCAGGGGGATTTCTCCCGCCTTTTTATGAAAGGGGCCGGCGCCGTTTGCCCTTTCATGATGGTACAGGACAAAGCCATTAATATCCGTATCGAGCATCAGGGAATCCACATTCCGCTGCCCTATGGTGCAGTGAAATCCCAAATCGGGCTTATTTTCTGTGCTGCCGGAATGCTCGGCCAGGATATATTCGGTAAGGGCATTATCATGAAAAAGGGCGCAGGTTCCGAGGCCATGGTGATCATTCCCGTTGAAATCAAGTTCTTTACCCATGGCCGCAGACAGTACGGCAACCCGCTTTCCATGATGACCGGCGACGCCGAGAAGTTCCCCTTCAACAATATCCAGAGCATCGGACAGCGCCATAATCAATTGATCCATACGGATTTTCATACAAGTCCTTTTCCTGCAAGTCTATATCTCATTGTTACAGTATAGCAGATACAGCCCTTTTGCTATACTAACCCGATTTTTCTGCATCTTTTTTGTAGGCTTCAATTATATCCGCATAAGGTTTAAAGAAATCGAGCTTTTCGTAGCTCTCACTTTCCCCGTAATAAGTAAAGAAGGCCCGCTTAAGGTTTTCTTTGACTTCGTCAGGACGGTTCCAACGGGCGGCGGAATAGGCAAGACCGGCGGCTATATACGGGTCGTCACTTTTGGCGGGCAAATGGACGCGGCAGAAAGCGTCAAGTTTTTCGTCATTACAAACCGCTGCGCAACGCAGACCCACGCCGTATATGCTCAAAAGATTATTCTTTGCCGGTTCGTCCGCCCCTTCCAGTTTAGGCAGATGGTACATAAAAGCGGCGACGCCGGAGAGAACTTTTGCAGTTTTTACCTGGGCGGTAAAAATTACTTCCAGTGAATGCAACAAATGATCCGAGCCATAACTGATAACAAAGGGTTTGTCCCACTTATCCAGTTCCGTAAGAAGCTCGCTCAATTTTGAAGGACGGTTCAAATTGTAGAGACCTCTGACTTCATTAAAAAATGAAATAAAGAATTCATCCTGCTCTATAAACCCGGCCTTGATTTTTTTGGCGATAAGTTTTTCCGCTTCCTTGCCCCACAGTTCCGCGCTGGCAAATGCTTTTTCCGAAACAGAACCGCCTTCACCGAGCCGCACTGCGACAGGGTCTTGCTTATGTTGCTGTTCCCACGCATTCCAGTTGGAAAGGGTCATGGTGGTATTTTTAACCTTGCCGAAATTCACGATCAAATTTTCGTTATTGGTTTCAATTGCCCAGAATTTGTCGGACTCTTCATTCTTTAAGGTAAACACCCGCTTCATGGCTTTCTCCTTTTTGTTTTTCTCAGCTATTTTTTATGCTCGATTAAGTATTCTAATCCCGAGGTCATCCGGCTTTTCTTTTCTTTGATATACGTCAATAGCTCATCGTTGCCATATTTATAAATCCATGAGCGTATAGAATTGATAATATCTTCAAAACGTACCCCCGCTAACTGTATGTTTGAATCGGTAACTTCTTTATAATGGATCAACAGATTGCTCCCCATGCTATTATGTTCTTCCCATATTGTAATATACAGATCGACAAAATTTTTTAAGGCCGCGGCGGGATCATTTTGAAATTGCATTTGATATTCCACAAGCTTTGCCGCAAAGGGCTTGCTTTCAAAATAGCGCAGGTAGTTTTTATACAGGAACAATTGCCGCATATCGTCTTTATGTTCTTGCCTGCATACTGCAATGAGCATACGGTCAAAGGCCTCGTTTTCATCAAGGTGATCCAGACAGAATTTTTCGAGCTTGACATCATTGGTATGCAGGGCAATGAAAAAGCCTTCTGCATAGAGAACCGTAATACTGTCAAGGATGTCCTCTTTTTCTGTTTTGAATTTCGGCACAGAATATAAAAATCGCTTAATATCGTCGAAGTTAATTTTTCTAAGCCAATTTGTTGCATAATGTATGGCGATTTCTATATACTGAATAAAGATATGGACGCCGTAGGTGATTTCGAGTGAACCCCTCTTGTCAAGTTCATCCAATGCCACTCGCAGAATTTTTATTTTTCCGGGATCTCCTGATTGCGGTCCTTTGCAATCTTCGTCCAGCCTTTTATCCTGAAAAAGCTGCATCCCTTCGTCAAGATCGATAAATAATTTTTCCTGCTCCGCATAACCTTCTTTTATTTTTTTGGCTATCTGTTTTTCTGCTTCTTTGTTGCACAGGGCATCGTCACTGAATTCTTTTTCCACAACCTGTCCGCCTTCGCCTATGCGCTGGGTTATGTCACCGGTGGGCCACTGATAGCCGCGAAAGCTCGATGACTTATCGCTTGAAAAAGCAGTATTCCGTATTTTCCCGTAATTGGTGGTGAGTTTTGCGCCATCTGTCGTTATGGTCCAGAATTTATCCGATGTTCTGTCTTTAAGGGTGAATATCCTTTTCATGACGTTCTCCTTGGAGATTTTACTGTATACCATTGATATTTAGCTGTCAATTCTATTATTATGACAAAATGGTGGACGCGATAAATAACCTTATACCAGGTATGATGTACCATATAAAAACTGCTTTCACCGATCATGACGGATGTGAACATTTTCCGGGTTCAGCCGTCGATGAATGGTACTACATGGGGATGTACCTGTCCGGCACTATGGTAACCCTCTATGTAGACAATTCGGGTTACATAGAAAACTATCAAAATATTTCCGGCATACGTTTTGACCTGAACAGTGCAAAGGAACGGGTGATCGCCGAAAACTTTACTGATTATATAAAGCCTGTATTGCCGCCTGATCTGGTCGATACCTCATCTGCAAAAAAGTGGTACAGCACTCAATTAACGGTGGAACCGGATATAGTTTATCGTAATGAACTTCAGGAACTTGATGAGCGTATCGCCGTTTTGGAAGGCATTGGGCAGACACAGCTTAATTTTCTGGCCAACGCCCTTATACAGGGGGCGATCTCCGCGCCTACGGTATTATCGCCGATTTTCGCAAAGCGGGCTTCACGGGTAATTTCACCATGTATGATCGTCCTGATGCGCCCCTTGTATTGCGCTTTCTTTCCCTCAAGTATAACGGTGTGTATTGGGGATACTCAGGCGATATAAACAGGGCGATGGCCGACTATGACATAGTTATAAACATGCAGGGGATTCCTGCGGAACTTACTGCCCGCGCTCTCCTCCACGAGACTTTTAGCCGCATGTACTGGCTACGGGGCGTTAAGGCGGCAACAAGACAGTACGACAGGGTTATTAAAATGGACAGCGTTCCCGCCGAGCTTAAGGCCTATGCCCTCATGCGAAGAGCCTGCCTTCGTACGGGGAGCCTGGGGTATAGCCGCTCCCTTAAAGACTATGACGTGATCCTTACAATGTCCGGCATAAGCACCGATTATAAAGCGGAAGCTCTACTTTCCAAGCGCTATGCCCATCATCGGTTATTTCAATATAAAGAAGAACAGGCATGTATACAGGAAGGAATCCGCATGATCGGTTTTTCATCTAAGCTGCGGGTATGGTTTCTGTTCCGGGCTGCGGACGAAGCATTACAGCTCAATGAAGTACTGGCTGAAAATTATGCACGCGCCATTGCGGAGTATACCGAGATATGCGATATGAAGGATGCGACTATACGGCAGCGGGCACGGGCCATGCTTGCGCGGTCCTACTGTTATTTCCGCACCGGAAATTATAATGAAACCGTCAAGGACTGCGATGCTTTTATCAGTATCGCCATGGGTACATTGAGTGAAAAACAAGAGTGCCTGGAACGCCGGAAAGAGTCTAGCAAATTTCTCAAAGGGCGCTGAATGATTACTCTTCCACCGAATTTTTCGGTACCCGTACTATATGCATCCTCCTTTATTTTGTAACAGCTAACACTTTCCCGCATTTTTTTCATTTTACGGCGTCACTTTCATTATCAATCCCGCAATCGGTACAGGTCCACACTTCATCATCAGGGAAGTATTTGTCCGCATATTCCTTGTTTTTGCAATTACATGCGCATTCTTTAATAATCTTCCAGTATTTTCTACAGAAATCCCAATGCTTAAATTCATTCTTTGGTTTCTATAACCCAGAACCTGTCGGATTTTTCATCCTTGTAAGTAAAAAAACGTTTCATGGCGGTTCCTTTTTACGTTAATTTTATAGCATTGTCGTGTTTTGTCAATTGCTATTACAGCTGCATTGGCTCATGGTGGGACACTTCCAGCTTGATCGCAGAAAACCCAAGATTTTCCTTGGGCAGTAGGAGACTGAGCTTTTCCCATACTGTCGGCGGAGAATGATGAATTTAACATCATTTTAGAATAGGTTCAACTATTTTTCAGGAATACGGTAAATATCAATTGGCAGAATACGATGACTATGGTATACTGAATCCAGTTGGAGGCCTCCCGTGACCGAAAAAGAACTGATAAAAGAATTCTGGCATGTTTGCAGGAATTGCGAACCCTGGAAGAAAGATGAATTTGAGGCTTATATCACCGGGAATGGTCCATGGCCAAAAGGTATTAAATACGATCACATTTTCCCCGATGAAGTGGCTGCGGAACTTGACGGCAAATACGGCACCCTGGCCCTGCGTATAGTCCAGGCGGTTATCCTCTCGACCAAGGATGATAAAATTGACATCGCGGAAGATACGGAAGTACGGGTTCTCAAGTCCCTCGGCCGGTCCTTCAAAGATGTCTATAAAATGATTAATAAGGGCGAAATCGGCGGAAACCGGCACGGAACCTGGAACACCGCGCGTAATTTTTTAAAATACTACAGCGATGAGATTCCGTCTTATCTGGATGAATTATTGGCTGACCCCAAACTGCTGGACCCGGAAGAGAAATTTTCCGGCATCAACATCGCTTTAGCTGCGGGAATCCTCGGACAAGCGGACGCCGATACCGCCAAAAAATACAAAAACTTTATTTCCCTTATTGAAGCCTTCGTGGCCAAGCAAGTTCACGAAGATGAAAACAACATTGACCTTAAAGAATGGTTCATACAGCGGGAACACAATTACTGCGGGCACCTAGCCGCTTTTTTGGCCGGTGACTGCTCTCCTGTATTGAAAAAACTGCGGCTCCGTATCCTTTTTAACACCTGGTTTCCCTACTGCCCCTATTCGGAGGAGGAACTGTGGGAGCTGGGTAAGAAGATCGGCCTTCTCGACGAGTGGTTCGAGATACTTCTTCTGCAGGGTGATATTGAAAAAACACCCATGGAACTGTCGGCCCACTTCAATAAACTCTACAAGGAAAACCACCCCCTCTTTGAAAAGGCCCACCGGGCTTTTTACTGGCAGCTTGACGGTAAAACCCTTGATGATGAAGTTCCCCATCCCCCAAAAAAAGCATTCCGTTTTTCCCTCTATTTACTTGCCGTAAAACTTGCCAACGGTGAAGGCCAAAAAGAAGTAAAGGAACTGGCGGAGCATTGGGATGATCTTATCGAGATTAAGAAGGATTCCTATTTCTGCGACAACGCATCTTCCTCCCCCGATTTTACCCGCCCCTTTGCGGCGATCTACGAAAGCGGCATCCCCGGCCTGGACAAGCTCTTTGATGAAAAATTCGCCAAGCACCGCAAAAATGATGATGACCGGATCGACTATATGTCATATATCATCCGCTTCATTATCGATCTGCGCAAAGATTGGCGTACCCCCGAATCTACCGTACAGGCCCTTCATACGGCGAACCGTATTAGTGTGGAGGAATTCCACAACGCTTTTAATGCGATAAGGTGGAACCTCGACACCCCCAGTTTTACTTTTCCCAGCGATATTATCCGGGACTATACCCATCTTCATCCCGAGGAGACCAAAGCCTGGCTAGAAGGCCACTTGGCGACTGTCGGGACCAAGACCGTTCATAATGAACAATCCGAAGATTTTACCAGATGGCTCAAGGCGGTCTTTTCGCCCGGCGGCCAGGATTTAAAGGACGCAGTGATCCTCTTTGGGGCCAAATCAAAGCGCGCCCTCAATGCGGTGGAAGAACTGCTCACAAACCATGAAGATGAAGTCCGCGATGCTCTTGAAGCGGCGCTGCCCAAACTCAAGAAGGATGCTTCCGAAGCCGCCCAACGCCTTATTGCCCGGTGGAATGCTATGCCCGGCGCGGCAGAACGGGCCGCCAAACGGGCTCAGACTGCGCCTGCCCAAACGGTAAAAGCGCTTACTCAGCAAGCGGCTGCGGCCCCGGCATCATCTGTAAAAACGGCGGCTGCGCCCGCTGCCGCCTCATCCGCAAATTCTTCCGGTTTGCGGAGCTTTGTTTACACTGACGACAAGTCAAACAAGTTCTGGAATATCGAAGTAAATGGGACCGGCTTTACTGTAACTTTCGGCAGGGTTGGGAGTGCCGGGCAAGTGTCGGAAAAAAGTTTTGATACCGAAGATGCCTGTACTATAGCCGCAGGAAAGCTTATCGCGGAAAAACAAAAAAAGGCTATGTGGAACAGAGCGCTCCTGCTGCGGCTGCAGTCTCGGCCCCAAAGCCTGCTGCCGCGTCAAAGTCCGCTGCTCCTGCTGCTTCAGCCCCGGCAGCGAAACCAGCCTCCGTAGCGTCCGCGCCCTCGGCAGTACCGGCTGCCACACCCGCATCAGGCGTAATACACCGCAGCTTTATCTTCGAAGATGGCAAGTCCGGCAAATTCTGGACTGTCAAAGTAAAGGGATCCAATTTAATCACAATCTACGGCAGAGTAGGCAGTGATGGAGAAAAAACGGAAAAAGATTTCAACAGCGATGGCGCCTGTATACAAGAAGCCGAAAAATTAATTGCGGAAAAAACCAAGAAGGGTTATGTGGAACAGGCTGTGTCGGAACCCGCCGCTACCCCGGCAGCAGGGGCCGATCCGGCCTCTGCCGCTCAGGACGCCGCCTGGGAAGCAAAGGTAAACCCCGCCCGGAAAAAGCTCATTGCCTGGGTTCCCGAAGAAATCTTTGCCGCCGTCCGTTTTGCCGACGGGAAAACTCCCGCCCCCAACGCTTTGCGTTTTGTTTTCGCAGAACATTTTCTTCTGGCATCTCCTATTCCCCTCCCGGAATGTGCGGAGATACTGGCGGCCCTGGACAAAAAATCGGTGCAGCAGGCCCTTAAGGCGCTTTACGAAAACTGGCTTTCCACAGGAGCGGACGCGAAAAAGAAAGCCGTCCTCATCCCCTATTGTTTTTACACCCCCATAAACGAACTGCTGGCCCTCAAAAAACAGATCTACGACTGGATCGACGCAAGCCGCGGCGCTTTGGCGGCCTTTGCCTCCGAATGTTTTGCCGCCAACGGAAACGACCTGGCCTTCCTCGCGGTGGACGAAATATCCCAAAAAGCAGGGAACAAGCAGGTCAAGAAAGCCGCCCAGGGCGCATTGCTCCGGGCAGCCGCCGATTTGGGTATCACCCTTGATGAACTTCTGGACAAGATCGTTCCCACCCTCGATTTTGATTTGAACGGTAAACGTATCTTCGATTTCGGGCCCCGTCAGTTTGAAGCTACTTTACAGAAAGATTTCTCCCTGGCCCTCACCGATCTTTCGACAGGAAAGCCCATCAAGAGTCTCCCCGCGCCGAACGCTAAAGACGACAAGGAAAAGGCCGATCACGCAAAGGCGGAACTTTCTGAACTCAAAAAATTCATCAAGGCGGTGGTAAAGAGCCAGACCATGCGGCTTGAACGGGTACTCATCGATGGCCGGCCCTGGAAAATTGAAGCCTGGAAAAAACTTTTTGTGGAAAATCCCATCATGCGCTGTTTCGCTTCCGGCCTTATCTGGGGCGCCTATAACGACGGCAAACTCATTGAAACCTTCCGTTACATGGACGACGGCACCTTCAACACTGCCCGCGACGAGGAATACACCTTGCCGGAAACAGCCGCCATCTCCCTGGCCCACCCCATCGAAATGGGGGAAGAAACTACCACCGCCTGGAAACAGCAGCTTGAGGACTACGAGATCATCCAGAGCATCAAACAGCTTGAAGTAAAAGTCATTCCCTTAAAGGATGATGACATCGAAACTGAAAAGAATTTCGGCGTCAAACGTTACCTGGGGAACACAGTCCCCGAAAGCGCCCTTACCGGCCTGGCAAAAAAGTACGACATGGAACGGGGCCCCACCGGAGACAGCGGTTCCTACTATTCCTATGCCTTCAACGATACATGGCTGGGCCTTACCGCGGCCATCACCTTTGACGGCCCCTACATGGGCGGCGGCGAGCCCGGCGAATTGTTATACGCTTACTTCTACAAACTTCCCGGCCCCGACACCGAAGACCCTATGGACTACGGCGAAATCGCCAAGGGCGCAGGGCTCGATCCCCGGACCCTTCCCCTGCGCTTTGTGAGTTCCATTCTGTCCATCTTCGATAATCTGCTTAAGGCGGCGGAGAGCGCGGAGGAAGATGAGTGAAGGACGAGAGACTAGAGTTTTCTATTTTTGAACTTAGACCAGACGTTCGTTATTGGGTAAACTCCGCATTCGACGACACCGAAGGCTTCTGCCATCCTGCAAAGGAAAACTGGATCCTCCGGGGTATTGAGGGGAACAAGGAACAGCCCGTGCTCCTGGTGGAAATGGAGGGCAAGCTCCTCCGTTTCAGCCCCGAAGAACACATTGCCAGAAACGCCGCCGATCATATTTCAGAGGCCAATTTCTCCATTCAGGATTTTCGTGACGCCTACAACGGTAAGTACTTTAATATGGCAGGGATGTACGAAGCCCTCAACAAAAAAGATGTGGAAGGCTATTACGATGGAAACCTCTACCATTTAGCTGCGGCCTTTTACGATGCCTGGGCGATCAACTACCTCCAGTCCCAGGGCGTTAAGCCCACGGTGGATAATGGCTGGAACACTCCCCTCCACAAGATATGTATGAGTAGTTTCGGTGCGGATGATTACGCCAGGCATTACGACGAAATGTACCAATGCGTCTGCCTGCTCCTGGACGCCGGGGTAAATCCTCAGGCCCCGAACAAAAATGGGGCGATAGCCTACCTTGAGGCAGCGCAGTATGGCATCTATCCCCTGATCCACGCCCTTGCCGATCGGGGGATCAGAATGAACGCCGCCTATTCGGAAGGGAAAAACATTTTGCATTATCTGTGCAACAAGCTTGATGTCCTTAAATATTTCGCCGGCCACATTGAAAAAGTCAAAAAGATGATAACGACAATTATACAATCCCCTGAAGCCGGCATTGATATTGAGGCCAGGGACGGCTACGGCTTTACTCCCCTTGATTATGTCCAACGCTCCGGGCCTGAGGCCAAGGAAATCGCCGCCCTCTTCGTTGCCGCCAAGGCCGGAGGAAACTCCGCTGCCGCCTCTGTTGCGGCCCTCACCGGCGGCATGGATATCTGGCAGGCTGTCCTCCACGAGGACCCGGAAGCGGTGGAAGCGCTGCTTAAATACGGGGCCGACCCCAACATGGTCCATGACAAGGACGATCTTACCCCTCTGCAAATTCTCTGCAAAAAGGAACCACGCTTGCCGCCCCCGCCCAAATTTGAAAAAGATTTTTTTGCTATTATGGATCTGCTCTTTGCACACGGCGCCGATGTCAACCGTGTCAACGAAGCAAACGAAACCACCGCCCTTTTCTGGCTCCTTATGAGCCCCTACAAATGGACATTGCGGGTTCTTGAGTACCTCATTGAAAGGGGCCTTGACCCCAAGGTTCCCCTGGACAGCGAAGGCAACACTTCTCTCCATGTTATGTGCCGCCGTATGTTCGACGAGCGGATGAATTACCTGTTTATCGAAAAACTGCTGGACGCCGGGGCGGACCCCAATCAGACAAACCGGGAGGGCCTTACGCCCCTCATGCTCTACGCTGAACACGGCCTTGAGTTCGAGCAAGAAATCGCCGAGACCCTTTTATCCCATGGCGCAGATCCTGGCTATGTTGACACCTTCGGCAATACCGCACTGCACTATGCCGCCGCCAATTACAACGAAGCCTCGGGCAAGCGGATCATGGGGCTGCTCTTTGACGCGGGTTATACTGATATTACTCATGTCAATAACGCCGAGGAAAACGCACTTGATATTGCCCAGCGGAATAATCACGGGAGCATAGTGAAGTTGCTGGTGGAAAGGGGATAGTTCAAGACCTTATTAAATCAGAGATCGTCCCGCCCCCGCCTCGATAAGCAGTCTGGCAATTTCCGCAAAGTCCCCATCGGTGGCGTACCAGAGGGCGCTGTGCTGCAGGTTATCTGCCGCCTTGATATCTGCGCCGCTTTCGATAAGCAGACTGGTAAAATCGTTGCGGCCCTTCATGGCGGCCACGATAAGGGGCGTTTCACCATCGGTGTTTTTCAGGTTTACATCGGCGCCTGCATTTATCAGGGCTTCGCCGATAAACACATTGCCCTCTGCGGCGGCATAGTGCAGGGGAGAACTGCCGTTCAAAAGTTTGAGGTTCACATCGGATCCGGCTTTTACCAATAGCTCCGTAATGACCAGATTGGAATTCTGCACTGCCAGGATCAGCGCCGTCTCTCCCTGGTCGTTCAGGGCGTTCAGGTCAGTGCCGCCCTGTTTCAGCAAAGCCTGAACGACCTCGCTCTGACCGCTATACGCGGCCTGGTGCAGCGGTGTATTGCCGTAGTTGTCCTTGTGCTCCCCAGCGCCCAAGAGCAGGGGAACCAAATCCCGGAGGCCTGCGGCAACTGCATGGTCCAGGGCGGTCTGCCCGTTTGAATCCTTCAGGGAATTATCCGCCCCCAGGCTCAGGAGAAATTTTGCCGCCTCTGTCTTTCTTTCTACGATAGTGTATATCAGCGCGGTCTTGCCCTGAGCGTCCGCAGCGTTAAGGTCCGCTCCGGCGTCCACAAGCATCTTCACTATTTCCCGGTTGCCGCCTGAAGAAACACCGTGAAGGGGACTTATCCCTTCATTATCGCTTATATTCACATCCGCCCCATTGGCGATGAGGAGCTTAACCACATCCCGGGCGCCCTTTTTACAGGCGTAGAACAGGGGGGTATGTCCATGTTCATCCCTCTTGTTTACATTGAAGCCCCCCTTCCTGAAAAGGGTTTCTACAATTTCCTTTTGCCCGTTTTTGCAAGCGTTGAGAAAGGCGGCATCCAGGGAATTAATCATGACAGGCTCCTTATAGTTTGATCATTGGTTTCTTTGAAATCGCTGAACTCAGGTCCGGCAAGTGAAGCGAGAAGGCCTGCCGCCTTTCCCTCAAGATTGCATTTCCTGTAGATCCCTATCAAGGTTATGATGATATCTTCCTCGGCATTTCCGGTAAACAGCAGGGGATATTCCTCAGGCATTGGTTCAAGGCAGGATGATTCAGCAATCTCTTTTATACGAAGCTCCGTGTAAGCGGTTTTTTTCCCAGCGGAATAGTCCTGGCGGTTCCGTATTTTTTTAACCAGGGTAAGGGCTTTTTCCAGACAAGGTAGGCTGTCCTTAAATTCTCCGGCTTTGATATAGCACAGGGCAAGATTAAAATTGACCGAAATATAAACAGGACTGTCCGCACCATTTTTGACAATATCCTTAAGCGCCAGAAACGCTGATGCGTATTTGCCCGAGGACATAAGGGAGAAAACAATATCCGATGTTATCCCTCTCGTGCCGACTGCCGGGGAAGCACCCTGCGCTGCGTTATTAAACCCCATTGTTAACTCCCTTTATTTCCCTATAATAAGCCAATGAGTGCAGATATGTATACGCATCAACTCATCCGGTTTCCAAAATAATTGCTATAGGGGACAAAATCTTTCAGGACCCTGTCCACCTGTTCCATCCGCTCCTCCAGGGAACCGCGCAACGGTATGTAGGGAATCTTCCGCGCCAGAAGGTCCGCTACAGTCTGACGGTGAAAAACCTCCCGCTTGCCAGAACATTTTTACGAGCCTCATCAATACGCCGATCCTCGCAATGCAGGGCACGGCTCATGTGCTCCCCATAGAATTCGCTGGAATAGAAGGCACTGATTTTAGTGTTGTCCAAAATGCTTTTGATGTATTCCTCTTCCTTAATCTCATGGGAACATTCGTTGGAGTATCCTTCCGATCCGTTCCAGGCGGAACGGACGTAGAAGGGAATAGGGGTAACACTGGTATGGTAGATCACGAGGATTCCTTCGTCCATTTCATTAAGCATGGTGTCCACAACCAGGGCGTGTCCTTTGTGAAATGGCGCATACTTTCCCAGGGCAAGGCCTATCTTTTTCACCGGCCATCTCCCGCGGGCGCATCAACAGCCTAATTCAGCGAGGCCCCCTTGGTCCAGTTATACATACCGTAGAAGGCATTGACGAGGTACGCAGACCACATAAGCACCATCAGGGAGACATTTGAGTTTCCACTCAAATGTCCCAGGCAGTAATTGTTTCACAAGATTCACCGTTAAGAATAAGCCCTGTCTTGTTTTGTTTTCTTTATATTTTGCCATGATTCAAAATTATATCGTGATAGTATTTTTAATTCAATAGTTTTTCGACAACCTCGGTACGCAATACACACACACCTACGAAGCCGCTTGCCATGGACGGCAAGCAGTGTTCTTACACGATAATCATTTTTTTATAACATTTATCCAAATCTTCAAAAATATCAAGCATTATAACATTTCCAAAATTTTCATTCCGTGAATTTACTAAACAAATATATTTTATACCATTACAAGTAAAAACTTTTACATTATCTTTTTCTAAGTTGGGTAGTATATCAAATAATATTTTTATTTTCTCTTTCGTTTTATATATCGATCTATCACCATGTTGATAAATAATAATCGATTTATTTAGTTCCCAATATCTACATAATAAATTATATGAAACATATTCATATTTATTTCTATTTACCGTGCTTTGTACTTCTATTCCAATATCAGGATCAAAAAATATTATAGACTGACTCGATAATGCTTCAATAGAAGCTTTTTCATATTTATAATTCATATAATATTCTATAAGTTCATCATCAAAATATTTAACAGGATATTTACAATCTTCAAAATAAGGCTTAATGCGTTCAATTCCTTGGTCTTTATGGGAATTTAATATTGAGAAAAGTTTAGAATCTTTAGTTTCTTCTGTTTTCGTCAACTTTGTTTTTCCTAGTCCATCGTTATTATTAGGCCTAAGACACCAATGAATACCCAATGGATATGCATCAGCGAATCTTTTGAGAAAATGATATTTATAAAAATCGTGTTTGTCGCCAAAATAATGATTTTGCATAGTGTTATCCTTAAATTACAATTTTACCATTTATTATAATACAAAACTTATTTAGTATTGTCAAGGCCATTTTGCCGCCATGGATGGCGTATTCATTTTTAATTTGCGTATGCGTTACGCCTAACCCCCTTTTGACGCAATACCCTACCCTTTCCCCTCCATTTCCAAGCACAAAATGCCTAAGAAAGTACATCTAATATACCCGGATAGATCGTGAATATTAAAAACTATATCCCAATGCGACTTTAATGTAGCTATTGTCTTTGTACTGCCCCAATTCTCCTGCCCTGTCGCCTCCAAAGAAGCCTGCCGCCAGTTCTGCTGTTATATCATTTCTTGACCAGACTATGGCGGGGATAATCAAAAAGTCTTTGTCTTCTATACCCCAAAGGCCCGTGGCTTTAACTTCAAGCTCCTCGCGGAAAAATTTCTTTGACACTATTGCGGTTATGCGTGTTGAACTTATATCTTTACCTGCTTCCATGTCTTCGAGGAGGTTGTCTCCCAGCTTGCTTTGGAAAAGCCTCATAGAACCTGTACCCTGGAGGTTGAGGTTGATACCCCAGACAAGGTCACGGTCAAAGCCGAGAGACCATGCGAAGAAGGGGTTATATACGCCACCGTCTGTTCCATCCGTGTCGGAAGTCAGGTTAATGGCGGTTTCGGCCCTAAGGTTGAAACCTGCAACAACTCGGGCAAAATCAACGCCAATTTGGTGGTAGAAGTTATAGGCCATGAGGATTTCAATATCGTTTGGATTGGAAATATATTCGGGCTCTGTTGCGGGCAGAGTTGGCGGGAGAATTGCTATTCCCGCTATATACTTATCCAAATTTACACTAAATGCCGGGCGAGGCAGTCTCCCATAATAATACTGAAAACCAAAATCAGAAGAACCCAGGGTGGTGGTAAACCTTAAACCCGCTTGGGCAGAACGAAGAGTGTAATTATAATCAGAATAATATTTTTCAAAATTCAAATCCGTCTGCCAAGAATCCAAAGCGATATAAAAAGGTGGCAAAAAATTAACAGGATCAGTTCCAAGAACAGGATGCTGAGCCAAACCTCCCTTCACTCCCATAACCAGTATTGGAACCAGCGAGGTCAGCTCCGCAGGCGCCCATCGCCCTTCCAGTGCGAAGGTGTGGCCTTTAAACCAGGGGACAAAAACCGCCTCCAGTTTGGAAAAAGTTCCTATGTTCCATGAAGCATGAAGCAGAGGCCGTCCTATTTTAATACTTTGAGGATCGCTCATTGAACTCAGGTCCGAATAGTCCAGGGGATTCACCACATCCAGAGGGCCGAAACTGTCGGCCTTGCCCCAGGTAAGCTTGCGTATGCCCGCTTCAAGGTTCACAGGACCAAAGTAAAACCGCCCATAAGCCTCGTCAATGGAAACAGGGGAAGCTATACTTTCAAATACCGGTTTAAGCTTGAGATTTATTATAGCCTCCGCAGCAGAACCGGAAACGGAAAAATTCAAAGAACCAGAAAAAATATTTCCTAATTGTATTTCTTTTAATTCTTCTTTATTATCCATGTCTTCAAAGAAAGCTTTGAATTCGGCCTGAATGTCGCCTGAAATTTTTACCCCTGGGGATGAAAAGCCCCCTGAGGAGGCGGAATCAAAGCTGCCGAAACCTGAGTCGTCCGTATCATCCGCGCCGCCAAAACCAAAATCCTGGGCGGACAGGGTAAGGGCAAACAACAATGCTGTCAAAAAATATGCTGCGGCAATAATGCGTTTCATCTTGCCCTCCCGGTTTCAAGATAGGTTGGGGTAAACACTGATTCGGGAATGGTGTCATCATATTTGATAATATCCACATTGATGGTTGTGGAAGTTCCTGCAGCCAGGGTACTCATCTTTGTCACCATAGGGGTAAGACGGCCCTGCACGTCTTTCAGTTCGAGTATCTCAAAGGTTTTTACCTGGGTTCCCCTTTTATCATACAGCTCGATTTTATAATTCACAAAGCTGGCTTTATCAATATATTGAACCATCTTTGAATATTGATAAGACGGATCTTTTGGCGTGGACTCGATAACATAGCAGTCGGCATTGCGGAATTTTTCTTCTTTCACGATTTTATGGTTATCCAAATCCGCATTGCGGGTTGCAGAAGAAATATCATCATAACTCATGTCGGTTCCCACAAAACTGCCTGAACCTTCCGAGGCTGCTATGCGCCTCACCTTTCCCAGGCTGGGGAGGAAAATCCAGCGGTCATCATCTTTGCCTGCGTTCTCCATGGTGAGAAAGCGGGTACCTGCCACTGAGGCGGGAGACTGGAATTGAATCACAGCCCGGCTGTTTCCTTTGGCATCATCCTTGGAATACTGATCCATTACCCGCTCGCTCGTAGTCCCGTTTTTGGCGGTAATGACCATGCGGGAACGAGTCGAAATGGTATCTGCGTTGATCCGGTTCCGGGACTTGTCCACAATGGACGCGGCATCCTGGGCAAAAACAAAGCCGACGGCGGTAATGAGAAGGCTCGCGAGAAAAATGCTTTTTTTCATGTTCATAATTTTACTCCTATAAATTTTGGTTTGAAGAACAGCAGCAGTACTGGTATTACCGTAAGGCTTACCAGGGCGCTGGTTCCCATGGTCAGGGCGATGAGGAGCCCCAGGTCCCTCAGCATATTAAACTGGGAAAGGATAAGCACCGCAAAACCTGCGCCCACCGAAACGGCGTTTATCAGAATCGCCTTGCCCGAAGTGGTAAAGGTCCTGCGGAGAAAATCTCCTGTGCCCCCGGTTGCCCGGTATTCACGCTTGTAGGCCTCAATGTAATGGATGGTATAATCAATGCCTATTCCCACTGAAACGCTGGCCACCATGGAAGTACCGATGTTGAGCTTAATTCCCAAAAAGCCCATCACTGCAAAATTGATCAGGATGGAAATAGTGAGGGGGGCAATGCCGATGATCCCCGCCGCAACAGAATGGTTGGAAATTGCGATGATAAGGAATACCAGGAGCAGGGAAATTATCACTGAACTCAATTGGGACTGGACCACGAGACGGTTAAGGGAAGCCTCCACCAGGGCGCTCCCTCCGACAGTGATTTTTATATCTTCCGGGAATTCATTCTTTACAAACTGATTGATCTCCCCAATGGCCCGGTTGGTATCCGCCTCCCCCAGGGCGCGAAGCTGTACCGTGGTTTTTATAGCTGTCGGCTCCAGGGGATCGTTGGAATAGGAGCTGATGTTCCCCGAGAGCAGAACCAGGTAATTGGCCACCAGCCTCTGCAGTTCTTCGCTGCTGGTTTTTCCATATCGTTCGGGATCTGTAGGGATCTCGTAATAGGACATTCCCCGGTAATTCAAAAGCTTCTCCAATTTCCGGATAAGTTCATCCCCGCTGAGGGAACGGTTATCGCCGGAACTGGCGGCCTTCTCCAGAAGCGCAATAAGGTCCTCAGCAGAAAGATCCGTCCTTAAGGCCGCGGCAGTCTCTGTCTCGGGGGAATCAAAACCGAAATCTCCGAAACCGAAATCATCGGCTGCCCCGGCTTCTTCCCCGCCAAAACCGAAACCGAAACTATCGCCCCCGGCAGAAGAGGGCGCCTGGGCCTTAATGCCGTCGGGGCTTTCATCTACATTAAAAACCTGGTTGATACGTTTTACAAGATCCGTAAAACCCATTACCTTGCCCACCTCGGGAACCCGTTGTTCCAGATAGGCGTTAAGGCTATCCATGGCCCCCAGGCTTTCGGGCCTCAGGAGAATTTCGGGGCTGTCCGCCTGGGCTACAATGCTCACTATCTTGGAGCCGCCGAATTTTTCCCGGATAAACCGATCGGAACGGGAAATGTCTGTGGTGGATCTGAAATATTCCACAAATATATTATCAATAACAACCTTTGATACTCCGTAGACGGAAATCAGAGCCACTACGGCAGTGATGAAAATAACGAAGCGCCTTTTCCGGGCAATGGCCATAAAAACATCCGCCATGAGACCGCTGAGAGCATCCTGAGAGTCTGCGGATCCAGAAGAATCGGCCTGCTTTTTATTGCCCGATAAATTCCGAATCGCTTTGGGCCCCCGAATAAGGAGCAGGGAGGGGATCAGGGTTACCGCAACAATGAAAGAGGCAAGAACCCCAAAACTGGAAAAGTAACCGAATTCCCGGATGGGGAGCACCGAGGTAAAGCAGAAGGAAGAAAATCCCACAAAGGTGGTGAGGGCCGCAAGGAACACCGCCTTTCCGATTTTCCGCAGCAGGGCAACAACCAGTTCCCGGTGCTCATCTTTGTTCAGGCCGGTTTTGATGCTCATATCTTCTATATAATGGGTTACTACATGGATACCGTAAGCGCTCCCCACTGCCACGAGAATCACCGGCAGCACTGTGGAAATTACCGAAAGCTTTATGTCAAAAAGGGGCATGGCCCCCATGGACCAGATTACCGCCACCAGGACAGTGAGCAAGGGCAGGATTACCGGGGTAAGACGGCGAAAAGAAAAGAAAAGAATGAGTAGCACCACGAGGATCACCAGTGGCACCATGAGGACAAGGTCAGCCCGAACCGCCTCGTTAATGGTGGCGCTGATCACCGGAAGCCCCGTAACATACACAATCGCCTGGCCGTCGAACATTTCCCGGGCTATGTCCCGAATCCGGATAAAGCTGTCGATAACCTCCGGCCGGCCGGCATCATCGGCGTCAATTTCCAGGGGAACCAGAACCTGGGTGGCAGTAAAATCGTCAGAGATCAAAGACTTCTTGTACATATCCCAGGAAAGTATCCTTTCCTTTAATTGGGCTATTTCCCCAGGGGTTCCCGAAAAATCATCAGGAACCAGTTTTTCCACCACAATGGAATCCCCAACCCCGGCGATATAATCGGAGGATACAATGGAATTAATATCCCCAACAATTTCTATATCCTCGATCTGTTCGATATATTTCCGGATCAGGTTGATGAATTCACCGTCAAATACCGTGCCGTATTTCCGTTCCAAGCCCACCAGGACAAAGGAGGAACTGCCGAAAGTATCATCGATATATGTGGAAACCTTCCGGGCTTCATCATTGCTGGGGACAAACCGGTAATTGTTATTGTCCAGTTGGGCCCGGGGAAGCTGGAGGGCAAAAAATACGGTTAAAAGGCCGATGACTATGACGACAGGCCAGGGGTGCTTAAAAAATTTGTCTAAAAATTTTTCATCAGATTTTTCCATGTACAACCTCGATGTTTGTTTTAATTTTACCTGGTAAAACCAGGAGGGAACGATCGATCCCTTCCCGGGTTATTCCCCGGAGCATAATTTGAAAAACCGTTTTCAGTTCATCAATAATAAGAGCGGATTTCCGGGCTGTCCTGGGCAGCTTGGCGGCGTTTTCCACTGCCTGGGAAAAAAGCGCAATGATGGTTCTGACTACCAGGCCGGGGTCGGTATCTTGTTCAAAGGTTCCCTCCTTTATCCCCTGCTCTATCATCCTTTTTATCAGATAATAAAACACATAGGAAGCGGTTCCGGCATTTTCTTCCAGGGAAATAAAAGAGCCTTCAGGCGCCAAAAAAAGCCGCATATTAAAGAGGATAAAAAGATCCTCCGATTCCCCGTACATTTCCAGGTAACTCAGCCAGTACCGCTTGAGGGCCTCCAGACCCGAGATGCCCCCTTCCAGCCGGGACTCCACATATTCGCTGAATTTGGCAGCCGCTTCTTCGCAGATATCGCTAAAAAGCACATCCTTGCTGGGAAAATAGAGATATAGCGTGCCTTTGCTCAGCTCCGCCTTCTTCGCGATGTCCCCCATGCTTACCTTTTCGACTCCGTGTTCCAGAATCAGCGCCTTGGCGCAGCCCATGATAAGGCTCCGCCGTTCGGCTCTTTCCCGTTCCTTGCGTTCAAATATCCCCATGCAGGCCTCTTACCAATGACCGATGGTCAGTATGTTTCTAATGGTTTAATTATTCCCATTGGTTCAAATATAACTATAGGTTAAAAAAATGTCAAGCGGTCTCCTGCCCTTGACGCACGCGGATTTCTGTTATATGCAGAATAGGTGAAACGCTTTATATTGTGCATCCTGGCAGCCGGGATCATTCCTGCCCTGGCTGGATGCCATTCACCCCCAGCGCAGTCCGATGAGCCTGCCTCTGTTCTGCCTGAGGAAACCGGTGAACCGGAAGAATACCTTGAGCCGCCAAAAGAACTGGAGCTGCCCCCTCCGGGGACTGACCTGCCGGTCTCGTCCTTTGGGGAAATCTGGGCCTACCTTCTCAGCGGAAGGGAACAGACCCTGAAGCAGGATTTTCCCCTTTCGGACGTGGGGTATTTTGGGGCCGAACTGGACAGTTACGGCCAGCTCATCAATGTGCCCAAACCAGGAAATGTTTCCTTCTATAAAGGGAGGCTCCACCTGGTGGTGGCATGCAACGGCCGGGCCCTGACCCATTTTGCCCTTGCCGAAGGGAGCAGAGAACGGAAAGCCTTAATAGCGGATCTGCTGGAAGCCGCCAATGACTTCAGCGGCCTCCAGATTGATTTTGAGAATGTTCCTCCCAAAGACGGGGAGGCTTTTTTGTCCTTTCTCCGGGAACTGCGCTCCGGCCTGGGAGGCAAGATTTTTACCGTTGCCCTCCCGGCCCGAACCCGGCAGCTAAAGGACGATGTGTACGATTACGAAAAAATAAAGCCCCTGGTAGACCGCATCCTGGTCATGGCCTACGATGAGCACTGGTCTACCAGCGCCCCGGGACCTATAGCCTCCATGAACTGGTGCCAGCGGGTGGCGTTTTATTCCCTGGAGGCCATAGGCAGGGAAAAACTCATTATGGGGCTTCCCTTCTACGGCCGCACCTGGGGGGACATAAACCCCAACAGGGCCTTCCTCTACTCAGGCATAGAAAGGATCAAAGGGGAACAGAATGTTTCCGAAATACAACGCGAAAACGGCATCCCCAACTTCAAATACGAAGTGCCCCTGTCGGTTACGGTCTATTATGAGGACGATTATTCCCTGTCGGCGCGGCTGGAAATGTACAGGCGAATGGGGGTTGCTTCTGTGGGCTTCTGGTGCCTGGGGCAGGAAACACCTGCAATATGGCCAATACTCAAACTGGATTAAGCTATTTTGTTCCCAGGTATTTATCCAGGGATTTCATGACTTCCACCATGTCTATGGGTTTGGCAAGGTGGCCGTTCATGCCCGAGGCCAGGGCTTTGTCTATATCCTCTTTGTAGGCGTTGGCGGTCATGGCAATGATGGGAACAATTTTGGCGTCTTCGCGTTCGAGGCTGCGGATACGGCCTGCGGCTTCGTAGCCGTCCATGTTGGGCATTTGCACGTCCATAAAGATCAAATCGTAGAAGCCCACAGGCGAGGCTGAGAAAATGCCCAGGGCCTTGGCGCCGTCTTCGGCTTCGTGGATTTCAACATCCGTGTCTGCAAGGAGCTCCTTTATGATTTCCCTGTTGATATCTATGTCCTCGGTGAGGAGTATATGCTTGCCGGCGAAGTTCCGCTCTTCGGGTTTGAGAGGACCATGCCGCTCCATTTTGTAAGCAGTTGTTTCCATATCCAGGATGAATTCAAAAACAGAGCCTAATCCCGGTGTGCTTTTCACGGTGATGAGGCCGCCCATGAGCTTGACCATATTCTGGCTTATGGCGAGGCCCAGGCCTGTACCGCCGAAACGGACTGAGATGGAGCTGTCGGCCTGCTCAAAGGCGGTGAAGAGTTTCCCCATCTGAACCTCTGTCATGCCTATACCTGTGTCCTCTGTTTTGAAGAGTATGCGGATTTTGCCCCCATTGTTTTCGCCTCCCGAAACATGGAAAACCACTTTTCCCTGTTCAGGGGTGAACTTCACGGCGTTTCCCAAAAGGTTAATAAGCACCTGCTTGAGCCTGAGCTTGTCGCCCATGACTGCGATGCGCTCAAGGCCCTGAAATTCAGTCTCGAATTGGATCTTTTTATCTATGCAGCGCTGCACGATGATATTGGCCACTTCTTCCATGGCTTCCTGGAGATCGAAAGCATCATGGACTATGGCGAATTTCCCGCTCTCGATCTTGGACATATCCAGCACATCGTTAAGTATACCTAAAAGATGATCAGAGGCGACAGCTATCTCTTCGAGGGAATGATCCTTTTTCTCCATATCCCGGGCCCGGCGGGCAATCTCGGTCATGCCTATGATGGCGTTGAGAGGGGTACGGATCTCGTGGCTCATACGGGCCAGGAATTCGCCCTTGGCCTGGGAAGCCACCTGGGCGGCCTTGGTCTGGATCTCCAGTTCGACCGAACGTTCACGCAGTTCATGGGTACGTTCTGCAACAGTACGCTCAAGGCTCGCGGCCATTTGCCTGTTCCGCAGGAGCATCATGATAACCAGGGCAAGCACTATAGCCATAAGGAGGGAAGCACCGATAAACCAGGGCTGCTGGGCCCTGGCCAGTGCGCCCGAATAATCAAAGACCCTGCGGGTCCAGTTATCAACCAGGCGCCCGGTATCAATCAAGCTTTGGGACTTGCTGAGTATGGAACAAAGGAGCGTCTCGTTCCTGCTGAAGCCAAGAAAAGATTCATAGGGGCGGCGCAGTACCAGATTTGCGTTGTAGCCAGTCCGTTCCATGTAATTGGTGATATTGAGAAGGAGATTCCTCGTACCCATGAGGAGTTTCAAATCCCCTTTCTCAAGGGCCGCGATGGCGTCTGTACGGTTTGCGAATTCAACAGTGTTGGTATGATGCGGAAACATTTCGTGGAAGATCTCGGCGTAGGCTGTTCCCTTGATGAGGCCCACCTGATGGTAAGGCACATCACTCAGCGTGATGCCGGGAAAATCGGTGGGCGAAATCAGCGTGTAATAATCTACAAGATAGGGAGCATCCCCAAAAAGGTAAAGGTTCTCCCGGGAAGTGGAACGGATCAGCTCCAGGGTCATGGAAACCTTATCGTCCCGCAGCATTCCCAATACTTCATCCACATCGGCGCTCTGGTTATTTGAGTAGGAAAAATGCAGACCCGTGAGCTTTTCAACTTCCACAAGCAGATCTACCGCAATGCCCTGCCACTCGTTTTCCTTGGTATTGTAAAAACTCATGGGATAATTATCAGATTCTATGGAAACCGGAATGGAATTTTCCGGATCCCGATGAACATCAAGGTACGCCCGTTCTTCTGTACTAAGGCGGTTCATAAGATTGTACTTGAGATAGTCCTGGTTCCCCTGCTCGTACATGTGAACAAAACGGTAAGTCCCGGCGGCAAGGAGATATTTTTGAACCACTGAGACAATAGGTTCGAGTTTGGGATCCCTGGTAGCCATGGAAACCCTGTTGTACGTGAGGGGCGAAAAATCTTCGATCATGAGATTGCCGTAGAGCGAGAAGATCCCTTCGACGGTCTCGTCCATAAAGAGGGCGTCTATTTCCTTGATGACAAGTTTCTGGTACGCATCATTGTAATTGGCAACTGCCACAGGTTCGAAGTCGATCCTGATGGCAGCGGACACCAAAGCCTCGGTGGTAGTGCCGGTGAGGAAGCCGTATTTAAGGGGCCTTGAGTTCGCGGTTACCGCAAGTTTGTCGGCCCCTTCAATGCTGATATATTTGATGCGCCGCTCTGCAATGGAATCGGTCATGAAGTACTCGCCCGAATCCCTTAGGGAAGCAGAAATTTCCCCGGAGAAAGAAATGTCCCGGCTTTCAAGGCCTTTAAGCAGGGCGTCCCAGCCGTAGATCACCGGCCTGAATCTCACACCGAAAAGATCGGTAAGCCATGTGCAGACCTGGGCCGAAAAACCCTGGGTAACATTGTACTCGCCCCGAATGTCCCCTCGGAAACATTCGGTGCTCATGGTCATGCCGTAGGTAAAAATCGAGGTGCTGCGTTTTAGAACTTCTATAGCGGCAATTTCTTCGGAAGTAACCCCTGGTATATCCTGGTATCTTTCGTATTCCCCAAAGACCTGGGCTGTCTTGACTTTGCCAAGTTTAGCACAGGAAAATAAAATAAAAATCGGTACAAGAACGAGGAACACTTTCCCCGCTCTGCGAAAAAAACATTTCATTTAAAAAAGTTATCCAGAGCATCCTGTATAGGTTGTTTGTAATTCTGAATAAGCTGATTCGGGCTGATTTGCCCGACAATAAGTTCGGTCAGATTGAACCCCGTACCCAGGCTGTCAAAAACATCGAAGCCGGGCTTGGAGGCCATCATGCTCGCATACGCGAAATTCCTGTCGGTCAGATACATACGTTTTGACCAGGCATTATCCATGCCTATGCTGGTATCTCCGTTATACCAGTTGCTCCAGTCAAAGATGACATCATACACAAAGCGCGGGTTCTCTACCCCTTTGGGGATAAAGTACCAGTTGCCCGCAGGCTGGCTGTGGCGGTTTTCTTCGAGACTGCCATGAGGCCCCCGGGGCCAGGGAACCACGCCGATTTTAAAGGGAAGATTCTCTCCGCCGTATTGATTGAAGATCCAGTCCGCGCCTATCCAGAAAGCCAAAAGCCCGTCCGCATAGAGGCCGTTATTTATCTCCCAGTTCTGGCCGTCCCAGGGTCTTGCGGTCTTGTCAACATTGTAAATCGTATTGATGAATTCCAGCACTTCCCTGGTAGCCTGGGACGAAAGCCCCTCGGTCCTGCCCGTCGCTATGCCGGTGTAATTGGAGAAAAGAAGATTGGTCAAAAGGTTGGTCCACCATCCACCGTAACCATAGATATCAATCTCATCGTCTTTATTGATATCTTTGGTAAGAATCTTGAGGTACTCCCGCCACTTCTCCCAGGTCCACTCGCCTTTATCGTAAAGATCCTGGGGATTGGCAAGACCTGCGGCCTTTATCATGTCCATGTTGAAGGCCAGGACATACGCATTGGTACCCCCTGAACTGGAAGGCGCAAAAAGATACACCTCGTCCTGGCCCGAGAGGGCCAGATAACGCATCACGTTCTGGGAACCAAAGACATCGGTGTTTCCAAGACCCATTTCTTCAAGGGAAATGGCATAATTGTGCAGAATGGCAGGTATGCCGAACTGGAGATCCGTTTCGTAGATATCCACATCGGGAGCGCCCGAAGCTACGGAGCCGTTTATGCTTTCCCAAACCCCTTCAAAAGTGAGGTTCACATAGTTGAAGACTATGTTATACTTCTTTTCGACTTCCCGCATCTTATCCAGCCGCATTTGGGCGGTATCTTCCTGGGCCATCTTGGGGTCATCATGAATGTCCGTATGCTTCGACACATAGAAACGGTCATACCAGGTTCCCATAGTGATGATACGCTTGCCATCATCGGTGTACCTGGCGGTCCCGGTTTGGGCAGCCGCTCCGGGCTGGACAGCCTGCTTGCCGGAAGCTGCTCCAGCTGCTTCTTTACCACTGCAGGATTGAAAAAACAACCCAACAAGAGCGGCAAGAATTACAAAATTTATCTTTTTTATATACACTGCGGCCAAGAAGACTTGAACTTCCATGCCTCTCGGCACCAGCACCTCAAGCTGGCGTGTCTACCAGTTCCACCATGGCCGCGCAGCCGTTTTAAAACGGATGTTCTATGATAGCGTTTTTAACGGCTTATGTCAATATTAATTCCTGTCGATGATCATATTATGATGAGCAAAAGACCCATTTTTGCCGCACTTGTCTGCGGCGCCGGTTTACTTATAGGAATTCTGGGGGGGTGCAAAAGCCAGCCCCAGGCAGCGCCAGTCCCCGTTACAGCCGCCAAGGTGGTAGTGGAGGACGATGTCTGGACCCTCCTTGCCCGGGGAGAATCTGAAAAGGCACGGCCTTACTTCATGGGAGAGGTGGATGTAAACGCCACGGACAGCCTGGGAAGGACACCCCTGCATATAGCGGCGGAAAACAGAGATCCAACGCTGGCGTCTTTCTTCATTGCCCTGGGGGCAAACCCTAATGCCCTGGACAGGCAGGAAAGGATAGCCCTGGATATCAGCGCCGAAAAAATCGATCCCCCTACTGCCAAAGTCCTTGCCAGCGGGGGTTCTGACATACACCATAGCCCCAAGAACGGCATAAGCCCCGCCCGTGTCGCGGTAAGGGCAGGCGGCGCCTTTCTTGAGTCAATCCTCAACCCTTCAACCCTGGCAAGGATAGACTCCGGAGGCAGGACCATTCTGCACATAGCGGCCGATGCAGGCAGCGCAAGCGCTGTTGACATCATCCTCAAAGCCGGGAAAAACGATCTTGCAAAAAAGGACAACCAAGGCAAGACTGCCCTGGACATTGCCCTGGAACAGACCAACTCAAAAACCCACGCCGAGGCAGCGGAACGGCTTATCCTGGCAGGGGCTGTTTCTGACAATCCCCTTTACACCTATTTCGCGCCGGCTGTGCGAAGCTCAAATTACAATATACGCAGCGCCGACGGCATGGCCCCTTTGCATTACATAGCCCGCGAAGGCTATATGGGGTATCTGGCTTTTGTGCTGGACAAACCAGTCAACGTGAACATCAAGAATGCTTCGGGCGCCACCCCTCTCCATGAGGCAGCGCGTTCAGGCAATGTGCAGGTTATAGAAGCCCTTCTCAACAAAGGGGCAGAGGTCAACGCCCAGGATGCCAAGGGGAATTCGGTGCTCCACATTGCCTCCCCTCCCGAGACACATCAGAGTGCCATCAACCTGTTCCTCACCTGGGGCGCCAATCCTAATCTCAGGGATGAGCACGGCGATTCGCCCCTTCATATTGTCATCATCCTTAACCGCTCACCCGAGATCGTCGGGACCCTGCTTTCCGCAGGCGCCGATGTGAACACGCGCAATATTGAAGGCAAGACCCCTCTTTACCTGGCGGTAGAAGAAGAACGTTTAAGCGCCCTGCCTCTGCTTCTTGCCTATAGATCCGATATTTTTGCCGCCGACAATAATGGCGTAACCCCCTTTGATATAGCCCTGACTGATAGAAACACACTCTACATCCTCATCACCGATGAGACAGTGCTTCAGAACGACAGCCAGGGCAATACCATGCTCCACGCTGCCATCAGGCAGAGGGCGGACACAGATGTGGTAGCTTACATACTGGATAGAAGGGCCATGGTAAACGCCAGGAACAAGGAGGGGGATACAAGCCTCCATCTGGCAGTGGCAATGAATGAACAGGCTTCGGGCGAGATCCTTCTTTCCAGGGGGGCTGATGTTTTTGCGCCCAACGCCAAAGGCGAATCCCCGCTGTACCTGACCTTTCCCCAGAGCGGCGGAAGCGATAGTGAACTGCGGCGCTGGATGCTCACTCCCCAGACCCTCGCTGCCAGGGACGGCCTGGGCAATACCGCCCTTCATTATGCAGCCATGTGGCAGATTGACAGATGGATTCCCCTTTTGATTCAGCTTGGGGCCGCTACCGAAGCTGCCAACGCCACCGGAGAAACTCCCCTCTTTACCGCAGTCAAGCATAACGCCCCCAATACCATACGCACCCTGGTTGCCAACGGGGCAAGGCTCGACGGCCGCGACACCCTGGGCAATACAGGTCTCCATGCCGCGGTACGCTGGAATGCAAGGCGGGCCGCCGAAACCCTCATCGATATGGGGCTGGACATCAATGCCCATGCCCTCAATGGCAAGACGCCCCTCCATGACTCCATTCGCCTGGGCATGACCGACATCGAAGCCCTGCTCCTGGCAAGAGGCGCGGATCTTGAAGTGAGGGATGCCGAGGGCAACACGCCCTTTATCGAGGCAGTATTGGTAGGATTCCCCGGCGCTATGGAAAGGCTGGTTGAAAGAGGCGCCGATCCCAACCCCAGGAATTTCCGGGGAGATACTGCCCTCCACATGGCAGCAGCTGCCGACAGAGCCGATATAAGCGTGCTGCTCCTCAACTGGGGGGCTTCCATACATGCCCGTAATTCCCAGGGGAGGACGCCTTACCAGAATGCCCTCCTCGCTTCCCCTGCAGCAGTCAGGACCCTCCTCACCAAAGACAGGCTCTACAGTTCAGACGACAACGGCTCTTCGCCCCTGCACATTGCCATACAGGAAAAGGTTCCCCTTTCCATGATCCGGACTATTCTGGAACTTGGCGCCAGGACTTCCGCCCTGGATTCCGAAGGCCGCACACCCCTGCGCCTGGCTGTGGACATGAACGATTGGGACACCGTGAAAATCCTGGCCGACTCGGGCTCCGACGTGTACCTCACTGCCAGGGACGGCAAATGCCCTGCAGAACTTGCCCTTGCAAGGGGCGGGGATGCTACCAGGGCCATGTTCTCAGGCCGGGCCATTAATTCCAGGGATGCATCCGGAAACACGGTACTCCACTATGCAGCCCAATACGGAAACACCAACCTTATATCGCAGCTTATCGAGATGGGCGCAAACAAGGGGATCAAAAACATAGCCGCCGAAAGTCCTGCCGATATTGCAGAAAGATGGCGGCACCCCGACGCTGCGGCTTTGTTGAATTAACAGTATTGCTGTTAAAAACCCCGGAATGCCGGTCAAAAGGCGCTCCGGGGGTTTTTATAGACTCTTGGCTGCTTCTTCCTGTTTTTTTATGTCTATTTCCAGTTTCGAAGCCCAAATATCAATCTTTTTCTTGACCGTGTCAGCATCGTCTTTATCCCCCAGGATCATATGAAGGCGCCTCAAGGCATTGAGAAAATGTATACCCATTTTAAAATCGTCAATGCGGTTTGTGGAGAGTTCGTATTTTTCCCGGTACCGATCCGCCGCCTGCATGAGAAGCTTTTTGGCGAGCCTGAGATGATACATGGTGGGCTCATAGGCAGGGGAGCGGGGATCGGTATTGACGGCGGCTTTTTTCAAATCCAGGATATTTTTAACTGTTGCCGCAAAACGGCCTTCAAGCTCCACAAAGACCCACTTCCACTTGGTATTGTCCCCATAGGCGTCTTCAAGAAGCTGAATGGCAAGCCCCAGTTTGCGCACCAACAGGTAGCGCTTCCGGGCTTCTACTGTAGAAATGGCGGCAAGTTTTTCTTCATACTCGGAATAGGGGGCGTCCACGAGATTGCTCACCACTTCTTCGAGATAGATAACCGCTTTGTAAAGGGACTTTCGTGAATCGTTGAGGGCCTCTTCATTCCTCAGCTTCAGCATAGACTGGGAAACTCCCGAAAGGAGTATATAATTTGACGCAAGGTTGATCATTTCTTCTACTAAAGCAAGGCGCTTGAAGGCGGCCCCGTCGGTCCCTTTTTTGAGCACCAAAAGAACTGTCTCCTCCCTTTTGAGGTAAGCAGCAATGGCCGTCTTATAGGGTTTGATTTTCTCGAAATATTGATGCCTGTCTTCAGTGGAAATTTTCGCCATATTAGCTCCGTCCGTATTTTGCCAGTAATTCGTCCGCATGGGCAAGGGCCGCAGCGCCGCCCTCGCCGGCAAGCATCCTGGCAATTTCCTGCCGCCTTTCCCCAGGCTTCAAGAGCGAGACCCCTGTAACGGTTCTCCCCCCGCCCTCGCCTGCTATCACCCTCTTTTCCACTTTAAGATGATTGTCAGCCCGCACCGCAATGCTTGCAAGGTGGGTCACGCAGAAGATCTGCTTGCCCTTCCCGATTTGAGCCAGGTATTCGCCAACCGACAGGGCCACCTCGCCTCCTATGCCTGTGTCGATTTCGTCGAATATCAAGGTTTCAGCATTGGCGTCGGATGCAGCCTCGCCTTTTGCTTCCCCCGCAAGCACCGTTTTAATGGCAAGCATGACCCGCGACAATTCGCCTCCCGACGCGATACGGGCAAGTTCCTTGAGGGGCTCGCCGGCATTGGCGGAGATGAGGAACTCCACATCGTCCGCGCCCCAGGGGCCGCAGAGGAGGCTTGCGCGCTCGGACATTTTGGCTGTTACGGAAGCCTCGAACTTCGCATTGGGCATGCCGAGGCGGGAAAGTATGGAACTTATCCCCCGGCCCAGTTTTTTGGCGCCTTCGATACGTTTGGCGCTCAGGGCAGACGCACGGGACGCAATGCTTTTTTCCAATGCGGAAATTTCCCCCCGCAATTTATCGCGGTTTTCTTCAGCCCCGGTAAGGGCCTCGATCTCCGCTTCAGCCTCGGTTTTCCAGGTAAGGAGGGATTCCTCAGCCCCTGCGTTCTCCCTTGCGCCCGAGGGCACATATTTCTTTTTCAATTTGTGGAGCAGGGCAAGCCTGTCTTCAACTTCCTCAAGCCTCTGGGGATCATAGCTAAGGGAATCGCGGTAGGACCTGAATTCCCCCGCCAGATCCTCGGCTTCATAGAAGAGGTCCTCCATGCGTTTCAGGAGAGGCTGGAGGCTGGCATCTATGGAAGCTGCATTGTCCATGCCTGTCCTCGTATGCCGCGCAAGGCTTAGAAGGGAAGCCTCGCCGTCAAAAAAAGCTTCGGCAGCAGAATTCACCTGGAGGCTGAGTTTCTCAAAATCCCCAAGGCGCTGGGCTTCTGTTTCAAGCTCTTTAATTTCGCCGGGTTTGGGGTTTGCCTTGGTCACCTCGTCAACACCGTAGTTGAGGATTTCGAGCCTCGCGTCCCGATCCCGCTCTGAACTGAGCGAAGATTCCAGAGCCTTGCGTTTATCGGAGAGTTCCATAAAAACTTTGTTGAAAGCCAGGGCTTCGTCCTCAAGGCCCGCAAAACGGTCCAGGTACTTGCGATGGGTTTCCTTGTGCAGCAGGGTCTCGTGGGTATGCTGGCCGTGGAGATCAAACAGCAGGGCCATGAACTCGGCCAGATCGCCCCTCGTTACCGGGACATTCTGTATATAGATGGAACTTCTTCCCGAAGATTTTACTGCGCGCCGCACAATGACGCTGCCGTCGTCGGCCGCTATATCCCTTGAGGCAAGCCAGCCCAAAGCGTCCCTGTTTTGGGGGGCGACGGTAACCACTGCCGAAACCGCAGCCTCGTCACAGCCTGAGCGTATCACCTCGGCATCGGCCTTTGCCCCGAGCAAAAAACTAATGCTGCCCACAATGATGGATTTGCCTGCGCCGGTCTCGCCGGTGAGTACCGAGAAGCCATTTTCAAAACCGAGGGTAAGGCTGTCAACGAGGGCAAAATTCCTGACGCTGAGTTCCTCAAGCATAACTCACCCCCCCATCCACGAAAGTTTGGTTTTAAGGGCTTCGTAAAAAACCGTGCGGCCCGAAGCGATAAGGGTTACAGGGGTTGTGGAAGGGGAAATAAAAATCTTGTCCCCAGGCTCGAGGTGTTCTGTGACCTGGCCATCCACCGTAAGCAGCACCCCGCTCCGCTGCTCCTGCTCCACTTCGATAAGAAGCGGCTCCCCCGAGGGCAGCACCATGGGGCGCCCGGAAAGGGCAAAGGGGCAGATGGGATTTAATATGAGGGCTTCAAGCTCAGGATCAACAATGGGGCCCCCTGCCGCGACCGAATAGGCTGTGGAGCCCGTGGGAGTCGCCACGATAAGCCCGTCTGCGCGGTAGCGGCCCAAAGGCGCGAATTCCGCACCCTCTTCATGGCCGGCAGAAACGCTCAAGTTTATGATCTTGGCAATGCCCGAAGCCGATATGACAAAATCATTGAGGCAGCAGCTCGAAAACACTACACTGCCCCGCCGGGAAAGCTTTGCTTCAAGCATAAGCCGCCGGGAAAGCTTTGCCTTGCCCGAAAGATACGCTTCAAAAACGCTTTTCCAGTTTTCGGGACGCACCCCGGAGATAAAACCCAGGGTCCCCAAATTGATGGGGAAAACCGGGACCCCCAGGGGAGCCATGGTCCGGGCTGTGTAAAGCACCGTGCCGTCTCCCCCAAGGCTAAAGGCTATGCTGTAGTCATCGCGGTTTACAGGCTCGGACTTTTTTTCGAAGTTGAAGCTTTCCGCCTCCATGCCCCTGCTTTCAAGATCCTTCAAAATCTCGACAGCCAAAGACTTGGCGCGTTCTTTTTTCTGATTGACAAACAGTATAGCCTTAGCCATCGCGCGCCTACGGCAAAGTCAAAATGAGCTTGGAGACTTTCTCTATTTCCGAGGCAGTAAGCCTGGGATGGAGAGGAAAGAGGGCAGTACGCAGGGAAAGCGAATACGCTTCCTGGCATGCTTCAGGAGGAACCAGAGCAATGAGGGTATTGTCAAAAGCGCTTTCTACCGCAATATCCTTGCGTTTGGCATAGGCCTTCACATCCTTCATGCCTGTCTCGAGGATGAGGGGAAATGCGTAATTGTTGTACTCTGAATTATCGCCCTGGACAAAACGCTTGTGCCTGGTACGCAGGGCGGATTGGGTATAAATCCGGGCAATTTCCCGCCGTTTTTCAAGGTTCTTGGCAGATTCCCTGAACTGCACCACCCCCATGGCGGCATTCATGTCCGGAAGGCCGAACTCGGGCGCCAGCTCCGCATAATTCCTCAGCACCGAAGCGTCCCGCCTGCTGGCAGCATAGAGCAGGGCCCCGCTGCCCGCAGTGAGCATATCACGCTCTTCCAGGCCCATAATCGTAAAGACGCCGGTACTGCCCGCAGGGACTTCGGCTGTCACAGTGCCATAACTTTGGGAATTGTCCTCGATTACCGGAAGCCCCAATTCTGCAATAGACGCGGTATCAGGGGCGTAGCCCAAAGTATGGTGCAGAACGACGGCCCGCACATCAAGGCCTTCTGGTTTGGCCGCTATGGCTTTTTCAATGGTTTCCCTTCCCATAAAAGATGCGGAAGGGAGCACGTCGCAATAGAGCGGCTTGAGGCGCAGATCCTCGAGGACCTGGGCGTAATACCTGGGCGAAAGGGCAGAAACCGCCACTGCTTTGCCATCCTCAATACCGAGGGCTTTGAGGGCAAAATGGAGGGCCATGGCAGGACTGCGCAGGGGGAGGCAATAATCGAATTTGAGCTTTTCCCGGGCTATTTGAGAGAGGAGTTTGCCCTGCTCCCCGGGGCCTATTTTGTCCTCCACCATAGCGGTCAGCACCGCATCCATTTCCTTCCGCCTGATGGTCGGGGAGTAGACTTCTATCTTCATGCAACACTCCAGCGGGGAACCCGTAAGGGATCTATCTTCTCAGTTCGGATATCTTCTGCAGTTCCTTGGGATTAAAAAGATCCCGTATATCGAGGATGATAAGGTAGCCTTTTTCCTGGCGCACTACCCCCTGGATATACTCCGCCCCAATACCCGAAACCATCTGGGGCGGTGGCTGAATTTCTTCCCTTTCAATGGTTACCACCCGGGAAACCCGGTCGATAATGACCCCCAGCTTCATGCCATCTATGTCAAGGATGATAAAGCCCGACAAAAGCTCGTCTTCCTCGGAAGCAGCTGTCTTTTTAAGATGAAAGCGCTTGTGAAGGTTGATGATCGGGATTATTTCGCTGCGGAGATTAAAAATGCCCTCCACATATACAGGAGCATTGGGGATGGCGCGTATAGCTTGTACCCGCACAATCTCTTTGACATCCATGATATTTATGCCGTAAAGCTCTTCACCAAGCTGAAAGGTAACCAATTGATTTGAATCAGCCATAGAAATTCCCCTTATACTATAATTTATCATTTAGCAAAGGTTTTTACAAGGGCTGGATGAAATTTATTTTGAAGTATAGGATGATTCCATAAGGAAAAGGAAAGGAAAGCGAATTGCATAGCCCCGTACCGGTTCCCGATACTTTTAGCCTATTGAAGAAGCTCATCTCCTTCGATACCTCCAATCCCCCAGGCAATGAGGCTGAATGCGCCAAATGGGCAGCTTCCTGGCTTGAATCCTGCGGCTTTGAGACCCGCCTTGTAAACCACAGCGAAAAGCGGAGCAGTGTGATTGCCTCGATCCGCAAGGGAAAAGGCAAAAAAATAGTCTTTAATGGCCACCTTGACGTAGTTCCTGTGGGCTCGGAATGGGACACCAATCCCTTCGAAGCTGTGGAAAAAGGCAGCCGCATCTATGCCAGGGGCGCAGCGGATATGAAGGGAGGCGTCGCGGCCATGATCGCCGCCGCCGCAACCATGGCGGATCAGCCCTTTAACGGCGAAATCATGCTCAACCTCGTGGCTGACGAGGAACTTTTCAATGTAGGTACTATGAAGACCCTGGAATTCACCAAAGACGCGGATTTTGTGATCATCGGGGAGCCGACATGCATGGAACTCCACATCGCCCACCGGGGCCTGGTCCACTTTCTCATCCGTTTTGAAGGGAAAAGCTGCCATGGGGGCCTCCCGGAATTGGGTGTCAACGCCATAGAAAATGCGGCCCTGGGTATTTTGGCCCTCAAAGAATACGCCGCCCTCCTCAAGACCAGAAAACATCCCCTCCTCCCCAACCCTACTTTTGCATCCACTGTTATACAAGGCGGCGAAAAGGACAACATCATACCCGGTGTCTGCACTCTCAGAGCGGACCGCCGACTCATACCCGGCGAAAGCCCTGAAACTGCTGAGAGGGAAATTCGCGCGGTTCTGGATGGGCTCAAAATTGCCCACCCCGAATTCGGCTATACCCTCGAAAACTATCATTCCATGGGCTCTGGGGAGATCAGCAGTGATGCTGAATTGGTAAAGCTTGCAGGGAATGTCTACCGTGATTGTTTCGGCGAAGACTGTAAAATCGCCTGTTTTCCTGCTTCTTGCGAACAAACCTTCTTTACCGCCGCAGGAGCAGACGCCGTCATTATAGGGCCGGGGAGCATAGAGCAGGCCCATGTGGTCAACGAATTTATCGAAAAGGCAGAGATTGAAAAGGCAGAGCGGTTTTATAAAGCCTTTTTAAAAGCTGCGCTGCACTAGAAGCGTTTCTAGCAAGAGCCCGAACCGGGAATATTTTTCTCAGCCTTCCCCATGGCAAATTCAATGCCAAAAGCAAGGATGGAGAAAATCGCCATCACCCCAAATACGGGCAGATATGATCCGGTTTTGGATCGCAAAATGCCTGCGGCAAAATTCCCAATAAGCACAGCAGGGATATTCGTACTGTTGAACAGCCCTATATTCCAGCTGAAATAACGGGGACCGAAATATTTTCTGCAGGTACAGGAATAAATGGGCGGCAAAGCCCCGCAGCAAAGGCCGGCAAAAAAATAACCCAGGCCAACCAGCAAAAGATTTGCAGTAAAATGACTTATTATAAGCAAGGTGACGCCGGAGAGAAAAAATAGAGCTCCGGTGCGCATGGAAAATTTTCTGCCGAATCTGTCATATACAAGGCCGAAGGCAATACGCCCTCCCCCATTCCCTATGCTGAGAAAGCCCGACATCACCGCCGCCAGAGTATATCCCGCTCCCATGTCAGAAGCAAAAAGCGCCCCTATGCCGAGGATACCCACGGTGCAGGAACTCAACACTGTTCCCCAAAGATACATACGCCTGAAAAACGGAGAGCCCAGCATCTCCCCGGGGGATGAGTTTCTTTCCACCGGGTTTTTCCCCCCTTCACCGCTGTCATGGCTTTCCTGTTCGATTTCTCCCTCTTTGGGTTTACAGATAATGAAAGATTCGACAAAAACCAGGACCAGAAAGACTGCGCCGATGATCAAAAAACCCCGCCGCCACCCCATGCTGCTATTGATAAGGGCCGACACGGCGGGCCCCAGGGCAAAGCTTCCCAGCCCGAAGCCGCCCAAAAGAAAACCCGAAGCAAGGCCCGTCTTTCCGGGGAACCAGAAAAGCGTTGCAGTGAGAACCACATTATAGGTGATGCCTATCCCGAGTCCGCACAAAAATCCGTAACTCAGGCACATGCCCCACACGCTGTCCACCCTTGAGGCCAGCACAAAGCCCGCAAATATCAAAAACCCCGAGATGCGTATACAGACCCCGGGCGAAAAGCGCTTTGAAACCGGGCCTCCAGCCAGCACCCCTGATGTAAAAAAAACCATTACCGCAACAAAAATGAGGGAAGTTTTGTCCCTGGTCCAGGCAAATTCCCTTTCCAAAGGCAGGGCTATAATTGACCAGCCGTAGAGAAGGCCCATGAGGAGGAGGATAAGGGAACCGGAGATTAGCAAAAGAAGCTGCTTTGACTTAATGGATGTATCCTTGTCAGAGAAGCTATTTGATTTTTATCTGAATGTCAAGCTGGTTTCATTTTACGTGGTTCATTTCACGACATTAAGACCGGTGTTTTCAAGTCCAAAAAAAATTACCACCTTTCCAGCCGTTTTAATACGGCCCGTTCTTCTTCAACACTGCCGGTGGCGATACAGAGGTATATCCCCTTGGCCGGCACCTCCGAAATAAAAGATTCCAGTTCATCCAGGGTAAGATCCACCACCACGCCTTTTCCTGCGGCCTGTATCTTTTTTATCATGGGAATCCACTGCAGTATGGGCAGATCTTCCCCCATGCCCTGAACCCATTGAATCCCCTGCAATTTGGGAAGGGTCAGTATGTTGTCCAAATGACGGGCTACCCCTTTGCCGTCCATGTGAAAAATATTGTGATCCATGTATTCGCATTCTTTTATCAGCCCCGGCATGGCAAATTCTTCAAACTGCTCATCGGAGATCATGGCCGAAAAATCGCAGCTGGGAATATGCATTTTTCCATAGGAAGGTATATTCATCCAGGTAATCGAGAGCTGTTTTTGGTTTTTGATTTTGGCGTCAAAATGATCATAAAAGCTGAAGAAGTCCTTCATGCAGGAACCGCACAGGGCGTGCACAGCACCAGGATCGTCGTAGAGATCCATCAATAAGGCTTCCGTTCCCCGCAGGGCGGTGCACCAGTCGAGCCCCGGGTGAATATCTGTATAGCCCACCAGGAACCGGCCCGGCGACTGCTCCAGGGCCATATCGGTGAGTTGATCCAGCTTTGTTACATATTCGCATTGCCAGTCAAGGGCAGGCATGGCGTTTACTGCGGGGAGCTCTTCCAATACCGGCTCTGCCCAGGCAGTAACTTCCCCAAAAATATAGGGGCAGCCAAAACTGGCGGCAAAAACATTGGGGCCAAGGTTCGGCCAATATACCGGAAAAGTTTCGGCGAGAAATTTTTTTGTCCGCAGCCCGGCGAGAAATTTTTCAAGCTGATACTCCGCGTCAAACCAGCGGTCCTTCAGGGAAGGCCATTTTTTCCCGGAGCTGTCGGCAATTTCATATTCCGCGTTGTGCCGCGAAAACCGGACCGGCGGACGATCGAGCACTTCCCCTGCATACCATGCATAGATCCGTTCAAGGCTCTTTTCCATGTCAGGCTTGCATTCTATTTCCACAGGCCATCCGCCGACCCTGGCAAATACATCATTCATACTGCGGCTGCGGTATCAGCCTGGGAAACCAGTTGCTTGATCTGTTTTGCATACACATCAAACGCGACAGCAGCGATCAGTACCAAACCCTGTATAACCTGCTGTACATAATCGCTCAGGCCCACGATAATCATACCATTGGCCAAAACACCCATAATCAGTACCCCGGCTATCACCCCGGTGATCTTTCCCTCGCCTCCGTTAATGCTTACGCCTCCCAGGACTACCGCAGTAATAATACTCATTTCATAACTGGTTCCGGCTTTTGGCGTCCCGCTGTTTGTCCGGGAGAGCAGCACAATTCCGGCAATGGCGCAGCAGAGGCCGCTAAAGGCATAGACGAAATACTTGATTTTTTGGACATCAACGCCGGAAAGGCGGGAAGCTTCTTCATTGCCGCCAACGCCGTAGATATACCGGCCTATCCTCAATTTATTCAGCAAAATATACGTGATGAAAAACATGATGATCATAATGATCACCGGTATGGGGATAACCCAGATGTAGCCCTGGCCTATGACGCTGAACCCCTTGGGAAACCCGAATATAGGCTTGCCCCCGGTGATAAGATACGCTGCGCCCCGAATGGAAGTCATGGTTCCCAGAGTGGCGATCATGGGGAACATTTTCAGTTTGGTCACAATGAATCCGTTTACAAACCCCAGAATAAGGCCGCAGACCATGCCCGCCGTAAGTCCCAGGGGCAGCCCCAGGCCCCAGCCTTTTTCCGGGGAAATAAACAGGGCGGTTATAACCCCCACGATGCCGATAACCGCCCCCACCGAAAGATCAATTCCCGCAGTAAGCATCACACAGGTCATACCGGCAGAGGCAATACCGACCACCGACACCTGCCGTAAAATATTGAAAATGTTTTCCGATGATAAAAAAGCCCTGGGCTTTAGAGCCGCAAACAGGATAAACAGGGCTACCAATACGAAATAGATTCCGTATTTTATCAGCATTCCCCGAAAATCAAGACCTTTTGTTTTCACTGTATACCCCTTTATAAGTTGGACGCCATGGTAAGCACCGCATCCTGCGTAGCCTGTTTTGCATCAAGTTCACCGACAATACGCCCTTCATGCATAACCACAATGCGGTCGCTCATGCCTAAAAGTTCCGGCATTTCCGAAGATATCATAATGATGGACTTTCCTTCTTCGGCCAGGGCCCGCATCAGTTTGTAGATTTCCTGTTTGGCCCCCACATCAATCCCCCGGGTAGGTTCATCAAAGATAAGTACATCGCATTTAGTGGCAAGCCACTTTGCCAGTACTACTTTCTGCTGATTCCCGCCGGAAAGATTTTTCACCAGCTGCTGCACTGTTGGCGTCTTGATACGAAGCTTGTCTATTTCTTCCCCCACCATGGCATCCTCTTTCCGGTTGTCCACCCATTGACGGGGAGACAAATTCGGCAGACAGGCAAAGGTTATATTGTTTTTTACCGAAAGCCCAAGCAATACCCCGTGGCGTTTGCGATCCTCCGGTATAAGACCGATTCTGTATTTAATTGCCTCTTTGGGATTTTTGATATGCACCGGCTTTCCGCCGATGCTGACCTCGCCCGCATTTATTGCATCGGCCCCAAAAATGGCGCGTACCGTTTCTGTGCGCCCTGCGCCTACCAATCCGCCCAGGCCGAGAATTTCGCCTTTTTTTAAGGTGAAAGAAACATTCTTGATATAATTATTGCGCAGGTTTTTTACTTCCAATACAACAGGCCCTGTTTCCGTTTTCCGCTCAGGATATGTTCCGGTCAGTTCCCGGCCCACCATAAGGCGTATCAATTCATTCGGATTGGTTTCGCTGGTGTTCAGGGTACGGATATACTGGCCGTCCCGCATCACCGACACCCTGTCGGTAAGCTGAAAAATTTCTTCAATGCGGTGGGATATATAGAGGACCGTGACTCCCCGGGCCTTTAGGCGTCGCACTACCCCGAACATGGCTTCAATTTCAGGCGCCGTTAAAGGCGCCGAAGGCTCATCCAAAATCAAAAACTTGACATCCCTGGAAACAGTTTTTGCAATCTCCACCATCTGCTGATATGCCACGGTAAGGTCTTTGATGCGCGAGCGGGGATCAATCGTAACCCCAAGCTCCCGGATAATGGCCTCAGCCTCTTTGTTCATCGTTTCATAATCCAGGAACAGGCCCTTTTTCTTTTCCCTGCCGTAAAATATATTTTCTGCTGCCGAAAGAAAAGGCACCAGATTAAATTCCTGATATACCGCGCCGATGCCCTTCTCTATGGCATGGATCGGCGACAGGCTTTTATAAACATCACCCTTGAATACAATCTCGCCTTCAGTGGGCTCAATGCACCCGGTGATGCATTTGATCAGCGTAGACTTGCCGGCGCCGTTTTCGCCGACTATACCATGAATTTCCCCTGGATAAAAACCGAGGCTCACCTTATCCATTGCAACCACTCCGGGATACAGTTTTACAATATCCCGCAATTCCAAAATGTACTGATTGGTTTGCTCCAAGGTCTTCTCGCCTCCCTTCAAAAACAAGGGAGCATGACCGCATCAGGCGATACATGCTCCCTTTTACGCTAACTTAGTTTAAGCGGAAAATTAATATTTGGCAATGTTTGACGCATCCACGGGAACCATGCCTATTATTTGCGGCTGGGTAACCGGTCCGTCTTTAAGAACCCTGGCAACCAGATCGATAGTATCCCTGCCGGTTTGCACCGGGGCAATATCCACCGTAGCCCTGAGGACGGTTCCTTCCTTAATGCGGGCAATCGCTTCTTCCGTGGCGTCGAGGCCGACAATACAGAAATCATCGGTGGCTTTCCGCGCCGCCTGTACGGCATTGAGGGCGCCCAGAGCGCCGGAGTCGTTGATGCAGGCAATTACTTTAATGTTCGGATTAGCCTGAAGCATGGCCGATGTAGCCTGCTCGCCCCGTTCAGGGGTAGCCGCAGACTGCTCGTTTACAATCTTGGCATTGGGCGCCAGTTTCAGAATCCCTTCCTTTAGGCCCTCGCCGCGATCTATGATGGTTTCCATTTCGGGATAGGAAATGATTCCTACCTCAACCGGCGCATTCTTGGGGAAATGATCCACGATCCATTTTCCTGCCAGGGTCCCGCCTGCCAGACCGTACTCTTTTTCCGGCAGACCCAGCCACGCGTCATAACCGTTTACCGGCTGGGTAACGCAGATCACCCTGATGCCTTTTTCCTTGGCCCGCGCCACATAGGGCACCAAAGCCGCGCTGTCATAAGGCGCAATAATGATCGCGTTCACGCCATCGGTAATAAAATTTTCGATGGAGTTGATCTGGGACTGGGCATCGGATTTTCCGTCGGCAATCGTCAGCTGCCAGCCGAGCTTCTTCGCCTGATCCTCCAAACCCTTGGCAATGTCAACAAAATACACATTGCCCAAATCCTGCAGGGTAGCGCCGACCCGGATAGTCCCCGATGATCCGCCCGCAGCCTTCTGGCCGCCTGCGCTGACCATGCCGGCAAGCAAAAGACCTGCCAACAGACATAAAAATGCTTTTTTCATATTCTTCCTCCTGAAAGTAGTGATATAGTCATTATACGGGGCTTATGAAAAATATCGCACAGAAATCACCCAAAAGAGCAATTTTTTAAAATCATACAACAAGAAAATAAAACACCTCGCCACGACCAAACTATTCCTGCAGATTAGTTTGGTCCGAAACAGTACTGTCCCGATATACAAGAGGCGATGTTCCCGTGGCATGCTTAAAGGCGATACAGAAACCGGATTCGCTGGGAAATCCGCAGGCAAAGGCAATTTCCTTAATAGTGAGATAGGAACCCTTGAGAAAATGTTTTGCCGTGTTGATCCGGGCAAGCAGAACATATTGGTGGGGAGTATAACCGGTTTCCTTTTTAAACTGCCGGGTAAAATAATAAGGCGATAACGATACCCGCTCCGCAAGATCTTTCAGTTTCAGCGAATTTTGAACATTTTCAGCGATATAGGCAAGCAGATCCGTCCAAAGAATGCTTTTTTGATCCTCAATAGGCGAACTGTCCAATAAAAATTCCGTCAATATGTTTATAATGCATCTATTGTTCAATATATCATTGGCGGCCTTGTTTTTGTGAAACTGCTCATAAATGCTATATAGATTGCTGTACAAACTCTGCGGATTCCGGGGACTAAGCACAGCACAGTTGGCGCCCTGGGTGATGGCGTTAAAATACCTACGGGCCATAGCGCCGTCAAAATGCACCCAGACCATTTCCAAAGACGCTCCGGCTAAAGTACCATACCGATGATAGTGATAACAATCCAGCAAAAAAGCGTCATTTTTGGAAAGTACAACCCTGCGATTTTTTACATAGATAAAGCCCTTTCCGTTTTTGACAAAGAGCAATAAAAAATTGCCGTAATTTTCCCTGGCAACCTGGTAGCTGTCTGTACAGAAATAGTGCCCGCACGTGGACGGAACCAGGAATAAGTTTCGGTTCGCTTCGCTTGGAGTGTGAAAGTAAATATTGGATGCCTGCAATACGCCGGTTTCATGTACCTTCATTATTGGCTTAGTCCTTTCGGGCAAAAAAAAGCCTGGCAACGACCTACTTTCCCACCGCTTTGAGCGGCAGTATCATCGGCGTAAGAGGGCTTAACTTCTGTGTTCGGAATGGGAACAGGTGTAACACCTCCACTATAGTCACCAAGCATTATCAACAACGCTTAATCGGAGCTTGCGGAACAAACCCCAAGGCTAGGGACACTGAAGCTTGCTTTAGCAAACTCCTACGAACAATAATATGGTCAAGCCTCACGGCAGATTAGTATTGGTCGGCTGAATACATTGCTATACTTAGACCTCCAACCTATCGACCAGGTAGTCTTCCTGGTGCCTTCAGGGGGGTCGAACCCCCAGGGAAAGTTAATCTTGAGGTGGGCTTCCCGCTTAGATGCCTTCAGCGGTTATCCCTTCCGAATGTAGCTACCCAGCACTTGCCCTTGGCAGGACAACTGGTACACCAGAGATTCGTCCATTTCGGTCCTCTCGTACTAAAAACAGCTCCTCTCAACTTTCCAACGCCCATGGCAGATAGGGACCGAACTGTCTCGCGACGTTCTGAACCCAGCTCACGTACCGCTTTAATTGGCGAACAGCCAAACCCTTGGGACCTGCTTCAGCCCCAGGATGCGATGAGCCGACATCGAGGTGCCAAACCTTCCCGTCGATGTGAACTCTTGGGGAAGATCAGCCTGTTATCCCCGGAGTACCTTTTATCCGTTAAGTGACGGCGCTTCCACTCGCTACCGCCAGATCACTAAGACCTACTTTCGTACCTGCTCGACCTGTCAGTCTCGCAGTCAAGCCTCCTTGTGCCTTTACACTCATATCCTGATTTCCAACCAGGACGAGGAGACCTTCGCGCACCTCCGTTACTCTTTGGGAGGCGACCGCCCCAGTCAAACTGCCCGCCTATCGCTGTCCCTGTCCCCGCTTCAGGGGACAGGTTAGAAACCTAATCTAACAAGGGTGGTATTTCACCGTCGGCTCCGAGCAAGCTAACGCCCACTCCTCACAGCCTCCCACCTATCCTACACATGCCAGATCAAGTCCCCATGATAAGTTGCAGTGAAGGTTCACGGGGTCTTTCCGTCTAACCACGGGTAACCGGCATCTTTACCGGTACTTAAATTTCACCGAGCTTCGCGTTGAGACAGCTCCCAGATCGTTACACCTTTCGTGCGGGTCGGAACTTACCCGACAAGGAATTTCGCTACCTTAGGACCGTTATAGTTACGGCCGCCGTTTACCGGGGCTTCAGTTCACAGCTTCGCCTTGCGGCTAACCGCTCCCCTTAACCTTCCGGCACCGGGCAGGTGTCAGCCCCTATACGTCTCATTGCTGATTCGCAGAGGCCTGTGTTTTTGGTAAACAGTCGCCTGGGACTGCTTTGTGTCACCACCAGTAACGCATTGCTGCACCACCAGTGGCCATACTTCTTCCGAAGTTACGTATGCATTTTGCCGAGTTCCTTAACGCGAATTCTCTCGAGCGCCTTAGATTTCTCATCCCGCCTACCTGTGTCGGTTTACGGTACGGTCTTAGCAAGCCTAGCTTTAGGGATTGTTTCTTGGCACCGTGATTACGCCCGCTTCGCTTCGCCGTAGCTCCGCTCGCGGTCACGCCTCATCTAGAATGGCGGATTTGCCTGCCACTCCAATAACTTGGCGCTTCGACCGGGACAACCGTCGCCCGGCCGGGTTTCACCTCATGCGTCATCCCCTCAAAACTTGCTAAGGTACTGGACTCTGGACCAGTTTCCCATCGACTACGACTTTCGTCCTCGCCTTAGGGGCCGACTTACCCTGGGCAGATGACCTTTACCCAGGAATCCTTAGGCTTTCGGCGGAGGGGGATCTCACCCCTCTTTTCGTATACTTATACCTGCATTCTCCCTTCCACTTCCTCCAGCATGCTTTACAGCACGCCTTCTTCGGTCCGTGGAATGCTCCCCTACCGTCCAACATTTGCATGTTGAACCCGTAGCTTCGGTATGCCGCTTAGCCCCGTTACATTGTCTGCGCGCCATGACTCGACCAGTGAGCTATTACGCACTCTTTTAAGGAATGGCTGCTTCTAAGCCAACCTCCTGGCTGTCTTCGCCATCGCACATCATTTCACACTTAGCGGCATTTCGGGACCTTAGCTGACGGTCTGGGCTTTTTCCCTCTCGACTACGAACCTTGTCGCCCGCAGTCTCACTCCCATCCGTTGTCTTTAGACATTCGGAGTTTGATTGGGTTTGGTAGGCGGTGAAGCCCCCTAGTCCATCCAGTGCTCTACCTTCTAAAGATTTGGATGAGGCTGTCCCTCAAGGCATTTCGGGGAGAGCCAGCTATTTCCAAGTTTGTTTAGTCTTTCGCTCCGAGTCACAAGTCATCCCTGCCTTTTTTAACAGACTAGGGTTCGGCCCTCCACTCGGTTTTACCCGAGCTTCAGCCTGCTCATAACTAGATCACTTGGCTTCGGGTCTGCGACAGCATACTATGCGCCCTATTAAGACTCGGTTTCCCTCCGGCTCCGCGACTTCCATCGCTTAACCTCGCATGCTATCGCAACTCGCAGGCTCATTCTACAAAAGGCACGCCATCACCGGCTCGCGCCGGCTCTGACCTGTTGTGGGTTTACGGTTTCAGGTTCTCTTTCACTCCCCTCGCCGGGGTTCTTTTCGCCTTTCCCTCACGGTACTTCTGCGCTATCGGTCGTATCTCGTTTTTAGCCTTGGATCGTGGTCGACCCGGATTCCGGCAGGGTTTCTCGTGCCCCGCCGTACTCAGGTACCGTCCTGCAGAGCCATCGCCATTTCGCGTACGGGGATTTCACCCTCTTTGTCCTGCTTTCCCAAAACAGTTCCGCTATGTCGATGGTTTGTCACTCCGCCCCTTGCGGGCAGACGGCCCTACAACCCCGTTCTGATGAACGGTTTAGGCTCTTCCGATTTCGCTCGCCGCTACTTTCGGAATCTCGTTGATTTCTTTTCCCAGGGTACTGAGATGGTTCAGTTCCCCTAGTTCCGCTTCCGCACCCTATGTATTCAGATGTCGGATAGCAGCCTCGCGGCTGCTGGGTTACCCCATTCGGCCATCCCGGGATCACAGAATGTGTGCTTCTCCCCCGGGCTTTTCGCAGCTTGCCACGGCCTTCTTCGCCTCGATACGCCAAGGCATCCACCGTAAACCCTATTCTCGCTTGACCATATTATTGTTCGTTCCAGCCTTTCGACTGGATTGGTAAAATCCTATTGGATTCTACTCCATGTCCCTTCCCTATGTGTTTCAAAGAACTTTATAAAAACCCTTTCGGGGTTCTTAATATTACTAAATTGGAATTGGAGATAAGGAGATTCGAACCCCTGACATCCAGCTTGCAAAGCTGGCGCTCTACCAGCTGAGCTATATCCCCGCTTAGTCTTTTATCTGTATCGTTCTATAATAAATAGAACGGTAACATTCAAAAAAAGGGAAAAGGAGAAGAAAGATTGTATCGAGAGGTGGSAAAAGCTTTGCAGCTTTTGCCTTGGAGTTTTGTAAACAAAACTCCACTGCTACTTAATGCTCATTAAGTTAGCAGTCTTTTGGCAGCAGCCCCTTTTGCAGGACCATTGCCAGGAGGGCTCTTTCGAAACCCTCCTTGCCGGGACTGTTCATAAGCCCCGTTCCCTTTCACAGTGAAAGGAGGTGATCCAGCCGCACTTTCCAGTACGGCTACCTTGTTACGACTTCACCCTCCTCACTAAATTTACCTTGGACAGCGCTCCCCTTGCGGTTAAGCTACCGGCTTTGGGTACCTCCAACTCGGATGGTGTGACGGGCGGTGTGTACAAGGCCCGGGAACGTATTCACCGCGCCATGCTGATGCGCGATTACTAGCGATTCCAACTTCATGAAGTCGGGTTTCAGACTTCAATCCGAACTACGGGCGGCTTTCGGCGTTTCGCTTGTTCCTCGCGGATTCGCTTCGCTTTGTACCGCCCATTGTAGCACGTGTGTAGCCCTGGACATAAGGGCCATGATGACTTGACGTCATCCCCACCTTCCTCCGGTTTGTCACCGGCAGTTCCGCCAGAGTCCTCACCGTTGCGTGTTAGTAACTGGCAGTAGGGGTTGCGCTCGTTGCGGGACTTAACCCAACACCTCACGGCACGAGCTGACGACAGCCATGCAGCACCTGTGATAGCGCGCCTTGCGGCGCTGAAACATCTCTGCTCCATTCGCTACCATGTCAAACCCAGGTAAGGTTCCTCGCGTATCATCGAATTAAACCACATGCTCCACCGCTTGTGCGGGCCCCCGTCAATTCCTTTGAGTTTCACCCTTGCGGGCATACTCCCCAGGCGGTGCACTTATCACGTTCGCTCCGGCACTGAACCGCTCGGTCCAACACCTAGTGCACATCGTTTATAGTGCGGACTACCAGGGTATCTAATCCTGTTTGCTCCCCGCACTTTCGCGCCTCAGCGTCAGTCATTGGCTAGCAGTTCGCCTTCGCCACCGGTGTTCTTCCGAATATCTACAGATTTCACCCCTACACTCGGAATTCCAACTGCCCCTCCATGACTCTAGTCACACAGTTTCCAATGCAGTGCCGAAGTTGAGCTTCGGTATTTCACACCAGACTTGCATAACCGCCTACGCGCCCTTTACGCCCAATAATTCCGAACAACGCTCGCCCCTTACGTGTTACCGCGGCTGCTGGCACGTAATTAGCCGGGGCTTATTCACCAGCTAACGTCATCGCGCGGGCATTCCCTCCCTCGCTTATTCTTCGCTGGCAAAAGGATTTTACAACCTTTCGGCCTTCGTCATCCACGCGGCGTCGCTCCGTCAGACTTTCGTCCATTGCGGAATATTCTTAGCTGCTGCCTCCCGTAGGAGTTTGGGCCGTATCTCAGTCCCAATGTGGCCGTTCACCCTCTCAGGCCGGCTACCCATCACAGGCTTGGTGGGCTCTTACCCCGCCAACTACCTAATGGGACGCGGGCCCATCCCAAGGCGGCGCCGAAGCGCCTTTCTTTATCGGGCCACAGCCCAATAACCACATTCGGTATTACCCACTATTTCTAATGGCTATCCCCAGCCTTGAGGTAGGTCACCCACGCGTTACTCACCAGTCCGCCGCTCTAGGGGGGATTGCTCCCCCTTGCCGCTCGACTTGCATGCTTAAGACGCGCCGCCAGCGTTCGTTCTGAGCCAGGATCAAACTCTCCATGATATAGTTTCTGACGACCCGAAGGCCGAAAGAATTATCCATTTCAAGTCGATGGCTTTCGCCATCGTCCTTCCCTCGATACGCTCGCTTCAATATCTCCAGTTTCCTGAAAACATCTCTGCTTGGCTTGGCAGGAACGCTTRCGCGCCCCTGTCGTAATCTTTCTTTCTCCCCTTCCCTATATTGCCAAAGAACTGTTCTTGGGCTTGGCCTTCCGGCTGCCCTGCCCGCCTTAACCTTCAGGTTTTTAGGCGGGTTCCGAGACATTACTACGCCCCTTGAGTCTTTGTCAAGTGGGTTTAGCGATTTTTTAGAAAAATTTTCACAGGAAAAACACAGTCCCGGAAATTGCTTATCTTAATATAAATATAACGAAATATCGAAAAAATGTCAAGCGGCGAGAATTGAATTTGGTAGCCGGGTAGAACCGGGTGGTTATCCACCCTGAGCCACCACAGACCTGGACGTGCTGACCACTATCGGGGACTATTTGAGCACTAAAAATATCAGGATAGGCTCATGGACTTTGCCGATGCAACCCTGGTATTCGCTGCGGAAAAAACCGGAATTCGTTCAATTATCAGCATAGACGCGGATTTTGATATTTACCGACTGCCGGGGAAAGTCCGGATCAACAACCCCGCGGCAAGCCGCGAGGTATGTTGTTCTCTTAAGGAATTGGACTCGGGGCTTAATACCTTTTTAACCGCCCCAAGGGGCGGGGTATTAACCCCCTCGCCACGAATAAATTTAACTTCCCTGAAAGCGGGAAGTTAAAATAGCTAAATCTTAAGCCCGAATCCCAAAGAAAACTGGAAGTCCCCTGCCCAGCCTGGTTTATGGTAAACCAGGCTTTCGCCTGTGCCATTTTCTGAAACCATGAGCTTGTTCTTTTTGAAGAGCAAATCGAGCTCCGACCAGGCTGTGAGGGTTAAGCGGAGGAACTTTTTTGGGAAGCCATAGCTCCCTTTGAACATGGCGCCCAATGTCAGCTCCTGTTCGTCTGTGCTGCCCGAGGGGGTATGGGAGTCAAGGTTGGCAAGGCCGGTGTTGTTTCCTTCTTTGTTGTGGGAGACAAAGGGGTTCATTTTACCATGAACCATGGCAAAAAACCGGCCGGAAAGGAGCGCCGAATTCGGGAAGCGGTATGAGGAATCAATCTGGAAAACCAGGGCATCGCCGCCATAAGGATAGCCTGTATAATCAAAATAAAGGGGGTCCGGAGAACCATTCACCCTGGTCGTGCCCAGAGTTATAAAATCCACCTCATCCCTCCGGTACAGGAGAGGCGAAGTATAAGCGGCTTCCAGGGAAAGATTCAGTACCCCGGGGCCCGCGAAGCGCGCATGCTCTATGCCTCCAAGCATGCCCCAGGACCAAGGTTCAATATCGTCTTCCCAGGTGGCGCGGATCTGATCAAAGACCGTCTGGATATAAAGGCGGTATCCTTTAACGGGGGCGAAGTCCAATTCCAGGTGGGCCAGGGCATTGAACATGGTGCGATCCAGCCAATTATGAAAAATAAAGGCAGGATTGAGATAACGGGGATTGAAGCCCTCGCCCTTGTATATGATGTTTTCTGAAACTGCCAGAACCAGGGACGGAAACAGGCGGAATTCCAGCCTGTGGGCCATGAAAATCTTGAGCGGCTCCCCCATGGATTCGGGGCTGGTATAAAAAACATTGAGCCATTCATATTTGAAATTTGAAGAAAAAGCTGAAACCTTGAAATACTCGTCATAGTCCCTATGGCTATCGAAAACAAAATTGCCTGTTTTCCCCCTGCCCCACTGGAGCTTATCCCGGGCAAGGCTGATGTTCCAATGGGCGCCCCCGAGAGTCAGCACCGCCCTCTTGGGCCAGTCAAAATCAAATTCGTCGATGCCTGTGGGTACATTGCTCAGGAAGGGGCGGCTATACGCCCAGGAATAATAGGGAAAGGGGACCCCTGTTTCAGGGTTGGGAGGAATTACCGCCCCAAGGCCTCCGGGCAAATCGCCTGAGTCGCGGTTCAGATCCCGCTGGTTGAAACGGTTCCTGCCGTAGCGGGCATCGGTGTACACAGAGAACCAGGAGCCCAGGTTTAATTCCAGGTATGCATTCAAAAGGGGCCGGCGTTCCTCATAGCCATACACCCAATCTTCTTCCCTTACATAATCGCTGCTGTTAGTGTGCATATAGGCTTCCAGGGCAAACTCCAGCCCTGCGTCCAAGGTCGCAAGCTTATCCAGGGAAAAACGGAGGGGCTCATAAACCAGGGAAGCAATATGGTCGTATAAGGCTTGTTCTTTGGCGCTTAGGGCGGAACTATCGATTTTATCCAGAATCAATGAGGCTTCGGCCTTTGTCCAGGGCCGGGCACTTGAAGGCGAACCTAACCCTTTAAGGAGATAGAGGGTATCCATCTCATCGTAGGCTACCGAAGAAAGGAGGAGCATTTCCTGGGTCTGGCCAAAAACTGCCAATGGCAAGAGGAGGCACAAAAAAAGGGGCAGGGCTTTTATTGGATTCACGATTCAGATTGTCTTAATTGCCCTTTTTAAGCTTCAGCTCCGCTTCTTTTCTCTCGATGGATTCTCTGACCAGGGCAAGCTCCGAGAGTATAGTCCGAATCGGGGCAGAGCCGGCCGAGATGGTATCTTCCTGACGCTCCGCAAATGCCTGGTAGGCTTCGGCACCGAGGCGACCCACAAGCTTTTGGGCCTGGGCTTCAAGCTGCCTGATTTCAACCATGAGGACACCCTGTTCGCCCAGCTTCTGGGCTGTGGCGCCCGCTTTGGCGGCAAGTTCCTTGGAAGCCGCTACACTTTGATCAAAAACTTCTTTCATTCTATCGCTGAATGCCATGTTATGCCCCCTATTTGCGCTTGATTCCCAATATGGTGAGGTCGTCGTACTGATCGTCCTCTTTGACATTAGTATAATACATATACGCATCATTGCCAGGGTTCTCCCGGGTAAAGGAACAATAGCTGCGGTACTGGAGGAAGTGTTCCTTGAGGAAGTCGTCTATCTTCTTGTCCACCAGAACCCTGTTATCCGCAGTGGCTTTTGGATCTTTATAGCAGCGGAACATTTTTTCAACTGATACCATGGCCATGATCACTTCTTCGACCTTGCCGTCACAGGAAGTAAAATCGAAGTTTAGATCTGTTGCATCCCCTTCGGGGTTGTGCCATTTGTGGAGGGTATAGGTTCCCTTGTTCATCACTGCATTGATGATGGCCAGAACCCGGTCGGGACCCATTTCTTCATCGCCCTGGCCTACTACGTGGTTTTCGTGGGGCGTGTCGTTGGGGGCGCCTCCTTCGGTACAAATAATGTCTTCGAAGGCAGAGTTGCGGAATTTGCGCTTCGCTTCTTCAATACCGTCGGTATAGAGCAGGAGTATGTCGCCGTGATCGAGGGTCATGGTCTGAACTGAATAGCCGCCTTTGGATTCGACCATGAAGTTGGGGAGTACGCCGGTGGCAGGCGTCTCCGGGAGGGTCAGGGTTTTCATGCAGCCCTCCGAGGCGTCGAAGAGGTGGATGATATTGTCGCCGGCGTTGCAGAAGCGCACTTTACCTGTCTGGGAGTCGAAGAGGCAGAGGGTAAAGGCGGCAAAACGCCCTTTGAAAGCCAGGGTCTCGATGAACTCGTTTATCTGGTAAACCACGTCCTCAATGTGCATGCCCTTCTCTGTGGGCTTCCACTGCTTGAAGTAGTTGAGGAACATGGTGGCTACCTGGATCATGATGAGTGCCGCAGGGATGCCTTTGCCTGCAACGTCGCACTTGATAACAGCGTAATAGCGGCCGTCCAGATCCTGATAATCGAAATAGTCGCCTGACACGCCCTTTGCGCCTTCGTAATATCCAAAGAAGTGAGCGTTCTCGCTTTTTTTATAGCCTGTGCTCAGCTTGTTCCCTTCCTTATCGAGATCAAGGGGTATGAACTTTTTCTGGATTTCCTTGCCTATGGAAAGATCCGAGGCAGCAGCAGCGGCTTTTACCAGGCCGTGGGTCATGTCGTTGATGGTGTTTCCCAAAACGGCAATCTCGTCGTGGGTTTTGATATGTATGTCCACGCCTTCAAGATCCGCCTTATCCTCAGTATCGCGTATCACCTCTACATGGCTCACAAGCCGCCTTATAGGATGGATGATAAGGGTTGAAAGCACGAGAGCGCCCACAGCCCCTATGGCAATGGCTGCCAGGGCAACCACGATGATGATACGCAAAAGATCCTGCTGGCCTTCGGCAATATCTTCCAGTATGGAATCTATGGAAACTTCAAGCCTTATGAGTCCCCGGAAGTAAGTATCCTCCGTGCCTTGCCGGTACATAACCGGTTTAAAAAAGACGTAGACACGACTTTTATCCGCCGTGAAATTGTCCGTCGAGAATTCCGGTTCAGACCTGATTTGCCGGCCAATTTCCGAGAGCCTTTCGGTAAGCTGCGCTTCAAGGCTTCGGGTAGTAACCTGAATATCTTCCAGGCGCTGCTGGCTGGCTGCGTCCAGGTTGGTGGCAATGGATCTGGCTTCCTGGTTAAAACTCGCGATAGTGGCGGAAAGATCTCCTACCGCAGACCGCGCCTGATCGTTCAGTTCATCGGCGATTCCCTGCAGCCGGGGAGTAATTTCATCCGTGATCCGCGAAACTCCGGGCTGGAATTCGACCGTATCGACCTTGGCAAGGATATCCGTATCATTGGTGGCCCAGACCGCGTCATCAAAAATAGTAGTATCAGGATTGTAGCCGGTAATGGTAACATACCGGGCTTCGGGAATGGCGCTCATCTGGGCAGGCAGGAAGCCCAATTCCAGAATATTCCCCATAGGGAGATAGGCCCGGGTATTGGTAGCAAGCCCTTCGAGAAGAACTGTTGAACGATCCCAAAGTCCCTGGAGCAGTGTATCGCGCTGAGTCCGGGTCATCATGACGTAAAGGGGAGCCGACACCATTACTACTACCAGCATTACCAGGGCAACCGTAAAGGAAGCCATTTTAAAGCGGAGGCCTATGCCCCGCCGCTTGATCCGGGCAAGCCGTTTTTTCTTTTCCGATGGCATAAAATCTCCTGTAATAAGGGCGGCGGCATCCAGGCGTATAACGGCGCTTTCGGCTACAACATTGCCTATACCCCGGATAACAACCAAAATCCCCAGACCGCACAAAACCAGTATTGCTATAACTACAAACCAGGCAGTATCAAAAATGAAACGGCGGGCATGACGCAGCAACCATGAAGGCTGCCAGATACTTCCATAATCGCCGAATTTGACGGTACCGGTTTCGTTTATTGCTACCATTGGGCCTGTTATATAAAGGCCCCGCACGGGATGTTCTACCCCTACCCTGTAATTGCCTTCTTCGATATCTTCGATGCGGAGGCCGTTTATTTCCCTGTCCGACGCAATCCTATAATCGTCGTTGCGTAAATAAAATTCCCTGTCGTAAGGTTCCTGCCCGTCTTTGTCCAGGAAGACCCGGATCACGCTGCCGCCGTCGGCAAAGCCCCTGCCCATAATCCTGAGATCCAGTATGCCCTGCTCGTCCTGGCTGGCGTCAACCCAGGTTATGTAGGTATGGGGCACATATTTATCGGTTCTGAAATATATGCTTGAGTGAGGGCCAACATTCCCCACTTCATCAATTGCCCGGACAGTGAAGAGCCAAACCCCATCGTCCTGATTGGTATAGGAAACAGAAGTCCCTGTGCCCTGAACCCTGGGTGCCGCCGCCCTGCTCCCGGGATAGAGTTCGCTGGCAGCAGCCTGGAAGATCCCATTATCCATGGAGCTGAATTGGGCGGAAGATCCCAGGTATTGAAGATCCCAGGTATACCCTGCAATATCAGACGCGGGAGGAACATTCCAGTTAAGCGTAAAAGTGTTAGACAGCAGGAAGCCGTTTTCGTCCAGATCGGGCTGTATAATCGCTGCGGCAGGAGGAGGAATCGTATCCCGTATATATTCTATCCGCGAAGGGGGCGACCAGTTGCCCGCATAGTCCTGGGCTATGATGGTGAAATACCAGCTTCCGTCATCATCTGCAACAGTTTCTGCACTGGTGGCTGCTGAATCTCTGGTATTGTAAACCATGATATTTTTATTTGGGACAACATCTTCATCTTTGCTCCAGGCATAGGCAAAACCGGAAATACCCGAAGAATCAACAGGAACATTCCAGGAGAATCTCGCCCTTTCTCCTCGGGTCCTGCGCCCGGGCGTAAAATTCCCTGCGGTAATGCGCACAGGATTTACGGAAGTATCAGGAAGCAGCGAATAGATCCTGGCGCTGCCCTGAGCGGTTGTGGTCTGCCAGAAAATAAAGAGGCCGTCGGAATCGACAACAGAGCGGCCAAAGGAAGCGTCTCCCCCTACAGAACCTGAAAGATCCGTATTGATCCAGTTGAGCCCTTCTCTTTGCGCCAAATAGATCCTGTTGCCTCCCCTTCGGTTATCGAACCAGATTACTTTGGTATCGCCGCCATAGGTAAATGCAACAGGGTTATTGCAATAGGCATCATTGGTATTGATACGCTCGGGAGCGCCTATAAGGCTGCCGTCGGCCCGTATCCGGGCGGCATAAACTTGGGGAGAGCCTGTACGGTAGCGCCGCTCCCAAACCAGAAAGAGGGAATCGTTCTGCACGGTAAGCTGGGGACGCTGATTATCAAAATTATCAGCAGTGGCGCTGGTGTACATATAGGCGTCCCTGAAAGAAGTGAAACGCTGCGAAGGCCCCCAGGTCCGGCCGTTATCGCTCGACATTTTCAGAAAGAGCTGGAAGGTTGGGATGGTTTCGGAACTGCCGGTAAATGACTGGAAGATCACATATTCCCTGCCCCCGTAAGAAGCATGAGAGGGGAGGAAATTGAGCTGCATCGCGTTATCAGTAACAAAGGGCCTGAAAGCAGACCAGACACGGCCGTTGTCCGACAGGGCATAATAAAGCGAAAGGGAACTGTCGCTGCCCCTGGTTACAAAGAGCAGATAGCCGCCGTCGGAACGTACCGCGATCCGGGGCGCCACCGACGATTCTGTACCCGAATCTATCCGGTACTTTTCGAAGCTTTGGCCCTCGTCGCCCGAGATGAGGATCTCCGTCTCCGCCGCCGAAGCTGCGGCGGCAATGAGTATGCGGTTCTGTTTATCTATGACCGCGCTGATTATTGAAGGCTCCGTACCGGAATATAGATAAGGACCCCCAATGATGCCTTTGTTTTCCCAGGAAGCGCCGGGCTTCTTGACTGCCAGGGCAATACTGATGGCGCCGTCTCCTGAACCGTTGGCGCCGGATACAGCTCTCCTGTCCGTCTCCTGCCATACCAATATGCCCAAATCGCCTGTAGAAGCGGAGACGGGAAAGCTCCCCCGGGGTCCGGAAAAAACTTCAGGCTGTTCCCAGAAAAAACTGGTCTGTCCAAACAGCATGCCCTGAAAGAGAAAAAAGAGGGCAAATACGAAGGCTGATAATTTTAGCTGTTTTGTCATCATAGAACCGACTCGATCCTTCGCTGCAATTCCAGGATGAGGGTTGAATTCTGATTCCGGGGATTCTGCAGAAGCTGGTGCACTATTGCCAGGGCAGTCAGATTATTGCCTCTGGTGAATTCCTGGACAGCCCGAGTGTATTCATCCTGGGAATGGCTGTCCAGCACTATGGTGCCTGTTCCGGTCATCCATGTTTGAACCTGATCCTTGCCCCTCTGGGCCTGGGTATTGTTGGGATTGAGCTGTATGGCCTCGTTGAGCTGTGCCAGGGCTACTTCATATTGGGTTGAATTCCTGGCATTGATAATGGTCATGGCTGCCTGGGTAAGTTCGTTGGATCGGGCAATAGCCCTGGGGTCAGGCGGAGGGGGACGGTACCCCATATCAATTTCGGCCTGGGTCAGAAGCTGCCTGATCCCCGGATAATCGGGATTTATCTGCACCAGATCCTGAAGATCCGCAAAGGACTGGGTGGATCTTACAGCCGGCTTGGTACCTGCCACTGCATCGTTAAGGCGCTGCCTGAATGCAGCGTTAAATACGCTAAGATCCGTCTGCTGATCTATTCTCAGTTCCAGAAGCCGCGCTTCCTGATTCATGGGGAACATGAGCCTGACATCCCTGGTTTTTTGCCTGGCCTCCGCAAAGCGCGCAAGCCCCGGAGCCCTCTGTCCGCTGTTGAGGAGCCGAACCCCTTCATCGTAGTTCCTCTTGGCGTCGCTTAAGAGCTGGCTCATCTCGGCATACAGGGGAGCTGTCTGGGGAATGGCTCTGCCCGACTGGAGGGAAAGAGCGCCCCGGACCAGGTTGAGCCAATAGATCACTTCGGGTTCTTCGGTAGAATTGGTGACACTCCAGCGGCTCTGGGCGCGGACCAGTTGATCCTCGGCCTGTTCAAGGTTTCCGGCATAATAATTGGTTCTGGCATTGTTTACCAGATTGCGCACATCTCTGACTACTATTTCATTCTCTACCCTGACTATCTCGGCGCCATGGTTCACAAGGCGGGTATCCCAGGATGTACGGAGGGAAGGGGATTCCTGTATGGCCAATGAATCGTGGTAACGCACTGTTGCCATCTGCAGCCTTTCCCTGGCTGTTTCAAAATTGTTTCTTGCCAAAGCGGTCTGGGATTCCTGGAAGAGCCTGTCCCCTTCGAGCCTTAAGGCATTGGCCCTTTCAATCTGGGTCCTGGCAGCAGCCATGACTGTCCCCGACCGGGACTGAAGATTCAGTATACGGTTCACCAGGTCCTGGGCATTGGCGTAAAGGCGGCCCACTTCGCCGGAACCTGTCAGACTCTGGGGTTCCGCGGCATAGAGAGCAAGAAGGGATCTGCCTGTGGCAAGATTCTGCGCTGCCCTCTGGCCCATTTGGGTAAGGGCCGCCAGGGCTTCAGTAGGATAATGGGAGAGGAAGATTTCGCCCGATTCTGAATTCTGCTGGATCCCTTCTACCTGAATATTGGCTGCGTTGAATTCGTTTTCCCGGGCAGTCACTTCGCGGGAGAGATCTTCAGCAGAAATAGTATAGCGCCTGATTATAGCCTGGTATTCCTGATCCCCTATGCGGCTTTCAAGATCCATTACTATGCTCCCAGCCTGGCTGATGTAAAGCAGGGGAAGCTCTGTGCGGCTCTCCGCGTCATCCGCAAGAAATGCCAGGGTTTCGCTGTAAACCCCGAGGGTTTCTGTTTCTGTGTTTATGGCCCCCTCGATGACAGCCAACTCCCGGATCATGGCATTGAAGGCGCTGCGGTTATCCTGTTCCTGGTTGACGGCGCTAGACAGTGCCAGAGTACCCTGCCTCCACAAAGGAAGGGCCTGGTAATTGCCCCGGATTATGGCTTCTTCCCTAATGCCGATATTTTCAGCTTCCCTCATAAACGAAACAGCCCTGCCCATGGAATGGAATTTCAGGTAGCTTCCTACCATGGGGGAAACTACAGGCTGATCATAGACGATTTGGGTGGGAACCCCTGCAGGCACATAGAAGGAAAGCCAGTTATTGATCAAATCCAGGGAAAGTCCGGCGAATCCTTCCGCAGTATCCAGAAGGGGAAGGGCCCCGGAATAGTCCCGGTTGTTGGCCGCTGTTTGCGCGCGGTTATAGGCATTTTCCGCAAGGGCAAAAACCGTAGCGTCCGCAGGGTCTATGTTCTGTTTCCAGAAGCGATCCAGGACGCCCAGCATGCCTTCGTCCTGCCCTGCAGGCCCCCGGATGAGCCTATTGGCAAAGGAAAGGAAAGACCTGTCCCCCAGGGCGTTATTTTCGCGCTGCAATATTGCCAGCTGGCTTTCATAGGAATTCCCCACTCCCGCAATGCTGCCCATAATCTGGGAGATTTCCTCCATCCTGAGAGCCAAGGTACTGTAAGCCCGCCGGGCATCAGCAAGGGAAACTGCCCCGGTGCCCAGATTCTGCACTGCCTGGGCCCCCTGGACAAATGATCCCAAAAGGCTTCCAAAATCGGAAATCCCTTTTGCAAGGGCTTCAAGCCCATTGGAAGCCACCGCTTCGGCTTCAGGGCCAAACCCGGAATTAAAATATTCGGCCTGATAAATATCAAGGCCGGTAGAATAAGTTTCGAGGGCGTCCTGGTAATTGCCCTGTTCCAGCTGGCTCCTGGCCTGAACCAAAATTCGTTCCAGCCTGTTCCTGTTGTTGTTGAAAGCCGCAAGCTCCCGCACCTGGTCCAGGAAGCGCTGGGTGGATGGATTGGTGGCAGGTTCAATGGCTATGAGCTGATCGGTCAGATCCAGAATTCTTACATCATCCTCGGGGGTATTAACCAGGGTGTCCAGGAGTTCGTCAGCAATGGTATTGTACTTTTCCCTGAGCTTGACTATTTTCTGAAGCCGTTTTTGGGCATCGTTGAATTTTTCGGGGTTTGTTTTGACATAGTCGGTAAGAATCTGTATGGCGCTGTCGTATTCCTTGTTCTCGATAAGGCTGTCGGCCTGGGACAAAACAGTATCCTTGGCGCCCCCTGCATAGAGGGAACCTGCAGCGGCCAGGAGGAAAAGCACTGCTGCCAGGAACCAAGAGGCTTGTTTTCTATGCAAAATACTCCCTATCATAGTATAATCTATCTATAAATATCGGTGAACCATTGGAATCTCTATAGTTTCCCTTTGATACTCCATAATTTATAGAATTCTTCTCCAATCCGATATATATTATAGATAGATGAAGAAAGCCCCCCTTGTCCTTTGTATCATTATTTTCCTCATGTTGTCAGGTATCCCTGCAAGGGCTTTGGATTTCGGTTCCGGCTCCTATGGCTCCATTTCCGATTACCTCAATTCCATCTACGGGCCCGACGAAAACGCCGGCCTCACTGCCTTTCCGGTGCTGAATGTGCCCATGGGCGGCCGCTCGGAAGGCATGGCAGGGGCGTTTTCGGCAGTATCCGACGATATTTCGTTTATCGAATACAACCCTGCGGGCTCGTCCATGCTTTCCAGTACCGAACTAGCCCTTTTTCACAACAACTGGATAGCCGATACCAAGGTTGAAGGGGCGGTTTTCGCCTCAAGGTTTGGAGATCTGGGTTTTGCGGCAGCAGGAAAATGGCTCTATACCCCTTTTACAGAGTATAATATCTATGGCGACAGGGTTTCCAAGGGCTATTATTCCGAAGCCGTGGCAGCCCTCAACATTTCGTACAACTTTTTTTCCGGCTATTATTTTTCCGGCCTCTCGGTGGGGGCCAATATCAAGGGCGCTTTCAGGATAGTTCCCGATTTTACCGACGCAGACGATTTGGGGAACGGCACAGGAAGCCTCATTTCCGGCTCCGGCAGATCCCAGTCGACAGCAATGGCCATGGCGGACATAGGCATCCTTACCCGCTTTGATCTCCTAAAACCCTATAGCTCCCGGGAAAAAAACATGTCCGCCGCCCTGGTTGTCCGCAATCTGGGGCCGCCTGCCATGGACGACCCCCTGCCCACCACGGCTACCGTGGCTATTGCCTATAAACCTTTAAGGCCATTGCTCATCTCTTTTGATTTCTCTGTGCCCCTCAATATGCAAGACATAAGCCTGTCTGAAAGACCCTACTGGGCTGCTGGTTTTGCCGCATCCATTACCGACTTCCTCTCCATGAGGATGGGGCTTATGGGCAAGGCCGGCAGCGTGCGCATCACCGTTGGAAGCGCCGTAGAATTTGAAAAAATCTCCCTGGACGTAAATTACACCCTGGATCTCCTGACCCAGATGCAGCCTTTGAACCGGGTAAGCCTGGGGGTGCGCTTCAACCTTGGGGACGGGGGCAGGAAGGAAAGAGCCGCCAAAGTGGACGAGCTTTACATCGCGGGCCTGGACGCCTATTCCAAAGGGGACTACCCGGCAGCCCGCAGCTATTGGGAAGATGTCCTCGCTATTGATCCTAAATTCGACCCTGCCCGGGAAGGGGTCAGCATTATCGCCCATGCGGAGAATGTGCAGCAGAGAATAAACGATATGCAGACTTTGGATTATTGACCTATTTCTTTCTTCTGAAAACCCTGTAATTGATGTTCGGAAAAATATTGTGCCGCTTCTCAAGGCTGGTAAGCCATTCGGTGCTGATATAGTTGCTGCCCAGGGCTTCATAAATAGTAGTAAAATTGCGCAGGCAGGATTCTATCTGGAGGCGGGCATAGGCGGAATTTTCCTGTTTGTAGAGCATGCCGGGCCAGTCCGATGCCATAGACAAAAGAATTTCCCGGGCTGCCTGGTTTAAGGTGCGTTCCTTGAGGCCCGAATTATCCGGGAAGCGGTCGGATATTTCTATCATGCGCTCCAGGGCGCGGGTTGTATGGCGGTATATCCAGTCGTTGGAAGCGTCTGCCCAGGTTTCGCCATAGCCGTTAATACCCCAGGAAGAAAATTCAGGCATCAGGGTCTGGAAGCTTGAAGGATCCTGCTTATAAAGATATTCGGCAGGGGTCATGAATTGAAAATCCTGCGCGCCTTCGCGGAAAATGGTCTCGAGGAATTGGGGGCCTTCGTACCACCGGCGGCCGAAATTGTCCGCGTCAAAAGCGCAAAGGCAGAAGGGAGGCTTATCCATGAGGACCTGGGCCTCGCCGAGCCGGGTTTTGCGGTTCTTCAGGAATACGCGGGCCTGATCCTGGGCTTTTTGCCTGGCTTCATCAAAATTATAAACCGCGCCTCCCCTGGTACGGCATTTATAGCCCGTGCAGCCCCTGCCCCCCTGGGTTCCCAAAAAGGGCTTGATCAGATCAGGGGGCAATTCAAAGCCCAGATCCTTTTTGTTGTCCCGGTATTCGGAACAGGATGACAGCGCCTCTATATCTTCCTTGGCATAGAAATCCCTGCCGACGACAAAGACCCCCGCAGGGGTTTTGGCAGGATAGAAACTCCCCTTTTCCGCACGGGGCTGACTGAACACCAGGCCATGGGTGTCAACCATGGTATAGGCAAAATTATAGGAACGAAGCCAGGAATCAAGCTCCGCCTTCCAGCCCATTTCGGGAAGCCAGAAACCCTGGGGGTTTTTTCCGAATTGGCTGCGATAAGCCCCTATGGCAACTTCAATCTCGGCCTGGATAGCTTCGGGGTATGCGGCATAAAAGGGAAGGAAGGCATGGGTTGCGGCGGTGAGCAATAATTCGAGCCTGCCCTTCTTCTGGTAATAATCAAACACTTTTAAAAGGCTGCCCTCGTAACGTTCGGTAAAAAGCACCCGCTTCTCCACCATGCAGTCGTAAAACTGTTTTACCCCCCGGGAAAGGGCGTCATCCCCCGGAAGTCGCTTCAATTCGTTGGCCCCGAATTCGATCTGCTTGTCCGTGAAGGTCAGGTAACGCTTCATGAGGTGGCTGTCGTTCAACATGTGGCAGAGGGTGGGGGAAATGGAAATGCCCATCCTGAAAGGGACATGATCCCTGTCCAGGCGATCAAACATTTCGAGGAGGGGAATATAGGTGTCCGATATGGCCTCAAAAAACGAGCGCTCTTCCAGGCATTCGGCCTGTTCAGGGTGCCGTATAAAGGGGATATGGGCGTTGAGGACTATGGAAATAACGGGATTGTTGTTCATGTCACCCTGCTGAGGAAGCTTTGGGTTTTTTAACCCTGGAGAGCCTGTCCCCGCTGCGAAGTATGCGGAAATCCTCCGCCCCTGACAATCGTCTTAAGGCATCGCCCCCGGCGCACAAGCGGCCCGGAAGCCCGGGCAGGGCAAAGGCAGGGGAAGAGGCCAGGGATACTTCCCCTCCCCTGTCGGCGCAGAGTTCTACAATATAGCTTCTTGCCTCCCCCTCCGGGCTATCGCCTGCTGGGAAACCCAAATACCAGGCTGTATCGTCTATGCCTACAGGCACAATAAAAACACCCTCCTTATCCCCATTTTGAGGAGACACTTTGAGGTAATAGCCATTAAAATCCGCCGCTTTTTCGAATATGTTTTTATCGCTTCCCTTAAGCTCCCAAAACACAAAGGCCCACAGGGGATCCCGTATAATGATTTCCAGAAAGGTAATATTATACTGCCGGGGCAGCGCTACAGCTTCAAAAAAACCAGTATCGATGAATTCTGCTTTTAGGGGGTTTTCTTCCTCATCATCCTCCATAAACTCTTCGGAAGTGCTCTCCAACAGCTCTTCTATGATAAAAATCCTGTCCAGACCCGGAGGTATATCAAAACCCAGGAGATCCGCCATGCGGACAAGCTCGTCAGTCGCGAGGCTTTCCAGGTAGGGCCTGGTTATATCGATTTCTTTCATGACTAGGTATCATGGGAAAAAACCCCAGCCAATGTCAAGCTAAAGGGGGCGAAGTATTCGGGCAGGGGCGCGGTTATATCTATGCCCTCCTCAGGAATGATAAGCCTCGAAGCATGGAGAAGAAGGCGCTTCAGGCCGATGGATTTGTGCAGGGTTTTGTTTAGCCCAAAGTCGCCGTATTTGTCGTCCCCCAGTATGGGGCAGTTTATTTGGGCAAGGTGGCGGCGTATCTGGTGCATGCGGCCTGAACCCAGTTCAAGCTCCAGCAAGGAACAGGGAATGCCGGGGTTTTCTGAAACCAGGCGGTAACGGGTTTCGGATTCTTTGGTTTTTCCTTTGATCTCCAGGGGGAGGCGTATGACGCCTGAAGAAGGCTGAGGCGTTTTTGAGCAGATCCCAAGATAGAGCTTGCGAATTTGTGAACCTTGACTCCTTTCGGCAAAATATGAAGAAAAGCGGGCGGCTGCTTCCTTGTTCTTTGCCACCAATATTACCCCGGAAGTATCCCTGTCCAGACGATGAACAAGGAGGGGGCGGGGATCGTAATTTTCCGCCAGCAGGGAATCCAGGGAGGTTTTGATGCCCTCCCCGCCCTGGACCGCAAGGCCCGCAGGCTTGTTTATGACGAGGCAATCTTTGTTTTCGAATAATATTGAAAGGTCTTTCAAAAGTGTTCCTTGTCAATCTGTCCAGTCAGCGTATAATTGCAAGGATATTTTGAACCGTTAAAACTGCATCTCCCGGTATAAATATTTTAGTAATATACATCCAGCTGAATGCGGAAGGGATAGCCAAAACAAGATACCATAATCCTGCGATCCGTGCGGTTTTCCTGCTTTCGTTTATTCCGTTTAAATTGTCCATAAATCTACCGTTAGATACAGTATACTTCCCTAAGAAATGGCTGTCCAGCCTTCCCAAAGGGCCATTATTGACGATAATCATATCATGAAACGAATATTTTCCCTCCTGGTCATTATTCCAGCCCTCTTGCTATTCATGCTCCCCAGAGGTTTTGCCTCTCCCCTTTATTCGCCTGCCTGGGGCTTTTCCATTGATCTGCCCGAGGATTATGAATTCACCGACGGTGACGGCAAGAACAGTTTTTCCTTTACCACCAAGGATGGCGCGGGTTTTGATCTTTCGATTTATGCACCTTCAACAGGAAAAGATCAGTATGCTTCGGTAGAAGCATTGGCAAAGGATGTACAGCGCAGGCTGGGAAGCTCGGGAGAAATCAGCAGCTTTGAGTACCGCCATAAACAGGCGGCTATTATAGAGCTTGCTTTTTCCCTTAACGGGGCCAAGCCCCAGGCAATGAGCGGCTGGGGGTTCTGCGTGGAACTACCGCAGACGGGCAGCGCCCAGGGAGGCGCGTCTGCCCGAAAACCTCTGCTCCTGGCCCTGGCTTACGGGCCCGCGAATAAAACAGAAATCCAGGCTCTTCATCTTTCAGCCCTGGATTCAATTGCCCCTGAAGATGGGGATACCCGCTATCCCGGCCCAATTTCGGAATTCAGCTACCCCAGGGAAACACGGAAGCTTATGAAGATAACGGGATTGGATGCGGAAGCCTGGTTTTATGAGGAAGACAAAGAAGCAGCCCAGGCCCTGGTGGACAGGGAATTCAATGTACTCAAGCGTTATGCCAGCGGAGCGCAATGGAAAGAGGCGTGGACCCGCTTTTACAGGGCTGTTTACCGGGATTCCTATGACAGGCTCGCGGATGCGGCCTTTATCATCGAGAGGAAGGTGAATGTCCCCTCCAGGGAAAACCGCGACCTGGGGGGCCAGCTTTTGCAATGGGTGCAGAATTTCAAGTATGAGCGGGACTTAATGGGTTCCGATTTTGTGAACCTTGTGAGCGCCTGTCTCGAAGGCAGGGGGGACTGCGACTCCAGGGCCATGCTGTGGGCCCTCATCATGAACCAGGCCAATGTGCCTGCGGGCATTATGGTATCAAAAGAATATAGCCACGCCATGGGGCTTGCTGATTTGCCCGGCCCGGGGGCTCATTTTACCGTAGATAAAAAGCAATGGCTCGTGGCTGAAACCACCGCCAAGGTTTCCATAGGTCTTATAGGCGAAAAGATGAGCGCTGTAGAGGGCTGGATAGGGATACCGCTGGATTAGGCTGCGGAAAGATTCATTCCGCCGAGACAAGTAGGGCGTAAACCTCGCCGGAAGTCTTGGCAGCCAAAAGGGAAGCGCGGAGCTCCCGGTTTTTTAGCCTGGCGCTGAAGAATGAAAGGGTCTGGAGATAGTACGCATGCTGGTTATAGGCGGCGGCTATCATTATGAGAATGCGCACTGGTTCGTCGTCCAGGGCCTGAAAGTCTATGATATTGGTTTGGCTTATCCCCACCGAAACCACCAGGTCCGTCACCGACGAGAGCCGAACATGGGGTATGGCAATGCCCCTGCCTATGGCAGTGCTCATAAGCTCGTCACGCTTGAGGATTTCCTGGATCAGTTCCTGATGATTTTTTACCTGGGGGGCAGTGGCGATATTGTCGGCCAGGGCCATGAGGGCATCCCGCTTGGAAGAATGATTGAGGAAGAGTACGCGGTCAGGGGAGATGATGGTTTCGAGGTGCACTGAACCTGACTGGGGGAGGAGCTTGTTGGCCGAAAGCCTGTCGTTCACCCATTTTTCAATTTCAGATTTTTTGAAACGCCAGACTGTGCCGATTTTGCCTGAGGGAATTTCACCCTTTTGAGCCCAATCATAGACAGTCCTTTCCGAAACCCGCAGATATTTTGCGACTTCTTCTATAGTTAGGATATCATCATCAATCATTGGTTTAGTATAGTACTATACCGTACTAAATGTCAATCAATTCTAAGCTTTTACCTATGTCTTCCCCAATTCGTAAAGGGAATCATAGGGAAGGAGGCCGCCAATGGTGGTATCTACCCGCTCGGGAGTATTGCCCCCAAAACGTACCGGCGCCTGGGGTTCCATAAATTCGCTTAAAACCTGGCGGCAAGCCCCGCAAGGCCCAACAGGGTAGTCCGAGTCCGGGGTGGCTATGGCCAGGGCTTTGAAAGATCGGCGGCCTTCGCTCACTGCTTTGGTTAGCGCTGTGCGCTCGGCGCATATGGTAAGGCCATAAGACCGGTTTTCCACATTGCAGCCGGTAAAAACAGTGCCATCATCCGCCAAAAGCGCAGCCCCGACCCGGAATTTGGAATAAGGAGCATAGGCCCTGTCCGCTACTTCCCGGGCTTTTGCATAAAGTTCATCCATATTGATTTTATCCATGATTCCTCCTATTATACCACAATGGGGAGATAAGTGGCAAAAGAAACGAAAAAATACTGGCTTATCCTGGCAGCAGCGGTGTTTTTTGTCTATGTGTTCGCTGCGGCCCAGCCTATTCCGGTCGAAACCATACTCGTATCCCGCTGGCTTACATCCCTCGAATCCAACTATCCCCTGAATATGGGCGGGAGCCCCCCCGAGGCAGCGCAGCCCCTTGCTTTCGAGCTGGGTGGGCGCTTCGGCTATGTTGGCGATGACGGGCGCTTTGCCATAAACCGCTTAAGGAAGGGCTATGTCTCCCTTTCGGAGGATCACTGGGCCGAGTATGATGCCCTGCCTCAAGGTCTCCAAATTATGGACCCCCAGGACAATATGGTTTTGGAGATTGAAAACCCCAAAGGCTATCCTGTCTTTCTGGACAAAAAACTTTTTATAATCGGGGCTGAGCAAAATTCCATTACTGCCCTGGACTCAAGGGGCAACGAACTTTGGACTTATGATTTCCCGGCCCCCCTCACCTGCATAGATGCCGCAGCCGGTTTTATACTGGTGGGCACCCTCGACGGCACTGTGGAGCTGCTCAATGCTTCCGGCACCCAGGCATGCCTGCCCTTCGAACCCGGAGGATCGCGGCTTTCGGTGATCCTGGGCTGCGCCATTTCTGCGGATGCTTCCAGGCTGGCGATTGTCTCAGGAATTGACGATCAGAGGTTTCTCCTCCTTGAGCAGTCCGGGGATACCTACCATGTAGTCTACCATGAATTCCTTACCGATGGTTTCAGGCGTGCGGTATATATGGCGTTTATAGACTCCGACAACCGGGTGGCTTTTGAGCGGGAAGGAGGCATAGGCATTTATGATATTCTTTCCCGATCAAGCGTGAACATCCCCCTGGACGGAGAGATTGCGGCGATTGACGGGAGCGGAGGGGATCGTCTCCTTTTTGTTGTCACTTCCCAATCAGCGGTACAAAAAAAACTTACAGCCATCAGGTTCCCCGGGACCATCATTATGGAAGCGCCTTTTAAAAGCAAGGCTGCCTTCCTGGGAAGGAGAGGTTCAAAGATCTATGTGGGCGGGGACATGAGCCTTGCATCCTTTGAATTGGGGAAGAAATAGAATGAAAACCGGAATCAAAAAAATACTTTTAGTGTTAATTGGTAGTATTGCTGTTAATTCCGCAGTATTGCTGCGCGCCATGGACTGGCCCCTGGACGCAGGGACAATGAGGAACAACTTCGGGTCGAATGACAATGGAAGCCCCCTCCTGGGGACATCTTTTGAAACTGAAGACACGGTAAAGGCAGCCGAAAACGGCGAACTCCTCTATCAGCATAAAAAAGGAGACCATGCTTCCCGCCTCCCCTCGCCTCTTGGATCATGGCTCGCCCTGGATCACGGCGACGGTATCATTAGCGTTTATAGCAGGCTGGACGAAGAAGCCCCCATGCCGGTGACAGCCAGCGCGGGGAAAACAGCTTCCCTCGGCAGATCCGGAATCTCTGGATGGTCCGGCAGCAAAGGCTTTTACTTTTTCCTCTTTGACCGCAAGGAAAGGCGATGGATTAATCCGTCCATGATCATAAATCCCTTAAGCGATACAAGGCAGCCCCTGATACTTTCAGTAAGGCTGAAAGATTCTGATGGCAAGCTCATCGATCCTTCCCAGACCAAAACCATAAGCCAGGGCCGCTATCTTATTTCTGTAGAAGCCACCGACACCATGCTCGAAGCAAGGGAAAGTCCTTTGGCGCCGTTCAAAATCGTGTGTTCCGTAAATGGCATTGAAACCGGGGCCCTCAATTTTGAAACCTACTCTGCCCGCGATGGCGTCCTCATGGTCTACCGTAACGGCCTCATTCCGGTAAAGCAGGTGTATGCGCCCTACCCTGCCTATGAAGTAGGGGAAATACGCTTTACCCGGGGGCAGGCAACCCTGGAAGTAATTGCCCAGGACATAGCGGGCAATTCAAGGAATGCGGTTTTCAGGCTCCAGGTCGAATAGGTGAAAGCGGCAAAAAAGGCTGTTAAAACCTGGTCCACCCCGGTTGCCCGAGAAGAAAGCCGCCTTATACCCTGCGCAATTTGCGGGGGCCTCTCGTTCAAACCTTATTTACAATGCGAAGGTTTTTCCTATGTGCGCTGCACAAGGTGCGGTCTTGTCCAGATGAACCCCCAGCCCCTGGCAGAAGAAGTAAGCCTTCGTTATGGCACAGGCCATGGGGCAGATTACCTTGCATACGAACTGGAAAATGAAAAACCCTTTCTGGAACTTCAGCTTTTGGCCCTTAATGACGCAGGCTTTTGGGAGCTTAAAGCCGGCAGGGTGTTGGACATAGGCTGTGCTACAGGCACCCTGCTTGCTGAATTAAAAAAACGCGGCTGGGATACTGCAGGAGTAGAAATCTGCGAAGAAGAAGCCGCCTATGCACGCAGGGAACGATCCCTTGATGTGCGGAGCCTGGCCCTGGAAGACGCCCGTTTTGCCCCGGCCAGCTTTGATGCTGTTTTGGCCTCCCATGTAATTGAGCACTTAAACGATCCCGGCGCGTTGGTAAAGGAGGCAGGCCGCATTTTAAAACCCGGAGGCTGCTTTATTGTTACTACGCCCAATATTTCGGGCTTCCAGGCAAAAATTTTCTCCGGCCGGTGGAGATCCGCCATCTTTGATCATCTCTATCTTTTTTCTGTAAAGACTTTAACTGAATTGCTTAAACTCAATGGGTTTACAATAGAAAAAGTAAAAACCTGGGGGGGCCTTGCAGCAGGGACAGCGCCTAGGCCAATCAAGCGTATCGCTGATAAAGTCGCGAAACGTTTTGGCTTTGGGGACGTAATGCTGATAAAGGCTTCGCGCTAGATAGGGACATACAAATTGGCTTTCTTTTCCGCCAGGGACTGCCGGTCAAGCTTCTTAAACACCAGAACCAGTGAAATGGTAAGAGGTATACAGGCGCCCAGCCATGCAAGGGGGCTTGCAAAACAGATTCCGGTAAAACCGAAAAAGAAAGAAAGGGTAATGGCGGCAAAAATTCTCATTACCAATTCCATGATCCCCGCAGCGGTAGTAACTACGCTTCTTCCAAGACCCTGGAGGCATTGACGGGATATGAAGAGCCATGCCAGCATAATATAGAAAAGACCATTAATTTTGAGGTAGGTGTAAGAAAGCTCGACCGCTTCCTTCTCGGCGCCCAAAAAGAGGGCAGAGAAAAAACGCCCGAAGAAAAAATACAGGAGACCCATAAAGACACTGAAAGAACAGGTTATAATGGCGCATTGTATCAGCCCTGTTTTAATACGATCTATCTTTCTGGCGCCGTAATTCTGGGCCGAATAGGTCGTCATGGCAGTGCCGAATGACATGAGGGGCATACTGCAGAGCATGTCTATCTTTTGTGAAGCAGTAAAAGCCGCCATTGCCAAAGCTCCCAGACGGTTAAGCGCATACGTAACCGTCACAGCTCCAATGGCGATAATGCTCATCTGAAAGCCCATGGGAAAACCCACCCGTACATGCTCCCAGGCTTCTTTGCGGTTTAAGCGAAGATCAGTACGGGCTATCCTGAGTATGGGCATTTTTTGCACTATCACCGGGATACAGAGAAGCCCTGAAACAAGCTGGGCAATGATGGTCGCATAAGCTGCGCCTTCAACCCCCATGTGAAAGACCAGGATAAAAACATAATCAAAAATGATATTGATGATGCAGGCAATGACGAGAAAAATGAGGGGCGTAACGCTGTCCCCCACCGCCCTCATGGAATTTGAGCAGATGTTGAAAAGCAGGGACGCAGGCATGCCCCAAAGTATGACAATGATATAACTGTAGGCGGCTTCCATGATCTCGGGCGGAGTTGAAAGCAGGCGCAGGAGGGGCCGTACTGTAAGTATGCTTACTATCATCAAAACAACTACCACTATGAGGCCCAGGACTATGCTTGAACCAAAGCTGCGGCGCACACCCTGCATATTGTTTGCGCCGAAACGCTGTGAAGTGATTATGGAAGTCCCCATGGTGAAATTCATGAGGAAGCCCAGAATAAGGAACATAAAGCTTCCGGTGCAGCCCACCGCAGCCAGAGCTTCGACCCCTATAGTGCGGCCCACTATAAAAGCGTCAGCCATATTATAAAACTGCTGAAACAAATTTCCTATGAGCAATGGGAAGGTAAAAGAAAGTATAAGAAGGGCGGGATTCCCTACTGTCAGATTTTTAGTCATTATTGATAAATCACTATATTCAAAATCTGCTATTTATGCAAGCATAATGATTATGAAATATAAAGGGATTATTTTTGACTGCGATGGAACCTTGGTAGACACCCTTGGCGATATTTCCGCATCCATGAACAAAGCCCTCAAGGGGAAAGGCTACCCCGCCCTTCCTGAGGAAGCTTACACCGATAAAGTGGGCTGGGGCATCAAACGTCTTGCCTTCCTCTGCCTCCCGGAGGATGTCCGCAGCGATGAACTCTCGGCCCAGGTGGCAGCCGACGCAGTCGCTTTTTACGCTCAATCCCCCCTTATATACACCAAGCCCTATCCCGGCATACTCAGCCTTGTCTCCGAATTAAAAAGCAGAAAACTCAAGCTCGCAGTCCTCACCAACAAGCCCGATCCCATAGCGCGTCTCGTCATAGGCGGCCTCTTCCCTCCCTCCTCCTTCGATGCGATCTATGGAGACATCACGGGGAAGCCCCGCAAGCCCGATCCTGCCTGCACCTGGGAAATACTTGTCGAGCTTGGCCTTACAACCCGGGATGTTATCATGGCAGGGGATTCTGAAGTGGATATTGAAACCGCCAAGGCTTCGGAATGTTTTGCGGTAGGCGTTACCTGGGGCTACCGGCCCCGGAAGGTTCTTGAAAGCTCAGGCGCCCTGCGCATTATAGACAAACCTGAAGAACTCCTGGCATTATTATAGAATGCGCGTTGACGATCCTGCAGTAGAAGAGAACCTCACTGAACTGGCTTCGACCCTGGCTAAAACCGGAGACCCTGCCCTCATTAAAGACTTCCTCCGCTGCCTGCTCACCCCCGCCGAAGCTGCTGACATAGCTGCCCGCTGGGCCCTGGTTAAGGCCCTGGACAAAAAAATCCCCCAGCGGGAAATTGCCAAGACCCTGGGGCTCTCGCTCTGCAAGATTACCCGGGGTTCCAGAGAGCTTAAGAAGCAGGATTCGGCATTTCAGAAGATACTGGGGATATTGAGGGAGCAGGCTCAATAATTTTACTCGATATTATTTCTTCTGCCCCTTCCTGTTATGATTAATCAAACTGCCATCAAGGATTAGCTCAACCTCGCCGGGGTTTAGTTCAGGCGTTTTAAGCATTACAGGCCTGGCGGTTTTGCCGCTGATGACCCAGGCTTCCAGCACGGGGGATGATGCGCGCACTTTTTCTGCTATCTTCGGGATAAAAACATAATCGCCATTCTTGAAAGGCTCGCCGTCAATAATAAAAGGAAGTATGCCCCAATTGATAAGATTGGAACGGTAACGCTTGGTGGCATATTCATGGGCAAAGTTCGCAGAGCCGCCAAGGACCCGCTGGCAGCTGGCAGCCTGCTCGCGGGCGCTGCCATCGCCGGGTTTATGGGCATAGATGGCCGAAGCCAGCTGAATGTCCTTTAGGGTTATAGCCGACAGAGACTGAATGCTTTTAACTCCTTCGATAGCATCCGTCAGCTCAGGGAGCAAAGCAAACGCTTTTTCCGTTTCCGAAACAGCTATTGCCTTTGAAGCGGCCTGCACTGCCTTTGCCTTGCCTACGTAGGAGGGGTCTTTGCGGGAGAGGGTGTACTCGGCCAAACCAAGGGGGTTCGACCGGAATGAAGAAGTTTCGCCCGAGGGGATAAGTTCATCTGTGGTGGTTACCGGATCAGTGATGTATGAAACTATTTTAAGGAGGAGATTTTCGCCCAGCCCTGCCATGGGAGGCCAATCGGTGATGTTAGGGCCATAACGCAGTTCCACGCTTTTGTCGGGTTTGCCTATGCCGTTGTAGATTTTGCTGAGGTAGGGGGCAGGGCCAAAGTGGTACGGAAAAGAGCGTTCCGGCTGGTCAAGATGTTCCGCCGAAGCCAGATAACCGCCGTTAAGGGCAGTAGCAGCAATACTGCGGGCATCCATGAGGCAAACCGACGAGATTTGGCCATTGCCCGGCTTTGAGCCTTCCCGGTTGGGGAAGTTCCTGGTGGTGTGCCTGATGGAAAGGCCGTTATTGGCCGGCACATCCCCTGCGCCAAAACAAGGGCCGCAAAAGGCAGAGCGTACAATAATGCCCTGGTTTATGAGATTGCTCAAGCCGCCAGTTTCAGCAAGCTCGAGAAGTATTGGCTGGCTTCCCGGATAGACCGAGAACGTAAAGCCTTCGTTGCCTTTGCCGCCATGGGAATTATGGCCTGCAAGAATGGTTTTTACTGTCATGAGGTTATCAAAAGTGCCGCCCGCACAGCCTGCCACGACTGCCTGATCAACACGGATGCGGCCCTGGCTGTCTATATTATCAGTCAGCTTCAATTTGATATTGGGGTTCTCCATGACCTCTGCAGCGTCTTTTTCAATATGCCCGAAAATATCTTTGGGGTTTGCGATGACATCATCAATTTCAAAAACATTACTGGGATGGAAGGGCAAAGCTATCATGGGCTTAACGGAAGCGAGGTCCACATGGATGAGGCCGTCATAATAGGATACCGCGCCAGGGCTGAGTTTCTTATAATCGGCATCACGGTAATGGATGGCTAAATACTGCGCCGTGGTTTCGTCGGTTTCCCAGATCGAAGACCAGCAGGCGGTCTCAGTGGTCATCACGTCGATGCCTGCCCGGTAATCGGCCGCTAGGCCCTTGATGCCGTCGCCTACAAATTCCAGTACCGCATTCTTCGCAAAGCCGTCTTTAAAGACTGCCCCTATTATAGCAAGGGCAATGTCCTGGGGGCCTACGCCGTTTCGGGGTTTGCCGCTGAGATAGACAGCGATTATCCTTGGCCAGGCTGCATCGTAGCTTTGGCGGAGCAGCTGCTTTACCAGCTCCCCTCCGCCTTCGCCTATGCCCATGGTTCCCAAAGAACCATAGCGGGTATGGCTGTCGCTCCCGAGTATCATCTTGCCGCAGCCTGCATAAGCTTCCCGCATATAAGAATGGATTACCGCAAGGTGGGGGGGCACATAGACACCGCCGTAACGCTTGGCCGCAGAAAGGCCGAAGAGGTGATCGTCCTCGTTGATGGTTCCGCCCACAGCGCAGAGTGAATTGTGGCAGTTGGTGAGAATATAGGGTATGGGGAATTCGTCCAGCCCCGATACCTTGGCTGTCTGGATGATATTCACAAAGGTGATGTCATGGGAAGCCATGGCATCAAAATTAAGATGCAGGCTTTGCGGAAGCCCCTTCCCGCCATCCTGATTATGGGCAAGAAGAATCCCGGCTGCTATAGTATTAAGACGGGCAGCATCAGGGGAAAGCCCCTGGGCCTGTGATTGAATTTTCCCCCGGTTTTCCTGATTATCTTCAATAATTTCCCTGCCATTTAAAAGAAAAACACCGTTTTTTATGACTTTGACCATGATCCACCCCTCTATTGCAAAACCTTACAATATAACCATAATATAGACACTTATTGTACTAAAAGGACGAGAATAATGATAGAGACCAATATCCTGCCCCCTGAACGCTACGGCTATGATTTTATACCCCCCCGGTATATTCCCCAGGGAAAGGATGAATACTGGATTCGCAATCAGCAGACAGGCGGCAGCAAGGCCTGGCGAAACCTTAAACCCCATGAACTTGAAATCCTCATCAAAAACCAAAATTATTGCTCCGATTGGGACAACTTCCTTGTGACCGATCCCTTTGAACCAGCCCTGATACGAAATTCTGCCTTTTACGGCCTTATACGTTTTGGGATGCTGAAAAACACCCTGCTGCGCCGCCATGATTTCTGTCTGCCCGCAGGGGTCAGGAACAGCACCATCATATCGTGCGATATTGGAGACAATGCGGTTATTCAGGATTGCACCTATATTTCGCACTATATAATCGGCGACGAAGTGATACTCTCCCGGATTGACGAAATGGAGACCACGAACCACGCTAAATTCGGCAATGGCATTCTTAAAGAGGGAGAGGATGAGGATGTCAGGATTTGGATTGATGTAATGAATGAAGCAGGGGGCCGCTCCATTCTGCCCTTTGCGGACATGCTGCCCTCGGACGCTTTTTTCTGGGCTGCCTATAGGGACGATATCCAATTTACCGAAAAGCTTAAAACCATCACCCAGGAACAGTACGGCGGCTTTAGGGGGAATTATGGCGTCATAGGATCGGGTTCTGTGATTAAAAGCACCCGCATTATCAAGGATATGCAGGTTGGCGAATTCGCCTACATCAAAGGCGCCAACAAGCTTAAAAATATTTCCATCCTTTCTTCCGAAGATGAGCCAAGCCAGATTGGCGAAGGGGTGGAGATGGTCAACGGCATTGTGGGCTACGGCAGCCATGCCTTTTACGGTTCAAAAGCAGTGCGTTTCGTTATGGGCAGGAACTGCAACCTCAAATACGGCGCAAGGCTTATCCATTCGGTACTCGGGGATAACTCCACAGTCTCATGCTGCGAGATCCTTAACAACCTCATTTTCCCGGTACATGAGCAGCATCACAACAATTCATTTTTGATCGCCAGCCTTATCCAGGGCATGAGCAATATGGCAGCAGGGGCTACTATCGGGAGCAACCACAACAGCCGCGCCAATGACGGAGAGATACGTGCAGGCCGCGGCTTCTGGCCGGGACTTGCGGTAACGCTGAAGCACTCGAGCCGTTTCGCAAGCTTTGTGCTTATCGCAAAAGGCGATTATCCCTACGAGCTCAATATCACCCTCCCCTTTTCGCTGGTGAACAACAATATAAAACTGGATCGCCTTGAAGTGATGCCTGCCTATTTCTGGATGTACAACCTTTATGCCCTGGAACGGAATTCCTGGAAGGCCGCCGCAAGGGACAAACGGATGATCAAAGAACAGCATATAGAAATGGATTATCTCGCCCCGGACACTGCGGAGGAGATCATCGCGGCCCTCGCCCAGATTGAAGCCTGGATGTCCGATGCCGGAGTGCCGGCGCCCAATATATCTGCCGATCATGCGCCCAATCCTGCCGGCTCGAACAGCGCTGAAAATGAAGACCCCGAATACGAAGTGCCCGCTGAAGACAGCCAGAAAGATCCTGCCCTCCCGGCCCGGGGCCTTGAACGAAGGCACCGGGGGCAGGTCATACTAAAGCCCCGTAAGGCTTGGACCGCCTACCGCCAAATGCTCCGCTATTATGCTATCGGCACCCTGGCCGAAGCTTTTAAAACCCGCAGGGATTCCGGATGGGCTTCTTTTTGTTCTGAAATGGATAAGCCCCTCCTCAATACGAAGCCCGGCAGGATTGCTGAATGGGTAAACATGGGGGGACAAATAGCGCCAACATTCCGCGTGGATGAACTGCGAAGCAGAATCCGGGAAGGGAAGATTTCAAACTGGAACAGTATCCATGCTGCGTATGACGAGATGGCTGCCGCATACGCCGAGGACAAGGCCCGCCACGCATGGGAAGTGTATCGCTATCTTTGCAAGGCGGAAAGCAGTGAAGCACATCCCCTTAAGGATTTCGAGGCTTTCAAAAAGGAACTTGAAACACTGATTCAAACCAGGGTGTGGATTGCGGAACAGGTCTATGCAAGCAGGGCAAAAGATTTTAACGATCCTTTCAGGGCTATTACATACCGCAATAAAAAAGAGATGGAACAGGTTGTCGGCAGTGCCGGGGACAATTCTTTTGTCAAGCTTGTGCAGGAGAAGACTGCAGCATTCGCAGAAGAAATCACAGGGTTACTTTGCCGCAATCAATAGCGCAGCAATGCCGCCGCTAATCAGCGCCGTCACCGGAAGGCCGATCAAGGTAAACTTCTTCCAGAAGGCGGAGCTGCGTTCGTATTTCGCGGATAAGTCCGATTGCCTCGCGTAGATTTCGGACATTGTGATCAGTTGTTTCCGCAAGTCCCCTAACAATTGCTCTTGCTCGCTCAGAAGCTGCTCGTTGGAGGCGATTGTTTGCTCGTTCTCGCTCAAGGTTTTGTTCAAGGCTTCCAATTGTGAGAGCTGCACCCCGCTCTGCAAGAGCGTATCTTCTATCAAGCTCTCCAATGCGTCCAGATTCGCGTAAATGCCCGGCATATCCTGCGGCCAGAGCGGCAAGGACAAACCCGAGAATAAAAGCAAGAGACAAAGCAAGCATGTTTTTCCTGATGTCATACATGAATTCCTTCCTATTATAATATACCAATTTTCTTAAAAAAAGCGAAATGTTTTTGCTTGAATTTTATCCTTTGACATCCCAATGCATTAAAGGGTAAAATACCCTATGCAACCCCACATATTAACCGAATGGGACATGGTAATCCGCCTCTGCATCAGTTTTGGCGCAGGGGCAATCATAGGCTTTGAACGATCCAGCCATCATCAGGTAGCGGGGCTGCGCACACACATACTGATAACCACAGGCGCCGCACTGCTCATGCTGCTTTCAATCTGGCTGCCCCAGGAATTTTCCGGCATGAAAAACGGCGACCCGGGCCGTATTGCGGCCCAGGTAGTGTCGGGCATCGGTTTTCTGGGCGCCGGGGCCATTATACGCCTGGGGAACAATGTTCGGGGCCTTACCACTGCGGCATCCCTTTGGTTCATGGCTGCGGTGGGACTGACTATAGGCGCGGGCATGTTCATTGCCGCAGCCATTGCGGAGGCATTGGGCCTCATCACCCTCTTTGTCCTGGGCGTTATGGAGCGCAAAGTATTCCCCAGTGAACAGACAAAAATGCTGGAGCTTATCTATGACGATTCAAATCCCAGTACAAAAGAGGCAATGGATATCATTACTGCCGCAGGTATACGCATACAGTCCATGGACATGCGCCAGAGTTCCAAGGGGAAGGCAACCAAACTTAAAATTTTAGCGGGTATTCCGAATACCGTGGATATTGCAACCATTGCAAAGCTTTTTAAGACTTCGGGGAATGTGAGAGCAGTTGAAATAAAGGAAAAGTACTAAACTTTTTTCAACACCGGTATTACAAGTTCTGTTAATTCTATTGCTGCGGGAAAGTCCCTTTTTTGCAGCAATACTGTTTCACCGTCCATTTGGGCAAGCAGTGGTTCTTCACCCCTGAATTCCACCCTATGGGCATTGAAAACAACAGATTCGGGTTTTAAAATATGTTCGCCGGTTGTAAAAAGGCCTTTGAGGGCGACTTTACGGAGCATGGGCATCTGCTTAACCAGGCATACATTGCGGTCATCGGGAAGTATCTTTTTATGGGAGCCATAAGTCCTATGGCCGCTTTCCCCCACCGCAAGCAATAATACTTTCTCGCTAAAAGACCTGACTTCCCTTCCGCGCTCGTCAAAAGCGCTTACATCCATGCTGCCAACTTTATAGAGCCTGTCGTAAAGGAGTGAAGCCACGTCAACCCAAAGCTTATATGTATCGCCGGGCATTTTGCCCTTTGTTTTATTGGTCATGTGGGTCACAAAAGCGTCAAGGCCCACAGAGAGTATATTGAAAGCCAGAAAAGGGCCTTTGCCGGGAGTAGAGGTGGTGAGCCTTAAAGCCCTCTGATAGCCGGGCTTTGCCGGATCTATAAGAAGGCTTAACGCATCTTCCAGTTCCCAGGCGTCAGCACCGTCGTTGCCTGTCCCCATGGGAAGGCGGAGCACGGCGAAATGGGAGCGAAGGCCCGTAGGCATATGGTAGAGGGCTGTAAGGACATCAAGGCTTGTGCCGTCGCCCCCCGCAGTAATGATGAGGTTAAAGGGGCGTTTTGCATAAATATCGGAATAACTGCCTGCTTCGTCGATGAGAGCTTCAGTAATGCTGCGTGCATGCCCACCATGCCTTGTGGGTATAAGGCCGTTTTCATCCCCTTCTTTCAACCCTGTCTCTGAGGGAAATGCGTCAACATGAAGCGGGTTTTTTTGGGCCCGGAGGACACACTCCTGAAGCTGGCGGAGGTGCTTTTTCCAGCGGGAACCTATGGTAAAACCCCCTGCTGTGGGATTCGCAATGAGAGTCCAGCGGAGAGGCCGCTCTTTGGCCAGAGGAGTATAAAGGCAAATTTCCGCAAGAAGCCCGCCAAAAATTTCCGGTATCAAAGTTTTAGCCTTACTCATAATTTACCGCCTTTTAAAATACCCGGCAATTCATACACATCTTCTACCCCGTCCACAAGAATTCCGCCCATGCCCATTTCAAGAGGGAGTCCAATATCAATATCGTAACGGTCGCCTATGGAGACGCAGGCTTTTGGATCTATACTCAATAGTTCCGACATTTTTGCAAAGGGCAATTTGTGGGGTTTTGGGATCATGCAGGTATCGAGGCCCACCAATGCGGCAAAACAATCTTCCACCCCCAGAGAGCGGAGTGTCCTTTCGGCAACGGATACAGGATTATTGGTCACCACTCCAAGCAGAAAAAGGGTCGAAAGGGTTTTGAGGGTTTCTTTAAGCTTTGCGTCAGGAGAAAGATATTTTTCGGGCTCGCAGGCTTCTTCCCTCCATTTCACATTCTCATCCATTGTCACGCCAAATTCGAGGAACAAATTGCTCAACGAAGGCTTCTTTCCGCCATGGGAAGCAGCCCAGGATTTTCGCCTTGCTTCTATTTCTTTGTTCATTTCCCCAAAATTTTTCCCCTGCTGCTTCCCCAGGATTGCGATGAGATTGTCAATCTGATTTTTGCCGTAGGCAGGGCAGGTGTAAAGGGTAAGATCCATATCAAAAATGAGGGCTTTGGTTTCTTTTGGCAAATTATAAATTTCCACGAAAAAACCTCTTATGTTTTCAATTATCCGCCAACAGTTTTACAATTACATCCCGGTTGTCCAAAAGGGAGCTTAGCGAAAGCCCCTGGTGAAGACGGCTTATGGTCTGCGCAAAAAGCCGGGTAATATTGACGCTGATGTACCATTCGCGGGTAATAATATCTTCCTGGTACACCGCATTAGTCCCGATAATGCGATAAAAAAGCCCTTCCTTGTAAGCCTCGTCAAAATACTTGATTGCTTCTCCCGAAAAAAGCGGAAGGCTTACAGAACAGATCACCTTTCCCGCGCCTTGTTCCTTGAGGAATTTCATGTTCTTAAGAAGGGTGCCGCCTGTGCCAAGCATATCATCGGCCATAAAAACAGTCTTGTCCCTTACATTGCCCAAAAGCTTAATTTCCGCAATGTTGTTTTCAAGGGCATTCCGGCTAACCTTGGAATAATCCCGCTCTTTGTAAAGCAGGGCCAGCGGTTTCTTAAGGGCGGTGGCATAAAATTTATTCCGGTCAACAGCGCCAGTGTCCGGGGACACCACCACAAAATCATCGCAGAGAACCCCGGGCAGATGGGAAAGCGCCCTGATGATCTGGTAGCTGGCATGGAGATTTTCGAGGCGCATGCAGTTAAAAGAATTGCCAATTTCCCGGGAATGAATGTCCAGGGTAATGATGCGGTTCACCCCAAGGAATTCCATTATCTTCCCTACACGGGAAGCGGTAAGCCCTTCCCTGCCTTTGGCCTTGTGCTGGCGGGAATAGGGATAGACAGGCGTTACCAGGGTGATGCGGTCCGCGCCGGCCTGTTTGGCAGCATCCACTGTAACGAACATAGTCATGAGGTGATCATTCACCGAAAGGGCCTTTTTGAGGTCTCCGTCATTGAAGCTTACAGGGTAGTGGTTTTCAACATCCTGGACTATGTAGATATCCTTACCCCGTATGGATTCGAGTATTTCCGCCTTGATCTCCCCGTTGGGAAAACAGGTAAAACGGGCCGGAACCTTGATATGGGGGGCCCGGAATTTTTCGATATTCCCCTGGGAATGATGCGCAGGGCTGACAACATCGTTGATGAAGTTGATCCTGTTGGCAATATAATTAATATCCTGGCTGTAGCGCTTGGCCAGCTCGGCGGACATTTTTTCGAAAATCCGCTTATACCCTTTCTTAAGATGATTCACAACCTCGTCGGCAAACATTTCACCGCCGGGACACGCCAGAACTGCAAGGTTAGCCGGGTTTGAATAATTCATGAGTAATTAATATTACTATGAAATGCTATTAATTTTCAAGTATAGTGATCTCAACCCGCCTGTTCCTCTGGCGGCCCGCCTCGGTGCGGTTGTCCCCCAGGGGCCTTTCGGCGCCATAGCCCTGAACCACTACCCTGTCGGCCGCTCTCACCTTTTTGCTTATGAGGTACTCTGCAACTGCCCCCGCCCTTTCTGCGGAAAGCTGGCTCCTCATCTCCGCAGTCCCTGCCAGGGCTGTATGCCCCCCGACCAGTATATCCCGCTCGGGATAACGGCTTAAAATGGAAGCAATACGGTCGAGTTTTCCCCGCTCAGACTGACGCAAAACCGCGGAATCAGGTTCAAACTGGATGTTTTCGAGAGAAATCGTTACGCCTTCATCTACAACACGTACAGTGGCATCCGGAATCTGGGCTATTTCATTCGCAATTTCAGACGCGATTTTTTCTTTATCCATAGCCGGGGCTTCGACAATCTCCGCATTCGCCCTGCCCCGGTATTCCACGATCCTGCCGTCGGAAAGGTCGAAGACCATGCGGAAATGCTCTTCGTAGGCCGCGGCCTGCCCCAAATCAGAATCCCAATAAACCGTCTGATCCGACGAGCCAAGAATGCGCCTGGGCCAGGTTCTTCCCTGCACTGCGGCAGGTTCAGCAAAGATGCGGTAAGAAACCGAAAATGCAGGATATGTTTTCCCTTTCCACTCGCGGGTCCCCAGGAAAGTGTAGTTTGCAGTAAAGGGGATACGGTAGGGTTCGGCGATGCCGAAACTGTCCCTGAAGTCATGCATTTCATGGCCTTCGGCGGTCCAGGTCTCGCCGGGCTTAAGATCCTTGTCCGGGAAGACCGGCACGTTTCTCACCACAGGCATAAAATACTTTGCATCTATGTCAAGATAGCCTTGGGGGTTTCTGTCAAATTCGGATTGATATTCCCTTGACCATTGAAAGCCCCTGCCCGCCGCAGTGCCGGTTGCTTTTTCGGCAGTCTGAAAAACCGCTTTGTGCCCGCCTTTATTGTTCACGACTGCCACGACATCCACAGCAATGCGGTTGATGATCTCTGCTTTATGGCTCAGCCTGCGGTCTATATACACATCCTCGTTTACCGTGGAAATGATGCGGTATTTGTCGCCAGCCTTGTGCTTATAGGCAAACTGATCGGCGCTGACAGGAAAAGCCGCAATAACAAGAAATGGCAGCAGCAGAAAAAGGATGTGTTTCTTCATATTTTGATTATCGTATTGATTCTCGAATCAATGCCGCGATTTTCTCCCTTAATTCAGTATAGTACGAAGCTTCAAGGGGATAATGAAAGAAGGTCATAGTCCCTTCAAAGCCTTCGTTGATTATTTTCAGCACCGCGTCCCTCCCCTTTATCGTTTCCGCAAGGGCAAGTATCCTCATGTCTTCGAGGCCTTCGCGGTGCGCTTCCGCATGAATTGACGAAACCGGTTTGCCATCCGCCCCCGGATACACCAGGAAGGGATCACCCCCAGGCCAGTCCTTCAGCCCCCCGGTTTTTAAGTACGGATCGACGAGGCTTTTGGATAGGGCAGAATAGTAGTAATTGTAACCCCACTGGAGGAAGCCTGCTATATTGTAAAGATACATAAGCACCCCCATGGCCCGGGTACGGGGAGAAGGAAGGGCGATAAAGCGGTTGGGTACACGGCGGCTTTGGCCCACGCAGTAATACACCCAAAGGTTTTTTATCCCTGCCTCAAGGAAGGGGGTAATGGCGTCGTTTGCCGGCACCGGATGTTCAACAAGCCCCTGCTTGTAAAAATTAAAATCGCTCAACGCGTCAACAATGAGGCTGCCTTCCACGAGATCCGCAATCTGGGCTTTGGCTTTTCTGTAATTTTCCATCTGTCCGTCTCCATGAGGTTCGTCAGACACATGGAATATGGTGTGCTCCTTGTCATAACCGAATTGGGCGCAGGCCGTTCTTAAAGCAGGCAAAAACTGTTCCAGGAATTTCCGGTATTCGGGGCTGTCGGAAGGAACATCCCAACCGAAGATCTTTTTTTCCATCCCGTTTTCTTTTGCCATGATCTTGGGCGTATACTTGGCGCCCCATTGGGAAAAGAGATGGGCAATTTCCAGGTGAGTGATACCGTGCTTTTTGCTTATCCTGCACCAGCGTTCAAGTTTCTCAAAACCGAATGTGTAGACATCGCCTTGTTTTGCGATATCCGCAAGCTGTACCGTAAGGCGCTCGGTTCCATAGGCAGTGTCCAAAGGCGGAGTAAACACCGGAGTAAGCAGGGTATTGATGCCGTAACGGCTCATCATGGGTTCGATAAAAGCGTCGATGATTTTCCAGTGTTCTTCGCCAAGGGGAACAACGCGGTAATAGCTTGCAAGGCAGTCGGCGTGAAACCACTGGGTATGGAGCAGGGTTTGGGCAGGGAGGGTCTCGCCCAATACATCCAGGGTAAGATTAAGGCAGGTCTTGTATTGCGCGTTTTCAGGAACCCTGAATTCATCACCATTGCCGAACACTATTTTGTCATCGGATTTGATGACAATCTTCACATTGTGCTTGCCCTTCTGCGAGGCAGTGATGCCGGGGAATTCAATCCACACCGCATTGTACTGATTGGTCTGGGGGATTATTTTTCCTTCGTTGAGAGGCACCAAAAGATCCGGCAACATGGCCGGATCATGGGTAATATAGCCTTCGTCTGTTTTTTCGTTGGAGGGAAAATCAACCGGAACAAGTTCCACGGAACGGCATTCTGCCCTGACCGGAGCGCCTTCTACCTCAATTGAAAAGGGAAGCGGCATAAAAGCGCGTTTTTCGCCCCTGTTTTTTGCATAAACAAGCTGCACTGCGGGAATTGTCCCGGGGAAAACAGGAATTGATTTTCCGTCTTCAATGCAGCGGGGCCTTGCCACAGGCAGAACCTTTTCGAGGGAATCTGTCAAGAAGAAATCATAATCGCTCATATATATAGTATAGGGTTTAGGATTATTGTTGTAAACAACTTGCCTGGTGCGGGGTATTAGCTCTATACTTGAACCATGAAATTTATCGACATGCACTGCGATACCCTCATGACAGCGTATCAGAAAAAACGGGAAGATATTTTTACCACCGACACCATGCTGGACATTAAAAGGCTCAAAGAATACGGGGCCATGGCACAGTTTTTCGCAATCTTCATGCCCGGCCCGGGATCAGACTCTTTTGCCAATGCCGGCGGGCAATTTCCTGATGATGAATATATCGCGTACTGTCTCAAGGTTTTTGAGAATGCCCTGGTTCGGCACAGCGATAGTATAGCCCAGGCCCTTACAGGGAACGACGTGGTCAAAAATTCAAAAGCCGGAAAAACAAGCGCCATCCTTAGCTTCGAGGATGGACGCCCCATTGCGGGCAGACTCGAAAACCTCGACGCCTGGCATCAAAAAGGCATACGCCTTATCACCCTTACATGGAACGGCGAAAACTGTTTTGGCTTTCCCAATTCGCTGGACAAGACAGAGATGGCCAAGGGCCTTAAACCCTTTGGGAAGGAAGCAATACTCTGCATGAATGAACTTGGCATAATAATAGATGTTTCTCATATTTCTGCGGGCGGCTTCTTCGATGTAGCCGAATTAAGCAAAAAACCCTTTGTGGCTTCCCATTCCAACAGCTATACCTTAAGCCCCCATCAGCGCAACCTCACGGACGAACAGATAAAACTATTGGCCGATGCAGGTGGTGTTACCGGCCTCAATTTTGCTGCCCAATTCCTCAATGCTGATATTGAATGCAAAAAAAATACCGCTGCCCTGATCTCGGCCCACGCTAAATACATTAAAAAGATTGGGGGCATAGACTGCGTTGGCCTGGGCAGCGATTTTGACGGCATTGAGGGAGAATTGGAAATTGGAAAAGTCCAGGATCTCCCCCTCCTCTTTGACCAGTTCAGCCGCGACGGCTTCACCGACGATGAGATAGAAAGAATCGCCTGGAAAAACACCCTGCGGGTAATGACCGATATTTTGGGATAGCTGCTGCTATCAATGAAACAGCTTTCCCTGCTTATCAAACCTGCTTCCTCACTGTGCAATTTGCGGTGCAAGTACTGTTTCTATGCGGATATAAGCTCCATGCGGCATGTCAGATCCTACGGGATCATGACTGAAAAAACTGCAGCAAAACTGCTGGAAAACCTGTTCAAAGATGTAGAAGATAAGGATGCGCTGACCATAGCCTTTCAGGGCGGCGAACCGGCCCTTGCGGGCCTTGAGTGGTTTCAGGACTTCATGGGATTGGCGGATGCATACTGTGAAAACCGCAATGCGGCGATACAGTATGCTTTTCAGACCAACGGCATACTTCTTGATGAGAACTGGGCGCTATTTTTTAAGCAGCACCAGGTATTGGTGGGGCTTTCCATAGACGGCAGCCTGCGCTTCCATGACCGGAACCGGGTTGACACGGAGGGGCACGGTACCTGGGAAAGGCTGCTAAGGGCAAAGAAACTGCTGGAAGATTACCGAGTGGAATACAACATGCTCTGCGTACTGACCAATGAGCTTGCCGATCATGCCGACAAGGTTTGGCGTTTCATCCTGCAGGAAAAAATCGACTTTATCCAGTTCATTCCCTGCCTTGAGAATTTGGGAACAGCGGGCTCGGCGATTCCTGCAAACCAGCGCGGGAATACGCTTAAGCCTGCCCGTTTCGCCAAATTTTATATGCAGCTCTTTACCCTCTGGCGTCAGGAACTGCAAACCGGCCATTATGTGAGCATAAAATTCTTTGACGATACAGCCAACTGGTTCCTTAAGGCCATCCCCTCCTTCTGCGGGATAAATGGCAGATGCCATACCCAGTATGCGGTAGAGGCCGATGGCAGCGTATACCCCTGCGACTTCTATGCGCTCGACAGCTGGAACCTGGGAAACCTTACGGAAAGCACTTTGAGCCAACTATTTGAAACCGAAAGGAATAGAAGCTTTTTGCTGGAAGAGCGGGGCACCCCTTCTGTCTGCATCAATTGCAAATACCTGCAAGCCTGTCACGGCGGCTGCAAGCGCATGCGCAACACCATGTACTACGGCGAAAATGGCGTAGTGTGCGGCTATAAAATGTTCCTGGACAAATGCCTGGAAGCCCTTCTGGAAACCGTGCAAAATCATTTCCCTCAGCACGACTAAAAGGGAATTTATTCGTGCTGAGGGGTTTAATACCCCGCCGCTTGCGGCGGTTAAAAAAGTATTAAATCCCGAATGCAATACCTTATGAGAACAACATACCTCGTCCGCTCTGCGGTGAGGTTGTTGATTTGTTGGCAGTATCTTTTTAATGATATTGACATACCAAAAAAGAATAGTCCATATTTGAATACTATAATAGGAAGTTTTTATGGAAAGAGAAGTAAAATTCTTCTGGCTTAAAGCGGGTGGCGGAATGCTTGTCGCAGCCCGCCCCAAAAGCAATGTCATGGTACTTTTTCTTGAAGAAGAAAAAAAATGGAACTGTGCGCCGCAGACTTATTCTCAAATGGAGGGTAATATGGTCTACGGCGGAGGTCCGGATTTCGACGAAATATCCGAGAAGGAAGCGCAAGACATATTTAAAGATATTCGGCCTGAACCTGTACTTGATGACATTGAAAGAGTCTTTAGGACTGTCTAAAGATATTTATTCGTGCTGAGGGATTTAATACCCTGCCACTTGCGGCGGTTAAAAAAGTATTAAATCCCGAATGCAATACCTTATGAGAACAACATACCTCGTCCGCTCTGCGGCGAGGTTGTTGATTGCTTTATTTTTTTGGCCATTTTATTGCTGTTATTACTATAAAAACAGTTATTAATATTTCGATAACACCATATATTATATAATAAGCCTGTATTGCCCAAGCCGAACTTGCCGTTTTTTGAAGGAGCATATAAGCTAGTTCAGAGTCCGGCATTTTGATTTTGCCAGTAGCTCTGTCTTTGAATATATGCAGAATGCAGTTTTTGTCTGCGCTCTGCAAGACGAATATAAGTCCTCCCCTCAAAAACATCAAGGGGACTTAAATAATAAATCGAGCCGTGGAGCCGCTTTTCGTTGTAATATTTTATCCAGCGGCCCATCCTGGCTTTGGCATCTTCATAGCCGAAATAAGCAGCCTGCCTCACATGCTCGGTTTTGAATGTCCGGTGGAAGCGTTCGAGTTTGCCGTTGCTCTGCGGATGCGCCGGGGCGGTAAATGTTTGTTCCAGCTCAAGAAGCATTATCAAATCACGAAAGTCTTTCGAAACAAACTGGCCGCCGTTGTCGCTGATAATGCGCGGCCTGGCCTCCGGGTGTCTTTCATGCGTCCGGGAGATGAGAATCTCCGCATTAAGCCCGTCCATGTTCCGGCATAAGTCCCAGCCCAGGATCATCCGGCTGTATCCGTCAAGAACGCTGATGAAATAATAAAAGGCCCCGTCAATCCTGATGTATGAAAAATCAATATGCCAATGTTCGTGTACCCCTTGAGGCTGGTCAAACCCTTTTTTCTTCTCCTCGGCCAGTTCTGCCCACTTCTTCGTCAAGCCGCTGCGTTTCAGCACGTTGTAGACGCTGGAGGGGGATGCCGCCGCCACATCCTCGTCTACCATCTGCCAGCACAACACCCGGTATCCAAGCTTCATCCGGCTCTGGCAGTACGCAACGATGGCCTCTGTTTCGGCAGGGGTCAGCCAATGCTCCCGGGGTATATGCCCGTTATGCCTCGTCTCCTGGTTGCGCCGTGCCTGCCATTCCCTCCAGGTGCGTTCCGGCACCCCGGCGAAGCCTGCCAGGGTCAGCATGGCTATGCCGGTCTTTAGGCAAAGGCGCCGCACCTCCCGCTCTATCAACTGCCGTTTCTCGAGGCTCATCTTGCTTGTCCCTAACTCTGGCCAACTCTCTTTTTTTTTAGCTCCAGGACTTCCTGGGCCAGCTCCGCTATGACGTTGTCCTTCTCCGCTATCTTGGCTTCCAACGCCTTGGACTTCTTCCCCTGCGCCTTCTCGGTTATGTCTGTGCGCTTGATCTCAAAGAGATTGAGCGCCCCCTCGAAGAGCTGTTTCCTCCAGGCCAGGATCATGCTCGGGTGGATCTCGTACTTGGCCGCCGCCTCGCTCATCGTCTTGCCCTCTTCCAGAACCTCCCGCAGGATGTTCACCTTCTGCTCAGGACTGTACCGCTTTCTTCTGCCCATATTCCTCTCCTCGGGCTTGTTGTTACTACCTTATATGCTTAGCTTCTTTTCGGCAAGTTCAACGTGGGCAGGACATTATATAATAAGCCCATATTTCACCTATTAGGTTTCCAATTCCAACGAATGCCTCCCCTATAGGTAATAAATTAATTCTATATCGGAAATTATATTGCGTCAATTCCTTTGTCAATAATGTTTTTCCAATAAATCATTCTTTATGGGATAAAATAGTGAATATTTCCGACTACGCTCAACTGCGCACTTTTAAAAAAAATGCGCAGTTGAGCGTATTTCGTTCCACCATGTATATTTTATTTGAATTTTACTGCCCTTCCATAGGCAATTACTTCTGCGGCATTTTGCATTACCGATGATGAAGCATAACAAACATTTACAAAACCGAAAATTAAAAAAGCACATAGTATTTGTACTATATAATATTCTAAAAGAATTTATTTCGGCAATATTTTACAATAACGTTTAGGTGGTATATCGCATAACTTGTTTTAAACGATAAAAGCCTCTTTTCCCGGAAACAATCGAAGCGTGGGACTATGAGTCCGTGGCTCTACTTTCGGAGGGATGTCAAGACCGGAACGTATAAACCAGGACGACCCAGCAACGTGATTTCCCTCGGCAAAACCCTAAACTGACCCGCAACAGGAAGCAAGAAGAATTTAACCACGAAGGTCAGTATCATAGGCACAATCCTGTACTTTTTTGGCAATTTTCTCCTGCTCCTCCGTAATCATTTCCCTTCCCCGCGCAAGCGAGCTCTTCTTCGTGTCCCTTGTGATTATTAAATCTTATAATTGGGTATGTACCCTCGCCACGAAAAAACCGGGGGGGCCGACTTTTTCGGTAGTTTCAGGTTTCTAAACTGTAATTCCTTACTATATAAGGAATTATTGCGGTTTCTTTTATGGGCCTTCCTGGACTTGAACCGGGGACCGACGGATTATGAGTCCGCAGCTCTAACCAACTGAGCTAAAGGCCCGAATTAACGGTGATGATTTTTATACCCCAAATATCAAAAAAAGTCAATAACCCTTGAAAAACCTCTTTTATCATTTTATTCTTCTATGAGTTAAGGAAAACAAACATGGATATAACGCTTCATGAAATCGACATGAAAGGAAAAACCGCGAGGGTATTGGAGATTAACATTAACTAAATTTTTAATACCCTTAAAACTTCTCTTGATTTTACCGGAAGGAAATACTACATTATAAAAAAATGGCCAAAAAAGGGAGAAATTTTGTCCGTCAGGCTTAAAGCCATCTTCATTATTTCCGCCATAGTGCTGGCTATTGCCGCTACTGGTATAGGGATAGGTATCTATTCAAGCCGGAAGAGCATGGTCAGCATTATGGAAAGCGATATGACCCTGGTTGCAAAAATCGCGAGCCGCATGATGGCTATCGAATTGGACAGGCTCAGGGAGCAGATAGAGGCGGCAGCGGACAGGATAGAATCTGCGGAAAACGAAAAAGAGATATTGGAGATCCTGGAAAAACAAAGGGAAAAAAACCATTTCCTTTCCGTGGTTATTATGGGAAAGGGAGAATATTTCCTGGTTCAGGGCGAGACCATGCTGGACAATTCATTTTTAGACACCAGTTACGGAAGGCGGGCATTGGCAGGAGAGACCTTTGTCACCACCACCGAACGGGGGATTGGAGAACAGCTGGTATTCCGCATTATTACACCCCTGGAAGGCTCCATACTCTGCGCAACCCTTCCGGCCCTGTATTTCAACAATATACTTGAAGATCTTCGCATCTGGAATACAGGTTATATATTTGCCCTTGACAACAAGGGGTACACAGTCGCCAACGTGGACTCTGAAGAGGTCGCTGCCCACCGGACTTTTATGGACAGAATAAAAGCTGATCCGGCCATGCGTCCTGCGATCCCCGTGATTAACGCAATGCTTGAGGGTGAAAGCGGGATACAGGAATACAGCCTTTCGGGGAAAATGCGTATTGCGGCGTACACGCCCATTGCGAATTCGGGGGGCTGGTCCCTGGCAGCTATTTCACCAGTATCCGAAAGCCCGGTAAGGCAGGTTCAATTCAGCCTCCTCCTTGCGGGAGCGGTGGTGCTGGGGCTTGGATTTATAGCTGCGCTGTTTGCGGCGAAAAGCATTGCCCTCCCCTTTGAACAATTGAATATTCAAAACAAGACTCTTGGAGAACTCAAGGTGGTGGCTGAATCTGCCTCCGAGGCGAAGAGCAATTTCCTTGCCAATATGAGTCATGAAATGAGGACCCCCCTAAACGCCATCATTGGCTTTTCAGAACTGGAAATGGGAAAAAATGAAGGGATGAGCGGCGATTCCCAGGACTGTCTTGAAAAGATCTACACCTCGGGCCTTACCCTTCTCGGTCTTATCAACGACATCCTTGATATTTCCAAAATTGAATCCGGGAAGTTTGTCCTTATCCCTGTCGAGTACGATCTTCCCAGCCTCATCAACGATACGGTGGTGCTGAACATTGTGCGCAAAGGAAGCAAGCCCATCACCTTCGAGCTTGATATCGACGGAAAGCTTCCCAGCAAACTTTTCGGCGACGAACTCAGGATAAAACAAATACTCAATAATTTCCTTTCCAATGCCTTTAAGTATACAAAAGAAGGAAAAGTAATCCTCAGCATTCGCTGTGAACATAAGGCAGAAACACTGGAAAAAGATACAGTTTGGATGGAAATTACAGTTTCCGATACTGGCATAGGCATCAAGAGTGAAGACATGAACACCATTTTTGAAAATTACAGCCAGGTGGACACCAACAGCAACCGCAAGATCGAAGGCACTGGCCTGGGCCTCCCCATTACAAAACGCTTAATTGAAATGATGGGCGGCCACCTTTCCGCAACCAGCGAATACAACAAGGGAAGCGTTTTTAAGGCATGGATACCCCAGGGCTATGTCACCGATGTGCTTATAGGAAACGAAGTAGCGGATAATCTTAAAGCTTTCCAGTATGCCCTGGGGCGCAGGGACAGAAACAAGAAAATTGCCCAGGCTTATATACCTTACGCAAAGGTGCTTGTAGTGGATGATGTAAACACTAACCTGGATGTAGCCCGGGGTATGCTCAAGAGGTACGGCTTGACTATAGATTGCGTGAGCAGCGGCCAGTCTGCCATAGACCGTATACGCAGCGGGGACCCCAAATACAATGCGGTCTTCATGGATCATATGATGCCCGGCATGGACGGCATAGAAGCAGTGCGAATTATCCGCAATGAAATTGACAGCGATTATGCCCGGTCGGTTCCCATTATCGCCCTTACTGCCAATGCAATACTTGGCAACGAAGAGATGTTCCTTAACAACGGGTTCCAGGCTTTCCTCACCAAGCCCATTGATATTATCAAGCTCAATGAAGCTATCAACCGCTGGGTACGGGACAAGGATTACGAAAAAGAGCTGCGCCAAACCCAGGGCATTCCTGAAACCGCCCCTGGCGGCCTTGATATGAGGGACGGGGAAAAAGATGAAACCGTTAAAACTTTTCTTCTGAAAAACCCTATAGAGGGGGTGGACATAGTAAAAGCCCTGGAACGGTTCGGGGACGGCGAATCATGGCTCGAAGCGGTCGTTTCATATATCAAAAATATCCCCGCCATGCTGGAAGAATTGAAAACCATTTCCGCAGGGGAAATAGCCGAAGAAAAACTCAATACATACCGCATTACTGTCCACGGCATAAAAGGCGCCAGCCGCAGTATTTCCGCGGATAAAGCGGGGGATGTGGCTGAAAAACTGGAAAAAGCCGCTAGGGATAAAAACGTGGAAATACTGCGAAATGAGACTTCTGCTTTTATTGCTTTGACAGCAAAACTAATAGACGAATTTATAGAATTAATCAATAAAGCGAAGGTATTATCAAACAAACCAAAAAAGCCCGCTCCGGACCCGGAAATTATTCAAGAAATTTACAAGGCAGCTGCCTCATACAATATGCAGGATCTGGACAAGGCATTGGAGATGCTGGAACAGTATTCCTATGAATCCGATGGCGAGCTTGTATCCTGGCTCAGGGAACAGGCTGACACTTCGGAATTCGACACTATCAGCGAAAAACTTAAGAAAGGATGAAACATGGAGAAGAGCAGAAAAACAATAATGCTGGTTGATGACAACCCAATCAACCTGAATGCGGGCAAAACCATGCTGAAGGATAAATACGATGTATATCCCCTGCTCTCCGGGGAAAAGCTCTTCGCTATGCTCGAAAAGGTTACCCCTGATCTCATACTCCTGGATATAGAAATGCCTGAATTGTCAGGCTATGAGGTGATAAAAATCCTCAAAACGAACCCGAAATATGAAGAAATCCCTGTGATTTTCCTCACTTCCTGGAACGACTCCGGGAGCGAGCTTGAAGGTTTAAGCCTGGGCGCCATAGACTATGTCGCCAAGCCCTTCTCCCCTCCCCTGCTCCTGAAGCGCATCGAGATCCACCTCCTCATGGCAGCTCAAAAGAAAGAGCTCAAGGATTACAACGACAACCTCCAGAAAAAAGTTGAGGATAAAACCCGCCAGGTGGTGAAGCTGCAAAATTCCATTCTCATAACCATGACGGAACTGGTCGAATTCCGGGACGAGACGACAGGGGGCCACATAGAACGCACCCAGGGTTATGTAGAAATCATGCTGAAAAAAATCTTTAGCGACAGAATTTATTGGGAGGATGTATCGCTCTGGAATTTTGAATTCCTCATCGCCTCTGTCCCCCTTCACGATGTAGGAAAAATCCGCATCAGCGATACCATACTCAACAAGCCCGGCAAGCTTATGCCTGAAGAATTCGAAATCATGAAAAAGCATGCCATCTATGGAGAAGAGGCAATAGAAGCAATCATGCGCACCACGAGTGAAAATGATTTTCTGAAGCACGCGAAAATTTTTGCAGGCGCCCACCATGAAAAATGGGACGGTTCAGGCTATCCGAGAGGGCTCAAGGGTCTGGATATTCCCCTCCAGGGAAGGCTCATGGCTATTTCCGATGTGTATGACGCCCTCATTTCCGAACGGCCCTATAAAAAAGCAATGAGCCATGACGAGGCTATAGGCATTATACGGGAAGGAAAGGGACAGCATTTCGATCCGGTCCTGGTGGATCTTCTGGACGATCTTGCGCCCCTTTTCAGGGACAATACTGAAAAAACAAACCTTATGCTTAGGCAACAACAGAAGGCGTAGCATGAGAGGGGTGGGAAACCAGCCTTATCTTGAAAGGCCTCAAATTGACAAGTTTCTTGAAAACGCAGTTAAATTCCCTTTAGTAACTGTAACTGCGGGTACAGGCTATGGTAAAACCCAGGCGATTTATTCATTTATCCATAAACTCAATGTCAACCTTTTTTGGTTCCAGCTTTCCGAACGGGACAATGCGGGTGAACAATTTTGGGAAGATTTTATTGAGGCTATGGAGATACAGAACAAACATACAGCTGAAGATTTGGCCAGGATGAGCTTTCCTTCCACCATGAGGCAGTTTGGAAATTATATACGCATTCCGGAACGGGATGTGCACCCCAATAATAAATACATCTTTGTCTATGATGATTTTCACCTTCTTAAAAACAGGGATGTGCTGCGATTCATTGAAAGATCCATTAGTACCCCTTTCCCGAATATCACCTCTATACTAATATCGCGCACCCAAATACCCATTAACCTTATGGCATTTGAATCCAAGGGGCTTCAGGCAAAAATTACCGAGGAAGATCTCAGGTTCTCGATTGACGAGATGCTTGAATATTTCCATATTCAGAGTATACACCTTGATCCGGCAACTGCCGAATCCATTTATAAAGAAACTGAAGGCTGGGCATTAGCCATACATCTTGCAGGCCTCAACCTCAAGCACCTTCCTGCGGGCGCCGGTTATATACCTCAGGCGACCAGGGCAAATGTTTTTAAATTGATAGAGAGCCAGATCATTTCGGCTATATCGCCGAGGCTCAGAAAATTTCTCATCAAGGTGAGCCTTTTAGAACGGCAGCCCAGGACCCTGCTTCCCCTGATTGGCGGTGATGACAAACTCCTGGCGGAAATGGAAGCCATAGGCTCCTTTATATATTATGACTCTTACACAGATAACTACCACATCCATAACCTGCTTTTGGAATATCTCAACACTTTAACAGATGAAATCAGCGATGAAGAAAAAAAGGGGATATGGCTTATTGCGGCTTCATGGTGCACCGCCAATAACCGCAAACTCAATGCTATCTATTACTACGAAAAAGCCGGTGACTATATGGGAATTATCAATTCCATGTTTTCCGGAATTCCCTTCACAATCCCCGAATCCACAGGCAGAATATTCCTGGAAATAATTGATAGGGCGCCCCGGGATATTTATGACAGGGTTCCCGAGACCCTGGTTTTCCGTGCGTGGCTCCTCACCTGCCTTCAGAGGTTCGATGAAGCCAAAATTGAAGTTGAAACAAACATAAAAAAGTTTGAAAGCCTTCCTCCCAGCCCGTCAATTGAATGGGCGCTTTCGGGGGCTTATTTTATCCGGGGGAATATCGCCAAGCTGGAAGGCGCCCTTAATGGCGATTTTAATTTTATCAAATGGTATGAAAAAGGTTCCTTCCACGCGGAGCGCTGCCACTTTGCCCTGACGCCTCCCCTCTCGGTAGCGCCCATGGGCTGCTATATTCTCAGGGTTTACAGCCATGAAAAGGGAATCATGGAAGCCTGCATCGAAGCTTATTCAAAGATGATACCCCTTTTGTTCAAGGGCCTGGGCGGATCATATTATGGGTATGACGATCTTGCCCGTGGGGAGTTTTCTTTTTTCAAGGGGGATTTGCTCAAGGCTGAAGAGTGGATACTAAAAGCCCTGGGTAAGGCGCATCAAAAATTCCAATATGAAATCGAAAACCGCGCCTTCTTCTACCTTATGAGGATTTATCTTAACCGGGGGGATTATGAAAAACTCAGCACCCTCTGGGATCAGGTAAAGGCTCAGCTTGACAAAGCCGATTATCTTAACCGCCACACGGATTACGATATACTCATGGGCTGGTTCCTTGCGCAGACAGGCCAGCTTACCCAATTCGCTTCGTGGCTTAAAAACAGTTTTGAAGAAAGCGATCTCAATACCCTGGTCTTTGGGATGGAGATTTTGGTAAAAGCCAAATACTATTTTGCAGCCCAGGAATTCCCGTCCGCCATTGCAGCCCTCGAAAGCCATGCCAATTCCGGCCTCCATATCTTTGCCCTGGGCCGTATAGAATTAAAAGCCCTGGAAGCTGCCTGCCGTTTCAAGCTGGGCGAGAAAGAAGCTAGTTTTGCCTGCCTTGAGGAAGCCTGGAATCTGGCAAAGCCCAATGGTTTTTATATGCCCTTTACCGAGCTGGGGAGGGACATGAAGGCCATAGCCGAAGCTGCCCAGGCATCCATGAAAACAAAAATCGATAATGAAACCCTGGAAAGGATGCGGCTTTCAGGTTCCGCCTACAGCAAGCGCATCGCAATTGTGGTCAAGCACTACTGGTCCCAGACAAACAAGGGCCCTGGAATTGCAGTCGAATTCTCCAGGCGGGAACATGAAGTCCTGATCGGGATCTACCAGGGGCTTACGGCAGAAGAAATCTCTATTGACTGCAATTTCTCCATTAACACTATTAAGAGCATTATTAAGCGTATTTATGCAAAACTGGGAGCTTCCAACAGGGCCGCGGCAGTTCGCATCGCCCTCAACCTTGGAATCCTGAAGCCTGAAAAATAAGTATATAAGAGAAAAAATCCAAAGAAATTGCAAATTTTCAAGATAATCACCCTTTTGGGTGTTTTCTGCTCTTCATATGGAAGTCCATAGTATACTGAACGAAAGTTTCTATGGAGTTAAATATGTCTATAAAGTTTAAAATCTTTTTGGTCATCATGCTTATCGTTCTGGGGATTGCCATTACCAGCACTGCTGTGGGCGTCCATTTCAGCAACCAGCACCTCCTCTCCACCATGGAAAATGACATGAGCCTTGCCGCCAGCATCGCCTCGAGCCTTGTCTCATCAGAGATAGAAAAGGCAAAGGACGGAATCCTCATTGCAGCCCAGATTATTGAAGATGATATCTATAAAGATGAAGTAACCCTCACTCAAATTCTCAAGACCGAAGCGGAATACAATAACTATTTTTCCCTGATGATTTTGGATCAAAATGGCCCCTTTGTATCCTGGGGCGAAACCATTCTGGATAATAATTATCTTCAATCATCCAATGCCCAAAGAGCCCTCGCAGGAGAAACACTCATTTCCACAGCTGAAATAGGCATTAATGAACAGCTTGTTATACGTATCCTAACCCCCCTGCACGGAGGACGTATACTCTGCGCCACCCTTCCGGCCTTATATTTCAATAATCTGGTTGCCAATTTCAAAATATGGGATTCGGGCTATATCTTCGTTATAGACAATGAAGGGAATTTCATAGCCCATCCCGACCAGAACGCCGTCCTCGACAGATACAATTACATTGAAGCGGGGCAAAATTCTCCAAGTTTCAAAGAGGTGGGAAACTTTTTTACTCTTATGCTCCAGGGTGGCAGCGGGGTAAGACGGTACATGTTTCAAGGAATACTCAGAATTTCCGCATATTCAGCAATCAAAGGCAGCAATAATTGGTCATTGGGCGTAGTCTCCCCCATTTCAGAAAGCCCTGCTGCCCATGCCAGGGATAATTTGACCTTGGTCGGCGAAATCGTAGTAGCACTGGGCTTAATTGCGGCCATCATTACCGCAGGGCTCATTGCCAGGCCCTTTGATAAAATAAACGAGCAAAACAAGATTCTCGCAGAATTGAAATCCGATGCGGAAGCAGCTTCCGAAGCCAAAAGCAGCTTCCTGGCGAATATGAGCCATGAGATGAGGACGCCACTCAATGCCATTATAGGGTTCTCCGAGCTTGAGCTTGGAAAAGAAGATAAAACCATACCCGGTGAAACCATAGGAAACCTGGAAAAAATATATACTTCGGGCGTTACCCTCCTGGGGCTTATCAACGATATCCTGGATATTTCCAAAATCGAGTCCGGCAAGTTTGAACTCCTCGAAAACAATTACGATATGCCCAGCCTTATCAACGATACGATTATCCTTAACATCATGCGTATCGGCAGTAAACCGATTGTTTTTAACCTTGATATTGAAGCCGACCTTCCATCAAAGCTCAAGGGGGATGAGCTGCGCATTAAGCAGCTTTTTAATAATTTCCTCAGCAATGCGTTTAAATATACAAACAAAGGCAGTGTTACGCTTAAAATACGCTGCCAAAACGAAGGGGAGAAGGTTTGGCTGGAAGCGACTGTCAGCGATACCGGTCAGGGCATTAAAGAAGAAGATCTGACAAAACTCTTTACCGATTATATGCGGGCCGATATTAAGCGCAACCGTAATATTGAAGGGACAGGCCTGGGCCTTGCTTTAAGCAAACGCCTTTCGGAAATGATGGGCGGCACAATCAAAGCTGAAAGCATATACGGCATAGGCAGCAGCTTCAGCTTCAGAATTCCACAGGGCTATGTCAATGATGTGCCCATTGGCGAAGAAGTAGCGGACAATCTCAAAAAGTTCAAATATATCGAAAGCAGAAGGGATAAAAACACCGGCCAGATAAGGGCATTTATACCCTATGCCCGGGTGCTGGTAGTGGATGATGTGCTTACAAACCTGGATGTGGCCAAGGGAATGCTTAAACCTTATGGCATGGTTGTTGACTGTGTAAATTCGGGATACAAAGCCATTGACGCCATAAAGGAGCAAAAGGTTATATACAATGCCGTCTTTATGGATCACATGATGCCAGGAATGGATGGTGTTGAAACTGTGCATATCATCAGGAACGAAATCGGAACAGAATATGCAAAAACTGTACCCATCATTGCCCTTACCGCCAATGCCATTCACGGCAATGAGGAGATGTTCCTCAAGAACGGCTTCCAAAGCTTCCTCACAAAACCCATAGATATCCGCAGGATGGACGAAGCAGTCAACCACTGGGTAAGGGACAAAGAATATGAAAAAAAACTCAGACAGACTCAGGACATACCGGAAAAGGCGGCGGGCATTTCGGAAATCACAGCTTTCCTTCAGGCGCACATGGCCGAAGGGATCGACTTTACGAAGGCCCTGGAACGTTTCGGGGATGGAGAAATATGGCTCGAAACTGTCAGAACCTATGCGTCCAGCACATTGGATCTGCTTAATGTGCTGGCAGAAAATGCAAAGGGGGATTTAAATCTCTACCGCATCACCGTGCATGGGATAAAAGGTTCAAGCTATGCAATTGCTGCCGAAGAAACGGGGAAAAAAGCAGAAGAACTCGAAACGGCAGCCAAAAAGGGGGACACAGAATATATCGAAAAACAAAATGAGGTATTCATACTCAATACAAAGGCGTTCATAGACCGCCTCAACATGTTATTGGATCAAATAGATCAACAATTCAGCAGAAGCAAAAAAGCCGCTCCGGACGGTAAAATTCTCGAACGGATACGCGAGGCAGCCGAGTCCTATGATATGACTGAATTGGATAAAGCCATGGAGGAGCTTTCGAAATATGATTATGAATCCCAGCCAGATCTTGTATCCTGGCTGCGGGAACAAATCGAGCTTTCTGAATTTGAACAAATTCAGGAAAAATTATCAGGAAATTTATAAGGAAGTTCATTATGAATGACAAAAAAGCAATTCTACTTGTAGATGACAATCCGTCCAATCTTAGTGTTGGCAAAAATGTCCTTAAGAACATTTACAATGTGTTTACCATCCCATCGGGAGAAAAGCTCTTTGATATTCTGGAAAAAATAGATCCTTCGCTCATACTGCTGGATATTGAGATGCCCGGCATGAGCGGTTATGATGTGATTAAAAAACTTAAAGCCGATCCGGTGACAATGGATATCCCGGTAATCTTTCTCACCTCATTCAGCGATCCCGGAAGCGAGCTTGAAGGCCTTAACCTGGGGGCTGTGGATTATATATCCAAGCCTTTTTCGCCCCCGCTTTTGATCAAGCGCATACAGAACCATCTCCTCATGGATTCTCAGAAAAAGGAACTTGAAGATTTCAATCTCAATCTCCAGTCCATGGTCAAAGAAAAAACCAAGGATATTATGGAATTGCAAAATTCCATAGTCCAAACAGTAGTGGAAATGGTAGAATTCAAGGACGACATAACCGGAGGCCATATTGAGCGTACCCAGAATTATCTTAAATCCCTGGTGAACGATCTTCGGATCAATAAAATTTACTGGAAAGAGGTCTCATCATTTAACATGGAATTCTTTATCTCCTCTTCCCAGCTCCATGATGTAGGGAAGATAGCCATCAGCGATACGATATTGAATAAACCCGGAAGGCTCACGGCCGAAGAATTCGAAATCATGAAGCAGCACGCCATAAAAGGCGAAGAAGCCATACAGTCCATAATGCTCATGTCAAAGAAGAACGACTTTCTTGAAAACGCAAAGATCTTTGCAGGGACCCACCACGAAAAGTGGGATGGTTCGGGATACCCCCGAGGCCTCAAAGGGGAAGAAATTCCCCTCCAGGGAAGGCTCATGGCTATTGCTGATGTGTATGATGCCCTCACTGCACATAGGCCCTATAAACAACCCATGAGCTGTACCGAGGCTGAAGAAATAATCTACAAGGGTTCAGGTACCCACTTTGATCCGACCCTGGTAGAAGTGTTCTACAGGCTGGCCCCAGAGTTCGCTGCAATCTCGAAACAGAACGGCAAAATTTGGGCTGACACGACGGCGGCTTGATTATCAATTATTGCAATTAATAAAGTTTATTTAAAAATGCCTTGCGGCTCCGAAAGGAGCCGCTCTTGTAAAACACAGGTTTCCGGCTATACTATGTGATATTGAGGTATGGCATGAATATTGATTTTTCAGCTTCGGTTCTCATCGAAATTGATGTGCAGAACGACTTCTGCCCCGGCGGAGCTTTGGCAGTGGCCCAGGGCAATGAAGTGGTAAAGCCCCTTAACAATCTGGCCGGATTGTTCGCCTCTCATAGCGGGCATGTCGTCGCTACCCAGGACTGGCACCCTGAAAACCATGTATCATTTGCGGCTTCCCATACGGGAAAAAAGCCCGGCGATAGCATTGACCTCCCTGAAACTAAAGGGCAGTTGCTTTGGCCGGCACATTGCGTGCAGGGCAGCGCAGGCGCATGCTTCCATAAAGAATTGGATTTATCGCCTGTCAGCCTCATACTGCGCAAGGGTTTTAGGGAAAGCCTCGATTCCTATTCGGCATTTTTTGAAAATGACCAAGAAACTTCCACAGGCCTTGAAGGGTTCCTGAAAAACCTGGGCATAAAAACTGTAGTCATAGGCGGGCTTGCGACCGACTATTGCGTGCTTTACAGCGCTTTGGATGCAGCCAGGCTGAACTTTCATACTATCGTTTTAAGGGATGCGGTCAGGGGGGTTGGATATCCCGAAGGTTCCATAGAAGGGGCTTTCAAATCCCTTGAAGCCGCGGACGTCCTCATCTTTGATTCAAAAGAAATACTATGACCCATACATCGGCGCTGTTTACGGACTTTTATTCGCTCACCATGGCCCAGGGTTATTGGAAAAAGAAAATGGACACCAGGGCTGTGTTCGAAATGTTTTTCCGCCGCAATCCATTTGGAGGGGGCTTTTCGATTTTCGCAGGCATTGGCTCGCTTTTGAAAAAGCTCAAGGACTATTCCTATTCCGAAGAGGACATAAACTACTTAAGAAGCCTCGGGTTATTTGAAGAGGCTTTTCTGGGATACCTCAAAGAATTTCATTTTGAAGGGGATCTATGGGCAATAAACGAAGGTTCTGCCGTCTTCCCCCACGAACCTCTTATCAGGGTGGACGGGGGCCTCATAGAATGCCAAATCATTGAGGGCCTTATTCTCAATACCGTGAATTTCCAGAGTTTGATTGCCACAAAAACCGCCCGTGTTTGGCTTGCCTCGGGAAAAGGCTCTGTCATGGAATTCGGCCTCCGCAGGGCGCAAGGGCCTGACGGAGCGGTCTCTGCTTCGAGGGCAGCCTACATAGGTGGGGCGGTAGGTACTTCCAATGTGTTGGCGGGCAGGGAATTCGGCATCCCCGTTTTGGGGACTATGGCCCATTCCTGGATCATGGCCTTTCCCAGCGAGGAAGAATCCTTCCAGGCTTACGCCGATATTTATCCGGACAAAACCATTTTCCTCATCGACACCTACGACACCTTAAAGAGCGGCGTCCTGAATGCCATAAAAGTGGGAAAGAAGCTGGCAGCCAAAGGAAAGAATTTCGGCGTGCGCCTTGATTCAGGGGACATTCACTACCTGTCGGTAGAAGTGCGCAAAGCGCTCGATGCGGCAGGCTTTCCGGACGCGGCAATTTCTGTTTCCAATGATCTGGACGAATCCATTATACAGACCCTCACCGATGCAAAAGCGCCTATCAATGTATGGGGCGTGGGAACCCAAATGGTTACAGGGGGCAGCGAGGCTGCTTTCCCGGGTGTTTATAAATTGGCGGCGCGACAGAACAAGCAAGGCATTCTCGAAGCCGCGATTAAATTTTCTGACAACCCCGAAAAAACCACCAACCCCGGGATCAAGCAGGTTTGGCGTATTTACGACAAACAGGGCTTATGCATTGCGGATGTGCTCACCCTTGAAGAAGGGGAAGCGCCAGACCTGATCGAAAAAGGGAAAACCTATTCCTTCTGGCATCCCGCGTCCGACTACCGGCACTTTTCCCACACAGTCGAGGGAAGCGCCGAGCCGCTGCTCAGGAAGCGGCTTGAAAAGGGCAAGACAATAGGCGAAGAGCCTTCGCTGTACGATATACGCGCCAATGTGCGCAAAGGGCTTGATTCGCTGGATCAAAGTTACAAGCGTTTGCTCAATCCCCATATTTACAAAGTGTCCATCTCAAGCAGGCTGAGATCCCTCAAGCTTGAATTGATTAAGAATTACTTAGGGGATCTGTAAAACAATACACTAAAGGGGTTACCATGCAGGATTTGGAAATACGCATCAGAAGTTCTGGCTCAGACGACAAGATTATAAGCTGCCCTTATGGGGTTCCTGTTGAAGATCTGGTTTCCCAATTCGGTGTGCTTTCAGGGCCTTTGGTTGCTGTTAAGGCCAATAACGAAATTCTTCCCTTAAGGGCAAGGCTCGAAACAAACGCGGTACTTGAGCCTGTGCTTCTGGAAGAAAACGAGGGGGTCGCCCTTTACCGCCGCTCCCTGGCGTTTCTTTTGGCAGTAGCTGCCCGGGAGCTCTTCCCGGAACGCAGCCTCTATGTAGGACATTCACTGGGACACAGCTTTTATTATACTTTTAACGAGGGCAAGCAGCCCGGCATTGATGAAGTTAAAAACCTCGAAAACAGAATGAAAGATTTGGCAAAAGAGGATCTGCCTATCTCCTGCCATTATATGGCCTATGCCGATGCCCTTGAGCATTTTAGGAACAAACGCCAGAACGACACAGCCCTGCTCCTTGAGGGCAGGAACGAATCAAAAGTAATGGTGAACCAGTGCAAAGATTTTATCGATCTTTATATTGCGCCCCTTGTGCCGGGGACAGGCCTCCTTAAAGCCTTTGAACTCATGGCATACCAGGAAGGCTTCCTCCTCCGTTTCCCCGCCACAGGCGAGGGTTCAAGGATAGAGCCCTTTGAGGACAGCCCAAAAATTTTCAATGTCTACAACGAATATAAAAAGTGGGGCCGCATTGTCGGTGTCCACTCTGTAGGGCAGCTCAACAGATTGATCGCCGAAAGAGGCATCAGGGAATATATCCGCATTGCCGAAGCTTTCCAGGAAAAAAAGCTTGCCGAGATCGCCGACAGGATCTACGAGAGAAAAGACATTGTCAGGGCTGTCCTCATAGCAGGCCCGTCAAGCTCCGGCAAGACCACCACTGCCAAGCGGCTTTCCATTGCCCTCAAAGTAATGGGCATAGAGCCCATTGCCATTTCCCTGGACGACTATTATGTAGGGACCGACAAGACCCCCCTGGACGAAAAGGGCGAACCCGACTACGAGTGCCTGGAAGCGCTGGACATCCCCTACCTCAATGAACAGCTTCTGGCCTGCCTTGCGGGGGAAGAAATCACCCTGCCTGTCTTCGACTTTAAATCGGGAAGGCGCAAGGAAACAGGGGGCAGGAAAATACGCCTGGGAAGGCGGACCATGCTTGTCATCGAAGGCATACACGGACTCAACGATGCCCTTACCCCACAGATAAAACGGGAAACCAAATTCAAGCTTTATGTCTCGGCCCTGACCCAGCTTAACCTTGACGACCACAACCGCATTCCCACAAGCGACAACCGCCTGATCCGCCGCATGGTAAGGGACAACCAATTCCGGGGCGCCGGCGCGGAGCGCACGTTCCAGATGTGGCATTCTGTTCAGCGGGGCGAAAAGAAGCATATTTTCCCGTTCCAGAATCACGCGGACGCAGCCTTCAATTCGGCTTTGGATTACGAACTTGCAGTACTGAAATTCTACGCCGAGCCATTGCTCCATTCGGTAAAGCCCGGCCAAAAGGAATACTCGGAAGCCATGCGGCTCCTCTCGTTCCTCGAAAACTTTACGCCCATACCGCCCCAGTATGTGCCGGGGCAGAGCATCCTGCGGGAGTTTATCGGGGACAGCGAATTCAAGTATTAAGGGAGTGAAGCAGGCCGGCGCATACAAAATCAACATGCCCTGAGGCTTGCCTTAAATTTACCCCTAAGCATCCGCAAGCTGTCTCGCCAGCCTTCCCGAGGCTATATCGTCGAGGGCCTTGCCTTCCGCATCGAGCATTTCTTTGCGGTATTCCGCTGCGCGTTTTTCTTTAAGCTTGTCCAGGACTTTACGATCCCGGGAAGCTTCCAGGAAAACTTCACGGGCCTGCTCAACTTTCAATTCGGCCTGGGCGGCATCCTTTAAAAGCTGATCCCTTGTTGCGTCCAGCCTGAGTAAATAGAACATATACTGCTGGATCATGGCTGCGCTGTTTTCGGGGGAGAATTGATTACTGGCTGCAATAAACCGTTCTTGAGCGACAGAGACAATATGCCTCTCGATTTCCGAAAGCACACCCACTGCCCTGCCTAATTCAATCTTCGCTTCCTGTTCGGCGAATTTGCGGAGGGTCAGGACTTTTTCAAGGTTAAATGAAAAGCGCTTCATGCATTGCCCTGGAATTCCGCGTCTTCATTGTTATTCATCGAAAAAACCATCTTGGGCAGGAACACTTCCATTTCGCTTTCGGGGATTTCAACACCGGCGATTTTTCCCAATGCATTGAGGGTGTCAACTATGGAAGACTTATCATCCACATTCTGAATGAAAAAATTCTCAAGGGCGTCACGCTTGGCTATGGCCTCGTCTATTTTTGGATTTGATCCCTGTTTGTAAGCGCCCACATTGATAAGATCCTCGGAATCAGCATAATCGGCCATGAGGCGGCGGATAATTCCCACTGCTTTTTTGGTTTCGGACCCAGACACCGCAGTCGAAAGACGGGAAATGCTGTTAAGGATATCGATGGCCGGGTAATGGTAACGCTGCGCAAGGCTGCGGGACAGGACAATATGCCCGTCCAGTATGCCCCGCACGGTGTCCGCGACAGGCTCGTCCATGTCATCGCCGTCTACCAGTATGGTATAAAAGCCCGTGATGGTTCCCCGGTCCGAAGTACCGCAGCGTTCAAGGAGCTTGGGCATGGAATCAAACATGGAGGGGGGAAAGCCCCGGGTTGCGGGGGGCTCGCCTGTGGCAAGGCCTATTTCACGCTGGGCCCTGGCAAAGCGGGTTACGGAGTCAAAGAGGAGCATCACATCCAGGCCCTGATCCCTAAAATATTCGGCCACTGCGGTAGCTGTATAAGCCCCGCGAAGCCGCGCCAGGGGAGGAGAATTGGAAGGGGTTACCACAATGACGCTGCGGGCCAGGCCGTTGGGGCCAAGATCGTTTTCGATAAAATCGTTCACTTCCCTGCCCCGTTCGCCGATCAGGGCAATGACATTGACATCAGCGTTAGTGTTTCTGGCAATCATGCCAAGGAGTGTGGACTTGCCAACACCGGTACCTGCAAAAATGCCAAGCCGCTGGCCCCGGCCCACCGCGAGCATACCATCAATTGCGCGCACGCCGGTACTGATGCGCTCGGTGATGCGCCTGCGCTTCAAAGGGTCAGGAGGATTGGCAAGGGCCGGATAATGCACCGGGGATTCGATATTGCCCTTGCCATCAACCGGATGCCCAAGGGGATCGAGGACACGGCCAAGGAGTTTGTTGGAAACAGCCACTTCAAGGCGCGTACCTGACGCGACTACCCTGGCGCCTATCTCAAGGCCGTCGGTTTCATCGTATGCCATGAGCTGGACTGTGTCGCCCCTAAGGCCCACCACTTCCGCCCGTATGAGACCTGCGCCTTTCGGCGCTTCGATGCGGCATATTTCGCCTATGATAGCCTGGGGGCCCCGGCTTTCTATAAGAAGGCCCTGGACTTTGCTGATGCGGCCTATGCATTTAATGGGGTCGATGCTTTCGGTAGTTTCGAGGTATTTTTTTATTATATCCGGAGGGAAACCGCGATCCTGGCGGATCTCGGCGGAGTGTCCAATTTCCATAAGGGCTGGCATGGCTTATGCTCCTTCGTTAATAGCCTGGGTTTTTGCTTTGGCCTTGATGGGGGAAATTTCGAGGATCTTGGTTTCGAGTTCCGCAAGCTGGCTCGAAATCCTGGCGTCGATTTCACCGAAGTCAGTTTCGATGATGCAGCCTCCCTGATCTACCGTGGAATCTTCCACTACCTGGATGGACTTTGCGCCTTCCACCATTGCAATAAAGTCTTTGATATGATCAGTAGAAAGTTTTACATCCGCCATGTTCACCTTGATAATGATATTGCCCCTGCCTTTGACTTTGCGCAGGGCCTGCACCACATTGGAGATGATCACATTGCGCTGGTTTTCAGTTATTACTTTTACTACTTTCCGGGTAATGAGGAGCACCAGGTCTATAATTTCCTGTTCCGATTCCGCAAGTATTTCTGCGCGTTTATCCTGGGCCCGTTCGAGCACTGTTTGAGTACGCTGCACAAGGCGTTCAACTTCTGCTTTGCCCTCGGAGAACCCTGTTTCCCTGCCCGCTTCCCTGCCCCGCTCCTCGGCTTCTTTTCTTTCTGCTTCAAAGGCAGCACGGGAATCGGTTTCGATTTGGCGGGCCTTTTCATTGGCTTCGGCGACGATTTTATCTGCTTCGTCCTGGGCCTGGCGTTTAAGCGATTGGGCCTCGTCAGTTTTACGCTTAACTTCCTTAAAAGCAGCCTCTTCGGCTTCTTTGATGATCCTGTCGGCCTCGACTCTGGCGGATCGTACCATGGCTTCCTTTTCGGACTCCCATTGTTCCTTGAAGGCTTCGGCCTCGCGGCGCAGATCGTCGGCGGTAGGGCCCGAATATTCATCGATCTCTTCAGGGATCTCTTCGAGATCCTCCTCCACCGGCGCCAAATGGGCCAGTTCCGGAAAGGAGGTGGGAGGATCGAGAATAATTTTTTTATCCAGGAGCTCCAGCTCCCCGGGCCTATAAACCGCTTTCGCCATGTTTTTTTCCTTATACTACAAGTTCGTCTTCGCCGGATCTTGCGACCACGATTTCGCCGGTGTCCTCCAGGTGCCTGATAATGGAGACTATCTTCTGCTGGGCTTCTTCTACGTCTTTCAAACGTACAGGGCCCATGTACTCCATATCTTCCTTGAGCATACCCGCCGCGCGTTTGGACATATTCCTGAAAATCTTGTCCTGCACTTCGGTGTCCACGCTCTTGAGGGCTTTGGCAAGTTCCTGGGAATCCACTTCCCGCATAACCTTCTGTATGGCCCGGTCATCCAGCATGACGATGTCTTCGAACACGAACATGCGCTTCTTGATCTCTTCCGCAAGTTCGGGGTCTTCGTCTTCCAGGGCTTCGATGATCTGCTTTTCCGAAGCACGGTCAACAAGGTTGAGAATCTCGACGATGCTCTCGACGCCGCCGGCTGTGGTGTAGTCTTCGCTGGACAGGGTGGAAAGCTTCTTCTCCAGCACCCGTTCAACTTCGCGGAGAACTTCGGGGCTGGTACGATCCATGGTAGCAATTCTGCGGGCCACATCGCTCTGCACTTCGTGGGGAAGGTTCTGCAAAATAACGGACGCCTTGTTGGGTTCCAGATAGGCAAGAATAAGCGCAATGGTCTGGGGATGTTCCTGCTGGATAAAGTTCAAAAGATGAGCCGGATCGGTACGGCGTATAAAATCGAAGGGCCGCACCTGAAGGCTCGAAGTAAGGCGGTTGATGATGTCTATTGCTTTCTGGCTGCCCAATGATTTTTCCAGCAGCTCCCTGGCATAGTCGATACCGCCTGTGGAGATGAACTGGTTCGCCATCATGAGCTCCTGGAACTCCTGCAGGATGGCGTCCTTCTGTTCTGAATCTATGGTTTCAAGCCGGGCAATTTCGAAGGTGAGGGTTTCAATTTCATCTTCCCGCAGATACTTGAAAATCTCGGCAGAGATTTCAGATCCTATGGTAACGAGGAATATGGCCGCTTTTTGCCGGCCAGTATATTCATTTTTCCCTTTTTTGCCCTTTCCGCCTGATGCGGATGTCGTAGAGCCGGGCGCTAATTTCGCCATTCTTTATTCCTCCAAAAGCCAGGTACGGATGAGCTGGGCCACATCTTCGGGATGTTCTTTGGCCATATTGGCCACGCTTTCCAGAAGTTCCATGCGGGTCCTCTCTTCCACAGAGATGGACACATCCATCCCTTCTTCTTCCGCCTGCATAAGTGCCTGCTGGCGAAGGGCTTCCTCGCGCCGGGCCCTTTCTTCAGCTTCAAGCCTCCGCCTGCGTTCTATCTCCCTGGAGATAGTCCTGAACAGGATGAACGCGATGAGCAGTATTGCCAGCCCCGAGAGGAAGACCATAATAGTGGTCTGCATCTGCTTTTGCCTGAAGTATGCAGCGTCCTCGTCCTGGAACTGTTTGGAACGGTCGAACTGTATGTTCTGTACCGTTACATTGTCACCCCTGGCTGCGCTGTATCCTACGGAATTCTGAACCAGGCTCTGGGCAGCCCTGAGAATTTCAGGGGCCACCGGGGTATATTCCCGCTCTATGGAACCATCCGCCGCGATCACGGGGTTGCGTTTTTCATCATACTTCCATTTCCAGGTTCCGTCGATATTCACGGACACTGTCACCCGGTCTATGCTGGGGCTGCGTTCTTCCTGGGTCTTGCGGCTGTTGATCTCGTTGTTGATTTTGGCAGTTTCCTGTTCCACTTTCCCGTAGAGGTTGGACATATCCTTATAGGCGGGAGGGGTCTGGCCTTCCACGCCTGCGGGCCCTTCGGGGTTGAAACCCGTGCCTGCCCATTTGGTGGAAGAAGTGGCTTCCGAGCGTTTGATGGATTCCACAAGCTGGGAATCGTCATAAGGAGATCCAGGGGTACGTGGCTTTATGGTGATGGGGAAAAATTCTTCGGTGGCTATGGCTTTCTGGGACATATCCATATCTATCTTGAGATTGAGATCCCTCACCCTGTCGTCGGTAAATGTTTTTTGCAAAGACTGAAGCACGACGGCCCGGTACTGGGTTTCCAGGGTGCGTATCATTTTATTTTCCCGTTCTATGCGGGTAAGCCTGTCCCATTCCGCAAGGCCTGCAAAATCATTCAGTATTAATCCTGTCTGATCGGTAATAGTGATATTATCATCTTTAAGGCCTTCAATAGCGAACTTGAGGAGTTTTTGTACTCCCTCAATTTTTTTGCGGTTTTGTATAATATCGCTGCCCGGCTTGGGAGTAATAATAACACTGGCAGTTACCGGATTTTGTTCCGACAGGAAAAGCTCATCCTTGGGAAGGACAATGGTAACATCGGCCCTGTCTACATCATCCAGGGCCTGGATATGATCGGTTACCATTTGCCTGATGGCCCGCTGGAGATTTACATTCCTTTCAAAGTCGGTGATGGTCCAGCGTTCCCTGTCGAAGATGGCCCAGGGGTCTGTTCCCTGGGGGATAAGGTCTTCCCTGATGAGTATGCCTCGTATTCTCTGCGCGGTCTTGTCATCAGCGACCTGAACCACCCCTGCGGCGGTAACAGTTGCCTTTATCCCTTCTTCGTTGATCCTGGTGAGGATCCTGTCCCTGGCAGCTTCATCCCTGATGGGCGCGTCTATTACAGACACCATGGTGGGCGTTGAAGACACCGATACCATGGCTGCAATCCCTATGCCAACGACAGCGACTATGCCCACGAGTATGATCTTCTGAACCAAAGACCATTTGCCCCAAAGGCTTCCAACCTGTGTAAGAATCTTTCTAAGCCAATCCATATTCCCCTCCCAAAGAATAGGCAATAGTTGTCTATTACCTCGTATTTATTATATCTTTCCAGCTTTGAACGATACGGTTCAAAACGTTTCTTGTTATGTTCAAAGACATGCTCGCTTCTGCCTGGGCTATGGTGATGTCATGGATATCCACAGAATCAGGATCGATTATGGCCCGCTGGGCAAGGTCCGACGAAAACTGCTGGGCGGCGCTCACCTTGTCCAGGGCGCCAAGCATAGCGTCTTCGAAAGTGCCCGAGCGTATTACTGCTTCCGCGCCGATTTGTTTTCCCAGGTTGGAAATTTTTCCCCCTTCCGCAAGAAAATCTTCCGACTCGGAAACCATGTGGTACGGGTGAGTCACTTTAAGGGGCAGATCCGGCATTTTGCCCAAGCCCGTCAATTCAGGTCTGTATATGGTCATAATTCCCTCCCAAAAGAATTAATTAGCTACCTGTTTCCAATTTCCAAAGCCCGTGTAAACATGGACTTGGCGCCTTCAATAATGGATGCATTGGCTTCATAAGCCCGTGAAGCGGCAATCATATCCACCATTTCCGTAACGATGTCCACATTGGGCATCTCCACGTAACCCTGCCTGGGCCCGGTCGTGATGGCGTCAGGGTGTGTAGGATCATACACAAGCTTGTTCTCGGCGGCATAATCCTTTTGAATCTCCGCGACCCTAACACCCTGGCCTATGCCGTTGTCCATGCCTTCGGGCAGGAAAGGCGAACGCCAGTAAGGGCTGTCCACCCTGGGGCGCATCACGACGCGGCTCCTCCTGTAGGGGCCGCCTTCCGCAGTGCGGGTGGTGGAAGCGTTGGCGATGTTATCGGCGATGACATCGGCTCTGGTTCTTTCGGCCGACATTCCCGAAGAAGCTATGTTAATCGATGTAAAAAGTCCCATAGTTTACTATCCCCTTAATACCATATTGATCTGGCTGAACTCGAAGGTCGTTGCATTGGCCATGAGCATGTACCTGAGCTGGTTTTCCAGGGCCAGGTTGAATTCCTCTTCGGCGTTCACATTGTTGCCGTTGGCGTTCTCGGTGGTTACATAATCCAGCACCCGCCTTACATCAACATCCTGGTAGTTCCTGGGTTCCCAATCGGAAATGTGTTTGGGATTGGTCAGGCGCAGCTCCAGGGCGGGCTTCTGCTTTTCCGTGTCCAATGCCCGTTTAAGCTCGCTCTCAAAATTCACATTGGATCGCTTGAAGTTGGGCACCCCTGCGTTGGCTATATTGTTGGCGATCACGGCTCCCCGGATGGAACTTGCGTCCATGCCCCGGTGAAGCAGGTCTACGGTTTTAGAAAAGCTGTTGTTTACGATCATTGCATTCTCCCATCTTCAATCATCGGCATTTCCCGGGCTGAGTTTAATCTCACAGGATATACCTCCCCAAATCCTGGTCTTTTACGAGGCTTGAGAGCTTTTCGTTTACATATTCCACGGTTATTGGCACCTTTGCAGGGGCAATATCAGGAGCCTCGAAGGAAAGTTCTTCCAAAAGAGCCTCCATTATCGTATGGAGACGTCTGGCGCCTATGTTTTCGAGCCTTGTATTGACCTCTGCGGCCAGGGCTGCAAGATGCTCCACTGCCTCCGGAGTGAACTCGATCTCCACGTTTTCTGTGGCCAAAAGCTCCACATACTGCTTGGTGAGGGCATTTTTGGGTTCCGTGAGGATGCGGAGGAAATCATCCTTGCCCAAGGAATCCAGCTCCACCCGAAGGGGGAAGCGCCCCTGAAGCTCGGGGATGAGATCCGAAGGCTTGGCAATATTGAAAGCTCCGGCAGCCACAAAAAGTATGTGGTCCGTGTTGACAGGCCCCCATTTGGTGTTCACCGTGGCCCCTTCAACTATGGGGAGAATGTCCCGCTGCACGCCTTCCCGGGATACATCGGGGCCGCCGCCCCTGTCGCCCTTGACTGCGATCTTGTCAATTTCGTCGATGAAAACTATGCCGGTCTCTTCCACCCTCTGGCGGGCTTCGTCGCTCACCCTGTCTCTGTCGATGAGTTTTTCAGACTCCTCGGCAATGAGTATCTCCCTGGCCCTTTTGACGGTGACAACTTTCTTTTTCTTGTTGCCGCCGAAAAACCCGGCTATCCCCGAAAGGCTGGATTCGATGTCCTCCATGCCGCCACCCATCATTTCGAAGGCAGGGAACTGGGGGTTCTGGTTTACGGTGATCTCCACGGTCTTGTCTTCGAGTTTCCCGTCCCTGAGCATGGCGCGGAATTTTTCACGGGTTTCCGAACCTGCCTTATTGGGGCTTTCCTTTTCAGCGCTTTGGGCATTTTCCCCGGAGGGAACTTCTTCGGGAGGCTCGATTGCATCCTCCTGAGTGCGGTTCACAGGGATTCCAATTTGAATGGCAGTGCCCATGAACGAAGGCCCCGGCCCCCCGTTGCCATTGGGGATTGAAAAACTGCCCATGGGCTTGACAACCGGCTGGGGCTTTTCGGCCTTGGGCTTCTTGCCCGTACCCGGAAGGAGGAGATCCAGCAGGGCGTCTTCGGCTCTTTTTGCAGCTTCTGTGGTAACAGTCTCCTGCATCTCCTGCTTTACCATCTGGACACCGGCTGCCATAAGATCCCGGATCATGGATTCCACGTCCCGGCCCACATAGCCTACTTCTGTGTACTTGGTGGCTTCCACTTTGATGAATGGCGAATTGGCAAGCCGCGCAAGGCGGCGGGCGATTTCAGTTTTGCCGACACCTGTAGGGCCAATCATGAGGATATTTTTGGGGGTCACATCCTCGCGCATTTCCGCGCTTATTTTGAGGCGGCGTATGCGGTTTCGCAAGGCTACCGCCACTGCCCGCTTGGCTTTCTTCTGGCCTACGATGTACTTATCCAGTTCAAGCACAATTTCCCTGGGAGTTAGCTTATCCAGATTTTTGTTGATTTCGCTGTTTTCGGCTGTATTCTTCTCTTCCATTAAAAACTCCTAAGCTTCCAATTCTTCCAGGGTGATCTGCCCGTTGGTATAGATACAGATGCTGCCCGCGATTTTAAGGCTTTTCTCAGCAATTTCCTTTGCCGAAAGTTTCGAGCCGTCGAGATAAGCCAGGGCGGCGGCGTAGGCGTAGTTGCCGCCTGAACCTATAGCCAAAGCATCTTCAGCAGGCTCTATCACATCCCCTGTGCCCGAGATAAGCAGGGTCTTGTGTATGTCCGCCACAAGGAGCAGGGCTTCGAGGCGCCTCAGGGCCCTGTCGGTGCGCCAGTCCCGGGCAAGCTCGACAGCAGCCCTGGCAAGATCGCCCGAATATTCCTTAAGCTTGGCCTCGAAACGGTCAAAAAGGGTAAATGCGTCGGCAGTGGCCCCTGCAAAACCGCAAAGGACTTTTCCATCCATGAGGCGGCGCACTTTTTTTGCGTTGTTCTTCATCACTGTTTCGCCCATGGTAACCTGGCCATCCCCTGCCATGGCCACTTTGCCGTCACGCCGGACAGCAAGAACAGTGGTACTGCGTATCTTTGCTCTTTCTTTGCTCATTGTTTTTTTCTCCCCTGTGAATGCGCCTTTGCATATACTTTCTTTAAACGCTCAGTATCTACGTGAGTGTAACGCTGTGTAGTACTAATACTGGCATGGCCCAGCAGTTCCTGTACTACCCTTACATCGCAGCCCGAATTTACAAGATGGGTAGCGAAACTGTGGCGTAGGGAATGAGGGTGTATATTTTTACCCAGCCCGGAACGTTCCGCATATTTGCCGATAATCCAGCGTATACCGGGAATTGAGATAGGTTCCCCTTTGCGGTTTACAAAGAGACGGTCTGTGGGGTGTTCAGCCTTTATACGCGCTTTACGCACCGGAAGGTAAGATGCAAGAGCCTCTTTGGCTTCATCAGAGAAAAAGACCGTCCTTTCTTTATCGCCCTTGCCTATAATGCGCGCTCCTGACAGATCCCGTTCCATGGTTTTTAGCGACAGTTCAACCAATTCTGAAATACGAAGCCCCCCTGAATACATGGTGAGTATTACTGCCTTGTCCCTTTCGGGCCACAGAATGCCGGCAGTATCGGGAAGCTCCGAGAACTGTGCCATCTCTGTTTCAAAGAGGAAGGCCGGCAGTGTCCTGGGAGTTTTAAGGTTTCGAAGAAGATCCGCAGGATCATCTGTTCTGTAGCCAAAGCGCACCAGGTAGCGGTAAAAACCCCTGATGGAGGAAAGGGCGCGGTTCACGCTTACCGAGGCAATGCCTTCAGCGCTTAAGTCTGAGATGAAAAGACGTACCCCCTGGGGATCGGCAGTTTCGGGAATAAAACCGTGATTGGAGCAATATGCGGAAAAATGCTCAAGATCATTGTTGTATGCCTTGAGGGTGCGCTCGGACACGCCGCGCACAACCCTGAGATAATCGAGGTATTCCTGTATTTTCTCGGTTAAAATTGTCATTTTTCTTCTTCTTCCTCACTGGAATGGAGATAATCGCACTCAGGATTGATGCAGGCTTTATGGTTGCCGTTCTTCTTGTCGTATTTTTCGACCATGAACTGGCCGCATTTTGGGCAAACCTGATTTAAAGGTTTAAAATGGCTGATAAAATCGCAGTCTGGGTAATTGGTGCAGCCGTAGAATTCCTTGCCCCTGCCCTTGGTTTTGCGGGCAACCACATCACCCCCGCACTTGGGGCATTTTGCAAGAGGTATGGATTTGGTGTTGCGGCACTCGGGGAAACCCGAGCAGGCGAGGAAATAACCGAACCGGCCAAGTTTTTTCATCATGGGCTTGCCGCATTTTTCGCACACTTTGTCGGTGGGTTCGTCCAAAGAACCTTTTTGGGATTCAAGGTTTTTCCCTACTTCATCCACCCGATCTATAAAGGGATCCCAGAAATCGCGGATCATATCGGGCCAATTTATTGTATTCTCTTCTACCTCGTCGAGCTTGGTTTCCATGGAGGCAGTAAAGCCTGCGTCCACTACATTGGGAAAATTATCCACCAGCATATCGTTGATAAGCCTTCCCAAAACAGTAGGAACCAGCTGCTTGTTGGAACGCACCACGTAGTAGCGATCCAGAAGCACCGAGATAATGGGGGCGTATGTCGAAGGACGGCCAATGCCTTTTTCTTCCAGAGTCTTCACAATGGAAGCATCGGTAAAACGGGCAGGGCCCTGGGTAAAATGCTGCTCGGGCCTGAAGTCGTCCACCTTCACCTTGTCGCCCTTTTTAAGCGCAGGGTAGGAGCTGCCTTTTTCGTCCCTTGACGAAAGAACCTTCATCACCTGGTAAAAACCTTTTTCGATGATCTTGGTGCCCGCAATGCGGAAAATGCCGTCACCTGCCTTGATGTCGGCGCTGACAGTCCTGGTTTTGGCATTGTTCATCTGGCTGGACACAAAACGTTCCCAGATTATCGAATAGAGGCGAAGCTGATCCCGGGTAAGGTGTTCCTTCACATCATCAGGAGCATAGCTAACATAAGTGGGGCGTATGGCCTCATGGGCATCCTGGGCCTTTTTCCCGACCGCATATTCCACGATTTTTTCGGGGAGCTCCTTGGGGAAATTTTTTCCTATCCATTCGCGGACTTCGTCCAAAGCAGTTTGGGAAATACGCACAGAATCGGTGCGCATATAGGTAATGAGGCCTATGCGGGAACTCCCCATGTTCACGCCTTCGTAAAGCTGCTGGGCTATTTGCATGGTCTTCTTGCTGGTAAAACCCAGGCGGTTTGCGGCAGTCTGCTGAAGCTGGGACGTGGTAAAGGGCGGCTTGGGCTTAACAGATTTGTCAGTTTCCCGCACATCGGAAACCACGCATTCGCCATTTTTGATAATATCGATAATGGCATTTACTTCAGCTTCGCTTTTAAGCTCGGGCTTGGCATCCTTCCATGAAACAAGCTGGGCTGTATAAGAAGACTTGCCGACTTTGAAGTCCGCTTCCAGGGTCCAGTATTCCTCAGGGATAAAAGATTCGACTTCTTTTTCCCTTTCGCAGATAAGGCGCAGGGCTACGGATTGCACCCTTCCTGCCGAAAGCCCGTTCTTCACTTTTTTCCAGAGCAGAGGGGAAAGATTATAACCCACAAGGCGATCCAAAACACGCCTTGCCTTTTGGGCGTTTACTTTAAATTCATCAATGGCAGCGGGATGGGCGACTGCGTCTTTAATCGCCTGGGGGGTGATCTCATTAAAACTGATGCGCTGAATGGGAACCTTGTCTGTCTTTGCGGTGATGGCATTTCTGAGATGCCAGGCAATGGCCTCCCCTTCCCGGTCATTATCGCTTGCCAGCAGCACTGTTTCAGCTTTTTTTGCATCCCCCTGGAGTTCTTTTAAAAGTTTTGCCCTTCCCCTGACAGTAATATATTCAGGCTCAAAATTTTTCTCCACATCAATGGCAAGGCGTGATTTGGGAAGGTCAATGAGATGCCCCATGGACGCCTTTACTATATAGCTGGGTCCCAGATACTTTTCTATGGTTTTAGCCTTGGCAGGAGACTCCACTATCACCAGGGTCTTCTTCTCAAGGTACTTTTTTTCTTTTTTCGGCTTCTTCTCTTTCTTCACTTTTTTTCTTTTACATCCATGTAATGTTCCTCATTTTAGCACAATTTGATGTTCAAACTTCTGGCAAGATCTCCGGCAAGGGCAGGCCCCTGGGCGTCATCCGCCGGGATTTCATTCATAAAACCCCATTCATCCAAAATATCCCGGGCTGAGCCAATCACCTTTGCCCCATCTTCGGCCAATTTGGCTGTCCCCTTTCCCAAAAGGGAATTAAACCCCGATGAAGCAACCCAAAGATCCCTTCCCTGTTCCAATGCAAAACTTGCTGTAATCAAGGCGCCTGATCTTTCCGGCGCCTCCACTATCACAACTCCCCGGGCAAGAGCTGAAATGATACGGTTTCTGGCAGGAAAATTCCACCTCATCGGTTTGGTTCCCGGAGGATACTCGCTCAAGAGACAGCCCCCTGCCTCAAGGATGCGCCTTGCAAGCCCCCGGTTCGATGAGGGGTACACATTGTCGAGCCCTGAACCCAGAACCGCGACAGTCGAAGCCCCACCTTCAATATTTCCCCTATGAGCCAGGGCGTCAATCCCCAGGGCAAGGCCCGAAACCACAGGAAACCCCGCACTCCCCAATTCACGGCCAAGGGAATAGGCCTGGGCTGCCGCCCCCGACGAAGGCCGCCTCGTACCCACCACTGCCGCCATGGGCTTGTCGGAAGCGGGAAGCTTTCCCCGGTAAAAAAGCAGAGCCGGAGGATCGAAGATTTCCCTGAGCAGGGGCGGATAGCTTCCATCCCTTATGCCCACTGTCGAAATTCCCCTCTGCTGCGCGCCAGCTTCATCCTTCCCTGCCATGGTGCAAATATCTGCCATAGTCCACGCCGCATGCCCCAATTTATGGCCAAGACGCGCTTCCAGATCCCTTTGGGAAAGCAATGTCAAATCCCTTTCGCAGTCAAATTCAAGGGAAAGTTTTTTTGCGTCTTCCCCCTTGAGGCCGGGAATACGGCCTATTATAAAATCCAGAAGCCCCCTGTTAGCCATAAAGGCGCCCCATAACCACCTGCCTGTTATTCTGGGCTTCCCGCCTTTTATCCTCATCCCTGGCAACGGAAATAATCATATCATAAAGTGCCAGCGACCGTTCCATATCGCTGACTTCAAAACAAGCCCGGGCCAGTACGAACATAGCATCCACATCGTTGGTTGAAAAATCGAGATACCGTTCCATAAGGGGAATTGCATCCTGGGGCCGGTCAAGTTCGAACACATAGAGAACACCCAGGGCATAACGGGGCCGCAGATACTTTTCATCTATCTTTAGCGAACTGAGATAAGCTTCTTCAGCCAGGGCATAGAGCCTGTCTCTTTCGGGATTTTCAATGCCTGTAAAATTATGATGGGTTTTTGCAACAATGGCCGCGGACAAACCTGTAAGGTAATGAAGAACAGCGTCCTCGGGGTTATAGTAAATGGCATGCTCCAGGGCTTCGAGGGCTTCATTGTGAAGGCCCTTTTCCTGAAGCCTGGTGGCAAGAATCTTCCAATAAACCCCGGTCTGGGCAGCATCCTTCACATAAAGCTCTATTTGCTTTTCATAGGCGGTTATGGCTTCCTTAAGCCCCTCGATAGTTTCAGGAGGGCCTCCGTTTCCCAGGCTTATGATGCGGGAAGCCAATTCACGCCTGCCCTTATTCGCCTGGAAATTAATCAGGACGATAAAACCAATGATGATTATTCCTATTACTGTCAGCCCTACAAGAACTTCTTTTTTAATTTTCATGTCCCAATTCCTTTAGTTTAGGAAGAAATCGGCGGTGGCTTTCCCTGAGGAGGGAAACGTCCACATGGGTATAGATCTGGGTGGTGGATAAATCAGCATGGCCCAGGAGTTCCTGCACCGAGCGGAGATCGGCGCCGCCGGAGAGAAGTTCAGTAGCAAAAGTGTGCCTTAGGGTATGGAGCTTGGTGCTGATCCCTGCCTGCTCAGCCAGGGCAACATAATTTTTCCAGATTCCTTTCCGCGAAAGCCTCTTTCCCCTGGCGCTTACAAAAAGCGCGGAGCTGTGGCGCTGTTTTAAAAGCAGCGGCCTTACTTCTTCAATATAACGCCTGAGCCACATTATTGAATCCGGGCCATATACCACGAGCCTTTCTTTATCGCCTTTGCCCCTTACCCGTGCAAGCCCTTCGGCAAGAACAAGATCCTGGATATTAAGGGAAACCGCTTCAGAAATTCGAAGCCCTGCGGAATAGATGAGTCCATAGAGCGCCCTGTTCCGCAAACCCAGGGGGGTACTGATGTCAATAAGGCTCAGAAGCTTGTCCGCTTCGCCCTTCTTCAGCACCGCCGGAAGCCGCATTTTCTTGTGGGGAAGCTCCAAAAGGGAAATGCAGTTGTCGTTCCTGATTCTCTCATCCACAAGGAAGCGAAAAAAAGAACGCAGTGCCGAAATTGCCTTTGCCACCGATCTTGAATCTATGCCGTCGTCCGCGCGGCGGTGATCCAGATAACGGTTTACATCGGGAAACTCCAAAGGTTTTCCCATGGCGGATTCAGCATCCTCTACCGAAAGCTTCTCTTTCTCCGCCCAGTCGAGGAAACGGCGTATCTCGAAACGATAGGTTTCGGCGGTGAGAGGGGCCCGGCGTTCAAGGGCAATGAGCCGGGAATAGTAGCTTTCCAGCAGGGCATGCTTATCCATGGCTTCCTTAATTTGCCGCTGTCTTGGTAAAATCGTGATAGCGGATGATAGGGGGAATATCAAGGTCGTCATCTGCGTACTTCGAATCCCTATAAGGAAGGACCCCGACGCCGCGATATGGTATGCTGGGTTCAACAGAGCCCTGGCCGCTAAACCTTTCATATTCTTCCGGGCTTACAGTTTCCCCCTTGGGTTCATTATCCATCTCGGACACTGCTGCCTCGGGTTTATCAGATGATTTTCCAAAACCTGCAGCAATAACCGTAACCCTGATCCTGTCTTCCATCGAGTCATCGATATAAAGGCCGGTAAAAACTTCGGCTTTTGGATCAATATCTTTGGTGATATGCCCAATTATTTCGTTGTACTCCACCATGGAAAGATTCCTGTTTCCGGCGACATTGACGAGCATTTTCTTGGCACCTTTAATCTGGGTCTCTTCAAGAAGGGGATTGTCCATGGCGCTCGAAATTGCGTCCATAACGCGGTTCTCCCCCGCGCCGTACCCAATGGACATAAGGGCGTCGCCCTGATTTTTCATTACCGCCTCTACATCTGCAAAGTCTATATTGATAATCCCGGTTTCGATGATGATATCAGAAATACCCTGCACACCCTGGAAAAGCACATTGTCAGCTGTAGCAAAGGCGTCGAGAATCGAAATGCCCCTGTCAGTATTATTCAATAGCCTTTGATTGGGTATTACAATGAGGGAATCCACCGCTTCCCTGAGTTTGAGTATCCCCTCTTCTGCATGGTTCATACGGTGCTCGAATTCAAAATCAAAAGGTTTGGTAACTACGCCAACGGTAAGGGCACCCAGACCTTTGGCGATGCGGGCAATAACCGGGGCAGAACCGGTACCGGTACCGCCGCCCATTCCCGCAGTAACAAACACCATATTGGCGTCTTTAAAAACGTCGCGGATCTCGGCTTCGCTTTCGATGGCTGCTCTTTCCCCAATTTCAGGCTTTCCGCCCGCACCCCTGCCCGAAGTAAGCTTGGCGCCTATCTGGAGTTTGACGTCCGCTCTGTTCTTGACAAGATCCCTGCTATCAGTATTGACAGCAATGAACTTAACACCCTTAATGCCCCGGCGTATCATGCCGTTTATCGCATTTCCGCCGCCGCCGCCTGTGCCCACCACTACAATTTTTACCGGCTGTTCGTCCAACCTTTGCTGGGCTTCCATTTCTTCGAGTACTTCAACGTTCATCATCCCCTCCCAAATCACTTTATTTGTTTTTGCCCCTCCCTGGGGTTTTAAAAAAATTCCCTTTTCAGCCAATCGATCAATTTTCCTACCACCGGTTCGCTTTTTTCGCGGGGATGGCTTTCAGGTCCCGAAACAGTAACGCCTTCACGGTCAAACCCTTCAAGAACAAGGCCCACAACAGTGGAAAACGCAGGGCTCCGGCATTCTTCAACAAGCCCTCCCGAAAGCCTGGGCTTGCCCACCCGCACAGGAAGGCGGAATATATGAGATGCTAATTCAGCCGCGCCTAAAAGTTCGGCGCCTCCCCCGGTAATCACTATCCCTGCGCCCAGGGGCCTGTTCAGGGGAAGCTTGCCGAGCTTTTCTTTTACCATTTTGAAAATCTCTTCCATTCTGGGCTGTATCACTTCCAGTATATCCATCCTGGGTATAGGCTGGGGTGGGCGGCCCCCGACACCGGGAATAAGTATGTCGCCGTTTTCTTCAAGGAAAGGAGCCCAGCAGCAGCCCACTTCGGTTTTGATTTTTTCAGCATAATCAAAAGGAATCTTTTTCAGTATGGAGATGTCGCTCGAAACCTGGGCGCCCCCGGCAGGAATAGTAATGCTGGAATAGGGAGCACCGTCAAGGTAAACCAATACATCGGTAGTACCCCCTCCAAGATCTATGAGGGCTACGCCCAAATCTTTTTCTTCTTCCGAAAGGACTGCATGCCCTGCCGCAAGGGACTGGAGCAAAAGCCCGTTAACCTTGAATCCAGCACGGTTAACGCACTTAATGAGATTTTGGCCCCCTGTAACAGAACAGGTGATAATATGCACTTCGGCTTCAAGGCGTACGCCTATCATATCCAGGGGATCTTTTATGCCCTTCTGATCATCTACAATATAATTTTGGGGTATCACTTCGAGTATTTGCCTGTCCATGGGGATTACCACAGCCCTGGCAGCTTCCAGAACCCTGTCCACGTCTTCTTTGCCAATTTCCCTGGTCTCGCGGTTGCGGCCTGTAACTGCCACAACGCCCCGGGAATTGACGCCGTCTATATGGCTTCCGCCTATGCCGGCCCAGCAGGATTTCACCTCGCGGCCGCTCATCATTTCAGCAGCCTCGACAGCAGATGAAATCGATTTGAGGGTGGCTTCGATATTGACCACCACGCCTTTTTTCAACCCTGTTGAAGGCGCAACGCCGACGCCGGTTATTTCGAGTTTTCCGGTTTCTTCATTGCGCTCGCCAATTACGGCGCAGACTTTTGTCGTGCCTATGTCCAGGCCGACTATCACGTCTTCGTTACTCAGAGGAAGCCTCCTTTAAGGTATATGACGCCATTCCCGAGCGAAAATCAATAAAATTAATCCCAGGTTCCCTTGCTGCCAACACATCCGCCATGAGGAGGGTGTAGCGGAGCAGATCCTGGTTCAATTCCGAAAGGCGAACCCTTATCTGTTTATGTATAGGATAGAGTATTAAATCAAAACCGTCAAAGGACTTGCGGTTGATTTTTATTTCAGAAACAGCAGCCAAAAGTTCAGGCGTCTTGATGCGCAGGGTATCCAATTGCTGGAACAAAGAATTGAACATGGCAGGAAGCCTCATACCCGGATAAGGCTCTTCTATCACGAGGCCCGAGATCACAGGCAGTTCAGCGGAAGCATCCGCTTTTCCTTCATGGCCAATTCTGAAAATTATCCCATGGGAATCGAAAAACACCGGAACCATCTTTCCCTTAAGGCTTGCAAAGGCAACGGCTGCGGCCTCGCGGCCTTTGAGGACTATTTCGAGCTTGTCAGGGAAATGCTTGAACACAAACGCGCTTTCTATCTGCGGCAGGGCCCTGAGGGCTTTTTCAGATGTCCGCGCATTTAACGAGATAAACGACGACTGACTGCTTACACCGGCATAAGCGAGAAGGCTTTCCCTGCTGAGGCCCTCCGCTGCGCTTACATTGACCTTGGAGAAAGGCATAAAGGGCGTAATCCCCAAAAGCCAAACCAGTTCCGCGCCTACCGCAATGCAGGCAGCGAGTATGAACCATTTTAGGCCCTTCTCAAGCCGGGAAGGCGCTGCCTGGGCTGCCGCCTCTTCAGTGTACATATATTCCCCTGCCATTTTACACCTCCGTCCTTGCAGTATTTCCCGCAAAAGAAGGAACATTCCGGGTTTTTGAAATATTTACAATTAACCCTGCCATGATCAGTGTTGTCGCGAGCGAAGATCCCCCGGCGGAAAAGAAAGGCAGGGGAACACCTGTGGCGGGCAAAGATCCAGCCACTACCGTGATATTAAGCAGGGTCTGTGTAATCACCATAGTCACCAGTCCCAGGCCCAAAAGCCTTGGAAAAGTCTTTTCGTTCCCCATAGCCGAAGAATAACCCCGGAACGCAAAAACCGCAAAAAGGAGCGCAAAAAGCAGTATTCCCAGGTACCCCGATTCCTCGGCATAGGCTGAAAAAATAAAGTCCGAATGAATTTCAGGGACCGATGCGATTTTTCTTGTCCCCAGGCCCAGGCCCTTGCCCCAGAAACCCCCGGAACTCACCGAGCGTACCGAAGACCGTACCTGGTAGCCTGCCCCCAAAGGATCCATTTCGGGGAAGAAGAAGCTCATCACCCTCCTGAACCTGTGCTCCTTGGTAGCAATAAGGAGGAAGGATATTGGAGCAAGAATGACTATAGCGGAAAAGAAATACCTGAACCTGACCCCTGCAAAATAAAAAATGATGAGCACGTTAAGCACAATAAACATAGCGGTAGAAAAATTGTTTTGCAGATAAATGAGGAAAACGAAAAGCGTTGTCATCATCACCGGGGGAAGTATGCCCTTGGAGAACCGGTCAATATCGTCGCCTTTTTTATCAAATAAATGGGCCAGATAAAGGGGCAGCACAAGCTTAACCAATTCCGAAGGCTGAAAGGTAAAAGAACCAAAGTGTATCCACCTGGAAGCGCCGTTCTTGGAAACCCCAACGCCCGGGATAAAGGTAAGTATGCAGAGCAGAATTGTTCCCAGTACCAGAAACCCTATCATCTTTCTCAAGAGATCCAGTTTCATATTGGAAGCAATAAAGAAAAGCACCAACCCTGCGGCGGCAAGAACAATCTGGCGGGAGAAAAAATACAGGCCATCGCCCTTGAAGCGTTCTGCAAAACCATAGGAAGACGAATGGAGGGTCACAAGCCCCAGCCCCGTGAGGAGCAGTATGCTGGCAATGAGGATATGATCCGCAGGCTGCTTCAAATGTCTTGTTTCTGTGTCGAATTGACTCATATCATTCCTGTTACTGGATCTTCAGCGTTGAAAGCGCGATGATCGCAAACAGCCCTCCTAAAATCCAGAAGCGTATGACCACCTTGGTCTCCGCCCACCCGGACAATTCAAAATGATGGTGAAGGGGCGCCATTTTAAACACCCTCTTCTTCCTTAATTTATATGAAGCCACCTGTATGACCACCGAAGCGATCTCCAGGACAAAAACCCCGCCAATAATGAGTATGAGTATTTCTTTTTTAATGATAAGAGAAATAACCGCAATCACCCCGCCAAGGGAAAGGCTTCCCACATCCCCCATAAAAACATCGGCAGGGTGGGCGTTAAACCAGAGAAAACCTATGCAAGCCCCAACAGCCGCAAGGCAGAAAACTGTAAGCTCTCCGGCTTCCTTTATATAAGGAATACCCAGGTAAGAGGAATAATCCGTGCGTCCCGAAAGATACGTAAGGATAGTAAGGGTAATAAACACAAGTATCAGTAATCCTGCCAATAGGCCGTCAAGGCCATCAGAAAAATTCACCGCGTTTGATTCGCCAACTATCAGTATTACCCCAAAGGGTATCCAAAACACGCCCAAATCTATAACGGCATTTTTGAAGAAAGGAATATAAAGGGCAGTATCCCCGCCGGATGCATAGAGTATTATCATTACTGCTATTGCTATGGCAAACTGGCCGGCAAGTTTTGCCCATGCGGGAAGGCCGTCAGAATTATGTTTGGCAACTTTCAGGTAGTCGTCAATAAAACCAATAAGGCCGAAAGCCCCAAAAGCGCCCAAGGTAAGCCAAACTTTTGCGCTTCCCAGATCCATCCAGAGTACCATGGAAACAATGACAGAAAGAATAATAAAAATACCCCCCATGGTAGGAGTACCGCTTTTTTTAAGGTGAGTCGCGGGTCCGTCTTCCCTGATAGACTGGTTTACCTTAAGACGTTTCAACGCCTCGATGATCCCGGGACCGAAGATAAAGCATATGAGCAATGTGGTAAGGGCAGCATAAGCGCTTCTAAAGGTGAGGTACTGAAACACATTCAGGGGGGTGAAAAATTTCACCAGTGGGTAGATAAATTCAAGAAACATGTATGCCCCCTGCGGTGCAGCATTCAGCTTTTCCTGCAAGCATATCCGTAAGCTGTTCCAGGGCGCAGCCCCTTGAACCTTTGAGAAGCACCAAATCTCCCGGACGCAGATAATTCTCCAGAGCCCCTTCAAGATCTTCCATCCTGTCGGTATGGAAAAAGGGAAATGCCCTGGAAGCCAACACTGCCGCTGCGGTTTCTGTTTCGGAACCATAAAGAAACACTTTTTCCGCCAACGAAGAAGCCAAAACCTTCCCAATGCAACGATGGGCTTCCTCTGACGTTTCCCCCAGCTCAAGCATGGAACCAATAACGTAAACCCTGCGCCCCGGCCAATCAATGCTGTCGCAAAATTCCACCGCAGCTTCGAGGCTTTCGGGGTTTGAATTGTAGCAATCCCGTATTACTGTGGTACTACCCTGGATTATTTCGCCCCTGCCGAACAGGGGCTTTACCGATTCGAGGCCCTTGCGTATAGCTTCATCGCTTATATGAACCTCACGGGCAATGGCAATCGCCGCGAAGGCATTTTTCAAGTTGAAATTTCCCGGCAGGCTGAAGCGGGATGTTTCGCCCGCCCAATTGATTTCAGTCCCGTCAAGGCCAAGGCTTGCAATGCCCCGGAGTTCAGTAAAACTGTCAGCCCCGTAGTAAAGGACTTTGCCTTTGACTCCATCGGAGAGGAAATCACGGTATTCATCATCAGAAGGAATAAGGGCAATGCCATTGCCCTTGAATTGTGAAAAAATATTTTTTTTCTCTTCAGCTATAGCCCTCTTGCTGCCGAGAATACCGATATGGGCAGAACCAATGTTAGTGATAATCGCAATGCCGGGATTAAGCACACTGGCGAGTTCTGCAATCTCCCCCCTGCGGTTCATGCCGGCTTCGAAAATCCCCACTTCATGGTCCTCTCTTACCTGAAAAACAGACAAAGGAAGGCCCGTCTCTGAATTGAGGTTGCCGCTATTCATGATCACCCTCTTTTCCCGGCCGATTATCGCAGCAGCAATTTCTTTGGTGGTGGTTTTCCCCGAAGATCCGGTAATGCCGATTTTAAGAAGCCTGGGGAATTTCGCAAGGTAAGAACGGGCAGCGTCCTGAAGCCCCTTGAGCGTATCATCCACGATCACCAGGGTCCTGCAGTATTTTTCAGCGATCCGCATAATGCCCAGGGATGCGAAGCCCAGCCTGGACCTTGCCACCATAGCCCCGGCCGCCCCGGCCTTAAAAGCATCCTCTAGGTAAAGATGCCCGTCCTGGCTGGCCCCGACAAGGGAAACAAACAGCGATCCCTCAATCGCAGCCCGCGAATCGATAACCACCGACGAGAAGCCTGTCCTCCCTCCCGCCGGAATTTCTTCCGGGAAAAGACGGGCTCCTATTGCCTGGGACAATTCGCTAAAAGTCTCAAGGTGGTCCATCGATCCTGCTCCCTACTTCCTTGCTATCCTGACTTGCAGGACATCTTCAGGCTCAATTTTGTCAAGCCTCAAATCGTGAATGGCGATATTCTCTATCCTCTCGGAAGAAGACAGAACGGCTATCCCCGCAATCAGCCGCTTGTTGCTCTCCACCCAATCCTCCTGGACTGCCTCAAGGGTCCTGACTTCCTTTTCCAGATCCGAATACCGGGAAGACTGCCAGGCGATCAAGCCCAGAAGAAGGGGGATAGTGAGCACAATAAAGTAAACAAGCCAATACCGCTTCATTTTTCAAACCTCGTCTAAAATTTTTTCTGCGACCCTGAGTCTCGCGCTCCTGGACGGCGGATTCATGCGGATTTCTTCCTCCCTGGGAGGAATACCCTTACGGGAGAGAAGAGTTACCACTCGTTGCCCTCCACACCTACATATCGGCTCTTCCGGGGGACAGATACAGTCTTTGTTCTTCTCCCTAAAAAAGTTTTTCACAATCCTGTCTTCCAGAGAATGAAAGCTTATCACCCCCAGCCTTCCGCCTGGCTCAAGGACCCTCAAAGCGCCTTCAAGCAAATCGGGCAGCTTGGAAAGCTCTCCATTGACCGCAATCCGCAGAGCCTGGAAGGTCTTTGTGGCAGGATGCACCGGCCCATGCCTATAGGCCGGAGGAACAGCCCTCTCCACTATCTCGGAAAGCACCGCAGAACTCGCAATAGCCCCGCCAGCCTTGGCTTCGGCAATGGCTTTGGCTATACGCCGCGAATACCGCTCCTCGGCGTTTTTGTACAAAAGGTCTGCCAGATCCTTTTCAGAAAGCCTGGAAACAAGCTCCCCGGCGCTCAGGCCCGTGGATGTATCAATTCTCATGTCCAAAGGCTCGTCGTAACGGAAACTGAAGCCCCTGCCGCCCTTCTCGTAATGGAAGAGGCTCACCCCCAGGTCTATCAGGATAGTGTCGGGCCTCTTGAGCTCCGAAGGGTACTCGGCAAAAAAGGCATGGGACCAGCAATTGTAAAGCTGCACCCTGTCCCCGAAACCCTTGAGCCGTTCCCTGGCTATCTCCTGTATGGCAGGATCAGCGTCCAGCCCGATGACCCTAAGCTCCGGAAAGCGCGAAAGGAATTCGAGGCTGTGGCCTCCTTCGCCCTGGGAGGCATCGACCAGGAGTTCCCCGTCTTTCCTGGGGCCGAGATACTGGACTGTCTCCTCCAGCAGAACCGGAGTGTGTACCGCTTCCATCCAATCCTTTCCTTTTTCCCTAGTCCAATTTAAAGAGCCTTAAAGAACCCATCTTCTTCCTGGCTTCTTGCATCACCGGCTTGTTTTCCTCAAGATAGGTGTAGAAGTATTCAGCATCCCAGATTTCAAGGCGGTTTTCCGCGCTAATCACCAGGCAATCCTTGGTCAGCTTGGCGTAGCGCCTGATGGTCGCAGGTATTGCTATGCGCCCGGCCTTGTCCAATTCCACCACCTGGGCCTGAACAATGTGCTGATACTCAAGGAGGTGCCCCTCGTCTTCGGAAATAGCGTCGGAACCCATGAGCTTACCGGAAACCTTCTCCCACACTTCGGGAGTCATTATCCACGCGCAGGGCTGGAAACCCCAGGTGATGACCAGTTCGCCGGGATACCTTTCCCTAAGGCGGGCAGGCACACTTACCCGGCCTTTGTCATCGAGAGTGCTTTCATATGTGCCGGTCTTAAGTTCCATTCCCACCTTTTCCTATAAATCCCTAAGATTTACCACGATTCAACACACTTTATAGTATTCATTAAGTTAAATTTGTAGTCAAGAGAAAGAAGCAGAAAAAATTATGAATAGTAGACGTTTTTTTTCTTGTTACTATACAGACGTAAAGAACAAAGCCCGATCCGTACGTGCCACGTGCGGTCCTTGCCTCAAAAAGCAACTTTGGCTATGCTTTTGCCATGTTCATGGAAGATTATTTCATCGTTTACCCCGAAGGGGACACCCAGGAAGTTCAAGGCAGGCTCTCGCTGAACCAGATTGTGGATGTGAACGGCAACCCCCTGCCCCTGCCCCTTTCCACCAATAAGATGATAGCCTTCAAAGTCGCCCGTGTAAGCTCCAGGGACTACAAGGGGGGAACCGAGACCCGTCACTTTCTGGAGCTTATGAGTGCCGACGAACTGCTGGAATATGTCCGCAGATAGCATAGGCACCCGAAAGGAATCGAGCCTTCACCGTATGCTCAAATTCCGCTATGGAGGCGAAGGGGGCCAAACAGAAGCCCCCATAGGCGATTATGTCTGCGATGCCAGGACCGAAGAAGGCGAACTCATCGAGGTCCAGACCGGAAGTTTCGGCCCCCTCAAAGAAAAAGCCAAAGCCCTGGCCAAAAAAAACAAACTCCGCATTATCCACCCCATAGTTTTGCAGAAAACCATAGAGTTATATGACACCAAGGGCACATGCCTCCGCAGCCGCAAAAGCCCCCGCAAAGGCAGCCCCTGGGACATCTTCAAAGTTCTCCTCTATGCCCCGGAACTCCCGCTCGTCAAGAACCTGACTATAGAGTTGGCCCTCATAGACATAAACGAAAAACGCATAGACGACGGAAAAGGCTCCTGGCGCCGCAAAAAAGCAACCATAGCCGACAAATCCCTGTCCGCGTGGCACTCTTCTATCATCCTTTCTTCCATTAAGGACTATGCCCGATTCATCCCCTACGATGAGGAAGACACCTTCACCGTAAAGGATTTTGCCCAAAAAACCAAAATAAACACGACCCTGGCCCAAAAAACCCTCTACACCCTGACCCGCATGAGTTTGGTAACCCGCATAGGAAAACAGGGAAACTCATATCTCTACCAAAAAAGCAAAAAAAAGGCGAATAAAGGGAAAAAGAAATAATCCTTCTTCCTCTTATTCGCCTTTAGGGCCAAAAAATCTTGTGTTCTACCAAGCGTCCAGCATATCATCAGGATCGCGGCTGTCTTCTGCGAAGAGATCCGTCACCGCCCTGAGGTCGTCGAGGTAGATATAGTACGATCCGTAAGCCTCCCAGGGATCCACATCAATACGGAAACCCGTGATCTTGAGACCAAGCTGGTTATTGTAATGGTAATTCCTCTGAACTATGCCGTTTACGCCGTCCTCGGCTTGGGGAGGAATGGCCACAGTGAGCTTTTTCCAGCCCTGGAAATTGAGCTTCCCTATGTAGAGCTCATAGGGCCTGCCGAAAAAGTCTTCCAGAAGGAGCTTGAGTTCATGGTTATAGTTACGGCCTACTACCCAAACCGATACGGTCTTGGTGATACCCTCTATGGGGATGGGCCTGATAGGATAAAGGGTGAAGCTGGTATAGCCCCGGTGGATAAAGTCCACCCTGGAACCGAGGACATATTTGTCCGGAATGTCCAGGCCTTCCTCGTCTTTGAGGGGTTCTTTGCCAAGAGGGCCGCCCGCAAAGAGCCTGGTGGTCACATAGCCATCGTCCGGGGACATGGTGGACTTCCAGTAGCCGTCTTTTTCGAACTTGTCTACCGAGACTTCTTTGAGAAGCTGCTGGGCAGCATCAATCCCGATCCTGTCGGCATCGGGAGAGCCAACTTCTGTGGACTGCTGGGCGAAAACAAACCCGGCCGCCAGAAGGAATATTGATATGATTAATAAGCGTTTCACCTTAAGCCTCCTTAATTATTGGCCCAGAATTCCTGAACCCTTTCAGGATCGGCCAGCTCATCGCCATCGTAGAGGGATTCAAAGGTATCGGTTAACACCTTGAACTGATCAATATAGACATAGAAGTTGTCTACCCTTTCGAGGGGGGTGGTCCAAATCCGGAATTTTACGAAGGTCAGCCCCGCAAGCCTGGGAAGTATGCGCTTCGACTGGCGGATATTGTTGGGGACAGCTACCCTCATGTTCTTCCAGCCCTGAAACCCAATGTTGCCCACGTAAATGTTGTGAACCACTCCGTTATAATCCCTGACATAGGCTTCGAGGTAGTAATTGAGGTTTGCGCCCCATACCCACATATCGAGATAGGAAATCCTGCCCGGTATGGGGATTTCGAAGGCTTCCTGGTCGTCGCCCTCCCCGGTTGCCGGGTAAAGATCCACCCAGTTATAGCCCCGGCGGTCGAATTTGCCCCAGATGCCTATGCTTTTCAGATCCTTACCGTCCCTATTGGCCCCGAAAACAGCCATAGGCCATGAAGGGACATACGTCAGCTTGGGAAACGCATCGTCCTCGGTTTTGGTGGCGAATTTACTGGCATCGAGCTTCCAGATAAAATCGTAACTATAGGTTTTGCTGCCTACAGTCCATTCGTGGTTGGTGTTGCCATCGAAAGTATCGATGACTATCGCTGCATAATCTACAGTATTCTCATCCCCAAAAGCTGAAAATACGGCTATCCCTGCCATGAGAATCAAGCCCATTGCCAAGCTTAATACCCTGAAACTACCCTGTTTCATCCCATACTCCTTTGTCCAATCCTTGGGAAAAGTGCCTAACATGCATTATATTTCCTTACGGCAGTTTTGTCAAACCATTAAAAACGATTCTTTCAAGTGCCGCAGGGGTTTATTGCATTATCGGCTGATCCTGCCATTTGGGCTGGTTTTTTTGCAAAATTCTTCACCTTTTTTTAAAGATTATCCCCGGTTTTACCGATGTATGCTTCTTTTGCGAGCTTTTTCAGCGAATCGGCACGTTCCTTGTCTTCTATGCGTTTCGAGGGAAAGATGATCCGGGAAGGGAGATGCTGAGGGGCCTGGGGATCTTGGGTGGCCTGGGCAGCCTCGGCTGCTCTAACCGCCTCTACAGCCAAGGCCCAGGGGGAATCGTCAAAAATCGCCTTTACCCCCCAGGGTGTCACCCCTGGATCAGCCCAGGTAAAGAGAATGACCGGGATCTTGAGGTTTTTTTCAAAAAAATGGGCAGCAGGGCCATTAATGACCACGCAGCCTATGTTCTGCCAGGCAGAATTATCGGCGTTAATGCTCAAATAACTGGGGTTCTTTTCAAAACCCTGGGCTCTGAGGCCCTCGATAAAAGCTTCCCTGTCCTCGCTATTCATGGTCCCGTCCTGAAAAACCATGATGCCCTCCTCGGTACCCCCCACAAGCCCGGCCGCAATGAGCCCGGCGCGATAAAAATCCGCCCTGGTATCTGTAGCGAACAAAAGAGGAACATCCCCTTCCTCTGCCGGCCTTGGGCCGCGGACGCGCCCTTCAAGCAGCAGGACCTTCACTCCGGGGGATTCCGCCTTATAGCGCCTGGCCGCTTCAGCATACCTATAAGGGAAAAGAGCCGCATAGGGGGAAATTCCGGCGAAGCCCCCCTCCGAATAAGCCCTTATTCCCAGGGCAATTACATCGGAACCAGCGCTTTCGGAAACTGACGCCCTCAGGACCCTTCTTCCAAGGCGCAGGGAAACCCCGGCCTGGACAAACCTGGCACGCAGGCTTCCATATAGAAGAGAAAATGAAGAATCCTCCACTATGATTACAGGGGATCTGAGCATGAAGATCCCGGCAAAAACTATTGCCAATACTAGAATGGCAATGAGGGGAAAAAAACGCTTCTTGACCAAGGAGGCTCCTTCCAATAGAATTAAGACCATATTATTCTCAAGGAGCACTACATGACTAGTTACAAAGAATTAGGCCTCGTAAATACCAAGGATCTGTTTGCAAAGGCAGTAAAAGGCGGCTACGCTATACCTGCCTATAATTTTAACAACATGGAGCAAATGCAGGCTATCATCCAGGCTTGCGTGGAAACCAAATCCCCCGTAATCCTCCAGGTGTCCTCAGGCGCCCGCAAGTACGCCAACAAGAACCTGCTCAAGAATATGGCCCGGGGCGCGGTGGAATATGCCCATGAGCTGGGCTTCGACATTCCGATTGTGCTGCACCTGGATCACGGCGACAGCTTTGAACTCTGCAAGGATTGCATCGAAACCGGCTTTTCCTCAGTGATGATCGACGGCTCAAGCCTTTCCTACGATGAAAACGTGGCCCTCACCAAGAAAGTCTGCGAATTTGCCCATTCCCAGAAAGACTATGTCACCGTTGAAGGCGAACTCGGCGTGCTCGCCGGTGTCGAAGACGATGTAGCCGCCGAGGAATCCCACTATACCAAGCCCGAAGAAGTGCAGGACTTTGTCGGCAAAACCAAGGTCGATTCGCTTGCCATCTCCATCGGCACCAGCCATGGCCGGCAGAAATTCAAGCCCGAGCAGTGCACCCGCAATGCCGAAGGCATCCTCATTCCGCCCCCCCTGGCCTTTGAAGTACTCGCGGAAATCGAAAAGAAGCTCCCGGGCTTCCCGATTGTCCTCCACGGTTCTTCGTCGGTGCCGATTGTGTATGTCAAAGAAATTGAAAAATACGGCGGCAAGCTGACCGATTCAGTAGGCATCCCCGAAGAGCAGCTCCGCAAAGCCGCCAAGAGCGCCGTTTGCAAGATCAATATTGATTCCGACGGCCGTCTTGCCATGACAGCGGCCATCCGCAAGGTCTTTACGGAAAAGCCCGACGAGTTCGATCCCCGCAAATACCTGGGCCCCGCCCGTGACGAGCTCAAAAAGCTCTATGCCCACAAGAATACGGACGTGCTTGGGTCAGCCGGACAGGCGTAAGATTTAAAAGAATCATTTAGCTTGAACAGGGAACCGCAGGAGCCGATGGCTTTTGCGGTTTTTTTATGGAAGAATGATTCTCCTTTCATATACAGCAATCGCATCCCTCTGCGCTGTATATGAAAATATGCAATATACCTATATAATTATAATATGACAAAGGGAAGCTATGCAAAATCCTTCGTATTCTTTTGGATCAAAATCGCTAATTCCGAAAAACTTTCCATTATACGCACTGCCCTAACTTTAAGCCTGCCGGTGGTCATCGCCGGGGCAGCGGCGGTTCTGATCAACAACTTCCCCGTCCCGATCTACCAGGAGCTTATGCTGCGCATTTTCGGCGAGGGCTGGCGGACTTTTGGCGGCACTATCTGGAATGGCACATTGGCGGTGCTTTCCCCGGTGATGGCCTTTTCCATCGGTTACAGCATCGTTGAGCGATGGAACCTCAAAAACCCCCAGGACGCGGTGCACCCGGTTATCTCCGGGCTCCTCTCGTTCTGCTGCCTGCTCCTTCTCACCGAGTCATCAGCCCTGGACTGGGCAATCCCCTACAACTGGGTGGGGGTAAACGGCCTCTTTTTGGGCATTGTGGTGAGCATCATTTCTTCGGAGCTTTTCCTGCGTTTCTACCGCATCCGCCGGCTCAGGCTGAATTTTATTTCCGAAGACGCGGGGATCACGATCACCTATGTTTTCGCTGCCCTGGTTCCGTCGATGCTTACCTTTTCGGTTTTTTCATTTCTCAAGATCTTCATGACATCCCTGGGATACCAGGATATCCATGCCCTTATCTATCGGGCTATCTCCCTTCCTTTTAAAGACATGGGCAACACCCTGCCGACTGCGCTGTTGTATAATCTTGCCCGGAATCTGCTCTGGTTTTTCGGCATCCATGGGGCCAATGCCCTTGAACCGGTAATGACCGAGCTCTACATTCCCGCCATGGAGGCAAACCAGGCGGCCATTGCCCTGGGAGAAAAAGCGCCTTTCATTTTCACCAAAACCTTTTTTGATACCTATATCTCCATGGGAGGCGCCGGGAATACCCTGTCCCTGCTCATTGCCCTCTTTGCGGTTCGCGGGCAAAACAGCAACCGGCGTATCGCCCAGATTTCGCTGTTCCCCGCTATTTTCAATATCAACGAACCTCTGCTTTTCGGCATACCTATTGTGCTGAATCCAATCTATTTCATCCCTTTTATCGCTTCGCCCCTGGTCCTCACCGTGATATCCTGGGGGGCGGTGCGTCTCGGGATACTTCCGGTAAGCGGGGACGCGGCGGAATGGACCACCCCGATGCTTATCTCCGGCTATGTCGCTTCGGGCTCAATCGCCGGAAGCCTTATGCAGCTCTTCAATCTCGCCGTGGGTTTCTGCATATACCTTCCCTTTGTCCATTTGGCTGAACGGCTGCGCAGATACCGTTTCAACGCAAGCTACGGCGAGATGATCCGTGCCGGAAAAACCGGCGCAGGGGAAGTCGGCGCCATCTCCCAAGTGCTGGTCAATGATCTTCTCGACTCGATCAAAAAGAACGAGCACTCCCTTTTGAAGAACACCCCCGGGGTTACCTTCATGCTGGATCTGGAAATGCGTTTTCTCCAGGGCAGCGAAAAGACTGCGGCATTGCTGGGTTTTAAGGATGTTCAGGAGATGACGGGCCTTTCACTAAAAGAAATTTTTTCCCAGGCCATGCCCGATTCCTGGACTAATGATATTCTCAAGCGCTGCCTTGGGGTGCTGGCAAACCTGGAACCCGTTGACTTCGAAGAGAAGGTCATGCTCAACAACGGGACAGAGACAGTGTTCCAGCTTACCATTACCCTGGCCGAAGAACAGGACAGTGTTTGCAGGGGCGTTGTAATCGTAATGAACGATGTTTCGGAACTGCACCACGCAAGGGAAGAAGCGATCAATGCCAGCAGAGCCAAGGGCGCCTTTCTTACCAATATGAGCCACGAGATGCGCACACCCATGAATGCCATCATCGGCATGACTGCCATCGCAAAGAAGAGCAGCGATGTTAAAAAGAAGGATTACGCCCTGGACAAGATTGATGAGGCATCGGCCCATCTTTTGGGGGTAATCAACGATATCCTTGATATGTCAAAGATCGAAGCAGGAAAACTTGAGCTTTCGATTATAGATTTTGATTTTAAAAAGATGATCCAAAAAGTCCAGACAGTCACGGGTTTCCGCTTCAGGGAAAAAGGACAGCATTTTGCAGTGCGGATCGACGAACGTATTCCCCCGTTCCTCCTGGGAGACGATCAGAGGATTACCCAGGTAATTGTAAACCTGCTTTCCAACGCCGTTAAGTTTACCCCCGAGGGCGGAAGCATCAGCCTTGAAGCCGATTGCGCAGAAATGGAAAACGGCGCCTGCATAATCCGGATAGCTGTTTCTGATACAGGAATCGGTATAGAAAAAGCCCAGCAGGAAAAATTATTCACCTCCTTCGAGCAGGCCGACAGCAGCACTTCCCGCAAATTCGGCGGTACCGGGCTTGGGCTTGCCATCTCGAAGCGCATCGTGGAACTCATGGGAGGGCGGATATGGATAGAGTCGGAGCCCGGCAAGGGTTCCGTCTTTACCTTTACCATCGCTGTCAAAGAAGGGAAACCCATAGAGGCCGTTGAAACTGCAACAGTTTCTATTCCCGACGGGAGCCTTGGCAGCTTTCATATCCTCCTGGCAGAGGACGTGGAAATCAACCGGGAGATACTGCTCGCGCTGCTGGAGCCTACCGGTGTCGCGATGGACTGCGCGGAAAACGGCAGGCAGGCGGTGGAACGCTTTACTGCGAACCCTGATCGCTACGATTTGATTTTCATGGATGTGCAGATGCCCGAGATGGACGGTTACGAGGCCACCCGCCAAATCCGCGCTTTCGAAGGATCCGAAAAACACGTTCCCATAATCGCAATGACTGCCAATGTGTTCCGCGAGGATATCGAGCGCTGCCTTGCGGCAGGGATGAACGGCCATGTGGGAAAACCGCTGGTCACAAACGAAGTGATGGCGGCGCTCAGCAGCCATCTTGGAATTGGCCCTATCTCCTCAGATCCACAAGCGAAAGCACCATCGAAACAATGAGGGGGATGAACGATATAAAGAGGAACAGCATCCCATAGGAAAATATCTGGGAGGAAAAGGCCCACCAGGAGGTGGCGGCGGTAAAGGGCAGGGCCAGGATAAAGAGCCCGCAGGGGGCTATCACATACCAGCGGAAGAACCTTAAAAACAGGTTGATGAAGAAGGATACCCCTACGGCGATTGCTGTCCAGAGGAGGGGCGCCAGCACCAAAAGGGTGGGATCATTCCCCGCGCTCCAGCTTACAGCCCTGATTGCGGCCCCTGGGATAAGCCAAAGCAAGGCGAAATTGGCAAAGTCCACAGGCCCTGAAAGGGCTTTGGTCAAAATCAGGGCCAGGTAGACCAAAAGGGGCAGGATCGCCGGCAGGGTTATGATATCTATACAGGCGCTTACCCAGCGCGAGAGGCCGAAGCCTCCGACTTTCACCAAATTGCCCAGGAAAAACTGCACAAGGGCCACGATGCTGCCCAGCAGCAAAGCCCAGACGCCGCCGGAACTGGCATTTTCCTTGGCTATGGTGCGCCAAAAAAGATAAAACAAAGGCATCCAAAGCAGGCAAAAGAGGCTCATGGCCTTACCCTAGCATGGCAAAGCGGAAGAAAGCAAGGTCCGCCCTGCGCAAGACTATGGACAAAGTCTATCAATATTTGGTATAATACAGGCTCAAGTGATCGGTTCCCGCCCCGTGGAGCCGTACACAGAGATCCCTAAAGGATCAGACGAGGAGGCCAGTTGTCGGAAAAGGATTTACGGATTAATGAACAGATTCGGGTGCGTGAAGTCCGCCTCATTCGGGATGAGGGGGAACAGCAGGGCATTATGTCTACCCTGGAAGCTCTCGAACTCGCCAAGGGACAAGGTTTGGATCTGGTGGAAGTCGCCCCAACCGCAGTCCCCCCGGTAGTCAAAATACTGGATTACGGCAAGTTCAAATTCGAGAATGAAAAGAAAGTGCGGGATTCCAAGAAGAAGCAGAAACTGCTGAAGCTTAAGGAAATCCGCATGCAGCCGAAAATCGATGAGCATGATCTTGATTTCAAATCAAAGCATGTGAAGGAATTTTTGGCAGAAGGCAACAAGGTCAAGGTTACGGTCCGTTTCAGGGGCCGGGAGCTTGCCCATACCGAGCTTGGTTTGGATGTCCTCAAGGATGTTTTAGCAAGGATCGAGGGGGAATATGTCATGGACAAGCCTCCGGCCATGGAAGGCCGGTTCATGTCCATGGTGCTGAGCCCCAAATCAAAAGGCGCCGCCAAGGCGGGGGCCTAATTTTAATAGAGGTTTGATATGCCCAAGATGAAGACAAAGAAGAGCGCGGCCAAGCGCTATTCCTTTACCGGAACCGGCAAGGTGAAGTACAAGAAACAGAACCTGCGCCATATCCTGACCAAGAAGTCCACCAAACGGAAGCGGAATCTCCGCCATGCCGGTATTTTGTCCAAGGACAATGTAGCGGTTATCAGAAAGCACTTATTGCCCTACGGCTAAGAAAAAAGGGAGCAGTACATGTCACGAGCAGTTGACGGTTCAAAACGCAAGAACCACCGCAAAAAGATACTCAAGCTTGCCAAAGGCTATTGGGGCCGCAGGCATTCGAACTACAAAGTCGCCAAAGACGCGGTTACCAAGGGCCTTTTCTACGCCTACAGGGATCGCCGCGACCGGAAGGCCGATTTCCGCCGCATCTGGATCATCAGGATCAACGCTGCCTGCAGGGACGAAGGTCTTTCGTACTCCCGGTTGGTAGACGGCCTTAACAAGGCGGGCATCGAAATCAACCGGAAAGCCCTGTCCAACATGGCCATCGAAGACAAAGGCGCTTTCAAGGCCGTAGTGGCGAAAGCAAAAGCGGCACTGGACGCCTAGCATGGTAACCCTGGAGCAGGTCAAGCTGCTTGAAACCAAGATCACCAAAGCCATTGATATTGTCAAAAAGGTGACGGATGAAAATTTCCTCCTCAAGGGGAAGCTGGATTCCTATCAGAAGCGGATTGACGAGCTTGAGATCCTGATCCAGGAGTTCAAAGAAGAGCAGAGCCGCATCGAGGACGGAGTCCTTTCCGCCCTCGACAGGCTCAACCAGTTCGAAGACGCCGTGGAAACGGCCATAAGCCGGGACGAAGGTTCAGCAAAAAAGCCTCCTGCCCAGGCAAAATCCGGGGCGTCTAAACCCGCAGAATCTGCGCCTAAAGCAGAAATTCCGGTGAAGTCCCCCGCAGAGTCTGCGGTGAAGCCGCCTGTGCCAAAGCCCGCAGAGCCCAAACCCGCGGCACAGCCGCCTGCCCCTCCAGTTGCCGAACTCATCGAAGATGAACCGGACGATCTTGAGGACAACGAAGACGAGACAGAGATAGACAGCGGGGAGCTGGATATTTTCTAGGCCCATGCCGAAAAACGATCTGCGCATCGAAATCCTGGGAACCTCCATTTCCATATCTGCGGATGAAGAACAGGATTATCTTGACAGGCTTCTTGATACCTATACCAAAGCGATTGAAGCTACCGGGAAATCCACCGGCCTTAAAGACCCCCTAAAAATCGCCATACTCACAGGCTTTCTTCTTTGCGACGAAGCTGAGAAAGCGCGCCATATCAGTTCCTTTGAAATTGAAAGCCATGAGATTGAAACCCTGGCCCTCAACCTGATTTCGCGGCTGGATCATGCGCTGGGGGAAGAAGGGCAGACTGCTGTCAATAAACCTATAGAGGTTCCGTCAACTGATGAAGCGCCGGCTGCCGCCCCCCCTGTTAATGCAAGACCCGGCATCCTCAAACTGAAAAACGCGGTAAAATATTATGAATGGGGTTCGCCCAAATGGATACCGGAACTTTTGGGGCAGCGGAATATCTCCCGTGCGCCCTGGGCTGAACTCTGGATGGGTGTGCACCCCGAGGGGCCGTCCTGTATTGCTGACGGGGATCAGGAGGCAGCTTCCCCCCTGCTCTCTCAAATTATTTCCGGCGATCCTGTCAATACTCTCGGGGAAGAAGGGGCAAAAGATTTCGGAGCCCTCCCCTTCCTCTTTAAAATTCTCGCAGCAGGGAAACCCCTTTCCATACAGGTCCACCCCAACATGGATCAGGCCAAAGACGGCTTTGACAGGGAAAACTTTGAAGGCATCGATCTCAAGGCGCCGAACCGCAATTATAAAGATCCCAACCACAAGCCCGAGATCATCTGTGCCCTGACCCCCTTTACCGCCATGTGCGGCTTCAGGAGCAGCGACGAAATCAAAAAACTTTTGGATATTTTTTCTAGGGGCGCCCCTCAAAGCCTAAAAACAGGGCTCAATTCCCTTATTGCATCGCTGATAGCCATGGACGGGGAGAACCCCCTCAAGAGCTTTCTCTCGAGCCTTTTTGACATGGGCCCCGGAACCAGACAGGAACTGAGTGCCTATGCAAAGAGCCAGAAACTGGATCAGGAATACCCGGAATATGCTGATGAATGGAAATTTATTTCATGGTTTGCCGAGCTTTACCCCAATGATCCGGCGGTAATAGCCCCCCTCTACCTGAACCTCATAGATCTCAAGCCAGGCGAGGCTGTTTACCTGCCTGCGGGCGTCCTCCATGCCTATATTTACGGCCTGGGGGTAGAACTCATGGCGAATTCGGACAACGTGCTCCGGGGGGGGCTCACGCCCAAGCACATCGACATCAAGGAACTTTTCAGGGTCCTTAAATTCTCCCCCTTTAAGCCCGTGATTCTTAAACCTGCCGGAACCGATGCCGGCAATACCCCGGCTTTTTTTAGGTTCCCCACCCCGGCAAGGGAATTTGCCCTTGGCTGTTACAAAAACAGCAATAGCGCCAACAGTGAAATTACCTATAATGAAAAAGGCCCGTCAATTATCATTGTTACTGACGGTGAGCTTCATATTGCGGACAACGTTAAGCGTAATACTGTCATTTTAAACAAGGGCGAATCCGCCTTTATACCCGCAAGTTCCGCCCTCCGGGGCCTGAGCTTCTCGGGCAATTACACAGCTTACGCGGCGGGCATCGGCGAAAAAGAAGAACCCGGAGAAGGCTGATGAAAATTCTGGTGGACGCGGATTCTTGCCCCGCCCAGGCGAGGGCCCTGATCCTCCGTTCATCGGCAAAAAGAAACATCCAGGCAATATTCGCCGCGAACCGCCTGATACCGGGCATAGCCCTTGCAGACGGAGACTCAAGCCCCTTGGCTGTAATGGAACTCTGCCCCCCAGGGGAAGGTTCTGCCGACAACCGCATTGTAGAGCTTGCCGCTGCAGGCGATCTCGCTGTTACCCGGGATGTACCCCTTGCGGAACGGCTTGTGGAAAAGGGGATAAGCGTCCTCGACGACAGGGGGCGTATTTACACTGCCGAAAATATCCGCGAGCTCCGTTCCTTAAGGGATTTTATGGTGGATCTCGCGCGAAGCGGCCTCGGGATGGAACGCTCCCCCGCCTATGGCAAAAGGGAACTCAAGGCTTTTGCCGACAGCTTTGACAAGGAGCTTACGAGGCTGAATAAAGCCTGATGTGCAAAAGCTTTACTCTTTCGTCTCGGGGTACAGGCTCTGGATCTGCTTGATGCTTGGAAGTATTTCAAAGAAAATATCCATGAGTTCGGGATCGAATTTGGTGCCTGCCAGGTTGCGGAGCTCTGTAAGGACCTGCTCCTCTGACCAGGGCTCCTTGTAGACCCGCCTGGAGCAAAGGGCGTCAAAGACATCGGCAATGGCAACTATGCGGCCTGTGAGGGGGATCTCTTCGCCCTTGCGGCCCAGGGCTTTGCCATCGGGGCCTGTTTTGAGGATCTTGCCCGAATTGGGATCGACCCAGCCGGGATAGCCTGTGCCATCCCAATTTTCATGGTGGGTCAGGGCTATATCGCAGGCTATGTTATCCATAGCGGAGAGGGGGTCGTCAAAAAGGCCGGCCCCGTAAATCGTGTGGTGCTGCATGACAAGGTATTCTTCAGGGGTGAAGCGGCCTGGTTTCTTCAAAATGACATCCGAGATTGCAACCTTTCCCACATCGTGGAGCATGGAAGCAATCTTAAAAGTGTCGCGGAATCTTTCGCGTTCTGTCACGCTGACGCCCCGGTGGAAAGCCCAGCGATCGTAAATCTCCACGGCGTAGCCTGCAACGCGGCTGACATGGGTGCCTGTTTCCTTGGGGTCCCTAAGCTCGGCCATGCGTATCATCCTGAGGATCATGGCCCGTGTCATATTGGCCCGTTCCAGGGCGGTGGTAGCATTGGCCGCAAAGTGGCTGATGACGAATTCGTCGCTCACGGAGAAAGGTATGGTATTGCCGTGCTTGTCTTTGGAATTGAGGATCTGGATAACCCCCAAAAGGCGGCCTTCGGCGGTAACCAGGGGGACGGCCAGGATGGAAGTGGTTTTGTATCCGATTTTCTGATCAAAGGAACTGCCAAAGGAATAGGGAACCCCGGCGGGAAGATTATAGGCATCGCTGACATTCACCATCTTGCGGGTAAAAGCGCAGTAGCCTGAAATGGTCTTATCGTTTATGGGAACCGTAAAAAACGAAGAGACAGGCTTTTGCCCGGCGGGAAGTTTCTTCTGCAGGGTTTCATTGTGGGAATATTTAAACGCCAGTCTTTCAACTGTCTGGCCTCCCTCTTCCACCACTTCCCGCACATAAATAGTACCGGCGTCCGCATGGACTACCTTTCTGGCTTCAAAAAGTATCCTTTCGAGAAGGAGGTCAAAATCCTGAATCCGGTTCAATTCCGAATCAAGCTCAATTATGGATTTAAAATCCGTTTCTTTGGCTGCCATACCCTATTACACACCCTATAGCGAAAATTTTCAAGACAACAGCCACTGGCGCTTAATCTTTGCGGCCGGTGCACTTAATGATATGGTAGCCGAACTGTGTCTGCACCACATCCCCCACAGAACCCGGCGAAAGGCGTTTCACTGCCGATTCAAAGGGGGCTACCATCTTGCCGGGCCCAAACCAGCCCAGGTCGCCGCCGGACGACTTTGAGGGACAGGTTGAAAATTCCCTTGCCAGGGACTCAAAGGAGCCCCCCTGCTTGATTTTTTTTAAAATATCCTCCGCCCGGGAGCGATCTTTTACCAAAATGTGACTGGCCCGCCATTCCATATCAAGAACTCCTTGCTGCCGTTTGGTTTTCCAGCTTCCATTCGGCAATATAATGTTCATAGGCGGCTATAGTCGCCGCCATGGTAATATCCTGCACACAGCCCCGGCCGTACCAGTCGGCGCCATCCATGATATAGAGGTGCTGAAGCACCCCTTCAATATCCTCTACCCTGCAGAGAGGATCGGATTCACGGCGGCGCTTTAAACCGGTAAGCTCCTGCTCAAGAGTCTTATCGTACAGGATGTCCCGCCATTCAACCGATTCGCTCATTCGCCATCCTTGTATTCAAGTATACGGCTCGTTACAGAGCCCCGGACAGGGCTCAACAAGCCGAAACGGCGAACCATTTTGATTTCCCGCCTGGCAATCCAGTTGCCTTGGGAGTCAAAGTCATACTCGTAACGGCTGTCCACGACCTCGCCTTCGCCATCCACAGCGCCCGAAAGCCTCACCAGAAAACCGCTTTCGTCCCACTGGAGGGAATAATGGCTTGCAGCCGATCCTGCAGGCTCAAGCTCCCAGTAGCGGGGGAGATCGCCGTGGAAATAATGAACCGAGAAATTCCCCCCTGCGCCGCTGATCCCTGTAACCAGGGAACGGCTGTCATAATCAATGATGGTCTCTTCGCTGCCCTGATCCGACATACGCTCATAGCTCCTGATTCGTGAAAAAGGCTCTGTCGAAACCTGGTATTCATAACCCGCCAGGGCGTTCCCATCCTGGTCAAACCAGGCTTCGGAAATAAGACTTACCCCCCAACGCATGAGGACAAAGGAGTACAGGCCCCCCTGATTCACCCTGACAAGGGAAGGGGCATCACCGTCGTATTCCATGACTTCCAGCTCCGCCGGCTCTTTGGCTGAGTCCCCGTTTTGAAAAGCAAGGGTGATTTCCTTTATCCGGGGGGCATTGTATTTGATAGACACCTGGACCAATCCGTCCTCAAGAAAACAGGGGAAATCAGTGACAAATCCTTCGTCATTCCATCGGGCTTTATATTGGACATCCCCAAGGGTAAAGGAAATTCCGCTCATGGACGCGCCTTGCGCCCTGAATGCATCGGGGGACAGCTCAGGAGGCCAATTGGGACGCCAGAATGAACCTGAAGCGCCGGTTTTTGAGGTTTCGAGAATCAGAGCCAGGGGGAAGGCAGAAATTTCATCTTCCTGCAAAGGGGCAGGATTCTCCTGGGCGTGAAGCAGGGAAAAGGGAAGAAAGCAAATACATAAAAGAATGAATCTGCGGTACATGATCCTAGTATAATGAAAATGAGCGCATCCAGCAACAGGCGTCAGCGGCGGCGCAGCCACTCGGGGGAGGCGAATTTTTCTTCTGCCAGGCTCAATGCCCTCTGTTCCTCTTCACAGGTAGGGACATCTTCAGCAGAAGCGTATTCCAGATTAAGGCTTTTTTTGAACCCCCCGGCCAGGGCCCCGGCGGCTTCATTAAAAGAAATTTCCCTCTCCAAAAGGGCATAAAGGCCCGTGACCCTGGCTTTGACATCCTGGATGAGCTTGCCTTTCATCTTCTCCTGGGGAACCTTGAGGAGGGAGAACATGCGCTCCCCATCCATATCCAGAAGTATTGTCCCATGCTGGAGCACGCATCCCTGCCGCCTGGTCTGGGCATTGCCCGAAACCTTACGGCCTCCTGCAAGTATATCATTAATGGGGACAAAAGCTGCCTCTATCCCCAAAAGGCCGAGACCAGCGACTATGCCCCCGCAAAGCTTCTTATAGGATTCCAAAATTGAATTCCCTGCCAGGGGATGATCCAGAGGCAGGATGAGACTATAGGTAATTTCCTTGTCGTGGAACACTGCGCCGCCCCCGGAAATACGCCTGACAATATCAACGCCAAGGCGCGCGCAGGCTTCGGCATCCACTTCCTCTTCAAAACCCTGAAAATAGCCCAGAGAAACTGCGGAAGGCTCCCAGCCGTACAATCTGAGTACCGGAAGGGAATTCCCCTGGGAGACAGATTCCAAAAGCGCTTCGTCCAGCCCCATATTGTAAAAGGCATTATGGTAATTCGACCGGAGCAGCCGCCAGGGAAAAACATGTTCAGCCATTTTTTTCATCCTGAGCTTCAGGGGAGCTTTCTTTTGCCGCCAGCGCCTGAGACAGCACTTCCGCGAGGCCCCTGCCTGAAACACCAAAACTTTCTATGCCTTTTTCAGTGAGGAGGGTATCAAATGCAGGGGCAAGATCGTGTACCGCTGTTCCGGATAAAGCCTTTTCAACTTCTTCAAAAGATTCTTCGGGGCTGGCAAAAAAATCACCCCGTATCTCTATGGAATTGATAAGCCCGCCGGAAACTTCGGCGCTTATTCTGATAAGCTTGCAGCCTGGAGGTTTGCCCAGGGCTTCAACTTTCATGAGCTTCCCTGGCATGGTAACTTGTCCGTGCAAGGGGAGAAGAAACCACCGATTTAAACCCGCGTTTCAGGGCTTCTTCAGCATAAAGGGCAAACTGCTCAGGGCTAACATACTCAATTACCGGTATCTGTTTGGGAGATGGCCTCAAGTATTGGCCCATGACCAGAATATCCACCCCGGCTTCCCGCAATTCGTCCATGGCGGAAAAAACCTCTTCAGGTTTTTCACCAAGCCCCATAAGCAGGCTTGACTTGGTAAGGCTAAAACCTAAACGTTTAGCTGCCTTCAGGGTTTCAAGGCTTTTGTCAAAACCGGCCCTGACATCCCTGATGTGCTGAAGGGAACGCACAGTCTCCACATTATGGGCCAGCACATCCGGAGGAAACAGGGCAATAGCGGCGAGTTCAGCCTCGTTATAATCGGGGATGAGGACCTCTATTTTAATGCCGGGGATTTCTTCTTTAATTGTTTTAATGCAGGAGACGAAATGCCCCGAGCCCCGGTCGGCCAAATCGTCCCTATCCACAGAAGTAAGCACCAGGTATTTGAGGCTTAATTCTTTTGCTGATGCGGCAAGGGCCTCTCCTTCATCGGGCCTGAGAGGATTCCCTTCTTTTGCCGTCTTTACCGCGCAGAAACGGCAGGACCGGGTGCAGTCCTCACCCATGATCATAAAGGTGGCAGTACCCTGGCCCCAGCACTCCCCCTTATTGGGGCATTGAGCCTCGTCGCAGACTGTGCGGAGGCGATGCTTTTCCAGGCTTTGCCGCACCGAGCGCCAGGTATCCCCAGCAGGCAGGCGCACCCGTATCCAGTCAGGTTTGCGTAATTCGGCCATGCATTGAAGCCCTTAGTTGAGCCAGCGCCAGAGGTATTCCCTGCGTATATGCACCAGGAGGTCAGGCAGGAAACTAAGGACCGCTGCAAAGGGCAGAACCATGGCCAGGGTAACAAGGTTCATCTGGCGGAGGCCGGGTATAAGCCTGAGCAATAAGACGACAATCCCAAAAACAAAAACATAGGACCAAACCGCCTTGATCGCTATATTCCACTTGTGCTTTTCCAGATCGTCAGACGCCTTAATGCATAGCACCCCAAAGACCACAGCCGCAATGAGCAAGGGGTTGATATAAAGGACGTTGAGGTTGTGAAAGGTATAATCATGATTGGTGAAGAAGGTCATAAAAAAAAGCACCAGCCCTGAAATGCCAAAAAAGAGTCCCAATGCTCCCTGCAGGCCAGTCCAGATTATTGACGCAACCTGATTCTCCCGGTTTTTGAAAAAGAGGAGAACCCCCAGGACAAGGGCCAGGACACAGCCGAAAACAAGTTCCCGGGGCCATTGAAGCCTGGGCACATCCAGCACTGCGGGGCGGCCCACGGCGGTATTGAGCTTCTCTACGGAGCTGACAAATTTGCGCTCTATGCCGTCAGAGCCGGTGTAGGAAAATTCCGCTGCATGCGCCCCAATCTCGGCAGGTAGGAACATTTCTTCCCAAATGGTCATGGGCTGGTCTATATTCCTGCCCATCAAAAAATTAAGGAACCAGTCAAAGAAAGGATTAAACCAGGTATGACGCCTCACGTGCTGGCGCAATGTGTAACGCCCCGGTGCATCGCCATAACGGGCTTTGAAAGCGCCGTCAGTAGCCATGTCAAAAATATCCCGCACCCGGGTTGCGCAGTTATCCTTAAAGTGGTGGTAGAAATAATCCTTGTTTTCCGGGAGTATGCTCCACTCGGCAAATTCGCGGACTTGCTCTTTTTTATCCGCTGGAAGATCCAGGGTATAGATAGTAATATCCCTGTTGTTCTCTATATAGTTCTGCAAATTCCAGCTTGGCGAAGAAGCAGCGCAGGCATAGATAAGGCGGCCCATGGCGAAATTGGAATAGAAGTTGGTGTTCTCAAAGGAGAATACCCCCCAGTCGTAAAAGCGCGACCGGTTGGTCTTATAATCTTCTATGATGATGCCTATGTGGCCCCACCAAAAGTAAAGTTCATCCCCCGGACCCATGACAGCAAACTTTATCACCAGGGAATCGCCAGGGGTTTTTTCACTGCCCGGATTATCCTGGGCAAAGGCAGGGCTTGCCAGGAGGATAAGAGACAACAAGAGAAAAGGCACAATGGGCCTGCAATTATCAATCACCAACAACCCGGTTCCGCCCGTTGGTCTTGGCGCTGTATAAATTCTCGTCAGCCTTGGAGATAAAATCTTTGGAATTATCGCCGTCCGCGGGGAAACAGGTAGTTGCCCCAATACTAATGGTGGCAGTGGTAATGGTTTTGCCATCTACTGTAGGTACACGCATAGCCTCCACCTCCGCGCGAATTCTTTCCGCAATGGCTTTGGCGTTTTCCGCGCTGGTGTTTGACAGCAGCACGCCGAATTCTTCGCCCCCCAGACGGGCAGCCAAATCCGAGGGGCGGCGGGCAGCCCCCGCGAATATGCGGGCAAGGGTCTGCAATAAAACATCCCCCTGGGGATGCCCATAGGTATCGTTATAGGTTTTGAATTTATCCACATCCATCATTAAAAAGGAGATGGGCAGCTTTTCCCGTATGGCCCTGCGCCATTCCATGGCCATGCGGTCGTCAAAACTCCGCCGGTTGGGGATGTCTGTCAGGGGGTCAATGAGCCCCAGATGTTCAATGGTACGAATATGGTGGAGGATTTGCAGGTGCGTGCTCACCCTGGCCCGGACAATGGCGTTTTTAAAAGGCTTGGCGATATAATCCACCGCGCCCAAAAACAAGCCCTTTTCCTCGTCATCCTCGCTGGTCAGCCCGGTAATAATGATGACAGGGATATTGCGGGTAGCAGGGGCCTCTTTAAGCTGCACAAGCACATCAAAGCCGCTTATGTCGGGCATTATAATATCCAGCAGGATGAGATCAGGCTTGTCACGCTCCGTGCGGCTCAGGGCCTCTGTGCCGGATTTCGCCGTGAAAACCGTATACTCCGGCGACAAAACCCGGTTGAGCAGCATCAGATCCGACTTTTCATCGTCCACAATCAACACGCTGTACTTCTTGCTGGATTCCATACCCTCATCCCCCTTATATCTCGCCCCGGCTCAGCACAGCTTGTTTGAGGCTGTCCAGGGTATCCAGTGCATCGGCAAAGGAGAAATCCTCCATTTGCTCTGCAAGCCGGAAGGCTTGCGGTCCCAGGGGCGCAAGGGTTTCCTTGATTTCCCCAATCAGGCCAAGGCTGCCGGCATTTCCCGCCTCCAAAAGCGGCGCAAGGCGTTCCGCCAAATCAAGGGCAGCCAGCTTGTTCAGTTTCCCCGCTTCCCGCTCCGGGACCGGCGGCGGGCAATCCGATTCATGGGCTCGCAGCTCCGCCCGCAAGGCAGAAAATTCCGTTCGCAGCGCATCCAAAAGCACGGCAGCCCGTTTGTGGCTCCCCTCTGCAAGTTCCGCCTCCACAGCGGCAGCGGTTTTCCGAAGCCGTTCAGCTCCGATAAAAGCCGCTGTGCTTTTCAGGGTGTGCGCCACCCGATGGGCTGACGCAAAGTCCCCGGCTTCAAGCAAAGCTGCGATTTTTTCATCGTCCTTGTCATGGCCTGCCTTAAAATCCGCCAGGAGCTGGCAGTAAACAGATTCATCTTCAGCATAGTGAAGCCCTGCCTTTATGTCCAGCACTGCATCGTTTTGAGCCTCGATTTTCTTCTCCACAGGCTTTTCCGTAACACTTACTTTTTCCGGCGGCAGCCATTTGAGCAGCATAGCGTTGAGGGCCCCAGGATCAATGGGCTTGGAGATGAAGTCGTTCATGCCTGCGTCAATAAAAAAAGCACGGGCCCCTGCAACGGCATTGGCGCTTAGCGCAATAATCGGCAGGGTTGCAAAAAACCCGCCCATGGCGCGGATGAGGCGAGACGCTTCCACGCCGTCCATATCCGGCATCATGTGATCCATGAACACAAGATCGTAGGGCTGGGCCATGAGCATTTCTATGGCTGCCGCTCCGCCCGCGGCCGTATCTGCCTGGATGTTATGCCGGGTAAGATAAGCCACTGCGACTTTGAGGTTGATTTTGTTGTCATCCACAACCAGCACCCGGGCGCCTTTCGCCTCAATGGAAAAAGCAGCGATCCCTGGGTTTTCAATTTTCCCGGAGTCCCCTTCCACAAAGGGAAGCAGCACGGTGAACACGGAGCCTTTCCCATATTCGCTCTCCACAGTGATTTCCCCCTCCATCAGGGACACCAGGTTACGGGTGATGGAAAGCCCCAGCCCTGTGCCGACGATGCCCCGGTTCTTCTCCATGTCCACCTGCTCGAAAGACTTGAACAGCCTGGAAAAATTCTCCTCCTTGATGCCTATGCCCGAATCCCGCACAAGAAAGGCCAGGCGGTTGCTGCCGCCCTTGGCGGTCAATTGCACCTGAAACTCCACAAAACCTTTGCGGGTATATTTAATGGCATTATTTACAAGATTGGTAATTATCTGCCTGAGCCGGGTATCATCACCGAAAATCACATGGGGCACATCCGGGTCAAATGAACAGCGGAATTCCAATTCCTTGCTCTCTGCCAAAAAACGGCCCATGGAGCAGATATTGTCGTACAGTTCCATAAGGTTGTAATGCACCGGGACAAGCTCCATTTTTCCTGCTTCGATTTTTGAAAAATCCAGAATGTCATTGATGATATGCAGCAGGGCCCGGGACATTTTTTTTATGTCGTCCAGATAGCCAATCTGGGTCTTGTCAAGGTTTTCTGTCGGCATTAAATCGCTCATGCCGATGATGGCGTTCATGGGTGTGCGTATCTCGTGGCTCATGGAAGCGAGAAATTGGCTCTTTGCCTTGGAAGCCACCTGGGCAGCCCGGGTCTGGATTTCCAACTCCCGGCTCCGCTCGTCCGCATCCCTGACCTTTTGCTCTGTGGCTTTGATTTTCCGCAAATCCCGGCAATAGGTAGCAAGGCCGTAGCTGTCTTTCCAGGGCACCCGTACCAGTGTCACCTCCACCGGGAGGGGTTCGCCGGAGAGGGTACGGTGCATCCACTCCGTCCGCAGATAGCCGCTTTCCATGACTTCTTTGTCCTGGGCAGCCATTTTCACCCGGCTCAGGGAACCATCGGGCTGATATTCAGGGCTTAAATCCAGCAAATGGTTTAAATATTCAGATTTATTTGAGACACCGAACATGCGCAGGGCTTCTTCGTTGCAGTCCAGCATATTTCCGGTATCATCCCAAAAAGTGCTGGCAAGGGGCGTTGCGTCCAGGAGTATATGGGTGCGCAGATCAGCCTCAGCATTGCGCAAATCCGTGGTATCGTAGTACATGGCCAACACGCCGTCAAAGCTGCCATTTTCATCCAGCATGGGAGCGGTCTGCACTGTGTACATACGGTTTTCGCCCTTGCCGGAAAAGTCGATGCTGATATCCTTCGCCACGGTTTTGTGCCCAACCTTGACCTTCTCAAAGCGGAGGACAGCCTGCCGGACAAATTCCTCGTCCCCAAACATCCTGTACAGATGCTGAAAGGGCTTGCCGCTGATTTCCGCAAAACCGGAGATACCTGCCAGACGCAACAACGCGTCAGTACAGTAGGCAATACGGCCATTCTCATCCAGCAGAAGTATAATTTCAGGGCTGCTTTCGAGCAGCAGCCGCAGGTATTTTTCGCCCTTAAGCAGTTCCGCCATTCTTGCAGAGCTGGGTTTATACTCGTCCGCCACGAAGTCCGCTCCTTTTTAAATAGAAAGGGGCACCTACCTTCATTGCGGTAGCTGCCCCTTGATGCCTTACTAAATCAGATGCCCATGCAATGATCAGCCGCCATACACAGCGATCATAACGCCAGCCGCAATAGCAGTGCCGATAACGCCGGCCACATTGGGGCCCATGGCGTGCATCAGGATAAAATTGCTGGGATCTTCCTCCAGGCCCACCTTGTTGGAAACACGGGCGGCCATGGGAACCGCGGACACACCGGCGGACCCGATAAGGGGATTGATCTTTTCTTTGAGGAACACGTTCATCAGCTTTGCAATCAAAAGTCCCGAAGCGGTAGCAACGGAAAAGGCAACAAGACCCATCACCACAATGATGAGGGACGAGGGGTTAAGGAACTTCTCGGGAGTCATCTGGCTTCCGACGCCCAGGGAGAGGAACATGGATACGATATTCATCAATTCATTCTGGGCAGTTTTGGAAAGCCTGTCCACCACGCCGATTTCCCTGATGAAGTTGCCGAACATGAGACAGCCGATGAGGGGAGCGGCCGAAGGGATCAGAAGCAAAGCCAGGGAAAATACCACCAGGGGGAAAAATATTTTCTCCGTTTTGGATACGGGCCTCATCTGCTTCATTTTGATAAGCCGTTCCTTCTTGGTGGTAAGGGCCCTCATGATGGGGGGCTGAATAAGGGGCACCAGGGCCATATAGGAATAGGCCGCTACCGCCACTGTCGCAAGGAGATGGGGGGCAAGCTTGGCGGCAATGTAGATCGTGGTGGGGCCGTCGGCGCCTCCGATGATCGCCACTGCGCAAGCTTCTTTAAGGTTAAAGGCAACCCCGGGGAGATAGTTGGCAACGGATATAAAAAAGAGGGTTCCAAAAACGCCGAACTGAGCCGCAGCGCCGAGGATAGCGGTCTTGGGGTTGGCAATTAGGGGGCCGAAGTCGGTCATGGCCCCTATACCGATAAATATCATCAGGGGAAACAGCTCGTTGCCGACCCCTGCATGGTAGATGATGTTAAGGAAACCTTCGCCCTCGCCCATGCCGGCAAAGGGGACGTTCACAAACACAATCCCGAAGCCTATGGGTATGAGGAGTATGGGCTCAAAATTCTTGGCCGCCCCCAGGTAAATAACCAGGAAGCCGACGGCTATCATGAGGAGTTCCTGCCAGCCGAATACGGTGATGGGAATACCTGAGGGAGTTTCCTTTACCGCCGCATTGTTGATAAATGCGTAGATGCTGGTACCTTCCACAATATTTTTGAGGAAACTGCCCAAAGTAACCGGGGGAATATCCTTGCTGTTGGGGATTATCCCGTTCAGGTTCCTGAAAGACGGCAGTTCCGAACTTGAATCAGCTATCTGTTCGGAATTACCCGCAGCCTGAACCCGGGGATTAAAGGAAGCGTTTATGGCGGTAAAGAGGAAAAGCCCAACCACGAGGGCCAGACAGATTTTGAAAACCACCATTGGGTTCTTTTTAAGTTCTAACATGATATATCCTTATTTAATTTCCGCAATGGGCTGCTGGGATGCAACCTGGGTTCCCGTGGGAACCAGGAAGTGAACACTTCCGGCTGAGGTAGCCTTGATCTCAAGTTCCATTTTCATGGATTCGATGATGATCACATTGTCGCCGGACTTAACCGAAGCGCCTTCGTTCACCGCATAGCGGATGATGGTGCCTGCCACAGGGGCGGGAATTACCACGCCGCCCGAGGGGGCCGATGCTGCGGGAGCGGCAGCCGGGGCTGCGGCGGGCGCAGGGGCCGCTGCTGCTGCAGGAGCTGCGCTGACCACCCCGCCGATTTCGGCTACGGGCTGCTGGGAAGCAACCTGGGTTCCGGCGGCAACCAGGAAGTGAACTTTGCCCTTATCAGTGGCCTTGATCTCAAGTTCCATTTTCATGGACTCAATGATGAGTACCGTGTCGCCGGGTTTAACTTCAGCGCCGTTATCCACTGCATAGCGGATTACCGTCCCTGCCACAGGGGCGGGGATAGTTACGCTGCCCACTGAAGGAGCGGCAGCCGCAGGAGCCACCGAGGCTCCGCCTGCTGCCGGGGCAATAGCCACTGAACCGGCCGGGGCGACCACTACGTTGTAGTTGGTTCCGTCCACGTTGACCGAGTATTTGGCAGCTTCGCCGGGAGCGGCCTTTGCAGAAGCTGAGGCGGCAGGAACGGCGAAAGAGGCGGAATCCACCGGCCCTTTGGAACGTTCTTTGAAAAATTTCGGAGCAACCTTGGGGAACATCGCATAGGTCAGGACATCCTCTTCGGTTACAGCGCCCGCAGCTTTTGCTTCGTCGGACATTTTGGCGTATTCGTTGGTGATCTTGTCGGCAGGCCGTACAGTAAGAACATCGTCGTAGTTGTTCTTGGCCAGGGCCAGTTTTACCAGTTCAGGGTTAGCCGGGGCCGCAAGAGCGCCGTAACGGCCGGTTACCAGGTCGGCAGTTTCGGAGGTGAGGTTCTTGTAGCGTCCGAAGAGGACATTGAACACCGCCTGGGTACCAACAATCTGGCTTGTGGGGGTAACAAGGGGAATATAACCGCAGTCTTTCTGAACAATGGCGATTTCCTTGAGTACCGCATCAATTTTGTCCGAGGCATTCTGCTCTTTCAGCTGGTTTTCCAGGTTGGAAAGCATGCCACCGGGCACCTGGGAAACCAGGATACGGGTATCGGCGCCGAGGAAGCTGGACTCAAACTTTGCGTACTTCTTGCGTACATCGCGGAAGTAAACGGCAATGTCGAGAAGGGCGTTGATATCAAGGCCGGTTTCAAATTCCGTGCCTTTGAAAGCTTCGACAATGGTTTCGGTAGGGCTGTGGCTGGTGCCCATAGCCATGGACGAAATCGCCGTGTCGAGGATTTCCGCGCCCGCTTCGGCCGATTTTGCCAGAGTCGCAACCGAAAGGCCCGTGGTTGCGTGGGTATGGATCTCTACGGGGATACTGACCTTGGCCTTGATCGCCTTAACCAGTTCATAAGCTTCGTAAGGCTTTAAAAGACCGGACATATCCTTTATGCAGATTGAGTCAGCGCCGAATTCGGCGTACCGTTTTGCAAGATCCGCATAAATTTCTTTGGTATGGTAGGGAGTTGTGGCGTAGGAAATAGCCATCTGGACATGTTTGCCGGTTTTTTTCGCCGCATCCGCCGCCCTCTTGAGGTTGCGGGGATCGTTGCAGGCGTCAAAAATACGGAAAACGCCGACGCCGGTCTGGGCGGCCTTCTCAACGAACTTATCCACCACATCGTCCGCATAGTGCCGGTAGCCCAGCAGGTTCTGGCCCCGCAGCAGCATCATAATCGGCGTATTGGGCAGAGCCGCGTGGAGTTTGCGCAGGCGCTCCCAGGGATCTTCATTTAAAAAGCGGATGCAGGAGTCGAAAGTGGCCCCGCCCCAGGCTTCCAGAGCCCAGTAACCGATTTTATCGAGTTTCGGACAGGCCGGAAGCATGTCCGCTGTTGTCATACGGGTAGCATGCAGTGACTGATGTGCATCCCGAAGCACTAAATCTGTAAGTTTAACTTTGGGCATATATACTCCTAATATAGTTTATTAACAAAAACAAGGTTTCCGAAGGAAACTCCGGACCGTTCACTCGTGAGTTGCTTGATATTCAGTTACTGCCGCAGTAATTGCAGCTGCCACAGCTGTGGTCTTTACGGCGCTGCTTGGGCTGTACCCGGTCCCTGCTGAGGGCGCATTCACGTCCTTATCTGCGCCTATTGCATGGATCAATTTACCCACAAGCGACACGGCAACAATCAGGATGACCAAAAATGAAAATACTATTCCCATTCCAAGGAGGGTCAAAACCCCGCTCTGTTCCAACATATCTACTATAGTCATAAAGCCTCCATGAGATAATTAAGGAATAATAGCAAAAAAGCGGGAAATTATTCAAGGCCCGCACGTGAACCAACACTTGCCTCATCTTTGCCGGATATCTATACTGAAAGCGGCTGGGTAAAAGCTCAAAAGGGGATTTTATGGAAAAAGCTGAGATTGCTGTCCGTGCAAAGGATTATATAGCCAGGGAAAAAGACGCGAACTTCAAAGGCCAGGTTGAAAAGCTGCTGGCCGACGGCGATTTCAAGGAGCTTGAGGATCGCTTTTACCGGAACCTTGAATTCGGTACCGGCGGCTTGCGGGGCGTCATTGGGGGCGGGTACAACCGCATGAATACCCTGGTGGTAAAAAGCGCCACCCAGGGGCTGGCGGCCTACCTCATCAAGGCCTGTCCCGAAAAGGCAGCCGCCGGGAAGCAGAAGGACGGCGCGGGCCTCAAGGCGGTGATCGCTTTTGACAGCCGCCACTATTCGGTGGAATTTGCGGAAGCCTCGGCCCTCATCTTTGCGGCCAACGGCATCAAGACCTACCTCTTTTCGAGCCTCAGGCCCACGCCGGAACTTTCCTATGCCATACGCCGCCTGGGCTGCGACACGGGCATTGTGGTGACTGCCAGCCATAACCCTCCCCAGTACAACGGCTACAAAGCCTACTGGAACGACGGCGCCCAGGTGATTCCTCCCCACGATGTGGGGATTATTGACGAAGTCAACAACGTTAAAGAAATCAAAGAGATGGATAAACAGGAAGCCCTTTCCCGGGGACTTCTTCAAATAATTGATAAAGAGATTGATGCGCCTTACCAGGACATGGTCCGCAGCCGCCTCTTCAGGCCGGACCTTATAAAGGCCAGCGCGGGGAAGGTAAAGATAGTCTACACTCCCCTTCATGGTACCGGGGCCTTCCATGTGGAAACCGTCCTGGGCAGCCTGGGGCTCAAGGTGATCACGGTGCCCGAACAGCGGGAGGGGAACGGGGATTTCCCCACTGTGGCCTTCCCCAATCCCGAGGAAGCGGCGGCCCTGGAAATGGCAATACAGCTGGGCAAGAAAGAAAACGCCGATGTGGTCATGGCGACAGACCCGGACGCGGATCGTTTCGGTACAGCTATCAACGACGGCAAGGGGAATTTCACCCTGGTCACCGGAAACCAGATGGGCGTGCTTTTTGCGGATTATATCTTCCTTTCCTTAAAAGAGACTGGGAAAACGCCCCCCAACCCCGCGATGATCAATTCCATCGTGACCACAGGCATGCAGAAGCGGGTGGCCGAATACTACGGCGCACAGTGCTTCGAGTGCCTTACGGGCTTTAAATGGATAGCCGACATGATGGCAAAATGCGAGGCCGACAAATCGGCTTCCGTGGTTTTCGGCACCGAAGAAAGCTACGGCTACCTGGTGGAAAACGAAGTCAGGGACAAGGACGGGGTGTCGGCTGCCGCCCTGATGGCGGAAATGACCCTCTACTGGAGGAGCAAGGGCAAGGGCCTTTTGGACCGCCTGGAGGATCTCTATAAAATCTGCGGCTATTGGGAAGAAATGGGCATCTCCAAGTACTTCCAGGGTCCCGAAGGGCCGGCCATCATGCAGGGCATTATGGAAGAATACCGCAAAAATCCCCCAAAAACCCTGGGGGGCATAGACATAGTCCGGGTCAGGGACATTAAAAACGGCGCGGACGGTTTGGCCCCCAGCGATGTGCTCCAATTCTACCTAAAGGATGGCACCGTGGTAAGCGCCCGACCTTCGGGGACTGAACCCAAGATCAAATTTTACGCCACCTGCTGCACTGAACTCGGCAACGAAAGCCTGGCGGCTGCCAAGGCGGAGGCCGGGAAGAAGCTGGGGGCTATCAAAAAAGACATCAGGGCGGTGATTGGCGAATAATGGGAACTTATGATGACGCAAGGGCACTATACGCCGAAAACGGGGTGTTTGCCGCTTTTGACCTTGAAACCACGGGCCTGGATGCCCAAAAAGACCAGATTGTCGAGATAGGGGCGGTCAAATTCGACCGCCGGGGGCTGATTGCCCGCTTTTCAACCCTGATAAATCCAGGCATCCCCATGCCCCCCGAAGCGGGCAAGGTGAACAATATCACCGACAGCATGCTCAAAGACCAGCCGATGCTGGACGAGGTTCTTCCCGATTTTATCCGGTTCATCAAAAACACCATCCTCATTGCCCATAACGCGCCGTTTGACTGCGGGTTCATCAACGCGAAACTGAAAGAAAAAAGGGCCTGGACTCCCCCGTTCTCCAGCCTCCCCAACCGCGTTCTGGACACCCTGGTTTTTTCAAGGGAAACATTCCCAGGGCGGAGGACTTACAAGCTTGGGGATCTGGCACGGGACTTGGAGATACCCATGGGCGATGCCCACAGGGCCGAAGACGACGCGGCTGCCTGCATGGAGATCTTTCTCCGCTGCATTGCGGCAAGCGGGGTTTAACCCCCTTGGCGGGGAATGAATAAAAACTTTATACTCCTAGAGGATACAAGATATATTCAAATAGCTGGATAACGATTTGAGGGGTGGAATGATGAAAACGAGAAAAGGTCTTTTCCTGCTGCTTGCGGCGCTGCCCATGCTCTCCGCGTGTTCCATCAACAAGATGGTCATGAACAAGGTGTCCGATGCCCTTACCGGTTCCGGATCGAGCGATGTCTTTACCGGGGACGCCGATCCCCAGCTTGTGGGGGATGCGATCCCCTTCGCCATCAAGATGTACGAATCTCTCCTTTCCCAGAACCCGAACCACCAGGGCCTCCTCCTCACCACAGGTTCGCTCTTTGTGATGTACGCCAACGCCTTTGTGCAGGGGCCTGCGGACATGATGGGCCTCGATCAGTTTGACCAGCGGGAAGCTGCCAAAGTAAGGGCGAAGAACCTCTACATCAGGGGGACGGAAATACTTTACCGGGGGCTGGACAATAAATACCCAGGGGACAAAAAAACCCCCAAGTTTTCCGAGGCCACTGTAGAAGCCGGGACCCTGGATCCTATCCTCAAAAAAATGAAGAAAGACGATGTTGCCTTCCTCTATTGGGCTGTGGCCGGGGGCCTTTCATCTTATGCCATAGACGTGTTCGATTTTGCCCTGGGCGTGAGGATACCCGAAATGGCCGCCATGATTGCCAGGGCTTACGAGCTTGATCCCGATTTCAACAACGGGGCCCTGGACGAGTTCTATATTCTGTTCTATTCATCCCTCCCCGAAATGCTCGGGGGCAACAAGGAACTTGCCGAGGTCCATTACAAAAAGGCCCTGGAAAAGACCAAGGGCCAGTCGGCAGGGACGTATGTTTCCTATGCCCAATCGGTCTGCGTGCCTGCCCAGGATTACGAGACTTTCAAGATCAACCTCGAAAAAGCCCTGGCGGTGGATGTGGATGCTGATCCTTCAAATAGGCTGGTCAATATCATAAATCAGCGAAAAGCCAGATACATGCTGGACGAAGCGTATAATTATTTCTCTTTCCTTGAATATGATGATTGGGACGAATAACGGAGGAATTATGAAAAAGTTAAGCCTTTGCATCCTGGCTGTTTTGCTGATTGGGTTTGCGGTTCCCACGGAAGTTTTTGCCCAGAGGGGGGGAAGATCCCAGGGCGAAACCATAGAGGTAAAAATCGCCTCCCCTGTCCCCAAGGATTCCCCCTGGGGAAGGACCCTCGACCGCATGGCTGTGGAATGGGCAAAAATCACCAATAACCAGGTGAGGATGCGGGTGCTTCACGGGGGCACCGAAGGCGGGGAAGGAAAAATGCTCCTCTCCCTTTCGAGCAATACCATACAGGCTGCGGTCTTTACCTCCTTCGGCATCAGCGCCATCAACCCCAGGGTTATGACCTTGAGCGCGCCCTTCCTTATCCGTACCGACAGCGAATTGAATGCGGTGCTGCCCCAAATTCAGCCTGAACTGGAAGCCCAGATCAACCAGACCGATTATGTGATGGTGGCATGGTCCAAAGTGGGCTGGGTCAATATATTTTCCAAAGATCCAGTCTTTGTTCCGGATGATCTCAAAAGGCAGAAGATCGCCACCAATGGTGATGCCGATGATCTCAATGTGGCATTCAAGTCCATGGGCTTCCAAATGGTGGAAACGGATCTTACCGATGTGGGGACCAAGATCCTGAGCGGGGCCATTATGGCAGCGTATCAGAACCCGGCTGCGGTTGCCGCTTATCAGCTGCATAAAGAACTCAGGAACATGCTCTCCCTCAATTTGGCCCCCTTTGTGGGCGGTATTGTAATGAACCAGGTTACGTGGAAAAAAATTGCGGACCTCAACCCCAAATACCCCGAAGAGATAATGAAGTCTACCCGCCGTATTGCCGCGGAGCTTGACGCTTCCATGCAGCAAACCATAAATAGCGCCATCACCGTTATGTCCAAGGGTGGGCTCAAGGTAAACCAACCTAGCTCTGCCCAGGCCCAGCTCTGGTACAATGAAATTGATAAAGCCATACCCGGCCTTTTGGGAACCACCTTTGACCGGGACACGTATCAAAAGATAAGCGCTATATTGGCAAAGCAGAGGGGTGGTCAATAAAGCATGGCAAAAATTCTAAACCGGCTTGAAAAAGGGATCTGCTATGCTGCCCTGGGGCTGCTTGCCCTGATTCCGGTAGCGGAAATTATTATAAGGCCCTTTAACGGCGTCATTCCTGCGTCACTGGCGATCATGACCCATCTCTTTTTGGTGGTGGGTTTTTTTGCGGCCATGATAGCAACCAAGTCGAAAGAGCATATTTTTATTGCCATCACCCAATATATAAAAAACGAAAGGCTGAAAAACATACTGGCTATTGGCGCCAATATGATATCGGCCTTTGTAACAACCATCCTGGTTTGGGACTCCATTTCTTTTATCAAATACGGCCAGTCCGGAAAGCGCATAGGTTTTATACCCGACAGGGTTTTTTCCCTGGTAATGCCCCTGGGTTTTGCGATAATCGCAATACGCTTTGCCCTGCAGGCGCCGGTCAAAAAATTTAAATGGCTGCCCTTTGCATCCATACTGCTGGGGACGATCTGCGCCTTGCCGGCGATTACAAAATTGCTTTGGGGCTTCGACCTCCCTGAACCGTTTTTGTCATGGGTCAATTTAAGCTATGACATGGCTTTCGACATCAAACTGCCTGTGATACTGCTGCTCATCGTTGCTGCCCTTTCGGGGACTCCCATATTTGCGGTCATAGGCGGCATAGCCCTGATTATGCTTCAGTCCGCAGGGGGCGAACCTGATACGGCGCCCCTTCAGATTTATTCAGCCTTCACTGACGCCTCCGATCTTATCGCTATTCCCTTGTTTACCCTGACCGGCTTTTTCCTTTCCGAAAGCAAGGCCGGCGAAAGGCTGGTCAATACCTTTAAAAGCCTTTTCAGCTGGATACCCGGAGGCATGATCATCGCCACCGTGGTTATCTGCGCTTTTTTTACTTCCTTTACCGGGGCTTCGGGGGTTACCATCCTGGCCTTGGGGGGCATACTCTACACAATACTGGCGGAAAAATCAAAATACCCTGAACGCTTTTCCATAGGCCTCCTCACCTCAGTAGGCGGCATAGGGCTTTTATTCCCGCCGAGCCTCCCCATAATACTTGTGGGCTCTACGACAAATTCTATACTTTATTTTATGGGCCTCACCATAGAGAACAATATTATCGACTTTTTCCTTGGCGCCATAATACCGGGGATCATTATGGTGCTGGCAATGATAGCTTTTGCGATCATCACTTCACGTAAAGTGAAAATCCCGGTAGAACCTTTTGAATTGAAAAAAGCAGGGGCGGCCATAAAAGGATCGGCCCTGGAAATACTGCTGCCGGTGATTCTTATCGGGGGATATTTTTCCGGGATTTTATCGCTGGTGCAGATAAGCGCGGTATCGGTTATATATGTGTTTATCGCGGAAGTGCTGATTAACCGTGACATCGCGATAAAGAAGGTGCCCCAGGTATTTTTCAAGGCTATCCCCATTATAGGCGGGGTACTCGCGATTCTGGCAATGGCCAAGGCCCTTTCTTACTCCATAATCGATTCCCAGGTGCCTGAACATTTCGCCGATTGGATGCAGGCTACGATCTCATCGAAATTCGTATTCCTTCTGCTCTTGAACCTCGCACTCCTTGTGGTAGGCTGCCTTATGGATATATTCTCCGCCATATTGGTTGTGCTGCCCCTCATTGTGCCCCTGGGCTACGCTTACGGCATCGATCCAATTCACCTGGGGATCATCTTTATTACCAATCTCGAAGTAGGTTTCCTGACCCCCCCGGTGGGAATGAACCTGTTCCTTGCAAGCTACCGCTTTAAAAGACCCTTTGTGGCAGTATGCCGTTATGTGCTTCCCTTCCTTCTCATACAATTGGCAATAGTGCTGCTCATCACCTATGTTCCCTGGCTCTCAACATTCCTGCCGAACTTGTTCAATTAAGAGGCCTTCGGCCCTCAGGAGCCTGAGGAAGCATAATGCCGCACCCCCTGCTTCCACGCGAGGGCGCAGGGTATGAGGAAGATAAATCCCAATAAAGGCGAAAGCATATAGAGGCCAGGATGGGCTTCCGCCCTGCCTGTAAGGTACATGAGGGGAAGGTAATTTACACAGCCCAGGGGAATAATAAAAGTAAAGAAACGGCGTATCCATTTGCTGTAGACCGGCAGCGGGTAGGAGGCCAGCTCCCGTCCGCCGTCAGTAAAAATGTTAATCACTTCAAGGCCCTCCAGGGTAAAAAAGCAGACCACGGCGCCGAGTATAAAAATACCGATAAAGACCGCGGCGCCTCCGAAGATCATGAATATCAGGGTCAGTACTTTTGATGCGGTCCAGATTATGCCCGACTTCGGAATCACGACACCCAGTATGCAAACGGTTATGAGAACCCTGCCGAAGCGGGTTATCTCTGTTTTGGAACCCAGCACCTGGATTAAGGAATTTCTCGGCCTTAAGAGGATCCGGTCAAATTCGCCCCGTATTACCAGACCTGAAAAAGTATCGAAGCCCCGGGCAAAACATTCCGCCAGGGCAAATGCAATGGAGGTAACAGCAAAACATATGCTGACCTCCGCAAAGGTCCAGCCCAAAAGGTTGTCGAAACGCGCAAAAAGCAGAACGATGCTGAGATACCAGAACAGGGTGCTAAAGAGCTGCCCAAGCGCGACAAGCCAGGCGGAAAGGCGGTATTCCAAAACCATTTTAAGGTTCATGGCCAGATATTTAAAATAAATCATTCAGCCCCCCTGCACCACAAGGCGTTTCTGCACTGATTTAAAGCCCCATATTCCAAGGCCAACGAGAACGAGAGTCCAGGAAACCTGAATGCCCAAGCCAATGAGGGCTTCATCCCCACTTATGTTTCCGCTATAAACCCTGAAGGGAAAATCAGCAATGTACCTAAAGGGGAGGACATTAAGCGCTTTCTGCAATGCTTCCGGCATAAAGGGAATGGGGAGCAACGCGCCCATGAGGAACTCCGCAGCCACCCCCACAAAGAGCCTTGCCCCATAAGGCGAAAGGCTTATGAAAGTCAAGATACAGACAAACATGGATATTGCCGTTACCAGAAGAGAAGCAAAAATGAGGGAAGGCACAAAAAGCGATACAGCGAAAAAATCCGGAGGCAGATGAAAACGCCAGGGTTCGGGAAGCAGCAATGCGATTAAAAAAATGGGAAGACAGCGCAAAAGAGTACGGGAAATCCTGTAAGCCAGCATGCGGCTAAACCAGAATGAATAAAGCGACAAGGGCCTGCATAATTCGTAGGCTACATTCCCCCCGGCTATCATTTCCAAAAGCTCATTGTCCTGGGCCCAGAGCATCACAAGGGCGAGGAAGGCCTGACGCAGCCAGACAAAATCCGCAAGCTGGCCAAAAGCCATGGGCTCCTGGGCGCCCGGTTTCATGCTCCGGTAAAAAGCCCAAAAAACAAGAAGCTGTATGCCGCCCCAAAAAAGCTGTGTCGCCACTCCTGCCCAGGCTGCCGCCCTGTACTGCATGCCTGCAATAAGGCGCATTTTAAAAATGCCAAGGTAGGGCTTTGCCCATGCCAATCGGGCAGGTCTCATAATTCCCCTTCCTGGTAGATGGAGGCGATGATCTCTTCTATAGGCCGGCTTCCGGCGCTCATATCCCTGATGGTGAGGCTTTCGCCTAATATGCCCAGGGCAGCAGAAACACTCACAATGCCGGTATCCACTTCATAGACAGCATGGGCCTCTTTGCGGGACATGAGTTTTACCCCTTCGATCTTCGGAGCTTCTTCGCCGGCCTCAAAGCTCAGTTCCAGGCGCCTCTGCCTGTCGTAACGTTCCCGCAGTCTTGAAAGTTCCCCATCGTAAAGAAGCTTCCCCTTGCCTATAAGGAGTATGCGGCTTGTAAGGGCTTCTATGTCATCCATATCGTGGGAAGTGAGGATGACGGTAATTTTCCTTTCTTTGTTGAGCCTGGTAATAATCCTGCGCACCGCAAGTTTCGATACTGCATCAAGGCCTATGGTAGGTTCATCAAGAAAAAGAACCTGGGGGTCGTGGAGGAGGGAAGCGGCGATTTCGCAGCGCATCCTCTGCCCAAGGCTGAGCTGGCGCAGGGGCGTCCGGATGAAGGAGGCCATTTCGAGAAGCTCAATTAATTCGCCGAGGTTTTCCCTGTAGCGTTCTTCCGGTATCCTGTAAATGTCCCGTAAAAGATCAAAAGAATCCTGAACCGGCACATCCCACCAGAGCTGAGTGCGCTGGCCGAACACAACCCCGATATGGCCCACGTATTTTTTCCGCTGCTTCCAGGGGCACATGCCCATGACTGTGCACTCCCCTGAATCGGGAACCAGTATGCCGCCCATGATCTTGATGGCTGTGGACTTGCCTGCGCCATTGGGCCCGATAAAGCCAGCTATCTCCCCTTCGGCAAGGGAAAAGGAAATGCCGTCCAATGCGCGGATATAATCATACTCCCGGTGAAAAAGGGAAAGCGCGGCAGATCCAAGGCCTTTTTTTCGTTTGGAAACCTTAAAAGCCTTTTTAATGCCCCTGAGTTCTATCATTCCCCAATTTTACGGTTCATCCTTGAAAGCGTAAAGCTCCTCATAATTGCGCAGCTTGAAGGTGGCTTTTTCCTGAATCTGCCTCACCCGTTCCCTGGTGATACCCAGGAGCTTGCCTGTCTCTTCCAGGGTAAGAGGCCCTTCCCCTGCAAGGCCAAAGCGGAACTGGATGATCTTCATCTCCCGTTCCGAAAGGCGGGTAAGGATTTCCCCCATGGCTTCCTGGAGGGTCATGGAAAAGGCCGCTTCAAAAGGCGACACCGTGGATTCATCTTTAATGAGATCCGCAAGGCGGGTAAAGTTGCCGTCGTCCACAATGGTGTCGAGGCTTGTGGTTTCCTGGGACAGTTTTACTATCTCTTTTACCTTGGCTACCGGGAGACCTAAATATTCGGAGAGCTCTTCGTCGCTGGGGTCCCTGCCCAGATCCTGGGTAAGCTGCTTTGCCACGAAGTAGCATTTCTTGATGATATTGAGCATGTGTATGGGTATGCGTATAACCCTGCCCTTGTCGGCAATGCTCTTTATGATAGCCTGCCTGATCCACCAGGTGCCGTAGGTCGAAAAACGGCAGCCCCTGGTGTAGTCGAATCGCCCTACTGCTTCGATGAGGCCGATATTCCCTTCATCAATCAAGTCCAAAAGCGAAAGCCCCCGGTGCTGGTAATTCTTTGCAATGCTCACCACAAGGCGCAAATTGGAATTGATCATCCTGTTTTTATTCACGAGAACCAAATTGTCGAGGTTTTCGCGGCGTGTTTTATAGCTAGTGTCTTTTTTCCTGGTTTTGTAGGATATTTCCAAATCCTGAATCTTGGTCGTGAGGTTTACCATCTCTTCGCCTATTTCCCTTTCGTCATTTGCAGAAAGGAGGGAATATTTGGAAATTTGTTTGAAGTACAGAGCCAATGGATCTGTTTCTTTGGCTAATCTGGGTTTCTTGTGGGATCTCGAGGCTGTATTCTGCCGCCTTTTGACAATCCGGTTTCTTTCAGAAACTACGTCGTTCATGGGAATTTACCTCGCTTTTTTTGAAATAAATTGTTTAAAACTGTGAAATTCTCAGGTTCTGGGGGCCTTGGCCGGATCAACCGGCGCATTGCTCCGGTATACCATGAAGAAGAGCTGAGGCTTGCCGGAAACCGCATCGATTCCCAATCTGCCTAACTCTGTCCCGGACCCTACTATATCTCCCTCCTTGACCGAGAGGCTTTCACAACCGCCGTAAACATACAAATAAGCTCCTGCTGCCTGGACAATGGCAATCCGCCCAAACCCCCTGTAAGGACCGGCTGATATAACTGTTCCTGCGCTAAGGCTTTTTACAGCTTCTGCCCTGTCGCCGGTGACTACCACACCGCTCATCTTGCCCGTCATATAGCTCAGTTCCCTGGCTGTCACAGGCCAGCGCACCGATGCATCCACATCCCGGGCTTCAATTGGCCTTGGGGCTGCCGAAACAGCCGTTCCCGCTGCAGGGGCGTTCGGTGCAGGAACGCTCTGCTTGCCTGGTATGCGCAGCATATCTCCCAGCTTAAGGATGTAATCTTTTGCCAGGCTGTTAGCCGCCAAGAGCTCATCAACAGTGATGCCATACCTTCTGGCTATGCCATAGAACGTATCGCCCTTGGCTGCTTTATGCATTAATTCCTGGCCCTGCGCCGCCGCAGGCGATGAAGCCATAACAGCAGAGGCGGCTGGGATCCTCAGCCGCTGCCCTGCCTGCAGCTTTGTCGGATCTGTTATTCCATTGTACTTCATAAGCTCGTCCTTGTCGACAAAAAAAGCACGGGCTATTGAGTATATTGTATCCCCCTTCTGGACAACATGAACCTTCTCCTCTGCATACAACAACTGCAGAAAAGTCAAAAAGACCAAAATTATGCCAATTATACCTTTTCGATGGTTCATATCCATATAATATCGGTACAATTACCCTTTTTTATAAGGGCTTATATGTATTATATAACCCCCTTTGCCCAGGATAGCAACGGCAAATGCTGAAAATTCATAAAAGAGGCTTAAAAAAATGCAAAGTATTGTATAATCAACTGGAAAGGGAGGCTTACTATGGCAACTGAAATAGAATTGAAGGCCTGGGTGGACAATCCACAAGCTGTCCAGCTGAAATTGGACAGTATTGCGGAATTTAAAGGCTCTTTTGACAGGGCCGATGAATATTGGTTCCCTAAAGATGGAGAAAAGCGCAGCTTCCCGAAATCGGGGCTTCGGATACGGGGCGAGACTTTTGCTTTTCCTGATGGCAGGGCAGAAGAAATTGTCCATGCTACCTTCAAAAACAAGGAACTGCGGGACGGCATTGAGGTTAACGATGAAAGGGAATTCGATGTCTCCTCGGCTGCTGAGTTTGAAGAACTCCTCGCCTTGCTGGGCCTGGAAAAAAGAAAAGCCAAACATAAAAAAGGACGCTCCTATAAATACCAAAGCCTCACTGCCGAATTGACAGAGCTGATGGGCCTGGGCTGGTTCGCAGAGATTGAAATCCTGGCGGATAATAGCCGGAGCGAAACGGTTGCCAAAGCCAGGGCCGAACTCCTGGGCTTCCTCGCAAAAATCGGCATTGACGAGAGCAAAATTGAAACCAGGTATTATACGGAGATGCTGGCTAGCATATCACCCCGGGCCTGAGCAGGGCTGCGTTGAGCTTGCCGCAGCGGGACCCTTCTGCCACTGCGTCTTTGAGAGACGCTCCGTCTTCAAGGGCCGCGGAAAAGCCTGCGGTGAAGGCATCCCCTGAACCTATGGTATTCAGAGCTTCCACAGGAACAACGGTGAATTCCTCAAGCTCATGGGACTCAAAATACCAGACCGATGAAGAGCCCCTTGTGAGGACTATTTTGGAACCGTGTCTTGCATGAAGCTCTTCGCAAAGGGCTGCAACGCGTTTTTTTATGAAACCCGGATCCCCTGCGATTTCATTGCGCTCCACCAGGTCCGGCGCAAAGGTGGCGGCAAATTCATAGAGGTTTGGCTTAATCACGTCGGGTTTATGGGGCAGGCTGTTGAGGAGATCCTTGCCCCGGACATCCAGCACCACCCTGAGACCCTTTGCCTTTGCCATGCGAACCATTTCCGGAATGAGGGCGTCGGAAAAGCCTGCCGCCTTGGTGCCGGAAATAATCATGCAAGCCCTGCCGTCAAGAAGGCGGTCAAGGGCTGCCATCAGCCTTTTTTCAGTCCCCTCCCCCACTTTATCGCCTTCTTCCACCAGCTCTGTAACCTGGCGGGCCGCTTTATTGATGAGGGTATAGCAGAACCGTATAGGGCTCGAGCTCTCGACCCATTCTACCTTGAGATTATCCTCAGCGCAGAGTTCCAGAAAAAGCGGCCGGAACATACCCCCCAGCTGGGTCAGGTGAGTGCAGTCCTTGCCCAGCTGGGTCAGGACCCGGCTTACATCAATGCCTTTTCCCGCAGTGTCCAGGCGGTATTCCCCGGTACGGTTCACCCTGTCGGGGATTAAATCAGAAAAAACCAGGGTTTTTTGAAGAGTGGGATTCATGGAAACAGTCAAAAAACAGGGAGCCTTCATATTTTTTGCCTTAAGCCATTGTGTAAACGGGAAAACATGACCATAATTTATACAGGGAATGACAATAAAACAAGGGGAAAAAAGGGCATGGAAGAAACAAACTACACAAGGCCCACCTGGGACGAATATTTTATGGAAGTTTGCGACGCAATTTCCAAACGGGCCACCTGCGACAGGGGCCGTTCGGGCTGTGTCATTGCAAAAGACAACCAGATCCTGGTCACAGGCTATGTGGGCGCCCCTGCGGGCCTCCCCCACTGCGACGAGGTCGGGCACCAGTTCAAAAAAATGCTCCATGAAGACGGGAGCGTCACTACCCACTGCGTACGCACCGTCCATGCTGAACAGAACGCCATTTGCCAGGCTGCCAAACGAGGCATAAGCATCGCGGGCTCTACCCTCTACTGCCGCATGACCCCTTGCCGTACCTGCGCCATGCTGATTATCAATTGCGGCATAATCCGTGTGGTCTGCCAGAGGCGCTACCATGACGGTACCGATTCGGAGGCTATGTTCGAAAAAGCGGGAATCAAATTGGAATATATCTATAATGAAACTCAACAATATGAAAAACAATAAGGCAGCCGGCCTCTGCATCATCGCCGGCACTATAATCCTCATGGCCCTTCTTTCGGCGTTTCAGATTTTTTTGTTCAAAGGCGATGAAGAAGCCGGGACCGCCATGCTCCTCAGGTTGAGCGCCGTTAACTGGATACTGGCTGCAGGAGGCATGACCCTCCTCTTCCTTTGGGCTGCAAAATTCTTGAATAGCCTAAAAAGCTCAAAGGACGCCCTGGAAAAGAATCAAGCATCCCTGGCGCAATTCTATCAAATTCTAAAGGCTCATAGCGATCGCAGCGCCGAGGCCACTGAGCTTCTCAGGAATGAAGGCATTGAAAGGGAAGCCGAGGCGGCCCATCTCCGGGAAGTCCTTGATTTGGTGACCGGCCAGTTCAGCGAAATTGAAGGCGCTTCGGTCCAGGCTATAGGGGCTATCGACCTTATTGAAAATTATTTTTCTTCCCTTAGGGATGCCGCAGCGGAACAGGAACGTTTCATTGCCAATGCGGAAAACCGGCTTGATAAAGCGGCAGAACCTACGGGCTCTGTTTCCTTCAACATCAGCGAAACAGAAGGCAAAGCCGGAAGCCTCAAAAAAGAAGCTGCTATGGGCGAGGAACAGTCCCATTCGGTCCACGAGCTTATAAAAGGGGCTTCCGAGAACCTCGAAAAGATCACGGAAATGACGGGGGCAATAAACCAGATTTCCGAGCAGACCAATATACTCTCCATGAATGCCGCCATAGAAAGCGCCCATGCGGGATCTGCGGGAGCAGGTTTTGCGGTTGTGGCAAAGGAAATAAAAAAACTGGCAGGGTCCACCAAAGAAAACGCCAAAAACATTCAGGATGCCATCAAGGCCGTCACCCGGCAAATCGCCGAAGCCCTTAAGGCCAGCGAGCTTTCTTCCGGCAGCTTCGGCTCCTTAAGCAAGGAAATACAAAACCTGGCAGAAAGCCTCAATACAGTGCATGAATCGGCCCAAAAGAACCGTGAAAGCCCAAGCGCCGCCGAATCGGCGATTCTCGAGTCCGCGAGCATCATCAGAAAAATCCATGACAACAGTGCAGACATGATGGCCAACCAGCAGAGTTTCCGTTCTGCCCTGGAGCAGATCCATGCCCTCTCCGGCAAAACCCGTGCCGAGATAAAAGAGATACGCACTGGAACCCAGGATGCCCTTGAAAATATTGCAAAAACCCAGGACAGGATACGCGAGACCCTTGCAGAAGCCGGAAAGCTGGGCGAGGGCCTTGCCTTGGGCGCCCCCTCGCCTGCTGTTCCTGCAAAGCCTGCTGCCCCGGCAAAGCCCCCTGCTCCGGCAAGGCCCTCTTTCGAAGCAGACAACTCCTGGCGGAAGGATGTGGCAGTCAAGTCGCCGCCTCTGACTATTTGGTAGATCCTGCGGTTTCAGCAGCCATTATATGTTCATAGAGGGCATCGCCCACGCATTCCCGGGCATATTTGCACCATTTGACGCAGGTTTTGGTGTCATTGAAGGCGACAAAGCCGCATTTTTCGCAGACTCCCTGGGTATCAATGGAAAACAAGTCTATATCGCCTCCGCAGACAGGGCAGATTTTGGTAGCCAGCGTCGGAGTCCTGATATTTTCAGCACCGGGACAGCGGTAAGTCATAGCACCCCCCTTTAAAGGCTACCTGTATTATATTGGTTTGAGGTTTGCAAGTCCGTTGTTTTTGCAACGAATCATTCCCGGGCTATGCGGTATTTGAGGTAAATTTCTTCCAGGGTACGCTGAGGGCCCGGGACAGAAGTTCTCTTGCGGAAATTGGCCGCATCCCTGCGGTCCACATAAAAGTCGTAGATAGCCCTGGAATCCGAACCTGAAACAGGCTCGTAAGCGGGGTTGGAACCCAGGTATGTCCTTACCTCATCGTGGTTCACCGCAGCAATGCCGAAACGGGCAAGCCGGGAACGCACCTCGCTTATCTCCTCGTAGGAAAGGCCAAAAAGAAATTCTTCAAGGGCCCAGCGGGTCTCGTCCATCGTGGACTGATCAATCAGAAATTCCTGCCAATCCTTCTCCATGTCTATGGTGATGCGCAAAAGCTCGCTGGTGCCGTTCATGGTGCCAAAGGCCGGCGGCGAAGAGTCCCTGGCGGTCCAGAGGGCTTCCAGGGCGGGAAAATGACGTACCAAACGGGGGTCTGTCCCGCTGTCCCAGAGGGTTATAAGATCGTCCGCCACCCGTATCTTGATCTCCTGGGAAAAGCCGGGATCGTCAAGACAGGAAAAATAGACCTCCTCGGTCATCAGGGTAAAAACAACAGAAAAAATAATGCGTTTCAAAGGTTCTTCAAAATCCCGTGTTTCCTTGACCAGAATATGAAGAAGTGAAAAAGCCTGATACTTGGCTACAAGGAAGCTCCGGGCCATGACCACCCGGGAAGGTATATGGAGCAGATGGGAAGCCGCCCCAAAGGAGCAAAGGGCTGCCAGAAGCTTCTGTTCGTCCCTGACTACCCCCCTGAGCATCTGGGATTCCCTGACCGAAGGATACCCCGAAATAGCCTTTGCAAGGTTATCGAGGCAGCCAAAACGCTGCCTTACCAGGGCGCCTTCATCGGGGTTCCGGGAATTGAGAAAGCCCTCAATCCCCTGCACCGTTTGCGCTTCAATTTCACTCAGCTCCATCATTATACCATAAGCCTATCGCGGCAAGAGCGAAAAAACAAGGTATATAATCGATTTTCTGGGTTATTGTGTTGACTCTGGAGGCCATGATGTATTATATTTACAGGCTATCTCGGGGGTGCACCGGTTTCGACTGATGCGATTCGGGGTACAGGCTGCAGGTGGAGCGCCCATCTCCTGATTGGGCAAAACTTTAATTGCCGACAACGACAATTACAACTACGCCTTAGCTGCGTAATTGCGTGGGACCGTTCCGCCGCCTTGAGGAACGGCTCCCGCGTCACAATCAAGGCTGGCCAAGCACCGCTTCCGGACGGTGTGCGGCGAGAAAATTCCGGAATACGGAGAAGCCGCGCGCTGCGCAGCCAAACTCCTCCCGACAATTCAATGCGCGGCTAAACCTGTAGACGCTTGTATCTCGCACACCAGGACGCGGGTCCGACTCCCGCCACCTCCAGTATCAGGAATACTGTTCGCTTATCTTCTTGAATTCGTCCTGGATCTGGACGAGGGCATCGGCAATGATGGGATCGAATTGAGTACCCCTGCCTTCGACGATAATCTTCACTGCCTCGGTGTTGGGCATGGCGGCTTTATAGACCCTGGCGCAGACCAGGGCATCGTAGACATCAGCCAGGGATGCGAGACGGGCCGCGATGGGAATATCCTGGCCTGCAAGCTGGCGGGGGTAGCCCTTGCCGTCCCAGCGTTCATGGTGGCCATAGCATATTTCTTCGCAATGCTTGAGGTAAAGGGAAGATTTGATATCCCCCAGCTCCCCGATAATCTCCTTGCCCCTGGTGGTATGGGTCTTCATGATCTCGTATTCTTCCGGATCAAGGCGGCCGGGCTTGAGGAGTATGCGGTCGGGGATGGCAATCTTGCCGACATCGTGGAGGGCCATGGACTTAACGATGATATCGGGCTGAAGGCCCTTGAATTCCTCGGCATAGACGGAATTGGTATCAATAAGGTAGCTGAGGAGGGTGCCCACATAGAGCTGGGTCCTCTTGACGTGCTCGCCGACTCCAAATCCCGATGCTCAATGACGTTTGCAAGGCCCTGGAGGGCATTGTCAAGGGTTTTGGTGGCCTCGGCGGTCTTTTCCGCCACCATTTCTTCCAGGCTGTCCGAATAATTCTTTAATTCTATCTGGTTTCTGACCCTCAATTTGACGATTTCGGGGGTAAAGGGCTTGTTGATGAAGTCAACAGCCCCTGCTGCCAGGAGTTCGCTTTCGGAATCGTTCTCCGCAGTGATAAAAATGACCGGAATGCGCTTGAAGGTAGCATCGGCCTTGAGTATGTCGAACATTTCCCTGCCGTTCATTTCGGGCATAACCACGTCCAGCAGGATGAGCTTGGGCAGAACAGACGCTTTGCGAAGGGCTTCCAGGGCGTTCTTCCCATTGTTGGCGGTGATAACATGATAATCGTCCTGCAGTATTTCCTCCAGGATCATGACATTCACCTCAGCGTCATCGACCACAAGGACTGTAGGGGATTTGTCGTTAAGCGGCATACTGGGCTATCACCTTATCGATCTGTACTAAAGTCTCGGCGAAACAAGCTTTAAGGCTCTCCAGGGACGCGGGGTCAAGTGACTTCCCCTTGATCTGGGTTTCCACGTCCAGGGATTGCTTAAAAAGCTCGGTGAACGAAAGGTTGGCGGCAATGCCTTTAATGGTATGAGCGGCGCCTTGGGCCTTTTCCCAGTCCTGGGCAGCGGCAAAGGCAACCAGCTCATCCAGGTTTGTGCCAGCCTTAAATTTTCCAAGAAGCTTGGCGTAAAGCTTGGCATTGTTCATCACCCGCTTCATCCCTTCCTCAGCGTTTATATAGACTACACCTTCATCAGCCATCTCAATCCCCCTGAAGATATTTTATACCTTTTAGTTCAATCTATCATAATATACTACAGAATGATCCAAATTGGCAATATAGGTCAAGCCTCCCTGGTGCAAAAATGGAGATTTAACTTGAAGGAAAAAATTTAAAGCATGTGCCCAAGGCGGGCCTATTGATTACCTATTATTTGCATTATTTTAATATGATATAATGCGCATTGAAGAAAAGGCCCATTTTGGGTATAATCGGGCATTTCAACAGGAGCGATAATGAAAAGGGCAAAAACGAGGATTAGCGCGATTGTTTCCCTGCTGGCTCTGGCTGTGGTTTTGCCTGGCTGCCGCCAGAAGGAATCTCCGGTTCCGGATGCCAAAGGCGGGCAAACGGAGGCAAGCGTTGAGCCCCCCCGCAGCGAGCTTCGCTTCGGCATGGCTTCTGAACTGGCAACCCTTGATCCCCTGGATAGGGCCAACACAGCTGACGGACGGGCAGTCCTCTTCAATGTGTACGAGGGCCTGGTAAAACCCGATGCTTCGGGCAGCCTGCTCCCTGCCTTGGCGGAATCTTTCGGCATAGGGCAGAACGGCCTGGTTTACAGTTTTGTTTTAAAGGAAGGGATCAAATTCCACGACGGTTCAATTGTCACCGCAGAGGATGTGCAGTACACACTGCAAACCGCCAAGGAAGCAGGATTCGACGGCTATGGGCAAATCGAAAAAATTGAAATCTCGGCATCCGGAGAAATCAATGTCATTCTAAAAGAAGCGGACCCTGAATTCCTCCCCTACCTCACCATTGGGGTAGTGCCAAAAAGCAACCCTGACAGGAAGAACAAGCCTATAGGCACCGGGCCTTTCAGGATCGAAAGCTATACGCCCCAGCAGTCCCTGGTGCTGGCAAAGAACGGTTACTATTGGAACAAAGGCCTGCCTCTGCTGGACAAGGTTACGCTGGTTTTCGTGGCTGACAGCGATGCCTTGCAAATCGGGCTCCGGGGAGGGAACATAGACGCCGCAGAAGTTGTGGGTTCCATTGTGGAACAGCTTGACCGTAACGACTTTGATATTATCGAAGCCAATTCCAATATGGTGCAGCTCTTCGCATTGAACAACAAAGCGAAACCCCTGGACGATGAACGGGTGCGGAAGGCTATCAATTATGCTGTCGATAAAAAAGAAATTATTGACACTGCTTTTTACGGCTGGGGCCAGCCTTCGGGAAGCCCCCTTATACCTGGGTTCAGGAACATCTACGAATCCTCCCTGGCGAACCCCTACCCCACAGACGAGGCAAAAGCAAAAGCCCTTTTGGCCGAGGCAGGTTATGAGAAAGGGTTCAATCTTGAAATTACTGTGCCTTCAAATTATACCATGCACATTGATACTGCCCAGGTGATTGTGAATCAGCTGGGCAAGGTGGGGATCAATGCCACCATACGGCTTGTGGATTGGGCTACATGGCTCAGCGATGTGTACCGGAGCCGCAAGTACGAGGCCACTATCATTTCCTTTGACGGTTCAGGGGTGCCCCTCTCGCCCAGGAGTTTTCTGGGGCGCTATGTTTCCACAGCCGGGGGCAACCTTATAAACTTCAATAACGCCGATTATGACAGCATTTATAAGCTTGCCCTGAAGGAAGGCGAAGAAGGCGCCAGGTATTCGCTTTACAAGCAGGCCCAGCGCGTCATTTCCGACAATGCAGCCAGCGTGTTCATACAGGACATTATGAGCTTCAAGGTGTACCGAAATGGTTTTAAAGGCGCCCTGAGCTATCCCCTGGCGGTGATAGACTTTTCTACAATATATTGGGCAAACTAGGGCATGTACTATATCGGGAAAAGGCTCGGCATAACCCTCCTTACCCTGCTTTTGGTTTCTCTCCTCACCTTTGCCTGTTTTCATATTATACCAGGCGACGCGGCGCTGCTTTCGCTGGGAACTGATGCTACCGAGGAACAGGTTGAAGCCATGAGGGCCGAGCTTGGCCTGGACAAGAGCCTCCCAATACAGTATGCGTCCTGGCTCGGTGCTTTTGTCACAGGCAGTCTGGGCAACTCATCCAGGTTCAGGGGCGAATCCATTTCGGCCATGGTTGCCGAAAGGCTGCCTGTGACCTTTCATCTCGCAATAATTTCGCTCATAATGGTTATTATTATTGCTGTTCCCGCTTCTTTTATTGGCATAAAAAAAGAGAATTCTTTTTTGGACAGGCTGGTTAACACTTTTACTGCGATTAATATTTCTATGCCTGGTTTTTTTCTGGGTGTTTTGCTGATTTGGATTTTTGGCCTTGGCTTTAAACTATTTACGCCTGGCTCTTATATCGATTACAGGGAAAACTATACCGGGTTTTTAGGTTGCCTGTTTTTCCCCGCCCTGGCCATTGCATTGCCCAATGCAGCAATACTGGTAAAATTTTTGCGCTCTTCCATATTCAGGGAATTCAATAGCGACTATGTGCGTACAGCCCGCAGCAAAGGGCTTAACCGCAGCCAGGCTCTGTTCAGGCATGTGGTAAAAAATGCCTGCCTCCCTGCGGTAACGCTTTTAGGCATGATCATTGGGGAAGTGTTTTCGGGCAGCATAGTCATAGAACAGGTTTTTACCATTCCCGGGATAGGGCGGCTTCTCATCGCTTCGATTACATCCCGGGATTACCCCATGGCTCAAACCCTGGTGGTCTACATTGCCTTTGTGGTGGTACTGGGGAACACCCTGGTGGACATAGCCATACGCGTTATCGATCCCCGGATCGCCGACGCCAGGGTGAGGGAGGACGCGCAATGAAAACCGCCGAAAATATGAATTTCATGATCGGCGCAGCCCTCGCTTTTCTTATAGGGGCTATGATACTGGCAAGCCTTTTCTACCTGCCCTATGGCTATAATGATATGGACAGCAGGAACCGTTTCAGCCCTCCGGGTTCCGCCCACCTCATGGGAACAGACAATTTTGGCAGGGATATTTTTTCCAGGGTCATGGCAGGGGGCAAGTACACATTGCTTGTGGCGCTCGTAACCGTTGCGGGGAGCGCCGCGGCAGGTTCCGCCATAGGCATGGTTTCAGGTTTCGCGGGAGGCTTTTGGGATGAACTCGTTATGCGCCTTATGGACACCTTGAGCTCCTTTCCCGGCATACTGCTGACACTGGTGATGGTTGCCATTTTAGGGAACAGCCATGCAACCCTCATCATAGCCCTGCTTGTGCTTTTTGTGCCCAGCTTTACGCGGGTTATGAGAAGCGGGACCCTCCAGTACAAAAGCCGCGATTTTGTGCTTTCTGCCCGCATACAGGGGACATCCAGAAGGCGTATCATCTTTGTGCATATACTGCCCAACCTCCTCCCCTCGCTGCTTTCAGCCTCGGTGCTGGGGCTTTCCAACGCCATTTTGGCGGAAAGCACCATGAGCTACCTGGGATTGGGGATACAGCCGCCTGTCCCAAGCTGGGGCCGCATGCTCGCGGAATCCCAAAACTACCTCTTTAATGCACCCTGGTGCGCCCTGGCCCCCGGCATCATGATCATGCTCACTGTCCTGGCCTTTCACTTTCTGGGTGAGGGCCTGAGGCAGAGGAATTCCTAGCATGGCCGCTCCTTTGCTTTCCGTGGAACATCTTTCCATAGGCATACGGAAAGGATCTCGAATTTTTACCGCTGTGCAGGATGTGAGCTTTAAAGTCCACTCTGGAGAAATCGTGGGCATCGTAGGCGAATCAGGCTGCGGCAAAAGCCTTACGGCCCTCTCCATTGCGGGGCTGCTTGCAAGGGGAGCGGAAGTCATTGGGGGAGATATTTATTTTGATACCTCCGGGGGGGCGGTGAATCTCCTCAAATTAAGCGAAAAAGAACTCTGCAAAATAAGGGGCAAAGATATTTCTTTTGTGTTTCAGGAACCCTATCCCTCATTGAACCCACTGCTAAAAGCGGGGGATCAGATCACGGAAACCCTTTATATACATGGAGAAAAGGACAGGGCAAAAACAAAGGCCCAGGCAATTGAGCTTATAAAAAAGCTCGGCCTTGAGGATGCGGAAAAACTTATGGAAGCTTACCCCCACAGGCTTTCCGGGGGTATGTGCCAAAGGGTGATGATTGCCCTGGCCATGATATGCAAACCAAAGCTCCTCATAGCCGATGAACCTACCACCGCGTTGGACATTGCTACACAGGCGCAAATTCTGGATTTAATGAAAGGCATCAATGCCGAATTCGGTACTTCTGTGCTTTTTATCTCCCATGATCTCTCCATCATAAGCCGCCTCTGCAAAAGGGTTCTGGTGATGTATGCGGGCCGCCTTGTGGAAGAGGGAAGCGCGGCAGAAGTGTTTGCAAATCCCGGCCATGAATACACCAGAGGGCTTGTAGGCTCCATACCGGGTAGAAACCTCAAGGGAGAGGACCTTGCCAATATACCGGGCAAAGTCCCTTCGGTGGAAGAAGAACGCCCGCCGGGCTGCCCTTTTGCCCCCCGCTGTTCCAAAGCAACGGAACAATGCACAAAATCTTTCCCCGCAGGAAGGGAAATAAGCCCAGGCCACTATGCTTATTGTAAATAATGTTTCCAATGCTTATATAAGCCGCCGTTTCGGCGCCTTCGGCAAAAAAGAGGAAAAGCAGGTTCTGCGCAATGTCAGCCTTGAAATCCATCCCGGGGAAATCCACGGCCTTGTAGGCGAGTCGGGCTGCGGAAAAACCACCCTGGGCAAATGCATACTGGGCCTCCTCGACTACGAGGGCGAAATAATCTTGAATAACAAGCCCATGCAGGGCATGAGGGCCAGCCGCTACCAAAGCAGCCGCTTCCGAAAAGAAAGGGCCTCTATGGTACAGGCGGTCTTCCAGGATCCTTCCGGGGCATTGAACCCCGTGATGCAGGCAGGCTGGATATTGGAAGAACCATTGCGGGTCCACCGTATCGGGGATAAAAAAGAGCGGACAAAAAGAGTGGATCAAATGCTCGACCTCATCGGCCTGGATGCATCCTACAAAAAGCGGAAACCCGGCGAATTGTCTTCCGGGCAGAAGCAGCGCATATCAATTGGCTGCGCCCTTATGCTTAATCCAAGCCTCATCATAGCCGACGAACCCGTGAGCGCCCTGGATGTTTCGGTAGGGGCGCAGATCCTCAATTTATTCAGGGACTTGAACAAGCGCCTGGGGCTTTCACTGCTTTTTATTTCCCATAACCTGAACCTGGTCTACTATCTCTGCGACCGTATTTCGGTGATGAAGCAGGGGCGCATTGTGGAACAGGGAACTGCTGATGAGGTGTATTCAAAATACTAAAAGAAACCCCTAATTCCTGAAACTGTGTATAGGCGCCGGAATCCTGCCGCCCCGGGCAATAAAGGCTTCGCTGCTGTTGGTATTTACGGGCATAATGGGCGCTCCTCCAAGGAGACCGCCGAATTCCGCCCAGTCCCCTGCCTTCTTGCCGGGCACGGGAATTACACGCACTGCGGTGGTTTTCTGGTTCACCATGCCGATTGCCATTTCGTCCGCTATGATGGCGGAGATGGTGGAAGCAGGGGTATCGCCCGGAAGGGCTATCATGTCGAGGCCAACGGAGCATACGGAGGTCATGGCTTCGAGCTTGTCGAGGCTCATTGCCCCGGATCGTACCGAGGCAACCATGCCTTCGTCTTCGGAGACCGGGATAAAGGCCCCGGAGAAGCCGCCCACGTGGGTAGAGGCCATGACGCCGCCTTTCTTCACCATGTCGGTAAGCATGGCAAGAGCGGCGGTTGTGCCGTGGGTGCCAGCGGCTGCAAGGCCCATTTCTTCGAGGATGCGGCCCACTGAATCGCCCACTGCGGGGGTGGGGGCAAGGGAAAGGTCCAGAATGCCGAAGGGGACGCCCAGGCGTTTGGCTGCTTCCATGCCCACAAGCTGGCCCATGCGGGTTATCTTGAAGGCGGTCTTTTTTATCGCATCCGCAAGCTCGTCAAAACTTGCGCCCTTGTGGGCTTCGAGGGCTGCCTTGATTACCCCGGGGCCCGAGACCCCGACGTTGAGGCAGGACTCCCCTTCACCGGGCCCGTGGAATGCGCCGGCCATGAAGGGGTTGTCCTCGGGGGCATTGCAGAATACCACAAGCTTGGCGCAGCCTATGCCGTCCCTGTCTTTGGTAATTTCAGCGGTCTCCTTGATGGTTTCGCCCATGAGCTTTACCGCGTCCATGTTGATGCCGCTCTTGGTGCTTGCCACATTTACCGAAGAACAGACCCGCTCGGTGGCGGCCAATGCCCTTGGTATGGAAGAAATGAGGCGTTTGTCGCCGGAAGTAAAGCCTTTCTGCACCAGGGCGGAAAAGCCTCCCACAAAATCGATGCCCAGTTCCACTGCGGTTTCGTCCAGCACCTGCGCAAAGGGGGTGTAATCCTCTTCGCTGCAGGCGGCAGCTATGAGGGCAATGGGCGTTACGGCAATGCGCTTGTTGATGATGGGGATGCCGTATTCTGTTTCGATATCACGGCCTATTCTAACCAAAGGCCCTGCAATGCGGCGGAGTTTTTCCCGTATTTTTTTGCGGGCTTCGTCCCCGGAACTTGAGGCGCAGTCGAGCAGGGAAATACCCAGGGTGATAGCCCTGATGTCCAGCTTGTAGCGCAAGAACATATCGACAGTTTCTTTTATCTCTAATGGTGTAAACAGCATTGCTCAAATCCTGTGCATCGCGCTAAAGACGCCTTCGTGCATGAGGCTTATGGAAACATTCAGCGCTTTCCCCAACTCAACAAGTTCGGCCTTAATCGTTTCAAGGTTCGAATTTTCCTCTGCCAGTTTAACCATCATCATCATTACAAAATTGCCCGAGAGTATGGTCTGGCTGATGTCCTCAATGTTAATGCTCCTTTCGGCAAGAAAGGCGCTGACTTTTGCTATGATGCCGACTTTGTCATTGCCGACTACCGTGATTATGGCGTTCATGGATGCTCCTTTTAAGTGTAAAAATGTTAAAGTCCCGAAAGGATTTTTTCGGCTTCGCTCTTGCCCGGATAATTGGGGTTGCGCTTAATAAGATCCTGGAGGGACAGCTTTGCCTGGGCGGTGTCCCCAAGACTGGCATAGGTCTTGCCAAGTTCAAAAAGGGCGTCCCAGTTGGAAGGCTCGATGCGCAGGGTTTCGCGGTATTCATCCCGGGCGCTGGCAAGATTCCCTGCGCCGGCCTGGGCACGGGCAAGGTTGAGGCGCACTGTGGCGTTATTTCGTTCTACTGCCAGGGCTTTCCCGTAATGTTCCACTGCGGCAGGCCAGTCTTCTTTTTTGGCATACACAGCGCCCATGTTGTTGTTCACTTCGAAGGAAGCAGGCTCAATACGATAAGCCTCAAGGAGGCATTCCAGGGCTTCATTGGTAAAGCCATAAGCCAGGTATATGCTCCCCAGGTTGACGCGGGGCCGCACGTATTTGGGATCAAGGGAAGCAGCCTTGCGGTATGCGGCGATTGCGCCGTCCAGATCCTCCGCCGCCTCGCAAGCCTGGCCAAGGGTGTAGGAATATGAAGCATTGGAAGGCGCAGCGTTCGCAGCCTTTCTGGCATAGTTCAGGGCTTCGGTATTTTTTTTGAGCCCCAGTTTTACAACTGCCATATTGAAATTGGTCTGGGCATCGTCGGGAGCCGAAGCCAGGGCTTTATTAAAGGAAGATTCGGCGGCGGCAAAATCGTCTGCCGCGCTCTGGGCCGCCCCCAGTTCCCTGAGGGATGCTATGTCGCCGGGGTTGTATTGGAGGGCTTTGTTGAAAGCCTCGATTGCGCCTTTGAAATCGTTTTTAAGAACCAGGATGCGGCCTATCTCGCGGTGGGCAACGGCATAATCGCTCTTTACAGTTACTGCCCGCCTGAAGGCGGCAAGGGCTTCATCCTGACGGCCTAACTGCCGCAGGGTGCCGCCCAGGTTGTACCAGGCAGGTTCATAATTGGGATTAAGGCTTGTGGCGGTCTCGAAAGACTGACGGGCGTCCGCAAAACGGTTCGAGCTGAAGTAGACCCTTCCCAAATCGTACGCATAGGTGAAGCTTTTAGGATCCAGGCGGGAAGCTTCCTTAAGTTCCGCCACCGCATTGTCCCACTGCCTTTGATCCCGGTACACCTTGCCCAGGGTATAGTGGGGCAATGCCTGGGAGGGATACTTTTCTATGGCTTCTTTTGCCAGGGCAACGGCCTGGGCTGTGGCTTCCCTGCCCTCGGGGGTATCGGCATTGCCTGCCCCATACCAGGCATCCGCCACTTCAGCCAGCACCTGTCCTGCAAAGCGATCTTCTCCTGGAGGAAGCCGTTTCCTGGCTTCATCAAAAGCAGCGCGCGCCCCGCTATAATCCTTCCGGTCCAGAGAGGCTTTTCCCTGGCTCACGAGATCCCTTACGGCATTCATTTGAGCCTGAAGCTCCCGTGAAGCCCTGGATATTTCTTCTTCCTGGGCCTTGCGGCGGGCAGCTTCGGCATCGGCAGCCGCCTTCCGTTCAGCAGCTTCAGCGGCCCTGGCAACAGCGGCGGCCTCTTCACGGGCCCTGGCTTCTTCCCGGGCAAGCCGGCGCTGTTCCTCAAGCTTTGCCTGGGCAGCGATTTCTTCGGCCGTAAGGGGCTTGGCTTTGGCGGCAGCTTCAGCGGCAGCCGCAACCGCAGCAGCCTCGGCGGCGGCGGCATCCAAAGCCGCAAGGCGCTGGGCATCAAGTATCTCCCCCCTGAGCTGCCTGGCCTCCCCGTCATCGGGGTTTTCAATAAGAAGCTTATCAATAAGGTCCAGGGCGCGCTGAAACTCCCCGGCAGCAAGGTATTCCCTAATCAACTGCAAGGTATTCTGCCTGGCCTGCTCAGCCTGGCTCAGCTGGGCAGCAATCCCCAAATCTTTGGAGGCCCCCCCTGCCCGGTGGAACAGGAAAATCCCCCCTGCAACAAGGCCAGCCAGAAGCAGGATTCCGGCAACCCCGATGATTATTTTCTTTCTATCCAAATGCATGAAACCAACCCCTCCCGAAACTAACTAAATGACGTCACTCCATTTCGAATTCGCCGTCATAACCCTGGACATCTTCATTTCCGGCTGAAAGGCCCTTGCTGTCCTCTGCGGCAGCCTGGAGAGAAGCCGAAACTTCGTCCATGAGCCGCTTTTTGCGTTCTGCCTCCGCCCGGGCGGCTTCTTCAGCCATAATGCGGCGCCGCTCTTCCGTGGCAAATTCATCCTGTATAAAGGCGATGAGCTTCTCTATCTGGGGCCTTTTTGCCGACTGCGGCTCCAGGACAAGGTAAGCTTGATAATCCTCAATCGCATCCCTTAGGGAATTTGCCTTGATCTTGGCATTCGCCCTGTTGAGATAGGCCGAAGAATAGCTGCCATTGGCTTCGATGGCCTGGGTATAGAACTGCAGGGCAGAATCCATGTTGTTCTTGGCAAAGTACGCGTTCCCCAGGTTATAGGCTATTTTGGCCGTTTCCTGCCCCCCCCTGGGGAGTATCTTCCGGAGCGCCGCAATAGCCTCGTCCTGGAGGCCCAGCTGCTGGTAGACAATGCCCAGGTAGATAAAAGCCTGCACATGGGCGGGATCTTCGGCAACCGCGTTCTCAAGGAAGCCCAGGGCCTCCTTTGGCTTGTTCTGCATGAAGAATTCTTCCCCCTTGGCGAAGGCGGTTTGGGAAAAAACCGGCGAAAAACCTGAAAAGAGGCAAAAACCTGTAAAAATCACCCAAAGGGCATGCTTTAACCTATTCACTCTTGTCCTATCACCTTATATAATAAAGATATTATTAGTATCGGATAGTTACATTATATCACAAAGGATTGGGGAGATCATGAACCTTACAGTTGCGATCATTATAATTCTCGTCGTGGGGGTTGGTTTCCTTGCATTCTTCTTAACAAAGAACATTTTGCTGCCCAGGCGGGCCCAGGCTGCCGCAGGGCTCCTCAACAAAAACAAAATCCTCCAGGCCATCAAGGCCGGCAAGGCAGCAGTCGAAAAAGATCCCAAAGATGTTGAAGCCCACTATAACCTGGGAAGATCTTACCTTGCGGACAACAGGGGGGAGCAGGCTTTAAGGGAATTCAAAAGCGTAAGCCGCCTCGGCATAGAGGGCAAAAATATCCCTGAGACTGAATTCCGCCAGACCATTGCCAAGCTTTACATCCAGTACAACGAAAAGGAAGAAGCCCTCAAGGAGTATGTGCTTCTCATCAAAAAACAGCCCGAAAACCCCGAATACTATTACCAGGCGGGGATGCTCTTCAACGAAAGGAACAGGGCCGACCTGGCGGAGCAATATTTGAAGAAGGCCATCTCCATTAACCCAAAAGACGCCAGGCCCTATCTTGAACTCGGCATGATACTTGTGCAGGGCAAAAAAACCAAGGAAGCCGACGCCACTTTGGAAGCAGCCCTCAAACTCGATCCCAATAATCCAAAAATCCATTTCTATATGGGGAAAGTTTTTAAGGATGCCAAGGATTATGCAGGCGCACTCCCCTGCTTTGAAAAATCTTCACGGGATCAGGAATACAAACTCCGCTCCCTTGTGGAAAGCGGAAGCTGCTATATGTCCCTCAAGATGATAGACAAGGCCGTACCCGAACTTGAAAGGGCGGTCAAGGCTATCGAAGACGAAGCAAGCCCGGACAGCCTTTATGCCCGCTACTTCCTGGGCATGTGCTATGAAAAGAAAAAGGATTATACCCTGGCCCTGGCGCAGTATGACAAAATCTATGCCAAAAAAAGAAGCTTCCGGGATGTGGGCGAAAAGCTGACCCAGTACCAGCAGTACAGGCAGGAAGAAACCAAACCCGGAAAAGCATGAAGATACTCTGCGTCTCGGATCAGATCGATCCTTTGGTGTATACCAATACAATCAGGCAGCGTTTTGCCGATGTGGATCTGGTACTGAGCGCCGGGGATCTTCCCATGGATTATCTTGATTTCATTGTTTCAAGCCTCAACAAACCCCTGCTCTTTGTTTTTGGGAACCATCATCTGGAAGATTATTCATATTACCAGGAGGGCCAAACCAGTTACACAGGAATAGAGGACGATCACGCCCCCAAAGGATCGGGCGCCATACACATACATGGAAAAGCGAAACGCGAAGAGGGCCTTATCATTGCCGGTCTTGGCGGTTCCATGCGCTACAATAGGGCCGAAAACCAGTTCACCGATTTCCAGATGAAGATGGAAATAATCAAGCTAATCCCTGCCCTCGTTTTCAACAGGATATTCAGGGGCCGCTATCTCGACATACTTTTGACCCATGCGAGCCCGCAAGGGATACACGACAAAGAGGATAAATGCCACCGGGGTTTTAAATCCTTCCTCTGGTTCATGAGGAAATTCAAACCCCGCTACCTTATCCACGGCCATATCCACCTTTACGATTTGTCCGAAGTAAGGACAACAAAATACCACGACACCCTTGTGATAAACGCCTATAGCCATTATCTCATTGATACAGGAGAGAAACATGAGTGATGAAAAAAGAGTAGGCGGAAACCCCGATTACTCCCAGGCGGCGGAAGATTTTAACCGGGCCAGGAATAAGGCCCTGCTTTCGCGGATACAGAATTTTCTGAATGCCGAGAAAGACGAACTCCTGTCTTTTTATGATGTGAAAGACATACTGAAACCCAAAAATGAATTTTACCGGGGCATGCAGCAGGTTCCCATTAAGCTCATTGTGGGAAGCGAAGGCCGCTATAGGGATTTCAACAAATACTTCCTGCCCCGTTCCGAATTCCTCCGGGCACGCTGGGAGCGGGTGGACCGTGCCCAGATTAGGGACGTGCCCCTCCCGGCTATCGAACTATACGAAATCGGGGGCGCTTATTTTGTGAGGGACGGCAACCACAGGGTTTCCGTGGCCCGCGCCCAGGGGGTGGAAGAAATCGATGCCGAGGTAATAAGCCTCTCTTCGGAAATCGCCATTACCCCCAACATGACTACCGACGATCTTCGCGGCGCTGTCATCGATTATGAAAAAAAGCTCTTCTACGAAAAAACCAAATACGGCGAATTGACCGGGGATACTGACCTCAGCTTTACCATGCCCGGCCGCTATGATGAAATTTACAACCACATACTGGTGCATAAATACTTTCTCAATGAAAAAGTATCCGGCGAGATTGCCATGGAAGAAGCCCTGATTTCATGGTACAGGGAAGTCTACAGCCCCATTATCAAAATCATCAACGAACACAGGATCTGCAATAATTTCCCGGGCCGCAGCCCCAGCGATCTCTATGTGTGGATAGTGAAACACTGGGACTTTCTTAAAAAGAAGAACGGGGTCCATTATTCCGTCGCTGACGCAGCCAGGGACTTTGCCGTCCGCTATGGCAAGGACAAGAGCCCCTTTCACCGTTTTCTGGGCAAAGCTCTGGGCAGGTTCTTTAGGAAACGCACATGAGCGATGCATACATGGGCATCCCCTGGGGGCATTTCAAAAAATTCATTGCCCTCGAGGCGGATCGCTTCGCGCTTTTGCAGTCGATTCTGGAAGAAGCAGGGCTGGAATATAAAATAGCGACGATTTCCGGAAACAGGCACTTCTTTGTAGCCCCCCCTCCGCCTGAAGAAGAATTCCTAAGGCGGCGCCTCACTATTCTGGTGGCCCATTACGACAGGACACCGGGTAGCCCCGGCGCCAACGACAACAGCGCCAGTGTTTTTATCCTCATCGAGACTGCCATGAAGCTCATGAAAGCAAAGGCCAATAATTGGCTCATCATATTTTCCGATAAAGAAGAGCTGAAACCAGGCGAAACCATCCAGGATCAGGGCGCCTATACCCTTGCCTCGGGCTTCAGGGATGCAGGAATGGAAAACGCCTGGATCTACAGTTTCGACGCCTGCGGCACAGGAGACACGCTGATCATTTCCAATACTGTTGAATTGATGCTCAAGGGCGAAGGCAATCAGGCTAAAGAAAAAATACGCGCTTCCATTCAGGAATTGCGCGAAAAGGCACTGGTCACCGCACGGGATCTCCGGATGGGCAAAGTACTCCTTGCCCCTACGCCCTTTTCGGATGATGCAGGATTTTTCCGCGCCGGTGTTGCGGCCCAAACCATTACCATGCTGCCATCGGAAGAATGTGCCAATTTAGTATCAACACTGCGCAGGAACCCCCAGTTTGCGGAGGCCCTTATCAGCCAGGAAGAACAGGAACTGCATTACAGGCGCCTCATCCCGGAAACCTGGCGCAGCCTCAACAGCCCCAGCGACAGCCACCTCCGCCTTACACCCCAGAATTTCCGTACCGTTGTGCGCTTTGCGGAAGCACTGTGCAAGGGGTAAGCTGACCGGGTAATTTACCCGCTTAACCTTTCACTGCCCCTGCCGCGACACCTTTGGTGATCTGCTTGCGGAACGTCAGGTAGAAGATCAGCATAGGCACCACGCCTATAACGAGGGCCGAAAACTGCTTGCCGTAGTCGGATGCCAAAGCTCCCGAGAAGCGGCCTATGCCTACAGGAATGGACTTAATCGTATCGCTTGAAGTCAGAATATTGATAAGCATAAATTCGTTCCAGGTACCTGTGAAGGTAAGTATACCCACGGTCATAGCCACAGGCGCGGTCATGGGAAAAATAATCCTGAAAAAGATTGTCAGGAATTTAGCCCCGTCTATGCGCGCCGACTCTATCAAGGCATCGGGTATGCCCTTTATAAATTCGGTTCCAAGATAAACACCCATGGGAAGCCCCAGGCCTATATAGGGGATAAGCACCCCGAGCCTGGTATCGTATAGCCCTACCCTTGTTACCATGAGAAAAAGAGGTACCATAATGGACTGGAGGGTTAAAAGTATTCCTACTATAAAAATGCCGTGGAGCAGGGGCGTTAACTTGTTTTTGATTTTCGCAAAAGCAAAACCTGCCATAAAGCCCAGAACAACTACCGCAATAACTGTCACCACCGTGTAGATGATGCTGTTAACAAGGAGTATCCCGAATTTTCCCATATTCCATGCATAGGGATAGTTGCCAAAGAACCACAGCTTGGGAAGGGCCAGCTTGCTGGAAGTCAAATATTCCTGGGTTGTTTTAAAGGATTGAATAAAAAGCCAAAGGAGGGGATAAATAGCCAGAAACGTAAAAATCCCCATGACAACATAAACAACGATTTTGCCCGCCGGCGAACCTTGCTTTATTTTTGACATGGCCTACTCCTTTCCGCCGAATTTCTTTTCTACCGATTTGGTGACGCCTATCAGAATAAAGCTGATGATCACCATGACGGTGGAAATGGCGTTGGCAAGGGGATAATTGGGAGCGCCCCTGAAGGCCATCATATACATAAAGAGGGAAAGCACGCTTGTCTGGTTCGCAGGCCCCCCGTTGGTCATTACATAAATCAAGTCGAAGGATTTTAAAGAACCCGAAATTGCCAGGATTGCGCTGGTTACAATTACGCCGGAAAGGGCCGGCAGTATGATACGGGAGAAGATTTGGGTTTCTTTTGCGCCGTCTATCCGGGCAGCTTCGATAATGGAGACATCAATGCGCTGAATATTCGCCAGGAAGATAATCACGTACATTCCGGTATACATCCACAGCATTACTATCAATACAGGGATCATGGGGTGGTTGTTCAAAGTAAATTCTGCGGCAGGATTAAAAATCCTTACAATTTCCATATAGACGCTGTTTGAATTGAGATAAAAACTCTTGAACAGTATGCCTATAATGACAGGGGAAATAACGTTGGGAAGATAAACCATGGTCTGGAAAAAATCCGTCCCTTTAATCATCTTGCGCGAAAGTATATAGGCCAGGATGAAGCCCAGGGGAATCTGCCCGAAGACCGACATCAGAACAATGTACATATTGTTCTTCAGGGCAATATAGAAATACCCATTGGGATTGGTAAAGATTTCGATGTAGCTTTTGACACCTGCAAAATGAACCTTGGGGTTCCCGAAAACTTTACCGCCGTTGTAATTGGTAAGGCTTAAGGCAACGGAAAAGGCTGTCGGAAAGGCAACAACCGCAAAATAGATTGCGACTGCCGGAATAACCAGGATCAGATACGATAAACTCTGTTCCCTTTTAGAAGTCAAATCCGTCATGATCACCCCCTTAAAATTAAAAGAGGCTGTAGTGACTACAGCCTCTTCAATTTATTTATACCGCGTTATTGCTTTGCTTTCCACGCATCAAAAGCGCGCTGGGCAGCCTGGGCAACCTGCTGGGGGGTCTGGCTTCCAAGCCCGATAGCCTGGAGGCCTTCGTTGATGGGGGTATAGACTTCGCCGGCAAAGACGCCGTCGATTACCACAGTAGTGGTAGTGTACTGTCCGCCTAGCTGGCTTCCCTGGATCTGGAGGGGTTCCAGTTTAAGGGAGGAAGCATTAATGTCGGTTCTGGTGGGAGTGGCAATACCGCCGGTTTGGAGCAGCCAAGTCTGGATTTCCTTACCCGAGAGCCACTTAACAAGACGCCATGCGGCATCTTCTTTTGCAGAATCTGCGGGGATATTGGCGTTAATGCCCCAGCCTGTGCCCAGAATACCGGAGGATGACTTATTAAGCTTGGCGCCTTCGATATCGGGAAACACAGTGACCTGGAAATTGGCCTGCCGGGCAGGATCAATGAGGGCCTGACCGGTAGAAGAATCGGTGATGAAAGCGCCGATGCGCCAGTCGCCGTCGATATAATAAGCGCCTTTATTGGTAGCAAACTGTCCGATACCGCTGCCGTAGTCTGTGGTCAATGATGCGCGGGAAATTACCCCGTCATCATAGAGGGTCTTGATGAAGGTTAAGGCATTCACAAAATCGGGATCTGTGAATTTTGCCTGGCCTGAAAGGATCTTTTGCTCCCAGCCCGCTCCGCCGAAACGGCCGGCAACGAGGGAGAAGAAACATGACTGCATAACCCAATCGTCCTGATTCGCCATGATAACAGTCTCATAACCCTGGGCCTTAAGTACCGGAACCTGTGCCTTGAGTTCTGAATAGGTCTTGGCAGGGGTAAGGCCCGCTGCTTTGAGTACTTCGTTGTTAATATAGAAGGCATGGCTTGAGGTGATGGCCCTGGGAAGTATTGCCAGGTAACCTGCGCCCTGGGCATTAGGATCAAGAGCGCCGGGCAGAGTATTCGCCGCCAGTCCGTCTTTGGCTATCAGGGATTTCAGATCCTTCAAAAGATGCTGGGTATGAAGGGTGGTGGACCTTCCCGACGGCCAGGCATAAATTACGTCAGGAAGCTGCCCTGCAGCCGCATAAGCCTCGACCTTGTTATGGAAGGGTTCGTTGAACAGATCTTCCCGTATAACCTTGATATCGGGATTTGCCTTTTCAAAGGCTTCCCAAACCTGGGCTACTTCGCCTGAAGCATTGGCCGAGGTCATATCGAAGTAATTCAATACCTTCAATTCTACCTGTCCGCTTGCAGCGTTGGAATTTGACTTCTTGCAGCCGACAAGTGCAATGGCCAAAACCAATACCATGGCCAGCACTAAAAACCGATTCGCTCTTTTCATTCAATTCTCCTTATATATAAATTGTTTCATAAACACCCTAAGTATCGTAACTGCGGGCTTGTAAGTCAATGGCATTGAAAACTGATAATCTCCCCGATGAACATACGGTGATAATCTTGGCCGTTATAGGCCTTCTCTATGGAAACAGGATCAAGAAACTTCGACGGATCAAAGTCGTGGGTGTAAAGCTTGCGGCAGACAATAATTTCTTTTGCTTCCTTAAAACCAACAGCCCCTGCGGCAGTGCCTGAGCCGAACACAATTGGCGTCAGCCCTGCTTCAGAAGCCTTGTCGATATCCCTGCCCGATTTTACGCCGCAGAGGTCCAGGGCTGTACGGCAGGATTCGTCAAAAAAAGAGAGGGTGAATAAACTGGACGCATTGGCAAGATGATAGGTCTGACGCGAGGGCCTTATAAACATGAAAGCCACATCCCTGCCCCATAATACCCCAAGGCCGCCCCACGAGGCGGTCATGGTATTCCAGCTGCTTTTATCCTTCGACACATCCCCTGCAGTAATCAGCATCCAGTCAGAGCCTATGCGCTGTGAAGGGGAGCCGGAGAATTCCTTGATGCTCCTTTCTTTCCACCCGCTATCCGCAAGTATTGCTTCCTTTTGCTTCATATAAATTCCTTATACACCCAGGAGGGAACCATACGCATCGAGCACCGGATCGCCAGTGCTGCCGCCTGTTTTTGAAAGTATCTTCTTTGCCAGCACCTTGCCAAGCTGCACCCCTTCCTGATCAAAGCTGTTGAGGTTCCAGATAAAGCCCTGGAACATGATTTTGTTTTCAAAATGGGCAAGGAGCGCGCCGAGGGTTGCGGGCGTAAGGGCCTTCCCGTAAATAAGGCTCGAAGGCCGTCCCCCTAAGAATTCTTTGTTGCCGTTGCTGTCCTGCTTGCCTTTTGCAAATGCGGTGATCTGGGCTGCAAGATTGCCCTTGAGCTTTGTCTGGCTTGAGGATCCATCTACCTCAACATCATCCCCCTTCTGGCTTTCGAGGAAGCCCACAAACTGGAGAGGCACAATATCAGTGCCCTGATGCAAAAGCTGGTAGAAGGAATGCTGGCCGTTGGTGCCGGGCTCGCCGAACACCACAGGCCCTGTTGAGTAAGAAACAGCCGCGCCGTCCCGGTTCACCCTCTTGCCGTTGGACTCCATGTCCAGCTGCTGAAGGTGGGCAGGGAAGCGTGAAAGGCCCTGGCTATAGGGAAGCACCGCGGTATAGGGGTATTCCAAAAAATTCCTTTCCCATACCCCGATGAGGGCGTCGAGCAGCGCCGCGTTCTTGAGCGGATCGCTTTCCAGGGCTGCCTTGTCAGCCTCGTGGGCGCCCTGCAAAAATTCCTTGAACACCTCGCTCCCAAAGGCCAGGGAAAGTATCACCCCTCCAACCCCGGAAGTGGAAGAATAACGGCCGCCGATAAAATCGTCAATATAGAAAGAATCCAGATAGCTTTGGTTATGGGCAAGAGGGCTGGTCTCGCTCGTGACTGCTACCATGTGCTTTGCAGGGTCGAGGCCCGCCTTCCTGAGCTTGTCCTTGATGAAAAGTTCGTTGGCCAAGGTCTCCTGGGTAGTGCCGCTTTTGGAAACAAGCACAAAGAGGGTCTCGTCCAGGGGAAGGGCCGAGGCAACCTTCGACGCATCGTCAGGGTCCACATTGGAGATAAACTCGGCCCTGAGCCTTTTCTTGCCGGCTGCTGCAGCCCAGTTCTCAAGTGCCAGGGCCATAGCCCGGGGCCCCAAATCAGAGCCGCCTATGCCGATCTGCGCTACCGCTGTATAAGCCTTGGCAGCGGACGGTCTGAGCTCCCCCGCCCTTACCTTGTCCGCAAAAGCGCTGAAGCGTTCAAGTTCATTACGGTAGAATTCGCCTATGTCCTTGCCCTCGTGAACCACTGCCTTGCCCAGCTGCCCCCGGAGGAGCTGGTGCAGCACCTTCCGCTTTTCGCCGGTGTTGATCACTTCGCCATCCAGCAAAGCCTTGTACTTGACGATGGCTTCCTGCTGTTCCGCCAGCGTTTTCAGTTCCGCCAGGACTTTGTCGTCCACCGCCTTAGCCGCATAATTATACACAAGCCCCGCAGCCAGCGGAACAGAGTACTTCTTTACCCGTTCAGGATTAAGAGCCGCGTTAAAATCAAACTTCCTGTAACTTCCTGCGAGGGCCTTAAGCCTGCCAAAAGCTCCGGCCTTGTCAAAATCGTTGAACTGCATAATATCTCCTATACCTAAAGTATTTCCAGCAAGGAATCATCCGCGATTCCAGTAAGGAATCGTCAGTGGCTCCAGCAAGGAATCGTCAGTGATTCCAGTAATGAATCGCCTGCAATCCTGCAAGATCTAATCCTCCAGCTCCGGGATGCTCTCCTTCATGCGGTTCATGAAGTCCTCGCCGGAAAAGCCTTCCCTCAAAACTACCAAAACTGCATTGTCCCTGCCCGAGAAGGTGCCCAGCACGTCATCAAGGCCCAGGTTGTCAACTGCCAGGGCTACAGAATCGGAGTGGCCCGAATAGGTTTTGATCACTACCAGATTACTCGACCATTCAATGGAAATATAGCCCCGCAGAAAGTCGTGGATGTAGGTACGCTCGGTCTCCTGGCGCTCGTCGTCCCCGGGAAGGGAATAAACATAGTTGTTATGGCCATCGGAGATTTTGCCCACTTTGAGGAGCTTGAGATCCCTGGAGAGGGTGGCCTGGGTTACTAAGAAGCCTTCCTTTTGCAAATACCCTAAAAGGGTCTCCTGGGACTCTATACGATAGGTTTTTATTAACTTTCGGACCGCCTTAAGACGTGCCAGCCTTTCTTTCACGAATATTTATTCCTTATTCATGCATAAACATACAGTATCTGGATAAATCATTCAATAGATCAAGAAATTTTCAGCAGCCCTTGTTTGCCTTTTAGCTTATAATAGCCGATATTTATAGAAGAAAACTATGAATACAGCCACCCTGGTACCTGAAAACCCCAACGATGCCCATATCTCCGTGATTTTCATGGAAAACGACCTTGAAGCCAAGGGGGATTTTGTACCGGCCATGAGCGGCGGCGCCCCCTTTACTCCGGGGTACATAGATTCGCTCCTTCAAAGGCTCAATATCGTATACGGCGTGCAGCGCGAGGCCATCAACGAGGCAGCCATGCGCTGTACCAAGGAGCGGAAAATCATCAAGGATGTGGTCATAGCCTCAGGCGATCCGCCGGCCAACGAAGTTCTTGAATACATACAGCTCAACCCCCTGCTGGGAAAAAGCGCCGAACCCGACGCAAGGGGCAAAGTGGACTATCGGGAGCAATCCCCCTTTATCATCGTAAAGAAAGATCAGGCCCTGGCAAAGCAGAAATCCCGAAAGCCCGGCAAGGACGGCATGAATGTCCACGGCGGCTCCATACCCCACGGGGTTGTGAGGCCCGAAGGCGTCAGCGGGGGCGACAACACCCGCATGGAGGGCAGGTTCATGCTTTCCAACATCAACGGCCAGCTCATAGAGACGAAGGGCATGGTGAGCGTCCAGAATTTCCTGGTCATCAAGGGGCCTGTGGGCTACAAAACCGGGAACATCGTTTTCCCCGGCGATGTGGTCATAGAAGGGCCGGTTTCCGACGGCTTCAAGATTTATTCAGGCGGCTCAGTCAGCATAAAGCAGACCTTCGATGTTACCGATGCCATCACCAAGACAGACCTTTCTGTGGCCGGGGGCATTATAGGCCGGGGCAGGGCCCTGGTAAAAGTCGGAGGCGTCCTTAAGACAAAATTCATAGAGAATTGCCGAGTAGCCTGCCGAAAGACAGTCACAGTAGACACGGATATTATCAACTCCAATGTCTTTACCCTTGAAAATGTTGAAATGGGGGACAAAGGCGCCATACTGGGGGGCGAAATTTACGCTGTCAAAGGCGTCCGAACCGGAAACATAGGCAAAAAATCCGGCAAATCCACCCACATACACTGCGGCATAGACTTTACGGTCCAGCAGGAAAAAGAAAAGAACAACAACATACTGCGGATAGTGGCCGCCAAACTCGGCCGCCTCAAAACCATGATGGAAGACCCGGCTGCCGACGAACCAAAGAAAGCCAAAATGGAAGAACTCCGCCGCCGCCTCGAAGCAGAACAGCAAAAGGCTTCCGCCGTGGTCACAGAGCTCATGGGGCATCTCAACACCTACGACAATGCAACAGTAGAAGTATCAGGCGAGATAGCCGCCGGCACCCTCATAGAAATCTGCCAAATAGCCCTCTTTGTCACAGAACCCCTCAAAAAAGTACGGGTCAAACTGGACAAGGAAAACGGCAAATTAATAACAGAAAACCTCTAGGAAGAATCATGAATTTCAATTAGTATTAGGCTATGTACAGTGTGGGAATTGCATACCTGTTATGGCTGCTCTCGGGCTTTGGGGCTTTAGGCTTCCACCGCTTTTACCTGGGGAAGATCCCCACAGGCCTCCTCTGGATGTTTACCGGCGGCCTGGGCATGGTCGGCTCAATATACGATTTCTTCACCCTGGGCAGCCAGGTGCGGGAAGCCAACATACGGAATGCCATTTTCAGCCGGGGGCAGCGCCGCGAAACGAGCGGGTCCAACTGGCGGGTAGTTGAAGACGGCGAAGCCAGAGTGGTTCACGGCAAACCCGGCGAAAAAGAAAGCCTCGAACGCATCATCCTCAAGCTGGCCAAGGAAAACAGAGGCATACTCACGGTAAGCGAAGTTGCCCTGGCAGCAGATATTTCCGTTGACAGCGCAAAAAATGATCTCGATGCCCTGGTCTCCAAGGGCATAGCGGAGCTTCGGGTGCGCAAAACCGGCACCCTGGTTTACGTTATCCCCGAGATCATGGACAGGGATGAGCCGCTGGAGGATTTCTAGTATTCGGGAAACTTGGCTCCTGATGCTGCTGTCTGTCAGTGTATTCAGCTTATGATAATTAGCATAAAGGAGAGATGAAATGCCGGGAATGCGCGATGTTGCAAGGCATGCAAAAGTAGCATTATCCACAGTTTCCGCAGTCTTAAGCAACAGCGATAAATATGTAAGCGATGATGTCCGAAAGCAAGTATATGCGGCTGCAAAAGATTTAGGATATATTTTTACAGAAAAAAAGAGGTCTAGTCAAAAAACAATAGCGGTTGTACTGCCCATTATTACCAGTTCTTTTTTTTCCAATGTTCTTACCGGGATCGAGGATACCATCTCAAAGGATAAAAATTATCTTTTGTTTTTTAATTCAAATTATAGTTTTGAAAAAGAACAAATGCTCCTTAAAACACTGCACAAACAATTTTTAACCGGTGTCATAGTAGATTCTATCTGCCCTTCTGATTTGGAAAGCAATTATTATTCATGGCTGGAAAAAGAATTCATAAGCAAAAACATTCCCGTATTGATATTGGAACGAAAACTGGAATCTGAAAAGTTTTATACTATTTATTTGGATAATTTTACCAGCGCCCAGAAAGCAACACAGCATTTAATTGATCTGGGGCACAAAAAAATAGCCCATATATTGGGAAACAGCCACATGCAGCATTCATTTGAGCGATTGGAAGGCTATAAGCATGCATTGATTGAAAATGGCATACCAATAGACCCGGAATTAATTCAGCAAGGTGATTTTACCGCAGCAAGCGGATATTTAGCGACAAGAAAATTACTTGATATTCGAAGGGATTTTACCGCCATATTTTCCGCTAATGATCAGATGGCCATAGGGGCAATAAAAGCATTACGGGCCAATGGGAAAAACATCCCCAAGGATTGCGCTATAGTAGGGTTTGATAACTTGAGCATCTCGACACTTATCGATCCTGCATTATCGACCATAAATGTCCCCACTTTTTTGATGGGCCGTATGGCGGCGCGGATTATCATGGAAACCAGTTCTGGTGGCTCTTACCCCCATTCCAACAAATTGGATTCAAATTTGATCATACGCCGATCTTCAGACATAAATGCAATAAATGAATGGGATTTGATTGGATGGTAATTGCCTACCCAGCAATAATTATAGAAAACACTTCAAATTCTGTTTTCTGATGATTTATTACTGAAATTGGTATTAAATTATTTAGATATATAAATATTTATTTTATAAATATAGATATACTATCATTTCAAATAAACTTACCTTTTTATTTGTTTTTTTGTTTGACAAACGTTCGCTACCATGATAGAATGACTCTAGTAAAACTTTATTCAGGAGGAATTCATGAAAAAGGGACGGAAAATTTTTTTGCTGGTTTTGACCTTCATTGTGGCTATGGTATTGCTTGCTTGTGAAGGAAAATCAAAAGCTGCTGCGGCAGGGGATGAAAAGGTTAACCTTAGGCTTTCGTTCTGGTTTGGCGCTGCCGATATGCCTGCATGGCAGAAGGGCATTGATGAATACATGGCTCTTCATCCGAATGTAACTATAATTGCAGAAAGTACACCTTGGGGCGAATATTGGACTAAATTGAATTCCCAGATAGCTGCAGATGCACAGGCGGATATTATCGGAATGGTCAGTATGTATTCCAATTTCTTTATCCGAAATGGTGCCCTATATGACTTTTCACCCTATATAAAGAAAGAAAATTTTAATTTAGCAGATTTCTGGCCTGGCATGATGGAAGCATACACCGTTAATGGCGGTGTATATTGCTTCCCCTACGATCTATCTACCAATTTACTGCTCTGTAATCTGGATATTTTTGAAGAAATGGGTGTCGAATACCGTCCGGAAGGTTACAGCATGGAGGAATTTGTCCAGATAAGCAAAAAACTTACCAACTCAAGCCATTATGCTTCCTATTTTTATGTTGACGGCTGGGTAATGTACGATTTGCTCTGTGCTGCCGGTGTTAATCCCCTGGATTCCAGCGGGAATATTGCTCTCAATAAATCTGATGCAGTAAATACAATCCAATGGCTTGCTGATTTAGCCCTTGTCAATGGTACACAGCCTCGTTGGGACAGAGGAACAGCTGCTGAGTCACTTTTTATGTCCAAGCGTGTTGCTATGTACAGTGTTAACCCTGAGTGGGTAATGAAAATTAGAACCGATATGCCCGATATCAAACTTGATGTTATGGATTATCCTTTCCTAGGTAAAAACGGCAAACGAGTAACTGAGGGCGGTTCCTTCGCCATTTCTTCCAAGACAAAATACCCTGACATCGCTTGGGATTTTTTAAAAACCTATACCAGCTCGGAAAAACTTGGTGAAATTGTCGGCGCCACCCACAGGGGTATTCCAGGTAGAGTATCGTCAGCACCCCTTATGCTCACTTCCAAACTTGCTGTTCCGCATTCTCAGCTTTTCTTCGACATAATGAAGGGATCTACCTGGATTGATTATCCCTTCCGTACTGAAAGTGAAGTTGAACTTGCCAATGTACTTGACCAGATTTATATCGGCCAGGTAACCGCAAAACAGGGTATGGATAATTTTATGAAGGCTGTTGCTGAAATTCAGGCAAGGTAGGTTAATTCAATTATGGTTACAACAATGTCAATAGACTGCTGCTGTGACCATAATTTAGGGTAATTGTATGGATAGCAAGAAAAAAGAGGCCCTCGCCGCAACATGTTTCCTCGCACCCAATATTGTTGGCTTTATGGCATTCACAATTGGGCCTATTATTGCCTCTCTTTATTTTTCACTCACCGAATGGAATTTAATAACTTCTCCAAAATGGGTTGGATTCGCTAATTTTAAATTTCTCTTTAAAGACTCACGATTTATCCAAACTGTTACTAATACCTTTGTATATACAGTTGCAACTGTTCCCTGCGGAATAGCAATAGCTTTAATTTTTGCTTTGCTCCTAAATACGAAAATTAAAGGGGTTACGTTATTCCGTGCAATATTTTTTATTCCTACAATAGCTACAATGGTTGGTGTAGCAATGCTCTGGCGTTGGCTTTTGCAGGATGATATCGGTCTTATTTACTATCTTCTTTCCCTTGTCAATATTAAGGCTCCGCATTTCTTAAGCAGTACTGAATGGGCTTTATTCTCTGTCAGTCTCGTTAGTATCTGGAAAGGATTAGGTTATAACATTGTCCTTCTCCTGGCTGGTCTTCAGGGCATTGATCCAACCTATTATGAGGTAGCGCGGATGGATGGAGCGACAAGGCTTCAACAGCTTAAAAATATTACTTTACCGCTTTTATCCCCAACTTTATTCTTTGTAATTATTATGGGAACAATCAGTTCTTTTCAGGTATTTGATCAGACATTCATTTTAACAAAGGGTGGACCTGCATATTCCACAACCACTATTGTCTATTATATATATTTACAAGGATTCCAAACAATGAGAATGGGGGTTGCTTGCGCCTCTTCAGTTTTATTGTTTATTGTAATAATGGCAATTACCCTTGTACAATGGCGAGCGCAAAGGAAATGGGTTAATTATTAATGAAAACCAATAGAAGCATCAACTTCTTTATTTATTTAGCTCTAATAATAATGGGAATTATTATGGTATTCCCCTTTCTTTGGATGCTTACAACATCCTTAAAACCTGCAAGCGAAGTATTCTTATATCCTCCTAAATTGTTTCCACAGAATTGGCAATTCAAGAATTATATTGCTTTATGGAATGCCGCTCCATTTGGGCAATTTTATATAAACAATATTATTGTATCAATTGCCATTACTGTCGGTCAACTAATAACCTGTTCATTAGGCGCATATGCATTTTCCCGTCTAAAATTTAAGGGTAGAGATAAATTGTTTCTACTATATCTTGCTACGCTAATGATACCATTTCAGGTTACAATGATTCCAATTTATTCCATAATAAAGACCCTCAAATTAATTAATACTTTAAAAGCAATTATTGTACCATCATTATTCAGTGCTTATGGGACGTTTCTGCTGCGTCAGTTCTTTATGACCATTCCGGGTGAATTAGAAGAGTCAGTTAAGATTGATGGTGGTGGCTACTTTTTGTGCTATATTGCTATAATTATTCCCCTCAGCAAAACTGCACTGGCAACATTGGGAACATTTGTTTTCCTGTTCGCATGGAACAATTTTCTTTGGCCCATGCTTGTTATTAATACATTATCTCTGTATACCTTGCCTCTGGGGATTACTTTTTTCCAGGGTCGTTATGGAACCCAATGGAATATGCTTATGGGTACCGGAATAATTACTATGATGCCACTTCTTATAGTTTATATTTTTGCTCAGCGATTCTTTATCAGCGGTCTTACTGTCGGTGCTGTAAAGGGTTAATAATATTATTGAAATACTTATTGGAGGTATATTATGAAAGAATGGTATAAAAACAGATTCAGAAGAAATTTGATTGACATGCATATTGAGGAATGGGATAAAGAATTTTTATCCAAATTTGATCCGAAAAATTATTTAGATAATCTTATAGAAGCAAATATAAATGCACCTATGATTTATTTACAATCCCACGTTGGTCTCTGCTATTGGCCTACAAAAAGCGGGAAAATGCATGAAGGTATTAAGAGCAAAGAGGATATAATTCGTCAATTAGTAGATAAATGCCATGGAGCCGGAATGGATGTCATAGCTTACTATAGCCTTATTTATAATAATTGGGCTTATAAGCAACACCCGGACTGGCAAATGAAAAATATCCACGATCACGGTTCAAGATTTGACGGCTCTAGATATGGACTATGCTGCCCTAATAACATTGATTACAGAAATTTCGTTGCCGAACAAATCAAAGAATTAAGTGACTACTTTCAATTTGAAGGGATTTTTCTTGATATGACATTCTGGCCAATGGTCTGTTACTGCGATAGCTGCAAGGAACGATGGGAAAAAGAAATAGGTGGACATATGCCGGACGTTGTTGATTGGAACGATCACGCTTGGGTTAAATTTCAACGCAAGCGTATTGATTGGCTGGGTGAATTTGCTCAATTCGCTACAGCGGAAGTAAAAAAACATAAACCCGATTGTTCTGTTGAACATCAGTATTCTACTGTTGTTAATCACAATTGGCGATTTGGGGTTAACGAAAATATTACCTTGGCTAGCGATTATGCGGGCGGGGATCTTTACGGTGGAATTGCCGAACAATCTTTTGCTTGTAAGGTTTATTATAATTTAACTCGTAATCAACCATTTGAATATATGACCTCACGCTGTTATACATCACTTGCAGAGCATACAACCAACAAATCCATGGACCTTTTGAAATTAAGCGTTATGCTTACTTATCTGCATCATGGTGCTTGTTTGCTAATTGACGCTATTGATCCTATAGGCACCATTGATAATCGTGTCTATAAAAAATTCGGAGAAATATTCTGCGAGGCCGAGAAAGTTGAGCCTTATATGTCAATAGGTGAACATGTTTACGATGTGGGGCTGTATTTTAATTTATTCGCAAAAATGGATACATTGGCTAACGGTATACCCGTTGATCAAATAGCAGCTGAAAATACAACGCCACCCGAATTATCTGCATTGGAAGCTGGGAATTGTTTGCGAGCTCATCATATTGCCTATTCCGTTTTAAACAGCTGGAAATTGGAATTATTAAATAATAATACAGTAAAGGTACTCGTCCTTTCAGACATTCCATTTTTGAGTGACAAAGAATTAAGTGTGATTAAAAAATATATATCTAATGGCGGTAGTGCTTATATAAGTGGTAGAACTTCTCCTTCCCTTATTGAAGAAATATTCAAAATAAAATTTGAAAATTTTACAGATGAGAAGGTAACTTATATTTCACCAACAGAAGAAGGAGCATTCGTATTTAGAAATGAGTATACAAAGCAATATCCATTGGCAATGTTTGAACCCCAGCCCATATATTCAGGGAAACCTATAGGTAAGATATATGGAACAACAACTCTTCCTTATACAATCCCAAATCCAAGGAGTAATTTCTTAAATGTAACCCCAAAACTTGATGAGATACAGAAAAAACTTGATGATGAAATTCATAAATTTGCATCTATTCATTCCAATCCACCCGGAAAATTTACAAATAAACCTGCAATGATGCTCACAGAATACGGTAAAGGAAAGGTCTTCTATTCAACTTTACCTATAGAACGCGCCAAGCGTGAGCAGCATAGCGATATTTTCTCAGGAATAATTAAAATATTATTAAAAGATAATATCCCTGTATTCTCTTCCGACAATGCTCCTGAGCCCATAGAATTTATTCTATTTAGCGATCCCAATAAAAAGGTAAAAATTCTAGGAATTATTAATATTCAAGAAGGTTTTCATACTATTCCGGTAGGTAATTTTACCGTCTCGGTCTATTCTGAGATTGCTCCTAAAGAAGTACTTAAACTACCGGAAAAAAGCCCGGTTAAGTACATTTATGGAAATCAGCAGGTCCAAATTCCTATTGATAATTTACATCTTTACTCTATGTTGTTACTACAATTTTAATTTATTGGGAGTTTTTTATGAATAGAAAAGAGTTGTCACAGAAGGCACTGGAAAAAGGAAATGGTGTTTTTCATTTAATACCAACATGGGTTCCCCGATCTTTTTGCAGACCGGGAAAACGTATTAAGCTTCACCCATCAGATTATTATATCTATGGACTAGATCGTGGAGCTATAGATGAACGATGGTTTTCATCTACAACCCATGCCGAAAATGGTCCAAAGACAACTGAAGATGAGGGCTTAAGTTATATTATAGTGGATGAAAAAAAAGACGAAAAAATTTTATTAAGGGATGCGATTGAAATCTTAAAAGAAGAGGCGATCGGAGATGTCCTTTATAAAAAATACGGACGTTGGCCGATATATTCTAAATTTTTTGACAATCTAGGTCCACTACCTCATCATATTCATCACAACGATAAATTCGCTGCCCGTGTCGGACAATCTGGAAAACCAGAAATGTATTTCTTTCCTTCCCAGGTTAATAATCATGGAGGAGAATTTCCATTCACTTTTTTTGGTATAAATCCTGATAACACAAAGCAGCAGGTTAAACATGCCCTAGAAAATTTTTCAAAAGGTGATAATAATATTTTGAGTCTTTCCAGATCATTTAAGCTTGAACTGGATACCGGATGGGATGTCCCTCCTGGAGTCCTTCATTCACCTGGAAGCCTCTGTACTTATGAACCGCAATTTGCATCCGATGTTTTTGCAATGTATCAATCTGTTTTATATTATGAGCATTGCGTTTCTGAAGAATTATTATGGAAAGATTGCCCTCCTGAAGAAAAGGGTAATTTTGATTATCTTATAGAGGTTATAGACTGGGAAATTAATACCGATCCTGATTTTCATAAAAACCGTTTCATGCAGCCAAAACCAGTAAAACCATATGCTGAAATGAAAGAAGATGGTTACATTGATGAATGGATATGCTATAAATGCAATAAGGTGAGCGCAAAGAGGTTAACGGTTCTTCCCGGCAGGACAGTTACTATAAAGGACAATGCTGCTTATGGGATTATTTGCCTCCAGGGTAATGGCGTATTTGGAGGGCACAAACTGGAGACTCCTACTTTAATTCGTTACGGTCAATTGACCAATGATGAATACTTTGTAACGGAAAAAGCCGCAAAGAAGGGGATTATCATTAAAAATTGTTCAACTGTAGAAGATATAGTCATTTTAAAGCATTTCGCTGAAAATCCTGATTTAATTATCCAATAATACAAGGAGTAATACTTATGGAACCGTGGTACAAAACCAAATTTCGTCGTACTTTAATGGATATGCATATAGAAGACTGGGATAAAACATTTCTCTCGGAATTTGATCCTGAAGTTTATTTTAAGGCGTTAAAAGAAGCAAAAATTTCAGCCGCGATGATTTACGTTCAATCTCATGTTGGGTTATGTTATTGGCCGACAGAATCCGGAGTAATGCATAAAGGTTTTATTGGCAAAGAAGATGCAATGAAACGTTTGTTTAATTTATGCCATGATGATGGTATTAATACAATCCTCTACTATAGCATTATTTATAATAATCGTGCTTATGAACTGCATCCGAAATGGCGCATGATAGACGGAAAAGGCAGAGGATCCAGGGACTATGGCGGTCGCTATGGGCTAAATTGTCCAAATAATAAGGACTATTTAGAATTCGTTAAAAAACAAATAGCCGAATTTAGTGATTACTTTGATTATGATGGTATCTTTTTTGATATGACATTTTGGCCTGAAGTTTGTTATTGTGATTCTTGTAAAGAACGTTGGGAAAAAGAAGCTCCGACCTACGGCGCCAAAGGTGAATTACCAAAAACCGTTAACTGGAAAGATCATAATTGGAAAACTTTTATAAAATTACGCCATGAATGGATTGGGGAATTTGCCAAAACAATTACAAATGAAGCAAAAAGGCTTAAACCTGGTGTATCTGTTGAACATCAATATGGCAGTTCGATGAATTTTTGGCGCTTTGCCAATAATGAAAATGTTACTCTTGCCAGTGATTATGTCGGGACGGATTTATATGGAGGAATAAAAGAGCAGAGTTTTGCTTGTAAAGCATGGTATAACCTTACTCAAAATCAACCGTTTCAATATATGACATCCCGTTGTTACCCATCCTTATCAGAACATACAACAACTAAAACCTATGACCAATTACGTCAATGTGTCGCGATGACCTGTTTACACCATGGTGCCCCTTTATTAATAGATGCAATCGATCCTGTTGGGACAATTGATGATACTGTTTACAAAACCATCGGAAAGGTATTTGGTGAAGTTATACCAATGGAACCATACCTTACACATGGTAAATTGACCTGGGATGTAAGCTTATATTTTGATCTTAATGGGAAAATGGATATTGAAGCCAAGGAATATGACGTTTTGGATCCTGCATTAAATGGTGGAACACCTGAAGGCGGGACTATGCCTCATTATATAGCATTACGGGGTGCTTCAGACTCTTTGGCGCGGCATCATATTCCGTATGGAATAATCAATAATTGGAAAATAGAACAGTTAAAGGAGCATAAAACTCTTGTCTTATCAGATGTGCCTGAAATGCTTCCCGAACAGGCTTCTTTTATTCTTGATTATCTGCGTGATGGTGGAAATGTATATATAAGTGGCCACATATCACCAGTATTATTAAAAGAACTGTTTAATGCCGAATGGGACCGCTACACTTATGAAAATATAACCTATATGTCTCCAGCTAATAATAGCAATATAATGCAGGGGTTATTTACACAAAAGCATCCTCTGATAATGTTTGAGCATGCACCCATACTAAAAAAAGGTAATATTAAAGGGGAAATATTAGCGACACTTGTATTACCCTATACCCCGCCTGGAGTTCCGGCATCGGTATTTCCGACCGATGTACTTGCAAAATATTATATTGATAAGAAAAGTCCCAATTACCCCTTTGCAACAATCCATGCTAATCCTCCGGGAATTTATACCGATCAACCGGCAATAATCAAGGCCCTATATGGAAAAGGCAAAGTAATTTGGAGTGCCCTGCCAATAGAAAAAGCGGATCGTTTCCAACACAGTGAAATATTTGCCGGAATAATTCGATATTTATCCGGTGATGATTTTCAGTTTGGGGCTGATTGCCCGATCAGTATCGAATGTATTTTATTCGACGATCCCGAAAACAAGCAGAAATTATTTGGCTTAATCGAAACCCGGGAAGATACAATAATACCACCAACATATGATCTTAGGGTCTGGATTAAATCAACAGAGCCTCCAAAAAAAGTCCATACAGTCGATGGAAGCGATTTACCTTTCGATTATCGTGAAAATAAAATCACGATAGACATTCCAAAAATTAATATATATGATATGATTATCATAAAGTATTAAATTTTGGTGAAAGCCGCTGGAGGATTTCTGAAAAAGGGTTTTATGATAAACGCTGATAATCGCCAAGGTGTACACAGCATAGGCAATGGAAAGATCTGTGCCTATATATTCGGGGAGCGGATATTTTCGATATTACGGGCTTCTATTACTCGACATAGCCTCTTTCCAGCTTCTCTGCCATACAGAAGGAAAAAACCAAAACCCGGCGTGTGCTCATATTCGTACTCGTCGATTTCAACCACCTCCTAATTTTTTCAAGGGTGGTTGAAATCGACGAATACCTATGAAGTACAGCAAAGAAGAAAAGGAATAGATGGGCATTCCTTGTAATTAAATAATATCACCATGTGATACTATCTGGATGCGGGAATGGATCTGGGTATCCTCGTAAATGACTTAACTGATCAACATCATCCTCTGACAACTTGAAATCAAACACATTAGCATTAGCTTTAATATGATCAGTAGATGTGGATTTTGGCAAAGGCAAGAACCCACATTGTAAACACCACCGTACACACAATTGCGAAACAGATTTATTATATTTTTTCGCAAGTTCAATTAGGAGAGGTGCTTTTAAAAGACTACCTTCGCCACTTCCTCCTAACGGACTATAAGCTTCTATGAATAAACCACGTTCCTTACTGGCTTTTACTACCTCACCCTTAATATCACCTGGACACAACCGGAGCTGGTTAACCATTGGCATAATCTTAACAGATTTAGTTAAAGCATCTAAATGATGAGCATGAAAGTTACTTACCCCTATCGCACGGACACGACCTTCATTATAAAATTCTTCAAATGCTTTCCATGTTTCTACATTAGATTCAGCCCATTTATTACGAAAATCTACTGGATTTGGCCAATGGATAAGATAAAGATCAAGATAATCAAGCTGTAAATCTTTTAAGGATTTATTAAAAGCAACCTTAGTTCGCTCATATGTATGTTCAGTATTAAAAAGCTTACTTGTTACAAAAATTTTTTCTCTATTAATACCGCTTGCCTTAATGCCTTTACCGACACTAATTTCATTCCCATAAACCGCCGCTGTATCAATATGGCGATATCCTGCATCAATTGCTGATTTAACTGCATTAACAGTGACATCACCATCAGGTGTTTGCCAAGTACCAAAACCTATACATGGAATTGAAACACCATTATTTAAAGAAAAACAATCAGTTAACGATTTTAGTTCCATACTATAACCCCCATTTAATATCATTATACTAAAAATACATATTATAGAAATTAATCAATTAAGTCAAGTGTATTCCGAATATATTTTGCACTGGATGTTATACAATCATAAATATCTCGGTTACTATCATCTTGCTCAACAACATAATGTATAATATTTGCATCACGACTTGCCTCTGCAATAGGCCCCCAGTTTATATTTCCTTCACCCACAGCTTCATAAGTCTTTGGTGCGATACCAGCATTTTGAACATTTAATTCAATACCATAATCTTTGTAATGAATCAGCGACATACGACCACTCAGCTTCCTAATCCATAAAGCTGAATCAACACCTCCTGCCTGCATCCAATGAATATCAAGACAAAATTCAACCAATTCAGGATCAGTCTCATTGACTAAGACATCAAGCCCTGTTTTACCACTTGGAAATCTATGAAATTCCAATGCATGATTATGATATAATAATTTAATTCCCTCTTTTGCAAGCGGTCGAGCTGCCAAATTCATCAATCCGGCAAAACGAGCAAAATCATCTTCAGATCCACGATATTCGCTAAGTATTGTCGCTACTTCTACTATTTTTACTTCAAATGCATTCGCTCCTTTGATAACAAAATCAGGATTTTGTAAAATACCTAATATTCCCCCTTCTGCCCCTCCTATATATGCAGGATACACTAATGGAAACAACCCAATATCAGAAAGAGCATTTTTGTATTGTTTGGGAGTCATACCATGACTTGGATCACCTTGAACAGAATCATATCCTGCTTCTTTTATTTTCCTAAAAACAATTCTAGGATCATTAACCTCAGCAAGTTTTTTGCGCATTGAATACATTTGAATACCTAAACTCTTTTTCATAATTTTTCATCCTTTACAAAAACTAAACATGAAATTTTATCATGTTATTAAAACTAGTTTTCAAACTATCTAATGGATTCCCTGGACAAATATCCTGTTCTACAATCGCATATTCGATACCAATATCTTTACTTGCGGCAATAATTTTTTCCCAATCTATATTCCCCTCTCCAACCTCCGCAAAACGTTTATGTATTTCTTCAATTTTAATTGCACCACCTATAATTGCATAATCCTTATAATGTATAGTTTTCATACGACCTTTCACCTTATAAAGCCAATCTACTATGTTCACACCACCACCAACAAGCCAATGAGTATCAAGGCAGAACCAAAAACCTTCTGGATCAGTTTCCTCCAAAATAATATCTATTCCTTTAAAACCACCACCAAATGAAAAAAACTCTAAGGCATGAGGATGATAAAGTAATTTCTTACCTTCTTTTTTTAAATTTTTAGCAATAACATTAATTTCCTGTGCATATTTCCTAAAGCCACTTTCATTTTCCCTATATTCCATTGGCAAGGTGCCAATAGAAATTTGATCAACCCCTAAAAATGATGCATCATTAATAATTTGATTAATTACTTTCGGATCCGAACGCATTGCTTCAAAACTTGCATCTAATGAACAATTCTCAAAACCAATAGTATCAGTTAACTCTTTGTATTCTTTTAAAGTAATAAATGGTAATAGATATCCCTGAATTGTATCATATCCTATTTCCCTGACTTTTTTAAACACGGTAAACATCGATTGTTTATCAGTCAAAAGCTCTCGGACTGTAAACATTTGAAATCCCTTTTTCATATTATTTAACCTCTTTTGTCGTAATTATTATTATGATCGTAAAATATTCTCATAAGTTTCACCATCTGCATGAATTAAAGGTAATGGCTCTGGTCTTTCAACTGTAGTTTTCATGATATGTGTCAAATTATCCTTCGCACATCCAACCACACCATGCATAGCTTCAAGAGCATGTAAACCCAATGATGCATCCACACGGGGTTTTCGATTTTCTAACAAGGCATAAGCCATATCCGCTACGCCAATACCACGATTATCATCATTATAAGGGAATATACTAGAAATAATATTATATTCTGACATCGTATTACGCCTTAATTTTATCTCCCCACTAAAATCATTGGGATCAAATAATATTAAAGCGCCTTCTGTACCATAAATTTCAAAAACCGGCTTTTCAAAACCAAAGGATGCACTTGTGATCAAAAGATTTGCAAGAGTTCCATTTTTAAATTCCAGGGTAGCAGTCATGGAATTTGTAGAATCCAGTTCGAAAGTTTCTCCAAATTTAGGGTGCCTGGGATTTGTATATTTCCGTATTGGCTCACGAATTTGAGCAAAACCAGTTACTCTAGAGATAGGTCCCAATAAATTTATCATGGCATGCATATAATAACCACCCATGTCAAAAGGTATACCGCTTCCATACCCAAAAACAAAATGCTTAGTTTTACTATAAACTGAGCCATAATCTTCATAACTACGGATACAAATCGCATTTACCCCAACGGGCTTTCCTATCCATCCAATATCAATAATGTTGCGAACCGTTTGCCACCCACCACCTAAAAAAGTATCGGGGGCGGTAGTAAATAATAGCCCTTTATCATTTGATAATTTTACCAATTCTTCTCCCAAAGAATATTCAACAGCCATCATTTTTTCAGTATATACGTTTTTACCTGCTAAAAGGGCTGCTTTAGTAACATTGTAATGAGCAAGAGGAAAAGTAGTATTTATAACGATTTCAATTGATGGGTCGTTGTATATCTCTTCTACCGTCATAGCCTTAAGACCAAATTCATCTGCACATAGCCTTGCTTTCTCAGGAATTATATCAGCACAACCAATTAATTCTATTACATGAAATTTTGTCGTAAGATTCTTAAAATAAGTCCTACTTATTACTCCACAACCAATCAATGCCGCCTTAACACGTTTAAAAGAACTCATAAAAAAATTACCTTCCTTAATTAAAGATTATGTGGAATACAATTATGATCCCGCATTTATTTAACACTCCCAGCCACAAGACCGGTAAGCAGACGTTCCCGTAATAAAATAAAGATAATAATCATTGGTAGAGCACTTATAAAGGAACCACCTAAAATAGTCCCATAATCAACAAAGTGAAAAGCACTTTGAAAGAGTCGAAGGGTTACAGTTATGGTATACAATTTCTCGTCATTCAAAATAATCATAGGCCACATAAAGTCGTTCCATGAAGTCATAAAGAGAATAATACTCAAAACTACTAGACCAGGTTGTACCATGGGCAGTATAATAAAAATGAAAGTACGAAAATCACCGCATCCATCTATTTTTGAATAATAAATAACTTCGTTAGGAACTCCCTGGATATATTGTCTCATAATAAATATTCCATAAGCTGAAATCATCCCTGGGAAAACAAGAGGAAAAAAAGTATTAATCCAACCCATTTTACTCATCTGGACATATAAAGGAACCATAGTTACAGTAATTGGGATCATCATGGTAGCAACAACAAAATAAAAAAGCATCCTTCTGCCTGGGAAATCAAATTTCTCAAAGGCAAAACCTGCCATACTGGCAAAGAACAATCCACCTATAGTTTTTAATACTGACACAAAAACAGTATTTAAAAAGGCTCTGGGAAACATAGAATCAAAAAATAATTTATTGAAATTACTTAGATATCTAAAACCATTTTCAGGAAGAAATGAAAAATGGGTACTAGCTATCTGATTGGTTACCCTAAAACCACCAATAAACATGAACCAGAAGGGGAAGAGCATCAAGAAGGCGAGACCAATTATAACAAAATAAAGAAAAAAGACTCTTCATTTTTTGTTTCAATTCATCTAAATTTCCCCTAGCCATGATAAACTACCCTCCTTTAAAGATTTGATTTGAAAGTACTACTAACCTGTGGCATACTAAAAATCATAATAAATAAAAAAATAATGAAAGACATTGCTGCACCAATAGATAATTGAAAACTTTGGAAGCTTTGGCTATAAAGATACATATTCATGGTTAAGGCAGCATTACTAACCCCTCCTGTATAGCCAAAAAGAATAAATGGTTCATTAAACATATTAAAGGTACCTATGGTACTAGTAGTAGTAACAAAATAAATTACCGGACGCATAAGAGGTATAGTTATATGGAAATAGGACTGGATTCCTGAAGCACCATCTATACGTGCAGCTTCATAAAGTTCAGGATCTATATTTTGCAGCCCACCTAGCATGATAAGCATATCATAACCAACCCAAGCCCATATTACAATAATACTAACAGTGATTTTTGTCCAATTCGGATCGGTGATCCAAGGTATGGAAGGAAGCCCAAGCTTATTCAATACTCCATTAAAAAGTCCAATACGAGAATCAAAAAGGACTTTAAACACAATACTATAAGCTACTGAGGAAGTAACATAAGGAAGTAGAAAAGCAAGCTGAAATATTTTGCGACCCCTGATTTTAGGTACATTAAATAATGCTGCAAGACAAAGGGCAAAAAATATCTGAACTGGAACATTTAAAACTATAAACCAAAGGGTATTCTTAAAACTGGTCCAGAATAAAGGATCTTTAATAATATTGATATAATTACCAAAACCTACAAATCGCTGAAAACCTTTCGACGGTGAATACCTGCTCAGACTCATGAACAAAGCAAAAAACGTAGGATATAATCCAAATAATCCATATAAAATAAAGAATGGGGAAATAAAAATATATGCATTCCTATTTTTCAAAATCTGTTTTATTGGAAAATTTCCCTTCACTTTATTTCGCCTCATCGTTTTTTGTTGCCAAAGTGACAATAGCAGGGGTAAAGAAATATTTCTTCCCCCTGTTATTCATGCTTAATTATCTATATTTAGCAACAATAGCAGTTGCCTGGGTCTGCATATCAGCAATTCCCTTTTCCAAAGGCACCCTACCCGTAATGATAGAACCACTGTTGGCACCAATCATATTCAGAACTTCGGAGAATGCCGAGGTTATAACAAAATTAGTAGGAACCCGTCCTGTCTGGGAGGCAAAAAACTGAAATACCTTCTGATCCCCAAAAAAATCGATAGTAGCATTCATTAATTTTGGATCTTCATAAGCTGGCATATAACAACCAAACTCTCCAAGTTCTTGTGTTATAGCTACACGACCTTGTACTGTAGAACAGCGAAAATTAACAAAAGCCCAAGCCAGTTCCTTATTTTTACTCTGCTCGGGAATAACAAGCTCCGACCCGCCATTGTTGGAGGATGCAGGTTTGGAACCTGCAAAATAGGGCATAGGGGCCAAACGCCAGGATTTTGGCGTATTAGGCCAAGAACCCATCATTGCATTCATATACCAAGCAGCACCTATATGAGTAGCCAATTGGTTGCCTTGCATTAAATCATTGTAATCTGGAGTCCAACTTGATGCATCGACCCCAACTCCAGAAGTAACCAGCTTCTTCTGGAGTTCCAGAGCTTTAAAAAGCTCCGGAGTATCAACGGTTGCATTTCCTTTAGCATCAAAGAAGCTACCTCCTTGTTGTTGAACCAACATCCGGGTAAATTCCCCATCCCCGGTTGAGGTAGCCCGATGAAGATATAATCCCTGACTCTTCAGCTTTGCTCCCACTTCAAGCCATTCTTCCCATGTTTCAGGAGGAGAAATAACACCCACCTTTGCAAATAAATCAGTACGATAGAACATAGCCACCGGACCTGCATCCATTGGTACCCCATAAATTCTACCCTTAGCATCCGAATCATTCACAATTTTATAAGCTGGAAAACCATCCTTTACCGGAGCTATTCTATCCGTAAGATCAAGCAAACCACCATTATCAATAAATTGTACAATATCATCACCCTGTAGAGTAGCAACATCAGGGGCACCAGACCCGGAAGCCAGAGCTGCCAGTAATTTAACTTTCAACTCATCGCTGGGAATATTCACCAAATTTACTTTTATATTTGGATAAACCGCATTAAAGGGTGGTATAATAACCCGCTTCCACATCTCCACATCCCAGTTCCACACAGTAATTTCACCGGAAAGGCTTGCAGCATTCGCAAAGGCCGCATCGCCAGAAATGACCCCTACCGGGACAGATTCAGAGTTATCAGGAGACTTGTTTCCTTTGCTACAGGTAGCAAAGAGACCAAGAACCACGAAACACCCAAAAAGACAGATATACTTTTTCATACCCTCTCCTCCTATAATAATTGAAAAAACGTTTCTCTAATAAATAGTATCATAGAACCAAATAGCTGTCAACAAAAAAATAGAAAAAAATTATTATTTTCCATTTTCTTATTTTATATCTACTTATTTTAGAGATTTATTTAACTTTTAACTGGTATTTGTTGACATTTTATCTTAAATAACGCTATAGTATATAATTATGAAGTTTTAATTATAAATCTTATAAAAAAACGTTTTTCTATATCTTTCTAAGGCAACCAAGAGATTGAGGGGGTATACTATGTCAAACAGACCGTTAATCGAGAAAACTTTTGAGCAAGGCGGCGGCATTTTCCGGCTGAACCCGGTTTTTGTGCCCAGGCCTTTCGGGAAAGCGGGGCGCAGGCTCAAGCTGCACCCGGATGATTACTATGCCCTGGGGCTGGAACGGGGGTCCATCAAAGAACGGTGGTTCTCTTCTACTATAGCGGCGCAGAACGGGCCATTGGCGGCGGCCGACGAGGGCATGAGCTATGTGGCAGTCAGCTACGAAAATAGCGAAAAATTCAGCCTTAAAGAGGCTATCGATACCTTGGGCGCCCAGATTGTCGGCGAAGAGCTGATGAAAAAATACGGCGGCTGGCCCATGTATTCAAAGTTCTTCGATTTTCTCAACCCACTGTTCCACCATGTGCACCTCATGTTCGAGGATGCCAAACGGGTGGGCAAGCTGGGGAAGCCTGAATCCTACTATTTCCCCAGGCAGCTCAATAACTACACCGGGGAATTCAACGCCACCTACTTTGGGTTTGACCCTGACACAAAGCCCGAAGAAGTGAAGCAGCGTCTCAGGGATTACAATAAGGGCGACACCCGCATCACCGAGCTTTCCCGGGCGTACCGGGTGGAGCTTGGCACTGGATGGTATACGCCTCCGGGGGTGATCCATGCTCCGGCGTCGGTGCTGACTTATGAGCCCCAGTGGAATTCCGACGTGAACTCGGTGCAGGAAAATGTGGTTTCAGGGGAGATATACCCCAGGGAATTCCTGGTTGCCGAGTGCCCGCCAGAAAAAAAGAACGATATCGAATATATCTTCAATCTTTTGGATTGGGAAAAGAACATCGATCCCAATTACAAAAAGCATTATTACCGGCCGCCCGTCATTACCCATTCCGACAAGGCTTACACGGAAAAATGGGTATCCTATGCCAATGACTATGTTTGCGCCAAAGAACTTACCGTTGAGCCGGGGCAGACTGTAAGCGTCAAGGACGCCGCAGCATACGGAACAATCTGCATTCAGGGCCATGGCCTATTTGGCAAGCATTTCTGCGAGGCCCCTACACTCCTTCGTTTTGGGCAGCAGAGCAGCGATGAATTTTTTGTGGCTGAGGGAACGGCGAAGCAGGGCGTAACAATCGTGAACCAGAGCCCGGTGGAGACCTTGGTGCTGCTTAAGCATTTTGGACCCAATAATCCTGAAATGCCCAAGACAGTTCCCGCTGAATTGCGGTAAGATATCCTTATGGAAAGATATGTTCTTGGCCTTGATAACGGCGGCACGGTGATCAAGGCAGGGCTTTTTACCGCAGCAGGCAAAGAAATTGCAGTGGCTTCCCGGCAGACAGCGGTGCTTACCCCCAAGCCGGGATACACCGAACGGGATATGGATGAACTCTGGGAGCAGAACTGCGCCTGTATACGCCAGGTACTTTTTGATTCAGGGACAGCTCCGGAATCCGTAATCGGGATAGGCGTATGCGGCCACGGCAAAGGGCTCTACCCCTGGGGGAAAAACGGAAAGCCTGCGTACAACGGCATTATCTCCACTGACAACCGGGCCTGGCAGTATCCTGAAAAATGGAAGCGGGAAGGAACTTTTGAAAAACTCTACCCAAGGCTCTGCCAGCAGATCATGCCATGCCAGCCTGTTTCCCTTCTGGCATGGATAAAGGATCATGAGCCCCAAGTCTATGAATCAATCCAGTGGGCGTTTTCGGTAACCGACTATGTGCGCTTCAGGCTGACAGGCGAAGCCTTTAGCGAGGCAACCAATATTTCAGGCTCCGGCCTTATGAATGTGAGGGATGCTAAAATCGACAAGGACATGCTGGAGGCTTTTGGGATAGGCGAGGCCTATGCAATGCTGCCCCCCGTTAGGTATTCGGCAGACCCCTGCGGGAAGCTGAGCGCAGAAGCCGCCGGGATTACAGGCCTTGCAGAGGGGACCCCGGTTGCGGGGGGAATGTTCGACATAGATTCCTGCGCCATTGCCATGTCCATCACCAAATCGGAACAGTTCTGCACTATAACCGGTACCTGGAGCATCAACGAATTCATCGCCCCCGCGCCGATAACCGGAACCTGTATCGCCATGAATTCACTTTATGCGATGCCGGGCTGGTATCTTTTGGAAGAGTCCAGCGCCACAGGGGTTGGAAATCTTGAGTGGCTCATCAAAAACATCTTTGAACATGAAGAAGTACCTGCGGGGAAAAAGCTCTACTCCTGGCTCGATGAACAGGCAGCACTGATTGCCCCCGAGGCATGCGATGTTTATTTCCTCCCCTTCCTCTACGGTTCCAATCGTCATGCTCTGGCAAAGGCAAGCTTTATCGGCCTTACAAGCTATCACACCAAATACCACATGCTGAGATCCCTCTACGAGGGAGCGGCTTTTTCTGCCAAGCATCATATTGATAAATTGCTTTCTGTGCGCAAAAAGCCCGAGGCGGTTCGCCTCGCCGGCGGGGCCGCCAATTCAAAACTGTGGGTGCAGATTTTTGCCGATGTGCTGGAGCTGCCCATAGAAACAGTAAGCTCCGTAAAAGAGCTGGGGGCTATGGGGGCGGGCATGGCTGCAGCAGTCTCTGCGGGAATCTTCAAAGATTATGCAGAAGCTACAGAAGCCATGGTGAGGATTTCCCCGCCTGTCAAACCTAACCCCGACGCCTTCGCCGTATACCGAAAAAAATATGAAACCTATACGAAAACCTGCGATGCCCTGGATCAAGTCTGGGAAAAGTTCGAGGTTTAATGATGAAACCATACCAGCTGGGGCTTTACGAAAAAAGCATGCCCGGCTCATTAAGCATTGAGGAAAAGCTGCAGGAAACAGGGAATGCGAGTTTTGATTACCTTGAACTTTCCATTGATGAAACTGATGAAAAGCTCGCTCGCCTGGAATGGGGAAAGGATGAAATCAGCGCCATTAACCGTGCTGCAGAAGAATCGGGCATCCCCGTCAAATCAATCTGCCTGAGCGGCCACCGCAAGTTTCCCATGGGCGATCCTGACGCTGAAACAAGAGGTAAAAGCCTTTCCATTATGGAGCGGGCCCTCACGCTGGCTGCACGGCTGGGAGTACGCATCATTCAGATTGCGGGCTACGATGTGTACTACAAGAAATCCACAGAGGAAACCAAGAAATTCTTTGCCGAAAATCTTGAAAAGTCTGTTCATTTAGCTGCCCGCGAAGGGGTTATACTGGCCTTTGAAACTATGGAAACCCCTTTTATTGATACGGTGGAAAAAGCCATGAATTGGGTAAAAAAATTCCCCTCCCCCTATTTGCAGGTTTATCCTGATACAGGAAACATCACCAATGCGGCCCTGCTATATGGTACAACAGTGCCCGGAGATATTGAAAAAGCCTCAGGTCATCTTGCAGCCCTGCACCTTAAAGAATCAAAGCCCGGGATCTACCGGGAAGTCCCCTATGGCGAGGGCCATGTTAATTTCGGAGAAGCCATAGCTGCCGCATGGCGTGAGGGGTGCAGGCGCTATGTTGCAGAGTTCTGGCATTCTGCTCCAAAAAGCGGGGAGGCTGATCGTTGGCGCACTATTTTACATGACAATAGCATATATCTGAGAGATATACTGGATAAGGCGGTAGTTGATACAGCAGAAAAATACAGGTAGATTAATTCTATGATCACCATTCATGATGTAGCAAAACGGGCAGGGGTATCAATCTCCACAGTCTCCAATGTAATAAACAAAAACAAGTTTGTCAGTGACGACTTGGCAAGACGGGTAAATGCGGCGGTACAGGAACTAAAATATACTGCCAATCCCATAGCCCAAAAAATGAAAATAAAGCATACCAAAACCATTGGGATCATCACCGCTGACCTCTGCGGCCTTTTTTATCCCTACGTCCTCAAGGGTATGTACGACGTTCTCAATACCAGGGGCTACCGGCTTAATATTATGGACAACGAAGGGAGCCACGACAGCCTTGGAGGTATTAAGAAATTTCAGGAAAGTATTGACGGTCTTATCAGGGATCGCATGGACGGAATTGTTTTCGCTTCCACAGTACCAGAAGAAATAGAAGCAGGCATAATCCGGGATATCATGAGCCTCCCCTCTTTCAGGAGGAGCACCGGTTTTGTGTGCATAGAAAAAAACATAAGCAAATACGGCATTGACTCAGTCTTTGCGGATTCAGAAACCGGCGCCAAAATGGCGGTAAATCACCTGATAGAAACCGGCTGTCGCAGAATCGGCCATATCACGGGCCCGTTTTTTGTCACCATAGTCCAAGACAGGGTGAATGGGTACAAAAAAGTCATGAAAAATCATGGCTTCGAGGTAGATGATAACAGTATGATAGCCAGGGGCGACTATACCCATAAAAGCGGCTATCTCGCCATGAAGGATCTGCTCCGCAAAATGCCGGATTTGGATGGGGTTTTTGTCGCAAATGATCAGATGTCTGTGGGGGCAATGAAGGCTCTTTCCGAGGCTGGCAAACGCATCCCCGAAGATGTCAAAATAATTGGCTACGACGATGTATTCATTTCCAGTGTCCTGGAGCCATCCCTCTCTACCATCCATGTTCAAAAGTACCGCATGGGGAAAAACGCAGCAGAACTGCTCCTGGCCCAAATTGAAGGGGAAAAAGAAATCAGTTCTGAGGGAACTGCGATTGAACTTGAACCGAAACTGGTGGTCCGCCGTTCCACCGTCAAGAATGCCCCCGACGACTGGATACTGGTGGACTGGTAAGATCATTGCTTTGCCGGCCGCATTCGTTTAGGCAAAGGGTTTGATATTGAGATTAACCCCAAGATCATCTTCTGCGTCGATAATGGTCCAGCTTCCGCCAGGATAATAGCCCAAGGTACGGATGGGGTAGCCCATCTCTTCAAATTCCCCAACCACTGCGTCCCGCCGGTCTGGCCCTACCACAAAGCCTAAATGATGCACTCCATTCCCATGCTTGTTCTGGAATTCCTTAAAGGTACTTTCTCCCTCCAGAGGTTCGTGGAGTTCGATCATAATGCCTCGTTCTTTAGACATAATCACTGCCAACTTTAATCCATAAAAAGCCTTTTTACCCCGATAGGTTAAATCAGGATTTTCACTTGGTTTGTCAATGCGGATTTCCGGTACCGGAACATGAAGTATGTCCGCCCAGACCTTGGCAGCCTTTTCGATATCCTTCACGATAATGGCAATCTGAAGGAAATCCTTAAAATCAATGTGGTTCTTCATCATTTTTCTCCTATATTGAAAGAATTATATTTCTGCGCTGCCCAATTTGCCGAACCTGCTGTTGATAGCCAGGGCCGGATCAACAGGCACCGGAACACCCACAGTACCCTTCGGAACATCGATATGCTCAGTTTTCCTGAGACCCTTGCCCTTAAACTGGGGCAGCCATTTGGTTTCGGCTTCGAACATTTCATGTACCATGTCCCGTATCCTTTTAAGATCCAGCACTGCTGAAGTGAGGGGATCCATGGCGATTGCCCAGAAAGCCAATTCAGGATCGCCCTTTATAGCGGCGTCGGCTGCAAGGCCCTGCACCGAAAGGTTGCTCATGTTCATTGCGGCAAGATGCGGGGGAAGATCCCCTACAACAAATGGATGGAGCCCTTCACGGTCTGCATAGACAGGAACCTCCACTGTTGCGTTTGCAGGAAGATTAGTGATATGCCCCCGGTTGGGCACATTGCCGTTGAACCTGAAGGGAATGCCTGTTTCAATGGCTTCGATAATATAGGAGCAATACTCTTTGCTGCGGGGCTCAAGCTCGCCGCTCTCTATGGCAAGCACATCGGTATTGCGGAACTTCTCTGCTATCATTATTCCAAAATGATAAGAAGCACCGCTTTCGCCTCCAAATGCAGGCTCATCGCAATAGCGATCAAGACATTCCCTGCTTTTGCGGAACCAGGGGAGGTATTCGCTTAAGTGGCCTGTGGACTCGGTCATGAAATATCCGCACTGGCGCATCACCTCCCCCCGCACCTTTTCGTTTTTATAGTACTCAGGTTTTTCCATATTGGCCTTGAGCAAAGGATAGAGATCCTTTCCGTCTTTTTCCAGTTTGAGGAACCAGGCCATGTGGTTGATCCCGGCGCAGAGATAATCGATCTCTGCCTTCTTGACATTGGTATATCCTGCAACAAGGTCCAGCGTAGTCTGCACCCCGTGGCAGAGGCCCACCATAGTCATGGACGCGGCACGCGCAGCTGTAGTGCAGACTGCGCCCATAGGGTTCACATAATTGAGAACTACTGCGCCGGGACAAAGCTCGGCAATATCATTTCCAATACCAATGAGCACCGGCGCAGTACGCAAACAACGGAATACTCCGCCTGGCCCCATGGAATCGCCAATGCACTGATCTACCCCGTATTTGAGGGGGATTTCATAATCAAAACGGAAAGCGTCATTGCCGCCTATCTGGAACATGAGGATCACATAGTCGGCATCCTTAAGGGCTTCGCGCCTGTCAGTAGTGCAGCTTATATAAGCGTCCAGATGGTTTTTGGAAATTATCTGATCCGCATAAATCTTCATTTTTTCAAGCTTCCAAAGAGTAGGCCCCATAAGGGAAAACTGAGATCCCTTGAGTACCGGAGTTGCCATTAAATCATTGAGCAGGGTTTTGCAGAATACTATACTGCCTGCCCCGATAAACGCAATCTTTGCCATATATCCCCCTATTTCAATATTACCTCAGTCCTTCCAAAGCCTCCCATCTCGGGCCTGGAGAAATAATAATCCGCCACAGACTTTTCCCTGCGGAGATAATCGTGGACACCCTTCTGGAGTATGCCGTCGCCCTTCCCATGGACCACGGAGAATTCATGGAGCCCCGAAAGGACTGCGGCGTCAACTTGCTGCCGCAAGGCTTCAAGGGCTTCATCGAGCCGCATGCCCCGCAAGTTGATTTCCATTTGAACAGGGGAGGAAGGCGCAAGGTCCGCTGCAGAAATAAGAGGCTTTATCTCATCTTTCGGCGGCGGAATGGGGACAAGATCTTTTTCGGCGAAGCTCATCTTAAGCGCCCCAAGCTCCACTATCCAGAAGCCTTTTTTGTCTGTCCTGATAATGCGCCCCCTGCCGCCCCTGCTCCCTGCCTTGACCCAGGCGCCGGGTTCGAGGATGAGCTGCGGGTTACCGGAATATCCACCGCTCCCTGATCCTGCCGGGTCGGCTTCATCTTCCAGGCGGCGGCGTTCCTCGGCGAGATCACTTTCTTCTTTTTCAAGATCGACATTTTCAGCTTTTACCGAAGCTTCAAGATCGGAGAGGAATTCTTTCACTTTGAGGGTCTTATCCCGGGTGATTTCCCCTTCTTTTATTTCCCGCACAAGATTTTCAAGCTGCTTGCGACTTTCTCCAAGTAAATGACGGAGGCTGCCTGCGCCTTCTGTTTTTAAGTGCAATTCTTTTTGCCTGAGTCTCAGTTCCTTGAGATCCGCCTTGCGGCGTTCTTCCCGGAGCCTCTGCTCTTCGGCTTTTCCTGCTTCGGTTGCTGCGTCCAACTCCCGGTGCTTTTCGCGGAGGCCGTTAATCAAAACGCTTATATCAGCCTGTTCTTCGGCAAGGTACGTGCGGGCCTTGGCGACTATATCGGCGCCGAGGCCGTTCCTGGCTGCTATATCCACTGCCCTGCTTTCACCGGGTATGCCCATAACGATTCTGAAGGTGGGGGAAAGGGTTTTGCCGTCAAATTCCATGGAGGCGTTTTGCACCCCTTTCCGGGTATAGCCGTAATTTTTAAGTATGCCGTGATGGGTGGTGGCAATGAGCCTGGAGCGCTTTTCGATAAGGTGATCCAGAATAGCCATGGCAATGGCGCTCCCCTCCTCGGGGTCTGTGCCTGAACCAAGCTCGTCCAGGAGCACCAGGGATCTTTCCCCTGCTCTGGAGCAGATACTTGCAATATTGGTCATGTGGGAGGAAAAGGTGGAAAGGGATTGGCTAATGGATTGTTCGTCCCCTATGTCGGCATAGACTCCGTCGAATATGGGAAGACAGCTGCCTTCGTCTATGGGCAGGGGAAGGCCGAACTGGTTCATCAGAGCAAGGAGGCCTGCGGTTTTAAGGGCTACGGTCTTGCCCCCCGTGTTGGGGCCGGTAACAATCACGGTCCTGGTGTTTCCGTTCATGGCAAAATCCAGGGGAACCGCTTTGGCGCCCAACAAGGGATGCCTGGCTTTTTTCAGGATCAGAGCCCCGTCACGATCCAGGGCTGCAAATTTCCCCCGGGTCTCAAAACCATAACGGGCCCGGGCCCGAAGGGTTTCCAAATGCACTATGCCTTCGTGGAATTTTGCGATCTGGGTATGGGAGGCTAAGATGCGGCCTGTCATCTCCCGAAGGACACGGCGTATTTCCGCATCCAGCCTGCGGTTTTCAATAAGGAGCTCGTTGTTTTTTTCTACTACTTCTTCGGGCTCCACAAAAAGGGTTTGACCCGTAGAAGAAACCTCGTGGACAATGCCTTTGATGCGCCCTCTGTAATTTGCCTTAACCGCAAGCACCATACGGCCATCCCGCTGTGAAGGCACGCCCGATTGGAGCATGCGGCGGGTTTCATCATTGCCTGTGTACTTCATCCCAGCGGTTTCAAGATCCTTTGCCAGGGCCTGTATTCTCCGCCTGATGTCCCTGAATTCGCTCAAGTCCCTGAGCTTCCCCTCTTTATCGAGGATTCTGAATATTTCTGTCGATACAGAAACGCAGTCAGGCAAATCTAACAGTAATGGTGTTAATGGCGTTTCTGCCCCGGTTTTTCCCAACCAGGCTTTTAGAGCTTCCCCCCTCTCGATAAAGAGGCCCAGGGCATAGGCTTCGTCAATTTCAAGAATAGTGCCTTCCACATTGAGCTTGGGGATAATGCCGGAAATATCAGGAATACTGTCGCGCTTTTCGCTGTCAATTTCGTTGATCCTGTCCAGGGCAGCCGAGACCAGGCCCTTGAGCGTCTGAGTTTCTTCCTCGTCAAGTTTTGGGACATCAGCGAGAATGCAATTCGAAGCTTCTTCGCTTAGCGCGCAGACCGCAACCCTGCCGCGTATGGCGTCAAATTCCAGCAGTTTTACTGTTTTTTCGTTCATCTTTGTTCAATCATAATCCGGGTACGCTTCCACTCCTGCCATCTCGTCTTTGATGCGGAGAAAGCTTTCATACCTGTCCTCGTGGATCACCCCTGCATGGACAGCCTCCATAATTTTGCAGCCCGGCTCTGTCTCATGGGAACAGGAAAGGCCATAGCTGCACTTCCCTGCCAGAGGGGCGAACTCCTTCATATAAAGTATAACATCTTCAGGGGGAATGCGCTCGGGGGCAAAACGGCGTATGCCCGGAGTGTCGATGATGCGGGCGCCGGCGAGGCCGGGGACATCCAGCAGAACAGGCTGGGTGGTAGTGTGGTTTCCCCGGTTGTACTTTTCATTCAGGGCGCCGGTCCTTATTTCCAAATCGGGGATCAGGGTTTTAACGAGGCTCGACTTCCCCACACCGGACTGGCCTACGAGGACTGAAAATTTCCCCTTTATAAAATCCCTGAATTCTTCAAGCCCCATTCCGGTACGGGCTGAAACACGGAAGACCGGAATGCCTATGCGTATAAAATCTTCAAGCCTTTCCTCGGTATCAGGATCTTCATCGGCCAGGTCGTATTTGTTGATCACAAGAGCCGCCGGGATGCCCGCGTAATCGGCCTGGAGCAATATGCGGTCAAGGAAGCGGGGCCTGAAGGGGGGCGACACAGGGGTAGTGACACAGAGGACAATGTCCACATTGGCTGCCAGAAGCTGGGGCGACTGCCCCTTCTGGTTGAACCGGGCAAAACCGTTGCGCCGCTTCTCAAGGCCAATGATTTGCCCCTCCTCAACCTCGACAATGTCGCCGGGGGCCAGGGGATTGTAATATCCTTCGACCGCTTTTAATATCTTCCCTTTAATCCTGCACTCCGTTTCGCCCTCATCGGTCCTGAGGGTAAATAAATTCCGGGAACCCCGGACAACCAGGGCCTTCAATTTGGATTATCCATATTATTTGAAAAGATCTTCAAAAGCAGATTTGGCAGCCAACTTGCCCCCTGCTGCCTGGGCTTTTTGCCCTGCTGAGGCTTCGCGGAATTTGGGGTTCAGGCTGAACCAGTCGCAAAAATTGGCTCTGTCCCTGTCTGAAGGGACATCCGCCTGGGATTCATTGCAATCCCTGCTTACCCCGGGAAGATAATGGCGGCAGTTCCTGCATGAACGCAGATCCTTCCCGCATTCAGGACAGAGCAGGGAACGGCCCAGGGGTTCAGCGTCTTTAATCGGCGATCCGCAGTACCAGCACATGGTTTATCATACTATCAAAAACCCTCCCTACTCAATATAAGAAAAATGTGCTATGCTTTAATTATGTTTACCATAACCTCCTGTGCGGCAGGCTGCGGAAGGCCGGCTATTTCAGGGTCGGCACTCTGCGCAATCCATTCGGCTGATCCCGAAGCCGAGACCCGCCGTATCGCGGAGTACATAGCCGAACGGAAGGCTATCAAGGATCTCAATGCCCAGGGTCTGCATTTTGACAGCGTGGATTTTTCCCAGAGGCAATTTTATGGCTGCAATTTCACAGGGGCTATTTTCTCCATGTGCCTCTTTACCGGCGCAATGATGCGCATGAGTTTTTTCGATTTTTCTACCCTCATAGCCTGCGACTTTTCCAAGGGCGATTTTCAATTCCTTTCCTTTGCCGGGGCCAGCATTCAGGAATGCAATTTTGAAGGTTCGGAACTGGTGCACATCAATTACGGCGGCACAACCATTACAGATTCCACCTTTAACGGCACGAACCTCTACAACAGCCGCTTCATAGGTTCCAGCATCCTTAAAACAGATTTTAAAAATTGCAATCTCAAGCGCACCAATTTTATCAATGCCAAACAGGAAGAGGTTTCTTTCAAGGCTTCCAATTCTGCGGAAGCTGTTTTTGAAATGGAGGAAATGGATTGAAGCTCTATTTCCATTACTGCACTTTTGGTTTTTCCAATGCCTATGTGCTGGGAACCGAAGACAATGACAAAACAAAAGAAGCAATCATTGTTGATCCCGGCAGCATGAACGAAACCATACTCAAGTACATAGAAGACAATGAATATACCCTTAAAGGGGTCCTTATCACCCATGATCACCTGAACCATGTGCATGGCTTAAGGACTTTGAAGCGTATTTACGATGTGGATATTTACAGCGTAAACCCCCTGATACGGGACCAACAGACTATCCTGGTTCGTGATGGGGATAAAATAGAAATAGGGGGCTTCAATATCGAGGTCATTTCAGTCCCCGGACATTCCGCTGATTCGGCGGTATTTAGCATTGAACATCTCTTGTTTACAGGCGATGCCTTAAGCGCAGGGCTTGTAGGCCGCACTGCCAGTACCTATGCTGCCGCCAACCAGATAACTGCCCTGAGGCACAAGATCCTTTCCCTCCCCGGGGATTATACAGTCCTTCCGGGCCATGGGCCACCCACTACCCTCGAAGCCGAAAGGCTCTTCAATGCGGGGATCAATACCTATATCGATCCCAACAGAAAGCGTGTCAATTTCAAAATTGATATTTAGTCGAACCGTATCGAAACTTTTCTTACCCTGCCTGCTGCAAGGCCGAAACGGCGATTCACATAAGACGAAAACGCCTGGGCTTCTTGGGTAAAGGCTTCCGCTAATTCAGGCCATGTCCCGCTTGCCTCGTCTTTGGCAGGCAGCACAGACCTACGCCATTCGGATTCGTTAATACGGCCAGCCAGGGATTCCCCAAAATATTTAGCAGCCTGGGATACGGGCTGCTGCAGTATATGGGCCATAAATTCATTTATTACCAGATCCGTATCCCTTGTGTCATAAGCCTGATACCCAAAATAAGAAAGAATAAAACGCTTAGGCACTTGAGGAAGAGCCTCCCAGCGCTGCCGTGAGTAATTACGGAAATCGCTGTCTATAAAATAAAGGCCGTGAAAACTTTCATGAACCATAAAAAGAGTGCGAAGGTAACCTTTCGATTCCTGGGAAACGGAAACTATGGCGCCCTCCCCTTCTTCGATAGCGCCATTGCTGCTTTTTCGCAGTATTCCTGCAGCCAATAAAATTGATTCAAGTTCTTTTTCTTCTTTAAGGAGGGGAAAATCAGTTTTTCTGGCAGCTTCAAAAAAACCGGCCAATGCAGAGGCACGGTAATCATGGGCATTCCAGCCATGAAGGTTAGCGATTTCTTCATCCTTTGCCAGGCGGCCTCTGAACCCTGCTTTTTCCACAAAAAAAGCCAGCCGCTTAAGAAAGCGATCCTGCACATCATAATCAGCCATATCAAAAATCAGCACCTGGGGAAACCCTTCCCAGCGGAAGACTTCCAAACGGGGATCTCTGAAGGCTTCTTTAGGCCAGGCAAGGATCAAACCAGGATCAGCGGGGATAGGCTCGGGAAAAGGCCTTTGCGGAGCGGGAAGCAATTTAACACTTTTAATGTCACTGCCGGCAGTAATACTGTCAATCATAAGGGGAAAAGATCCTGAGCCGATAAAAACATCAGGAACAGTAAATTTCACTGCCGGATTGGACGCTTCCATCCTGAAATACCCCGGACCCTCGTTCCCTCCTTCTATTTTAAGCCCCCCGGGAAACTCGCCGGGGCCATCAATGAGCAGTTCGGCTTTGCCCTTGATGCGGAAGGCTTGAGGGGGATCGATATAAAGGGAAGCGTTTTTCATATAAACAAAAGGGCTTGCGGCCACAGGTGCAAGGGCATCTTCCCGGGAATACCCGAACCAGCGCCTTGCAAGGGCCATGGCATGTATCCGAAGCCGGGGAGCGTTTTTGTTTTCGCTTTTTTCGGCAGGAATAAAAGCTATGCTTAATCTGTCAAGGCTCAAAGGGGGAACAGGGATCACATAACGCAGTTCGTCAGGACTTTCCGCAAACCCGAGGAATGAAAAACTCCAGGGCAATTCCCAGGAATTTTCCCCCAGGCTGAGGACTATCTGCCCAGGCGTAGCATCATCTGATTGTGACGGGCTAAAGGAATAATCAATTTCAATGGAAGCGTCATCGGGGATTTTCAAGGGGCCGTCAAAGACATATTCGAGCTTGCCATCCCCTGAAAGGGCAAGGAAGCCCTGGGCAGCATTTTTGGAAAGCCCATAGATTGCAACGTCCCCGTCGGACGCAAAAGGGAAAACCGCCGCTTCTTTATAGGAACAGGAGGCAAGCAGGACGAAAGCCCCTGCCAATGCCAGAAAAGGCTTCACAACGCCACAATCCCCCGGGCTATGATCTTTGCCAGGGCAAACGTTCTATCCATAGTCGTTTCAGAATCGGGCCGTAAAAAGTTCTCAAGCTGAGCTCCAAAAGATTCCGGCAGCTCAGGCAGTTCTAGTACTTGCTTGTAATAAGCCCTGTGGGAAGGCTCAAAACGGCGGTTAATGCAGAACAAGGTCAGGCAAGCAGACTTGATAAAACCTGCGGCAGAGATAAGGTAGTAAAAATCATCCCCCTGAAAAACCGCTGCCCCGAGATCACTTAAGAAATGCTCCATCTTGGATTCATGGGCATTCCTCATGCGCAGCCAGAATTCATCGCCCATAGAACCAAGCCTTTTGCGCAGGGACTGTATCCAGTCATTGCGGGAAAAAAGCAGATCCCCGTTGAGGAGGCGGTAAAAACCATAAGTGCCCGAATCCTTAACGAGCCAGAGAAATTCAAGGCGGCTGTCCGCAATGGAAACCAATTCCTCTATCAATTTGACGGATTTATATTCCAGCCTCACCGGAAGATCCCCAACAAGGAAACGATCCTTGCCCTCCCTGGCGGCGTCCTCCCCCTGGGCACCAGCGGAGCCCACACTGGATGTCTCAAAGGCAGCCACATCATCGCCAAATAGTTTGGTGCGTTTTTCTATAGACGGTATGGGGCCGCTGCAGTAAATATCCAAAATAAGCGCAAAATAGGGGTCCAGCGTATCGGGCAGAGCGGCCTCGTTGAGGGAAATGCATTCCACCCCAGGCCATTCGGAAATAATCGATACCAGCCGGTCAGCCAGCTGCTTAGTCTTAAATTTCATTGCTTTTCCTTTGTTTTTATTTATAATTATAGCATGGAAAAGGAATTTTGACCACTCCGCAGAAGTCTATGCTTCGTTTCCTCATCCTCATCCCCCACAGGGACTGCAGCAAAGCCCTTCGCGCGTACTGCCGCAGCCTCTTTGCGTCGGGCCTCCCCGGCGCATGGTCCTTCCCCGGCGCCATACCCCTGGCCCAGGTATCCGGGCCTTTTACGCGGGAAGAGCTTAAGGACGCAGCCCATAAGCTGCGGGGGCTGAGCATCCAAAACGAAAGGGATGGCAAATTTTACAGTACCGGGACAGCCCTTGCCCAAAGCCCAGGAATCGATGCTTTCAGGTTTTTCGGCATAAAGCTTGGTTTCTCAAAACCTTTCGAAGGTGCAGAAAAGCTGCCTCCAGTGAATAAAAAAGTCATATACGGTTTCAATACCCTTTGCCTTTGCGCCGCGCTCATTACCCCGGAAGCGGCTGCTGTCGATAGGGCCCTGTCCAGGGAACTGCCAAGCGCACCGGGGATATCCTTCAGGGCGGCCTCGATTGCCAACCTCAGCATGAAGCCTTTAAGCACAGGCGAAGCCCCCTATTCCTGGGAATGGGAAATCGGCGCCCCTGTATGGCTCCCCGCATATAAACCGGACAAAAAGAAGAACGCAAAATATGAATAATCCATACCGTGCCGAGGGCGAATGGCTCTACCTTTCTATCAAGGCAGTCCCGAGCTCGTCCAAATCCCAACTGGGGGAAGTCAAGGAAGGCCGCCTCAAGGTAAAAATCGCCGCTGCTCCTGAAGACGGCAAAGCCAATGAGGAACTCCGAAGTTTCCTCGCCAAAAGCCTGGGCCTTGCCAAAAAGGATGTGACTCTCACGGCGGGCGAAAAATCCAGGCTAAAAACCATCAGGCTCCCAGGCTCAATCGAACAGACGCTGAACACCTTGATCCTAAACCGCAAAGAATCAACAAACTCGCCCTAAAGGGCCGAGGCATGTTCCCTTGCTGTCAAATCGGATTTCCTGCTATAGTATGTCAATTATGGAAAAGATTTTAATGAAAAACCCCATTGTGGAAATTGATGGGGACGAGATGACCAGGGTGCTTTGGGCTTTGGTTAAGGAAAAGCTCCTCTTTCCTTTTGTCGATCTTAAAACTGAATATTATGATTTGGGGCTTGAGAACCGGGATGCCACCAATGACGCAGTAACTGCCGAATCTGCCAGGGCCATACAGCGGCTGGGTGTTGGAGTGAAGTGCGCCACCATCACAAGCAATGCGGCAAGGCAAAAGGAATATAGCCTTAAGAGCCTGCACCCCAGCCCAAATGCTACCATACGTTCCATTTTGGACGGCACTGTGTTCCGCAAGCCCATTGCGGTTTCATGCGTGAAGCCTTCGGTTTCTGTCTGGAAGAAGCCCATCGTCATCGGCCGCCATGCGTATGGGGATGTGTATAAAAACGCTGAGATGTACATACCCAGCGCCGGCAAGGTAGAGCTGGTCTATACCCCTGATGACGGAAGCGCCGAAAAGCGTGTTACTGTCATGGACATGAAAGGACCCGGCGTAGTGCAGGGCATGCACAACATGGATGAATCCATCAGGAGTTTTGCCAGGGCCTGCTTCCTGTATGCCATTGATCAAAAGCTTCCGGTCTGGTTTGCCACTAAAGATACTATCTCCAAAACCTATGACGGACGTTTCAAAGAACTCTTCAACGGGATTTATGAAAAAGAATTTAAAGCCAAGTGCGATGCTGCGGGGGTAACGTACTTTTACACCCTTATCGATGATGCAGTGGCACGGGTGGTCAAGGGCGAAGGGGGCTTTCTCTGGGCATGCAAGAATTATGACGGCGACGTGATGAGCGACATGATAGCCAGCGCTTCGGGCAGCCTTGCCATGATGACCAGTGTCCTCGTTTCCCCCTCGGGGGCTGTGGAATACGAGGCCGCCCACGGCACGGTACAGCAGCATTACTACCGCTGGCAGAAAGGCGAAAAAACCAGCACCAACCCTGTGGCCCTGATCTTCGCATGGACAGGGGCTTTGGCAAAACGGGCCGAACTGGATAACACCCCGGCTCTCGGCGGCTTCGCGAAAAAACTCGAAGAAGCAACACTCAGGTCAATTGAAGACGGGGAAATGACAGGCGACCTGGCCCGCCTTGCAGAGCCTGCCCCGGCAAAGGCCCTGGACTCCTGGGAATTCGTGGACGCCATTGCGAAGAGGCTTTAGGCTCCGGGCGCAGGATTGCACTTAGGCTATTTTGACAGGTTTTCCTGTTGATGCGCTCTCATACAGAGCGTCGATGATCTTCATCAGGATAAGGGCCTGCTCCGGGGTATTCAGAGGCTTGGCCCTGCCCGCCAGGGCATCAATAAAATTCATGGCATTTCCGATGCGGCCCATGGATTCATCTTTTTCGGTTTTTATCACCAGGTCAACCTGATTGCCGTATTCCTCTGCAAAGAGTCGGCAGCTATCAATACTGGTTTCATCCCGGCCGTCGATGCCGAAAAGGCGCTCCACCTTGCCCCCTGCCTTTTGCCCCTGGAAGGTGACGGAAACCATTTCTCTCTCGACCATTTCGGCCCAGGAACTGCGGATCATAAGGGACTGCCCGGTCTTGAAAGTAACCATGGCATGGCAGGAAGTCTCCACATCGCCGGTGCTCTCTGTAGGGCCGGGGATGCCAAATTGACCTTTAAAGGCTCTGTTATTCATAAAGTCGTTATAAGTAGTTCCCAGGAGATAATCCGGTTCGGGAAAGTCCATAAAGTGGAGGGCCAGATCCAGCATATGGGGCAGATCGATAAGCGCGCCGCCTCCGGAAAGGGCCTTGGTGGTGAACCAGCCGCCGAACCTGGGAACCCCTGTCCGCCTTATCCAGAATGCCTGGGCCGAATTGATCTTCCCAACCCTGCCCTCATCGATATACCGCTTCATTGCCCCGGACTCGGGGCGGGCCCTGTTGTTGAAATTGAACATCAGGGTTTTGCCCGATTTTTTTGCAGCATCCAGCATAGCCTGCGCTTCGGCAGCATTCAGGGCCGGAGGCTTTTCGCAGTATACATGCCTGCCATTCTCCAGGGCTTCGACAACCAGAGCCTTGTGAAACTTGTTCGGCGTAATCACCGAGACAGCATCCAGCTCCGGGGAACCGGCAAGCATCGAAGAAAGATCCTTGTAAAAACGCTTTATGCCCCGTCCCTTCCCAAAAGCCTCGGCCCTGCTGATGTCCATATCAGCCACGGCGATAACTTCCGCCCCTGCACGGGTAAAGCCGTCGTAATGGTAGGGGGCCATGCTCCCGGCGCCGGCGATGCCAACCTTAATGCTGCTCATGGCGCTACTTCTTTCTGTTCTGCGCCAAAACCGCGATGATGATGATGATCCCCTGCACAAGGCCGTTGAGGAATGGCGGCACCCGGGCCATGATCAGCACAGTGCTGATGATGCGGAGCATCAATACACCGAGGAAGGTCCCGATTATTTTGCCCCTGCCCCCGGACATGGAAGTGCCACCGATTGCCACTGCGGCGATTGCATCCATTTCATAGGCCATGCCGGCGCTGGCAGCCTGTATGGCAGAAAGGCGGCTTGCCAGAAGGAAGCCGGCCAGGCCGTAGAGGGTCCCCGCGTAGATAAAGATAGTCGCCTTTATGCGATCAACAGAAATACCCGAAAGCCGGGCCGCAAGTTCATTGGAACCAATGGCATATACATAGGTTCCGAATTTAGTCTTTGTCATGATAATGCTGGTTATGATGGTAATCACGATGAAGAAGATCATCAGGGTGGGCACCCCAAGGATGCGGCCCGCAGAAACCAGGCGAAAAGATTCGTAGATATCGAGATTCACCGTAAAGGGGCCGCCCTGGCCGAGCTGGTTGATCACCGAACGCCATGCCGACATGGACGCAAGGGTTACGATGAAAGGCGCTATGCGGCCCTTGGTAACCAGCACGCCATTAATAAGCCCGATAAGAAACCCGGCGCCGAGGCAGAAAAGGAGGCAGAGGGCAATGCTTCCTGTCCTGTTCAATACGGAAACACCCATACCGGAAAGGAAGGCCACTGCGGAACCAACAGTAAGGTCTATCATCCCCGCGGAAATGATCAGGCTCATGCCCATGGCGCAGATGCCGACTATAGAACCCTGAATGAACTGATTGCTCAGGTTGTTCCATGACAGGAACGAAGGGTTTACCACAACCGCTACAATCACCAGGACAATAAAACTGAGCCAGTGGCTGTTTTCCGTGGTGATATACTGCCATGTTTGTTTCGCGTTCTTTTGTCCAAAAAGTGCTATTCTCATTTTTGCTTCTCCGTGGTGGCGCCTGTTGAATGAGCCATGATATTGACTTCTGAAATATCCTGTCTCTCAAGGACTATATTGATTTTGCCTTTATACATAACAATGCAGCGATCCGCCACCTGAAGGATTTCGGGAAATTCGGTGCTGAACATCAGAACTGCTTTGCCGTCCTTTGCCATGTTGTTGACCAGTTTGTAGATCGCGTATTTGGAGCCCACATCAATACCCTGGGTCGGGTTATCCATGATGTAGACATCGGCCCCGATTTCCAGCCATTTGCTCAAAATAAGTTTCTGCTGGTTGCCCCCAGAAAGGGATGTGACAGGATCCAAATCGCTCCCTGCCCTTATATCCATCTTGTCCTTGTTTGCCATATAGCGCTGGTGCTCTTCCTTTTGGGAAACGAAAAGTTTTTTGTGCTTTGCCACAAAGTATGCCAGGGAGTTATTCTGCCTGATGCTCAGATGGGGTATTATGCCCCGTTCTTTCCGGTTCCTCGGCACCATGGCGATCCCGCTCTGCATGACTTTCTTTATCGATTTGGTTTCAAGCTTCCCCCGGGCTGTCGAGACAATCCCGCTCTTTATGGGGCTTGCCCCGAAGAGCGCGGTAGCAAGCTCGTCAGTGCCTGAACCCTGGAGTCCGGTGATCACAATCACCTCGCCCCGGTGCAGTTCAAAGGAAATATCCTCGAAAGTACCGCCTGAAATTCTATCCGCCTTGAGCACCATTTCGTCATGTACCTGGGAAGCCTGGCCTTCTTTCAGGTTTGTGGCGACAAAGGTCTTTCCGATAAGGAGCTCGGTCGCCTGGTGCTCATCGATATCTTTAATGTTCCCGGACTGGATAAAAGCGCCGTCCCGGAGAACCGTGTATTTATCGCAAATCTGAAAGACCTCGGGCATCTTGTGGGAGATGTAGATAAAGCTTACACCCTCCTTTTTCAGCTGGTTCATGATGACAAAGAGGTTCTCTATTTCGTGGGAATTCAGCGCCGTGGTAGGCTCATCCATGATGATAAGCTCAGACTTGAAAAGCAGGGCATGGGCAATTTCGATAAGCTGCTTCTTTGCCGTTTCAAGGGCAGCCACCGGAAGGGTCGCATCAATCCCGGTATTCATATAATCAAGCACTTCCTGCGCCCGTTTGATTTCATCTTTTTTGTTGATGAATCCGGCCCTGGCATATTCAGCGCCAAGGAACATATTCTGATAGACCCGGAGATCGTTGCAGAGGGAGAGTTCCTGGTGGATGAACCGTATCTTCATCTCATTTGATTTGCGGGGCGTCATGGCATGGACGGCGTTCCCGTCGATCACGATTTGCCCTTCATCCTGGGAAAAGGTTCCGGCAAGGATATTCATCAGCGTGGTCTTGCCTGCGCCGTTCTCCCCCAACAAACCGTGGATTTCACCGGGAGTTACCGTAAAGGAAACATCTTTAAGGGCATTTACGGGCCCGAAGGATTTTGAAATGCTTTTCATTTCCAGGATCATTCAAACACCCCGCGCTAATGAGCTATTATGCAAAAAGCTGCCTGAGGAAATTTATGACATTCCGTTCAGGCAGCTTTTTAATTACAAACCTAGATGCGAATACGTTTAGAGGCTGTAACGAGTCTTATACTCTGCACTGTCAATGTGGGCCTTGTAATTGGACTTGTCAATTTCTTTGGTACCGATTTTGACATCCTTGGGAGGAGTCTTGCCCTGGATAATGTCGGCGCCCAGATCGATGGCATCCCGGATAAAGGAAGGGGAGAACCAGTAGGTCAGGAAGTCCACGCCCTGGAGGCCGGAAGTTTCAAAGAGGGGCATATTTTCCCGCCTGCCGCCAACGCCGCTGATCAGCTTGATGTTGAGCTTTGCGGGGCCCCGGTAATTCTTGATGGCGTTCACAATGCCGATGACTTCTTCATCGTCATCGGTATAGATAGCCTGAAGGGATTCAACCTGATCCCGCGAAGCGGTGTTCAGGAATGTTTCAAGCTGCTCCTGGGCTTTCTGGGAACTCCAGTCGGTCACAAAGGACTGCACAATGGTGAAGTTTTTGTTGGCTGTGGATTTAAAGCCGTCGGCCCTTTCCTTGGGAACTGTAGAGCTGTCGCCCAGGAACTCCAGATAGTTGATTGTTCCGGCTCCAGCCTGGGAGGCGAAATACTTGTTGAAGTACCTTCCCATCTGCTCGCCGATGGTGACATTGTCGCCGGAGATGTCCGCGGCCTGGCCTTTAAAGCCGGTGATAAAGCGGTCATAGATGATGAGGGGGATCTTGGCGTCAACGATCTTCTGGGCTGCGCTGCGGAGTTCATCCCCGTTGACGGGCCAGAGGATGATTACCGCGGGCTTAAGGCCGATGAGGGTATCAACGGCATTGTTCTGCTCGCCGGACTCGTTGGCAGTGAGGTAGCGGTAATCCCAGCCGTTCTTTTCGGCAAGGAGCTTGGTTTCCGCTTCGCCGTGCCGGATCGATTCACCGGTAAAGCCGTGGTCGGCAGCGGGGGTAACGACCCCGATCAAGGGCTTTTTGGACTGGGAGCCGCCATTGGCAAAAAGCATGCCCGTAACAGCCGCGAGGACAAAAAATACTGCGATCAGTTTCTTCATAAATTCCTCCATAAGAATTATTATCTCTATACAACAGTATATTGAGCGATCCTGCAAAGTGTCAATAGTTATTGTTATAAATCCCCTGTCCGTGCTACTATGCCGTTTATGATTGAAGTAGTGAACCCGGAGGCTGCCAGGGGCAGCTTTCGTTTTGCGATTTTTGATTTTGACGGGACCATCAGCCTTATCCGCGAAGGCTGGCAGCAGATTATGATCCCCTATTTCACCGATGAAATGGCCGCATGCCCTGGAGCGGCGAAGCGTTCACGGGAGGACATAGCCGAAGAGGTGCGGGATTTTGTCTACGTCCTTACGGGGAAGCAGACCATTTACCAGTGCATGGAGCTTTCGGAGCGTATTGCCAAGCTTGGGGGGAAAGCGCTGGAGCCCCTGGCATACAAGGCTGAATACCACCGCCGCCTGGGATTGCGGATTGCGGGCCGCATTGCGGAACTTGAGAAGGATCCCGGCGCCGCAATCAACCATGTGGTACCCGGCAGTTTTGCCTTCCTTGAAGCCCTTAAAAAGCGGGGGCTTACCCTGTATCTTGCCAGTGGCACTGACGAGGTCTATGTCAAGCAGGAAGCTTCGCTCCTGGGGGTTACTCCCTATTTTGCCGGGGTCTACGGCGCCCAGGATGATTACAAGTCCTTTTCAAAAAAGATGGTCATCGATCGCATCATCAAGGAACACCAGCTCAGCGGAAAGGAGCTGATTGGGTTCGGCGACGGCTACGTGGAAATCGAAAACATCAAGAGCGTCGGGGGCTTTGCCTGCGGGGTCGCCACCGACGAGGTGCAGCGTACCGGCGTGGACCAGTGGAAGCGGAACAGGCTTACGTCTTCCGGGGCCGACATCATCATCCCCGACTTTACAGAAACCGAAAAGCTGATAGCCTATCTTTTCGAAAAAAACGAAGGGGCGGCCCATGCCCTTTGAACAGTTCGACCGGTCCCGGCTCAGGATGCTCCCCCTGTCGCAGCGGGTCCACGACCTGGATCTCTCCGCTATCCTCGATCCCGATACCCACAAGATTGGCTTTAGGCACCCCACCATCGACCTTCTGTCGGACAGGATCATCGCGGCCCGGGAAAAAGGGGCGGCTGTGCTGATGATGATGGGCGCCCATGTGATCCGGGCAGGGACTGCGCCTTACCTCCTGCGGCTCATGGAAAAGGGCTTAATCACCCATTTTGCCCTGAACGGGGCAGGATCGATCCACGATTTCGAATTTGCCGAAATCGGAGCCACCACGGAAAGCGTTGCCCGCTATATCAGCGAAGGCCAGTTCGGGCTCTGGACCGAGGACGCCCACCACAATGAGGCGGTCAACCAGGGCGCTGCCGAGGGCCTTGGTTTTGGCGAGGCTATAGGAAAGTACATAGAAGAAAACAAATTCCCCTACCGGCAGCACAGCCTCTGCGCGGGGGGCTACCGCATGCAGGTGCCGGTTACGGTTCATGTGGGGGTGGGCTGCGACATAGTCCATGAGCACCCCAACTGCGACGGAGCTGCCATAGGCAAGGCAAGCTATACGGATTTTCTCATTTACGCAAAGACCGTGGAGAACCTTGAGAACGGGGTCTTCCTCAACTTCGGTTCCGCCGTCATCGGCCCCGAGGTATACCTTAAAGCCCTGGCAATGGCCCGCAATGTGGCGCGCCAGGAAGGGCGGTCCATAAACCACTTTACCACCGCCGTCTTTGACCTCCACGCCCTGGAAGGGCTGGACATCAACGAGGCGCCACCCAAGACCGATGCGCGCTACTACTTCCGGCCCTGGAAGACCATCATGGCACGGACCGTGGCGGACGGCGGCGAAGGCTATTATGTGCAGGGAAACCACGGCGACACAGTCCCGGCCCTGGCCGCAAAACTGCTCGCTGCAGGAAAAAACTTTAAATAGGGGAAAAGCATGAAAACATTTCTGGACAATTACAGCAACGGCGTGATGGAGGCGATGAAGAATTTTGAAGCTGATCAATTTGAAAAGATCATAGCCCTCATCGCGGATATCTACAAAAAGGATGGGCAGATATTCATCGCCGGCAACGGCGGCAGCGCCGGCTCCGCCAATCACTTTGTATGCGACTTCGGCAAGAACGCCGTTGACTTTAAGTCGGGCAAGCGGCGCTTCAGGATCATCTCAGTCTGCGACAATGTGGAAAAGATAACCGCCCTGGGAAACGACATCGCCTTTGACGAAATCTTCAGCTTCCAGCTGACCAACCTGATGAACGAAGGGGACATCCTTATTGTCATCAGCGCCTCGGGAAATTCGCCGGACATTGTCAAAGCCTGCGAGTATGCCAAAACAAGAAAAGGGAAGATCATCGCCCTTTCAGGATTTGACGGCGGCAAGATAAAAGCCCTGGCCGATGCATGCATGGTAGCCCGGCTTAAAACCTATGAGCAGATCGAAGACATACACCTGGTCATTCTCCATATGATCGTCTGCTACTTCAAAGAACATCCGAAAGTTCTGGGATTGTAGGAAAAAGCCATGGCGCTGGTTAGCAGAAACAGACTTAAGGAACTGCTTGACGGTTTCCCGGATTTGAAGATCGCTGTAGCGGGGGACTTCTTCCTGGACAAATGGCTCGAAATCGATCGAAGTCTTGACGAGCCTTCGGTGGAGACCGGGCTTACCGCATACCAGGTAGTGCAGAAGCGAGTTTACGCAGGGGCGTCAGGCACGGTCCTGTCGAATCTTGCAGCCCTGGATGTGGGCAGGCTCTTTGCCCTGGGCTTTACCGGCGACGACGGCGAAGGCTTTGAGCTGCGGCGCTGCCTTTCATCCATGGGGGTAAACATGGATTCCCTTATAACAAGCGGCGAAGTGCAAACTCCCACCTATACCAAGCCGGTCTTCCGCAGCCAGGGGCCTGGCGGCAAAAAGTTCCTCGAAGAAAGCAACCGCCTGGATCATAAAAATGTCCTCCCCACCCCCGCCGACATTGAAAAGCGTATCATCGCGTCCCTTTGGGAAATTGCCCCGAAGGTAGACGCCATCATCGCCCTGGATCAGCTGGTGGGTGAAATCTACGGGGTCATTACCCCGGCGGTGCGGGGGGAGCTTGCCAAAATCGCGGAGCAGTTCCCCAGCCTCGTTATGTATGCGGATTCCCGGGCCTTCATCAGCGCCTTCCGGAACATGGCCATCAAGTGCAACAACCTTGAAGCGGAGAAACTCTTTCGCGGGCCTGCCGCAGGGAGTTTCGCCGGAAGTCCCTCGGGGAGCCCCGGCGGTTCGACGCCCAGCCTTGAGGAAACCGGGGAATGCCTTTTAGGGCTTTCAAAGAATTCCCGCAAGGAAGTTTTCATCTCCTGCGGCGAAAAAGGGGTGCTGGTAAAAGGCGATGACGGAAAGCCCTTCCTTGTCCCCACCATCCCCCAGCACGGCGAGATCGACATAGTTGGCGCAGGGGATGCATGCAGCTCGGGGATAGTTACCACCTTGTGCCGGGGCGGCACTCCGGTTGAAGCAGCCTTTGTAGGCAACCTGACAGCCTCCATCACCATCCAGGTAATCGGAGCCACCGGCACTGCCTCCCGGGATCAGATCCTTTCCCGCTATGATGAATATTATGGAGACCAAAACTGAGCCGACCTGATGGCAAGCCGGGCGAAGCCCTTTCCCTGGCAGTAGACATGGGAGGCTCGAAGTTCCTTGTAGGGCTGGTCGATTCCTCGGGGGAGATTCTCTGTTCAAAAAAGCACCACTGGTCCGAACTAAGCCCCCGGGGAGTGGTTGCCGATGTAAAGACCGCAGCCCACGCCTTGCTGGAAGCCAACCCCAATTTGAAACCCCAAGTGATGGGGGCCACCATACCAGGCCTTGCGGACCCGGAAAAAGGCATTTGGGTGGAGTCGAGTTTTTCGGGCATACGGGATCTGCCCTTTGCCTCAATCATGGAAAAAGAATTCGGCCTCCCCGTAAAACTTGATAACGATGTGCGGGCCTGCGCCCTGGCCGAATACCGGCTCGGCTGCTGCAAGGGGATAGATCACTTTGTCTGGATCACCGTGTCCAATGGCATTGGAGGCTGCGTCTTTGCCGGCGGGAAGCCCTACCGGGGGGGCTCGGGGAATGCCGGGGAGATAGGCCATATCATTGTTGAAGAAGGCCCCGGCGCCCGGTTATGCAAGGCAGGCCATCAGGGCTGCGCCGAGGTGCACGCGTCAGGCCAGGGGCTGGCAAAAAACTACATCTCCCTGGGGGGAAGGGCCCAGCCAGGGAAGCAACCTCCCGATGCCAAAGCCATCGATGCCCTGGCCCGCGCCGGAGACCAGACAGCCATAGACGCCTACAAACTGGAGGGCCTTTACCTGGGCCGTGCAATCGGGGCAGCAGTCAATCTCTTAAGCCCCGACAAGGTTGTAATCGGCGGCGGTGTCTCCCTGGGCTTCGACCTCTTTTGGCCATCCCTGGAAGAAACCCTTAAAACCCATGTCTACCAAAACGCCAACCCCCGCCTCAGCGTGGAGCCAAGCCTCCTGGGTTACAACGCAGCCCTCCTGGGAGCCGCGGTTTTGAGCTTCTCGTGATAAATGCCGCTAAATGGCAGGACGATCCTAGCCGAGGAAAACGGTGGCAAACATCATTAGGGAACTTTGGCAAATACGCGGTGAATTATGGGACAAGATCTTCCTTCCGGTGGATCCCTTCCTTGTAAAAAATGCGGACACCTGAGCTAAAATTCCTGACATCCTGGCTAGCAACACAATCATTCTCCAAAAAAGCCTGACCATCCTGGCAAAACACTCCAATATCCTTGTAAAAAACACGAAGGCTCGGACAAAAAGCTCAGGGACCTGAGAGAAACACCTCAAGTACCAAGAAAAAATCCTTGGCGCTCGTGCAAAAAGCATAAAACCACGAGAAAAATAGCTCAAGGCTGAAGAAAAGATCGTGGAACCTTGCGCAAAAAACAGAAGCTCTCGGGAAAAACATCCAGGCACTGGAGAAAAAATTCCATACCTTCTGGCTCAGAACATAATGGTTTCAGAAAAAAGCTTCGGGTTTGGGCCTAGAAAGGCCGGGGCTTTCGCCCCGATGCAGAGTGGCGTCTTTCAATCACTGGCCCTGGGCCTTTGTTTCCCCTTCTTCTTCCCGATGCTTGCGGTGGGGGAAGCGGCTCCTTAGTTCCTCGTAGATGGCTTTGGCCCCTGGTATATCCCGCATTGCGGCGATCTTCACGGATTTGTAAAAATCCAGCGCCGAAAGATAGGCTTTGCTTCCGGCGGCTAATTCCGTGTCCTGAAGATTGTCCGTAAGCTGCTTCACGGAATTCGTGAATTTCCACAGTTCATGGGCAGTGGAAAATACCGCCTCAAAGGTTTCGGTGGTCAGAAAGCCCGGGCACATATTTGGGTTTTTCCGCGCATATTCCTCGGCCTTCTCCACAAAACTGAGGGATTTCCGCCCCATCTTTGGCATTTTCCGCCGTTCAGAAGGCGTCAGGGCCATTACATAAGGCTCCAACTTGCCGGAAATTTCTTGAATCATGTCCTGGACTTCCTCCAGCACATCCGACGGAATCACGTTGATGAATTCTTTATCTACCATTTTGGTTTCTCCTTGGTGATTTATTACCTAAAAAATAATGAATTTCCCCCCCGATCGTCAACTGTTTTCGTTAAATTTTTTCACTTTTTTTTGTAATTGCCAAGATCAAAGATATGAATATCAACTTTTACCATATTATGCATATATTAAAGCCCAAAATTCACTCCTTTTTTAATTTTCTATTCCTAATTTTGTTCCATGACTTGATTGTTTTATAAAAAAACAGTAAATTCTAGGCATGAAACAAAAGACCCTTAAATCAGCCCGCCTCGTCCTGGAAGACGGCTCCGAATATGCGGGCTGGTCCTTCGGCAGGCCCCGGTCCCAGGCAGGGGAAGTGGTTTTCACCACCGGCATGGCCGGGTACCCCCAGTCCCTGACAGACCCCAGCTTTAGGGGGCAGATCCTGGTTTCCACCTATCCCCTGGTAGGCAATTACGGAGTGCCTCTCAAACCCAAGACAGGCGAGCCCTTCCTGGACAGCCAGGGCATACCGGTTCACTTTGAATCCCCCATGGTGCAGGTCTCAGGCTTTGTAGTGGCCGAGGCCTGCGAGGAGCCCAGCCACTTTGCCTCGGGCGCGACCCTCTCCGCATGGCTCGATAAAAACAACGTCCCCGGCATCTGGGGCATAGACACCAGAGCCCTCACGGAGCGGCTCAGGGAGCACGGGGTCATGAGGGGAAAGATCCTTGTGGAGGGCAGCAGGGACGTGACCATGGATTCGGGGATCGCCGCAAACCCTGTGGCGGATGTTTCCCATCCCGAAATAGTGACTTATACCCCCCTTGCTGCCGGTATTGCCGGCGGCAAAGGCGCTGCAAAGAACGCTGATAAAGACCCGCTCCTAAAAATCGCCCTTATCGACTGCGGGGCCAAGGCCAACATACTTCGCTGCCTTTTGGCCCGGAATGTGGAGGTTATGCGCCTCCCCTGGAACCACGATCTGAAGGGCATTGAATACGATGGCCTCTTCCTCTCCAACGGCCCTGGGGACCCCAAGGCCTGCGGCAGGACCATTGCCATGGTGCGCCGGGCCTTCGATCTGAAGAAGCCCATCTTCGGCATCTGCCTGGGCAACCAGATCATGGCCCTCGCCGCCGGTGGCGACACCTACAAACTCCCTTACGGCCACCGGGGCCAGAACCAGCCCTGCGTCGAGGCAGGCACGAGCCGCTGTTACATTACGAGCCAGAACCACGGCTATGCCGTGCGGGGCGAGACCCTCCCCAAGGGCTGGGAGCCCTGGTTTATCAATGCCAATGACAACACCATCGAAGGCATACGCTCTACCCGCCACCCCTTCTCGGCAGTCCAGTTCCACCCCGAGGGCTGCCCCGGCCCGAGGGATACGGAATTCTTGATCGACAGGTTCCTGGAACAAGTCCGGGAAAACAGGAAATAGGGAATATATATGACGAAAGAAAACGTTAAGAAAGTGCTGGTCCTCGGTTCAGGGGGATTAAAGATTGGCCAGGCCGGGGAGTTCGATTACTCCGGGTCCCAGGCCCTCAAGGCTTTGAGGGAAGAAGGGATCAAGACGGTCCTCATCAATCCTAATATTGCCACCATCCAGACCAGCGAAGGCATGGCTGACGCCACCTACTTTCTGCCGGTGACCCCCGAGTATGTGCGGCAGGTTATCGAAAAGGAAAAGCCCGACGGTCTCCTCCTCTCCTTCGGGGGGCAGACGGCCCTCAACTGCGGGGTTGCCCTGGACAGGGACGGAACCCTCTACAAATACGGCGTCAAGGTGCTGGGCACCCCGGTCAAGGCTATTGAAGATACAGAGGATCGGGAGCTCTTCGTGGAGAGGCTCAATGAGATAGGGGCCAAGACGCCGCGCAGCATTGCTGTGGATGCAAAGAGCGGAACCGATGGGGCGGCGGAGGCAGCAAAAAAAATCGGCTACCCTGTGATGGTCCGGGTTGCCTACGCCCTGGGCGGTTCAGGTTCGGGCATTTGCCGCAACGAAGGGGACATACGTCGCCGCTGCGACAGGGCCTTTGCCAGAACCAATGAAATTGGTTCCGCGCCCCAGGTGCTGGTGGAGGAATGGCTCGGGGGCTGGAAGGAAATCGAGTACGAAGTGGTGCGGGATCGTTTCGATAATTGCATCACTGTTTGCAATATGGAAAACTTCGATCCCCTCGGCATTCACACAGGGGAAAGCATTGTAGTTGCCCCGTCCCAGACCCTCACTGATTCCGAGTACCATAAGCTCAGGCGCATAGGCATCGAGGTCATACGCCACCTGGGCATCATCGGCGAATGCAATATCCAGTATGCCCTTGATCCCTTTTCCGAGGATTACCGCATCATCGAAGTGAACGCCCGGCTTTCCCGGTCTTCAGCCTTGGCTTCCAAGGCCACAGGCTACCCTCTTGCCTTTGTGGCCGCGAAACTTGCCCTTGGCTATTCGCTTATTGATATCGAGAACCGTATCACCAGGGTTACCAAGTCCTGCTTTGAGCCTGCCCTGGATTATATAGTAGTAAAAGTGCCACGCTGGGATCTGGCCAAATTCAAAAACGTTGACGTGCGCATCGGTTCCGAAATGAAGTCTGTCGGCGAAGTCATGTCCATAGGCCGCACTTTCGAAGAAGCCCTGCAAAAAGCCCTCCGCATGACCGGCATCGGCGCGCCTGGCCTTGCCGGGGATGACAACTTCTGCGGGAACGGCAGGAGCAATATACGGGACGCGCTGCAAAAGCCCACAGACCGGCGCATCTTTATCATCTACCGGGCTCTCCAGGAAGGCTGGAGCGTAGACAAGATCTACAAGCTTACCAAGATCGACAAATGGTTCCTCTACAAAATCGCAAACGCTTTGCAGACAGAAACTGAGTTACGGGAGCTGGTTAAAAAAGAGAAAGAAGAGTTTATAACCGCAAAGGACACAAAGGCAAACAAGGAAAGAAAGGGAGAGAAAAAGATTGCTTCCCCCTCCCCCCCTTCGAGTCCTTCGTGGTTAATTCCCAAAGATCTCCTGGCCCGGGCCAAGCGCTTAGGGTTTAGCGACGCCCGTATCGGCGAGTTTGTGGGCATGAAGGAAGGGGACGTGCGATCCCTGCGGGAAGAGTACCGCATCAGGCCGGCGGTCAAGCAGATTGACACCCTGGCTGCCGAATACCCGGCCAAGACCAACTACCTCTACATGACCTACGGCGCAGGAGGAGCGGGGAACGCCGATGATGTGGCGCCTTCCGCCCGGGGTGTCATGGTGCTGGGGTCGGGGGCGTATAGGATCGGGAGCAGCGTGGAATTCGACTGGTGCTGTGTCAACGCGGTGGATACCGCGCGCAGGCTGGGGCGTTATTCCATCATGGTGAACTGCAATCCCGAAACCGTGTCCACTGATTATGACATGTGCGACAGGCTCTACTTTGAGGAGCTTACCCTGGAGCGCATTCTGGATATCTACGAGAGAGAAAGGCCCGACGGGATCATACTGAGCATGGGCGGGCAGATCCCAAACAACCTGGCTACCAAGCTTTACTCTTCAGGCGCGGTGATCTACGGTACTACACCCAAATCCATCGACATGGCGGAAGACAGGAATAAATTCTCCGCTCTCCTGGACAAACTCAAAATAGAGCAGCCTGAGTGGAAAGAGCTTACCGACCTTGCTTCGGCAAAAGATTTTGCAGCCACGGTTGGTTATCCTGTTTTGATACGGCCCAGCTACGTGCTTTCTGGGGCTGCCATGAATGTGGCATGGGACGACGAAAGCCTTGAGACCTTCCTCGGCCTAGCCGCGGATGTTTCCCCTGAACACCCCGTGGTCATCTCCAAGTTCATCGAGAATTCCAAGGAGATAGAAATTGACGCTGTTGCCCAGAGGGGCGAAATACTCTTCCACGCCATCACGGAGCATATCGAGAACGCCGGCGTGCACTCTGGGGACGCCACAGTGGTGCTGCCTGCACAAAGGCTCTACATCGAAACCATCAGGAAGATACGCACTATTGCCGAGCGCATCTGCGCGGCGCTGGACATTACCGGGCCTTTCAATATCCAGTTCCTGGCCCAGCGCAACAGGGTGCGGGTCATCGAATGCAACCTCAGGGCAAGCCGGAGCTTCCCCTTCTGTTCCAAGATCAGCAGGGTGAACATGATAGACATGGCAGTGAGGGCCATGCTGGACGAGAAGGTCGAAAAAAATGTTTCGTCTGCGTTGGATCTTCCCTGGGTGGGGGTCAAGGCGGCCCAGTTCAGCTTCTCCCGGCTCCACGGCGCTGATCCGGTTACGGGCGTTGAGATGGCCTCCACCGGCGAAGTGGGCTGCATAGGCAGCGAGATTGGCGATGCCTTCCTAAAAGCATTGCTGTCGGTGGGCTATCGCATTCCCAAAAAGCGCATACTCCTCTCCACAGGGCCCATCGAAGACAAAATCGACTTCCTCGACTCTGCAAAGAAACTGGCCGATATGGATTATGAGCTTTACGGTTCAAGGGGCACCGCGAAATTCCTTGCCTCCAACGGGGTCCCCATCAAAGCCCTCAACTGGCCCCTGGAATCGAAGGAGCCCAATATCGCGGGGTTCATCAAGCGCAGGGAACTTGACATGATCATCAATATTCCAAAAAACAACAAGGAAACTGAACTCAAGAACGATTATATCATCAGGCGCATGGCGGTGGATTTCGACATCCCCCTCTTTACCAATATCAAGGTAGCCAGGGAATTCATCGACGCCATGGTGTACGCCAAGGACAAGGGCGGCTCTCCCGGGGCACTGGAAATCAAAGCCTGGGAGGAATACCGCTAAATGTACGCCAGGGTAAATGGCATCAAACTATTTTTCGATGTGGACGGCAAGGAGCTGGAACCCGAGGGCAATGCCATGAAGCGCAAGCCTGTGTGCTTCATACTCCATGGCGGGCCCGGCGACGATCACAGCTCTTACAAACCTGCACTCGATCCTCTCACAAAGTATATGCAGCTTGTGTACATAGATTTCAGGGGAAGCGGGCGCAGCGATTATCCTGACGATAGCACTTATACTGTCAAACAGAATGTGCTGGACATCGAAGCGTTGCGAATCTACTTGGGGCTTGAAAGGATAGCTGTCTTCGGACAGTCCTACGGGGGCATAGTAGCCCAGGCTTATGGCATCGCATATCCGCAAAGCGCTTCGGCACTCATGCTTCTTACTACCACCTCCAATCACCGGGCTTTTGAAAGGGCCAGGGAAGAGCTCAAAAAGCGGGGAAGCCCCGATCAGATCGCCATGGCTGAGAAATATCTCTGGCCCGGGAAATTCCCGGACAACGAAACGTACCTTGCCTATTACAAACTCTTTGCAAACATGTATACCCTGAAGCCTGTGAACATCCCTGCTTTTAACGAAGCCATGGGAAGGGCCGTGCTTTCGTACAAGGCCCTGAACCGCGGTTTTGGCGGGGATCTTCAAAGCTTTGACTTTGACAAGGAGCTTTGCAAAATAAGCTGCCCCTGCCTCCTCATCGGGGGCAGGCAGGACTGGGTTACTCCCATTGCCTGCACCCAGGAGATGAGCGTCCTCATACCGGACTGCCGCACCGTGATTATTGAGGACTCAAGCCACATCGTGCTGGGCGATCAATATGAGAAGACCATGGAAGCTATCATCAACTTTGTCTCCGAAAGGCTTTACTGCGGAAACTTGACATAAACCGAGTACAGGCCCACAATAGAGAAATTCTATTCTTACAAGAGAGGTTACTATGAGCCAGAATATTCCTGATGTGAAGCTGGGGATCATTGCTGTATCCCGCGACTGCTTCGTCCTTTCGCTTTCCGAAACCCGCAGGAAGGCGGTGGTTTCGGCCTGTACCAAAAAAGGCGTTTCTATTTTCGAAGCCAAGACTACGGTAGAGAATGAAAAAGACGCCGTAAAAGCGGTGGAGGAAGTTACCAAAGCGGGCTGCAATGCCCTGGTGGTATTCCTGGGGAACTTCGGCCCCGAGACCCCCGAGACCCTCATTGCCCAATGGTTCAAGGGCCCGGTGCTGTACGCCGCCGCTGCCGAAGACACCGGCAAGGATCTTATCAACGGGCGGGGCGACGCCTACTGCGGCATGCTCAACTGCTCCTACAATCTCGGGCTGCGCAAGCTCAAGGCAGTTATCCCCGAGTACCCCGTGGGCGACCCTAAAGGTATCGCCGCCATGATCGGGGACTTTGTCCCTGTGGCCCGGGCTCTCATCGGCATTTCCCGCCTCAAGATCATCACCTTCGGCCCCAGGCCCCAGGACTTCTTTGCCTGCAATGCCCCCATCAAGGGCCTCTACGACATTGGCGTGGAAATAGAAGAAAACTCGGAGCTGGATCTTTTGGTGAGCTTCCGCAATCACAAGGGCGACAAGCGCATCGACGCGGTTGCCAAAGACATGGCCAAGGAACTTGGCGCAGGAAGCCAGTACCCCGACCTCCTCCCCAAGCTTGCCCAGTTTGAATTGACCCTCCTTGACTGGGCAGAAGCCCACAAGGGCGCACGGGACTATGTGGCCTTTGCCGACAAGTGCTGGCCGGCCTTCCCCAGCGAATTCGGCTTTGTGCCCTGCTATGTGAACAGCCGCCTCGCGTCCCGAGGCATCCCCGTAAGCTGCGAAGTGGATATCTACGGCGCGCTCTCGGAATACATCGGCGCCTGCATCACTGGCGACGCGGTGACCCTTCTGGACATCAACAACTCGGTGCCTTTGGATCTCTACACTTCAGACATCAAACCCAAGTACAAAAAGTACACCATCCAGGATGTGTTCATGGGTTTCCACTGCGGGAACACCCCCATCTGCAAGCTCAAGAAAGAAAAGAACACGGCCCTCAAATTCCAGCTTATTCAGAACCGGACCCTGGAAGGAGGCAAGAAGCCCGACTTTACACGCGGCACCCTCGAAGGGGACATTGCCGCCGGGGAGATCACGTTCTACAGGCTTCATGGAGGCCCCGACGGTTCGCTCCAGGCTTATATCGCCCAGGGCGAAGTGCTTCCCGTGGCTACCCGTTCATTCGGCGGCATCGGCGTTTTTGCAATCCCCGAAATGGGCCGTTTCTACAGGCATGTGCTTATTGCCAAGCACTATCCCCACCATGGGGCAGTGGCCTTCGGCAAATTCGGCAAAGCCCTTTTCACGGTCTTTGACTACCTCGGCGTGCCGGACATTGCGTATAACCAGCCCAAAGGAACTCTCTACAAGACCGAGAATCCCTTCGCCTGATCTGTTTCTGATATCAAATGTTGAAAAGGGCCGCCCCAGGGCGGCCCCGAATAAGGAGCTCTCATGGTGGAAGCACTAAAGAAAAACCCCAATTGGAAAAAACGGAAGGGCCCCGTAGTCCTGGTGATCATGGACGGCGTGGGCTACGGCAAGTATAAAGAAGGGGATGCGGTGGCGGATTCCAAGATGAATCATCTGGACGCCATTACCGCGAAAAGCCCCCATACAAAGCTCAAGGCCCACGGCAAAGCGGTGGGCCTCCCTTCCGACGACGATATGGGCAACAGCGAGGTAGGGCATAACGCCATGGGATGCGGCAGGGTTTTTAACCAGGGCGCGGCTCTGGTTTCCAAATCCATAGAGACAGGGGCCATGTTCCAGGGCCAGGCATGGAAAGAAATCGTAGAGAACGCCAAAAAGTCCGGCGGCGCCGTTCACTTCATCGGCTTATTTTCTGATGGTAATGTGCACAGCCACCTTGACCACCTCAAGGCCATGATCAAACAGGCTAAAAAAGAAGGCGTCAAAAAGGTGAGGATTCATACCCTCTTTGACGGGCGGGACGTAGGCGAGACCTCGGCCCTGGAATACATCGACCCCTTCGAAGCCTTCCTCAAAGAGCAGAGCGATGGCAGCTTTGACGCCAGGATCGCGTCAGGCGGCGGACGCATGTGGATCACCATGGATCGCTACGGCGCTGACTGGTCAATGGTAGAACGGGGCTGGGCAGTGCATGTCCACGGCGAAGGCCGGCAGTTCAAAAACGCCAGGGAAGCGGTGGAAACCTACCGCAAGGAAATCCCCGGCATCATCGATCAGGATCTCAAAGAATTCGTGGTCGCCGAAAACGGTCCAACCGGTACTCCGGCCCCCATTGGCGCTATCGAGGACGGCGACTCGGTGGTCTACTTCAACTTCCGGGGCGACAGGTCCCTTGAAATCACCGCCGCCTTCGAAGAAGAAAAGTTCGACAAGTTCGACCGGGGCCGCAGGCCCAAGGTCTGTTATGCAGGTATGATGGAATACGACGGCGACGCCCATGTGCCCAAGCGCTACCTGGTGAGCCCGCCCTCCATCGACAAGACCATGGGCGAATACTTGGCAGCCTCCGGCGTACGCACCCTTGCCATCTCCGAAACCCAGAAGTACGGGCATGTAACCTACTTCTTCAACGGAAACCGCACAGGCAAATTCGACGAGAAGCTCGAAGACTTTGTGGAAATCAAAAGCGACGTGGTTCCCTTTGAGCAGCGCCCCTGGATGAAGTGCGCCGACATTGCCGACCAGGTGATGGAAGCCATCCCTTCGGGCAAGTATGACTTTATACGCCTCAACTTTCCTAACGGCGACATGGTGGGCCACACCGGCGTATACCAGGCTGTTGTCTGCTCCATGGAAGCCATGGACCTCCAAATTGGCCGCATCGCCAAAGTAGTGGAAGGAGCAGGTGGTGTCCTGGTCATCACTGCCGACCACGGCAACTCCGACGATATGTACGAGCACGACAAAAAGACCGGCGCAGTTTCACTCAAGCCTGACGGAACTCCAAAAGCCAAAACCAGCCACAGCCTCAACCCTGTCCCCTGCATTATTTACGATCCTGCCGGCGGGAACGAGTACCCCCACAAAGCAGGCGAAGGCGATCTTAACGAGGGCCTGGGGATTAGCAGTATTGCTGCGACTTGCATACAATTGTTGGGATTTATCCCCCCGGTAGATTACGACAGATCTGTACTGAAGATGTGATTCATGCAGGCATGCCTCTAATCCGGGCCTGCTGTTCCAGCACCCTGTCAAGCGGCAGGGGCGCTGCTCGCGTAGGCGCGCAGGGCTTGCCGGATTCATCGTGGATGGAAAGGCCGCCATTGCCTATGGCTTGGGCAGCCTCCAGGATGGGGAAGATGCCCGAGGCAAGGTATTTGGTTATTACCGGGGCAATGGAATCAGTGGCAGTTTCTACGGCGCTGCTGTAAATTTCGGGGAATGAGCTTTGATACTCCAGCCCACGGGGCGTGGGATAGAACCAGGCTTCGTGCTTTAAATTGAGAAAATCTATATCCTCCGGAAGCTCCACAGGGTAAATCAGCCCGAGAAGTTCCGGGTGCAGGGCCTCCCCTGCCCCGGGCATGGTTTTTGACGGGGCTGTGAGCCGGTAAAACCCTGCACAGTCGGCAAAGGTGTTGTCTATGCGGCTGGCCAGTTTTGCATCCCTGCCTGCCCTCTCGGGGAAGGCAAGGACAAGCGCCCTGGCCAGAAGCTCCTTCAGGCCCAGGGGAGGGTTTTCGCATACTTCCGCCAATGCCTTTTCCTGATCCCATGAAGAGGTTTCCTGGCCTCTCGCTATTTTAAGCATGAGCGCATCTATAATCCTCTCAAAAAAAGCATGGGCCTTGGCGTAGCGGAGGGTTTCCGGCCTCCGGGGGGAAACCCATCCGGACTTGTAGACGATGTAGGGATGGCAGGCCCGATCCAGCAGGGCATGGGTCATGAAGCCCAAAGCATAGGCCCCCAGGGCGTTGATGCCTTTCTCCCTGCGGTGGAGCCGTATGTCCTCTTCGTCGGGGGCAGGGTCAGGGAGGCCCATTTTGAGAAGCCCTGCGGTGAAGATGCCGGCGCCCCGGCGGTGCAAAAGAGTGCCGTACTCAAGGCCCACCGGCCTGGTCATCTGGCTATGGTAAAAGATGTCCGGCCCCTGGCAGCCCAGGAAAAACGGCTGGAGGTAGTTCTGGCTTATCTTTTCCAGGGCTTTTGCGGCCACAAGCCCAAAACGGGGAACCAGGCGCCGGTATATCTCGGCTATCACATCTTCCCCAAAAAGGGTATGGAGTATCTGAGACGGCATATGGATATATTGACACAAAATTGAACATGAAGTAAGTTAATAAAACCATTTTTGACGGACAATCCCTTAGACGGGTAATAGCGCAGTTGGTTAGCGTACAAGTCTGGGGGACTTGGGGTCCCCGGTTCGAATCCGGGTTGCCCGACTAAGGGATCTGCCTGCCAAAGAAACAATCACGCCATCATTTATTCATCCACACGGTCATTTCGCCAGGATTGCGGTTTGTCCATGCATAGTAAGGGATGCACTTGATAAGCTTGTCCTCCAGGGCAGCAGGGGCGACAGGCCGGTAGAGGGCATCGCTTGGCCAGTCTTTTTCTTTTTTGCCTGTAAAGGAAAGGGTCACAATACCGCTGAGGAGATCTTTCTCCCATGCAGTTTTAAGATTATGAGGCTTTCCATTTTCAAGATCTGCGTGAATTTTAAAAAGTTCCTTCCCGTTATCAACTTCTTCAAGACAGTACACCACCGGTCCCCGGGTAATCGCAAGCTTGCCGGAATTTTCACGGACTTTGGGGTTTGCCTCGACAAAATTGACGGGCATATCAAACACAATGGAAAGGCTGTCGCCTGATTTCCATTCCCTGCTTATGATCGCATAACCATCGGCTTTTTTGTAATCTGCTTTTGCGCCGTTAAGCTCCACTGAACAGGATCTGCACCAGCCGGGAAGGCGGAAGGCATAATCGAACTTCGCCCCTTCCCCTGGGACTTGGAAATCAACGCGGACTTTTTCTTCCCAAGGATAGGATGTTTCAAGCTTTACCGTAACTTCTTTGCCCGAAAGCTGGGCCTTTGCGGTACTACCTATGAAAAGATGGGTGTAGAGGGCGTTGTCCTTGACTGAATAGATATAAGACCCCAGGGAAGAAATAATGCGCGCCAGGTTAGGGGGGCAGCAGGCGCAGGCAAACCACTTCTGCCTTACGCCTTTGACATGGCGCCTAATCCTGTCTTTTTCATTTGCCTCGGGGATCACTTCGAGGGGATTTACATAAAAGAAACTTTTGCCGTCCAGGGACATGCCGCTTATAATGCCGTTGTAAAGGGCTGTTTCGAGGACATCGGCAAAGCTGCCTTTGGGGGCGATGGAAAGCATGCGGCGGGCAAAAAAGGCAAGCCCAATGGAAGCGCAGGTTTCAGCATAGACAGTGTCGTTGGGAAGATCGTAATCATAGGAGAAGGCTTCGCCATAAGCGGATTGTCCTATGCCGCCTGTAATGTACATCTGTTTTTGCGTAATATTTTCCCAGAGGTCGCTGCAAGATTTTATAAGGGTATCATCCCCTGTAAGGCGGGCAATATCGGCCATGCCAGAATAGAGGTACACTGCGCGGACTGCGTGGCCTTCGGCAATATGCTGGTCCCGTACGGGCTTTCCTGCCTGGTAATACTGGTATTTTACGTAACTGTCTTTCCAGTAGAATTCATTGCCATTGCGTTTTGTCTCTTCTTCAAAATAGAGGGGAGATTGCCCCCGCTGGTCTATAAAATAGCGGGCCAGCTTGAGGTGCTTTTCATCCTTGGTTACATCATAAAGACGCACCAGGGCGAGCTCAAGGATTTCATGTCCCGGATAGCCGTGAAGCTTCCCCTCCTCTTTCCCGATATGGCGATCCACGCAGTCAATATAGCGGATAAAGGCATCCATCATTTTACGCTTGCCTGTCGCTTCGAAATAAGCGACAGCGGCTTCAGTAAAGTGCCCGAGGCAATAGAGTTCGTGGTTATCTTTCAAATTGGAAAAACGCTTATCAAGGCCCTTAATTATATAATAAGTATCAAGGTAGCCATCGGGCTGCTGGGCACTGCAGATAATGTCGATAGTATCGTCGGTTTCCTTTTCCAGAACCGGATCAGGGCGCCACACCAGAGAATAGGCAGCGGCCTCAATCCACTTGGCAAGATCCGAATCCTGAAAGACCATGCCCCCGAATCCTATGGCCTTGTCAAACCCATAGTCAAGCTCGGGATGGGTCATCATGGCGGCAACCTTGAAATTGCGTATGCAGAAGCTGGGCTCCGCCCCCTCTACCTTGTCGTTCAGCGCCTGCCACTGGTAGGGTATTACCTCGGTGCGCACCCTTTCCATGAAAGGACTCCAGAATTTATCGCTGATCTCTACGTTTCCAAGCGAGACCGGCATTGTGAACTGTGAATTATCCATAGTTAACCCTGCTTTAACTAATCTGCGTTTCAATATTCCCAATCATGCGGCGGAGCTTTTCGAGGTCGGAGAAGGGGCTTGAAGCCACCACCTGAGAGAGGCCCGAAACACCTGCCTGGATGAGCTCCGAGTTGTTTTCCTTCATGCCTTTATCGATAATTTCAAAATCTTTCTTTATTGCTTCCTGGCGCTCGGCAAAGAGGCGGCTGAAAAAGAATTCGTAAAAACTGTACTTCCCCGTGATCTCCTGGATCATGGCCTCTTTCATGGAATCGTAGCGCTTGATTTCCCTTTTGGTATGTTCCGATTCTTTGCGGGTTTCGAGGAGCAGCTCAAAAAGCCGCGGTATCTCCTCGGCAGGGATGGGGGCAGCATTTTTGAGGATCTTGGACATTTCTTTGCCGGGCATAATTCTCCTTGCTATAATAGGTTCTATTATACTGCGAAGCAAGAAATAAGTCATGCCCCGGGCGGACCGGACGGGCTAGTGAACCTGGAGCGCCCATTAAGGGTTATTGATTAGTAATTCCTTATAATATAAGTAGGTATCAAACAAAGATATTCTTTTATAAATGACGATTTATGCTCTTATCTTATTACAGGATATAGAATTAGTCAATAGCCTACATGAAATATCTTGCGATGGTTTACGATAAAGATTGACCCTTTGTTGCATACACAACTGCATACATTTTGCGATATTCAACGACAACCGCCCCATTCCCAATATAAAAAAGGTCATTTTATAAAGCCCACTTCCGCCGCTTTCATCCTATCCCCAACCCGAAGAAAAAAATAGTCAAAAACCCTCCGGGTTTTTTTCAAATCATTGTATGCCGCCGTCCCAAGGGCAGCCCTCCACGGTTCATCCCCGCCCTCTCTCCGCTCCCTTTGGTCGCTCCGTTCAGTTGGTCATGTCCCGTTCCGGGCCGCCCGATGCCTTAAACCCCAATAACCGCCGCTATCCCCTTCGGGGCAAGCGGCGCATTAGTCGGCAAGTGAAGCAAAATCCGAAGATTGCCAGCGGAAGCCACAACCCCCATTTTGAAGCATTTACCCGCTGTCCTCCAAAGCCGGGGCATACAAACAGCGGCCCTCCCATTGCCCCATACCGCCTAGCCCTCATGGGGACTAGACCGCATGGGGCAACTCCGGGCCGCCTAAAGCCGTATCCTGGCCGATGGCCCCCTCCGGCGCTGCGCTTCTCCGGGTACCACCGGCACCCCGGCTTTTCCGCCTGATCCCTTCGCAAACCGGGGCCTTCATTCCCCAACTGCCGCAATTCGGCAATCATCCCCACAAGCATTAAACCCAATTCCCCGTTGGCTTCCATGCCAACGGGGACATTCCGGGGGGCCTATCCTCACGGCCCCCCTCCATGCCGTATCCGTGCTAAAGCCTATAAACAGCGGCGCACACGCCGCCCGAATACCCCGTATAAAAGCATTTCTCCAACACCCAGTCAGCAAACTTTATCTACCCCACCAGTATCAGCGTAAGACAAAGCCCGTCCCCTTTAAGTCCTAAAGCAAAGAGGTAGTTAGAAAAAGCACAGCGAACTTTGTAAGCCCCTGGTTTTCGTTCTTCGGGCAGGGGCCTCTCGGCCCCCGCCACTCATCACTCATATTCGTATTTTTTTGGGGGGTTCGCTCTGCCCCCCCCACACCCCCCCCGCAATAAGGTAGCGTATGTGGGGGGGGCTCCGCCCGGCTACGCCCGCCCCCCAAAAAAATACTCACCCGCCGCAATGCGGCGGGTTGTCAGCGGCAACGTTGTCGGCTATAGTGCGGCGCATTTATCGGCTGGTAAAAAGTTCCCCAGAGGGCAGACCGTTACCTTCATCGGCAATAACCGCCCCCCCTCCGGCCCTGCGGTCCTCCGGGTAGGCGGCAAAAGTTTACAGCGGAAACCATCATCCCCAATTCCCTGACCGCCGCCTTCTCCCCCGAACCGGGGCCGATGTTGGGTGATGAAGCCTGGTCCCTCCGTAACACCCGCCCACCCCTGCGGGGAGGGCGGGCCGATACCCCCAACGCCGCCGCCGCCGATGGGTGAACCGCCCGCCCCCCTTCGGGGCGGCGGACTGATGAACCCAAGCCGCCGTCCCCGCCCCCCTTCGGGGGGCCTGGTGAAAAACCACCCCCCCCCCCCCCCCCGATTTTCCCCAATGTCAGATTGACATGGTGTTTTCAATTTAGAACATTTTTCCAAGGGATTACAAGGTAATATGTATTCTTTTTTAAATGACAGAAGCGTCAAGAAAAATATTATATAAGGAACGCTAAAGATAAATCACGCCCGATTACTACAAAACCGCCGAATTTCAATGACGCATAGCCGATGAATAACCCGTCAATGTGTCGGCGCAAGCGACATTTTTTCATGCCAAAGCCGGATATTTTTTTTAGCCAAGGGGGGAGCGCGCGCCCGCTTAAATTGCCCGTTTTTGTGTAAGTCAAATTCAAAATCCTGTCAAAACGAAAAACACGAAGCAAAAACCGCTTATTTTCGTATAAAAAAAAGGCTCTGCTGCCTACTCAATAGCAACAGAGCGCACACAAAAAACGCCTATTTTTATACCGCCATGTCTTCACGGCCCACAGCAAAGGGGGCAGGGGGGAAACGCAGGAACTACGACAACTCCGCTTTAAGCATAATCCCCCGCCAGAACCGGGCCTCCGCCGTCCGCCACTTCTCAAGCCCCATTTCCTTCAGCCGCATAGCCATGAACCGCTCACTAAAGGCTCGTTCATTGTTTTCCTCACACCATTCCTGGTACGCCTTGAACAGTTCCCGTGCCTGGACAGAAACCCCCGGCGACTGGATACAGCACTCTTTTATAAACGCCCCCAGCACATCCATTTCACTGCGGTACTCCTCCGTAGCGGAAGTGACAACCGCCGGGGCCGCAAGCCCCGTCTTAAACCAGTATTGGCACCCCGCAATAAGCCAGTTCAAAATCCCCGGCCCCTCCTCCATCAGTTTCTGTTCCAGATGTTTGTCCTGTTTCTCCGGCGCAATGGTCGTAATAAAGGGGATCAGCTTAATCCGCCGCCAAATCCCGTTATCCGTCCCCTTGATCATCGGCTTGTGGTTACTTGCCATAAAAATTTTAAAGGTCGGAATAAATTCAAAATACTCCCCGTACAGAAAGCGGGCGGTCATAGCATCCGTCCCGGTAATCTGCTTAATCAAGGGTTCCGAAAGCCGCTTCCCCTGTTCCGCTTCGGAAGTTACCACAAACCGGGTTCCCCGCAGCCGTGCAATATCATTGCTAATCTGGTCCCCGCTCCTTTTCATAAACGTTTCCGTGGAAGCCGCAATCGCATAATCCCCCAGGAGTTTCATCAGCACATTCAAAAACGTGCTTTTCCCATTCGCACCGGAGCCGAACAAAATAAACATGGTCTGTTCCGAGGTATCCCCCGTCAAAGCCCATCCCGCCGCCCGCTGGAGAAATTCGATCAGTTCGCCCTTGTAGTCCATAACCTCCCGGATAAACTGCTTCCAGACCGGGCAATCCGCTTTTTCGTCATAATGCACCTGGGCAATCTTGGTAATCATATCCTCCCGGCGGTGTTCCCGGAATTCATTCTTCCGCAGATCAATAGTCCCGTTCTCCACGTTGAACAGCCACGGGTCTTTATCAACATCCGTACTGGTAATGTTCATCTCCTTCATCAGCGATGCCGATTCAATAAACGCCTTACGCCGCCGCAGGGCTTCACTCTGCAAGGCGTATTTTTCAATCTCCATCCTATCCCGGTAATCGTCAGTTTTAAGCATTTGGTCATAAATACTGTGGATAACCGCCAGCCCCTTGTCATGGATCAAGAACCCCTCGTCAATCTGCCAATGGTTATCGGTCCACACCACCCATTTTTTCCATGCCGCATTATACCGGATGTCCTTCCCATGCTCCCGCACCAGACGCAAAGCGTTACTGGTATCGGTATACTGGATTGTCCCCTCTTTAAGCTCTTTCAGCCTATAATAAATCGATTCATCCCCTACTGGTTCTGCCATACGTCATACCCTCCCTGCAATAAAGCCTTCGCGTACATCTTGTACCTGAACGCCAACAGATCAAACGCAAGCTCCGGTGTCGGTTCCGGCAATTCATCCATGCACCGCTGGTACATCGAGAAAAGGAGCGTCAGCGACCCCGGCTTGTGTAAATACTCATGGTTCTTGAAGAACGCCGCCGCCCGGTATTCGTCATCGGGCATATCAATTTTTTTAAGCCGATACCACATCAAAAGGTCATCCGCCCACTCAATTTCATGGGCGGCAAATTCCTCTAACGCCTTCTGTTGTTTCCGCACTTGATACTTATACCGATCAACCGGGTCTTTCCAGCGCATACACCTCTCCCCCCGACAAAAAACCAAACGAGAAAAATTAAAACAGCAACAATGAAAACTACCACACGCCCCGCAAGGGCGGCGCCCGCGCCCTCAAATCAATATGTTCCCCAAACGCCCTCCGTGCGTTTAACGTGGGAACATCACAGAGGAACCATATAAACAAAAATAAAATAAACAGCAACACTATTTACCTTCCGTCCAGATAAAGACCTTCGCTGCTCCCCCGGCGGCAGTCCTCCCGTCCCCAAAGGTGATAAAAGCCCAGAACGTCCACCATCCCGCCCGGTCTATCTCCCCCTCAATAACCTCATGGAAAATAACCCCCTTCGCCATGTCCCCAACCCCCGCCGCAAACTCCCCCGTAGAACCGTCAGGTTTCCGGTACTTAATAACCGCCCCCTCTATCCCCTCCAAATCCGTAAAGGTCTTAACCGTAATCCGTAATGCACTTTGCCCCCGATAAATTTTATTCATCCTAATTCCCCTCTCCAAATTCCTAATGTATCCGGCTTTCAATTTCCAAGTTCCGGCATACCGCAGACTTCAACACAATTTCCTCATTGCTTTTCAGGAACCGCCGCAAAAGATAATCCCGCACCAGCCCCACCGTTACCAGTTTTATAAATACCCCCAAGCTCCGCAGGGGAAGCCCGGTTGACCCGGCTATGTCAAAGGCTTCCCGGTAGTATTCCCCTTGATGAACCGTCCCCGCATAGTTCCCCGCCTGTTCATACAAGCCCCGAATATACATGCTCAATTTTCCGGCGTTATCCGTTGCCCCTGCCTGTTCAATAAGCCGCCGTAGCAATCCTATAAAAGAAACCACCCCATCCACAGTTTTAGCAGTTTCAGGCAAAGCCCGGAAAATCCCCCGGCTCCGGCTAATCCCGTCATTGCTTCCCGCCGTTGTTCCAATGCTCCGGTTGTTCCCCATACTCCGGTTCGCCGCCGCCGATGAACGAGCCGTCTCCAACAGGGATCGGTACACGTCCCGGCAATAACCCAACGGCGTAAGTACCCGTAATGTTTCTCTAATACTCCGGTACATTCCCCGCAGCCAGGGCGTAGTATCCGTCCCCTTCACTTGCGCCGTATGCTTTCTGATATAACTTGACCCATGTCCCAAAGCCGTACCATTCTGCCCGTTCATTGTTAAAGTCTTTTTATAGTTCGCCGTTAGTTTCCGGGCATCGGTTAGTTTTACCCCTTGGGTCAGCGTCCGGGTATAGTTCTGCGCCTGTATTGCGGTATACTCAAAATACCAACTCCATTTAATAGTGCAGTAGGTAGCCCATTGGTTAAGTTCAATAACCGGCGGTGGTAATTCTTCATCATAATCTTCCGGGTAACTATCATAATCAGGCCAAAACTTCCAACACTTGCCGCCGTAATCGAATCGGGTAGTAAACCATGAGGACTTTACCCCAAACCAGACATAAGAACCCACCGCTAAAGAGCCGTCAATACTAAAAGTATTTGAACACCATCCGCCCCGTGGTGTTATATCTCGTTCATTTCTCGACTTCCGTAGATACGGTTTTGTATTATTATCCGTATAGAGGCCAGGCATACACGTTTCAGATTCATCCCAATAATCATACACATAGGCCCTGCAATTACCGCCCCCGCTTTGATTAACCAGATATTGATTTAATGCCATTTCACCATCAAGTATAGGGCGATCATATCTACCATTATTCGGATCAGGCCCGGTTATTTGGCTCCCGATAGTATTAGTCCCGATTATCGGATCAACAATCACTGGGTACTTTGCGTCCGCAAGCCACGTTTCCGGTATGGTAATACAAAGCCTATTCCCGGCAATGGACAATTCTCCCCAAACCCACCGCCCCCGACTATCAATAATTTTCGGGCGGTGAATATGGCAGAGCTTCCCGGTTCCTTCCCCTATAAGCGTTTCCCTTTTGTAAACGGCGTAACTGCCTTTCAAAAACGGATCACGGACAAAATCAGGCTGCCGGAAAAAGTCATAGTTTTCCGCCCCGTCCATTGTAAGGCAAACAGTATTACTCTCCGGCTCCCTATTCAGAATGCAATCGTATTCAAAGCGATCCCCACCCAGGATAGTAAACCTATGGCTTCGCTTCCCTCCCCGGTAGAGGAGTTGCCGCCTGTCCCCCCGCAGGGAGAACCCCTCCCCATCATCAAGCGGCCTAAAGCGGAGCGGGGGAACCGATCCCGCTTTTCCCCACCGGGTAAGCCCCCAATCAGGAACTTCCCGCCCCAGGTCTACCGTAAGCGGAAAGTCCCCCAGGGACTGCCGGAAGGTCATTGGCCGAGTATCGTTATTTCCCATTGTATTTGTAATGTATCGCTGGATGTTACATTGACCACCGGGGTAATTTGTGCGTAGGCCAGACAGTTAGAAGAACCCGCATTGCCATTCAGTAAACAGGCTTCATTTATCCCGTTGACGTTGAGCGTCCCCGCCGCAAAGGTTGCCCGGTAAATCAGGGTCGTATCCCCAACACTGCCCCAGGCCGCCTTTAATGCCGGATACCCCGAATCAAGGGCTTTCATTGATCCGGTAGCAGTATTACACCGGGTATTAGTCTTGGTACTATTCCCGGTCCAGCCAGTCCCCACCTGAATAAACCCCGTTGAACTCGTTACCTTCGCCTTATTGGGGCTTACCAGCAAAGCATCGGCAATCAAAGCGTCCCCTTCACGAGTAACGATGTTGTGGTGATGATAACGCATAGGCCGCCCCGGTATCCGAAAGAGCCGCCCGAACCATGTCGGCGACCGCCGCTTCACATTCCCGTCCTTATCCAGAACCTGAACCGTAACCATTCCCTTAATCAAAATCCGGTCTTTCATTTATCGCCCTCCATAAATCGCAATAGTCCCGGCTCCGATAGCAAAGCCGGATAATAAACAAATCACCCCGGTAATCACCGCATTTTTAATTCCCTGTTTTCTTGCGGTTTCGTATTTCCCCCGCCAGTGATGACTTTCCGCTATAGCCCTGCTTTCCCGTTCAATGGAAGCCAGGGCTGCAGCCTTAGCCGCTTCCGCCGCCGCCTGTTCTATGGCTTCTTCCGCAGCAGTTGTTAAATCTTCAATCAGCGTGTCGATCTCTAATTCGCTGTACCGCCTCATTTCGTTTCCGGTTGAATTCTTCGCTTGCACTGTCGGCGGCTCCCCGAACACCGGGGGTAGTTTCAAGAAACTCATAAGGATCACGGTTGCGGTAATCATCCTCAATCGCCTGTATCTCATTCTGAACCTCCATGTATTCAAGTAGTTTCCGGTCCCGCTCATGGAAGAACCGGAATGCCGTAATAACCAAAACCAGAACCAGCATACCCGCCGCCCCGGTTAAAACCCCCTTCCAAAAATTCCTCATTCCAAATTCCTCCATCGGGAAATTACTTTAAGACCAACAATCCCAAAAAGCACCATCACCATTACCGCAAACCAAATCCAATCCCGGATAAGCCCCTTCACTAAAAGCCATGTCGCAAGGTACAAACAGAACGGCTTGAAGCCGAGCATTTTAGAGGGCAGGGCAATAAGCCGCTTCGCCAAAATCGCCCACAGTTCCCGCCTCGTATGTTCCCAGCTTGCCTTATCAGATATTTGAATCCCGTCCGAATCACTCATAGTCCCCTCCGTCAAAAGTAAAGAGACAACTGTTCATCCAGTCCGTACTGGTTTCCCTTTTCCGCAAGCCGTTCAAAGGCTTGCCGATCAAGCCCCCGTACCGCCGTAGAACTGCCCCGCTGCCAGAACCAGTCAGATAATTCCTTTATGGTCTTTACCCGTGCCCCCGGCTCCTGTGCGTTAAGCGCAATCCCCTCACCAGCCAGTCCCGCAACATGGGTGGCTGTCCCCGTCTTACCGTCAATAAAAAATGCCGCCCGTATACTGCCCGCCTTCGGTTCTTTCACGGTGAAAAACCGCTTGTATAAATCGTCAGCAGTAGTCCGTATCAAAAGCCCTGTTGCCATAAACAAGGCAAGACATACCGTACCGGAACAATCAGCCCCTTCCGGGTTTTCCTGTCCCCATTTATAGGGACTGCCATATTGGAGCAGAAGCGCATAGATATACTTTTCAGCATCCGACATTTTTTCAAACTGTCGCTGTTCATTTTTGAAGATAGCGTCCCATTTAATACCCATTACTTACCCCCTGTGCTTAAAGAAATTGACAATGATACTCACCGCCAACGCCGCCAAAGAAATAAACACGCTCACCACCGAAAGCTGTTCCTTGTTCCGTTCCGCCTCCTTCTTTTCCAGTTTTTCAACCCGTCCCATGACGTGTTCCTTGAATTCCCGCAACTGCCCCTTGAGTTCCCGCATTTCCGCCGTGTTCTCAACCAAAAGCCGCCTGTCCGATTCCGTCATACCGTTACCCCCTGTATTGCTATTCCGTTTACCCGCCATGCCATCCCCCTAAACTATTTCTTCGATCCGAAAAGCCGCCACAAAAGCGGCATCCCGCCTATACCGCAAAGAAAAGGCGTTAATAGCCCCTTTCAATGTTTCCGTTTTAGTCTCAATGTTTACCGTTGCCCCAATCCGGGCATGGAATAATCCCCGGTGGGTCTTTACGGTAAACTCACGCCGTTCCTGTAAGCGTTCCGCCAATTCCCGCATAGTCCAGTCTTCATAGTGTGGGTGTCCATTTACCTCCATTTCCGAAAAATAGGAACCCGATACATTCAAAGCCGCCGTCCCGTATTGGGCGATAGCTTCCGTATCCCGCAAAAAACAAGAGCGGTTTAGGTCAAGTACAATAGGCCGCCCATAAATAGAAGCCTGCCGCAAGTCCCCATTTAATGCCGCGCCAGCGGCTTCTAATTCCGTATTCAAGGTGATAAGCGCCTTATCATGGTGGGTAGTAACGTCATAAGCGGAATACGCAAAAGGGCCGCCCTCATAGTCAAGCCGTTCCGTTGCTTCCTCTAACGTGTCTATCTGGTCGGCGTAGATTACCGGACGTTCTGCGCCTTTACTATCCTTAATCCGGTACTGCGCTTCATACCCTTGATTCTGAATATCCCGCAACACCGTAGAGCGGAAAGGATACATCGGCGTTAGGTCCGTATTATACAAAACCGGGGGATCGTCATAGCGCCATATCTCCTGTTTTTCCAAAGCCACCGGAATATTTATTTTGAGCCGTATCGTATTCCGGTACTGTTCCGCCCGTGCCGTTTCCCGCAGGTAAAAGATATGCTCCCCGGAAAAGGTGTAAGAAGATTCATCGACATTTTCAGTTTCTTGTTGATACGGCGAATGGGCAAAGACCAGCGGCTTTTCCGGCGCACACTCCAAATGCGCCCGGTAGGTTTTTGCCAATTCAGAAAGTTCAGTCCAGATATTTTTAGTCAGCTTCACGTAAGGTAAAGTAATAGGGATAGTAGCGCAGTCTATATCCCCGCTTTCTATCCCCGCCCGTTGAGCGATAAGATGAACCAGCGATTTTTCCGCTTGTGTTTTATCGCAAATAACCGAGTAGGTGAATACCGCCGGATGCGTCCAGTCCCGGCTATTTTCCGTTCTCCGCAGCAAGGCCGAGCGGTCCCGCAGCCCCAGCCGCAAAGTACGCCGCCGTCCCGGCCCCCGTATGTCCTGGAACCCGTTATCGTCCACATACAAAACAAATCGCTGGAACCAGGGTAAACCCTCCCCAAGAGAAAAACTAATCCGTACCTCCCGCCCGGCACCCCGCCCACCATTCCCCCCGCAAGCATACCCGCCGTAGGTGTTATCCAGTAACACTTCCCCCCGTGCCGTAGTCCCCCCGGACACTTCCTTTAACCCGTAAAACACGGCTTCAATAATGTCATGCTCAAATACCGTTTCATAAAAACCTGTACCAGACCAATCAAGGCTAATCCGCACCCGTACCGGGCTGTCCCCCTTTTCTATGGCTTCAACTAAAGCAGTATCAATGTCATAAAATTTCATTCGATGATCCCTTCTTCCGTGTTATACACGTCAACGGAAAAATCCCCGGCGCAGTAATACCGCAATGGCCCAATAACCGTATCCCCGGCATTGATCGCCGTTTCGTCAGCCATCAGCACCAGCCGGGAAAGGTTCAGCCGGAAAGCCCCATATAAACGGTGGACGTAATGGTCATGCAGTAGTTGTGCGGTAATTTCCAAGGTCTCAATAATCGGAGGGATCTCCGTTGTGGTATTCATGGCCCGGTGTATCCGTACTTCCGTTTGCGTTCCGCCATCCTTCCGGGTAGCAATAGTCAGCCCGTAGATGTTTTTATATTCCGTTCCGTTGATCCGGTACTTAACCCCGTCCTCTTTGAATCGCTCTCCGCCATAAACTGCGGCCCGATCTGGGTAAGGGTAGGAAACAGGCGGCATACTTCCGGCTATATCCAATTTCAGTTTTACCGCTTCGCCTTGCATAATCCGCAGTTCAAAATCCCGAACCCGGCACCCTTCATAAAGCGTCCGCACCGGCCCCCGGTCTTGTATCAAATCGAACCGTAGACCGCTTTCCATAGCCAAAAGGTTTACCCTATGCCGGTATAAAACCCGTGTCCCGCTCACAAAAGCCGGAAGCCCCGACCGCCCCAGGGCCAGCACAAAAATCAAAGGGGCGCTCTCGATGGTAAGCGGCGTAACCACGCACCCCGTAACCCCCCGGCTCTGCCGTATTCCCCCGCAGTTTCCGCCCCCCTCAATAGCCGCTTCTTCCTTCAAAACCGATACCGCTTCCCTAATCGTTTCCTCCGAGTAAGGCACCCCCATTTCCCGGTACTCTGTTTTCAAGGTGATACAACAATCACGGCCTTGTACGCTCATACCGTCATCCCCTCCACAATTACTCGTAGGCTAATAACCAATTCCCACCCATCCCCGCAATACGCTTTTTTCGGCGGCACATACTTTTTCCCGGTAATAACCGCCCTGTCCGCCACACCCCCCAGGGTGGAATCTTCCGCTACCGCCTTCCCAACCGCCGCCCCATAAGCGTAAACATCCCGCTCACTGTCAGCCGTTTCCGGCACATTCAGGCTCACGGTCAAAGCAAAAGCGTCTAAACGAACTATCCGTTCTTTCTCCGACCGCTCACATTCGGTAAGCCGCAGAACAGGCGCAACCGCCCCCACACCCGCAGGGGCATCGAACTCAACGGGCGCAATCTTAAATTCACACCCCTGCAAAATTTCATTAACCCGCCCGGTCAAAAGGTTTTCAAAGGCGGCAAGTATCTTTTGCTCCGTCATATCAACCTCCGCTGGTACGGCTCCAAAAGTTCCTTGGCCCGCTCCGGCATCTTCGCTTCCAAAAACTCCCCGTTCGCTCTTTGGCCCACCGTAACGCTGCCCCCTACAACCCCAATCTTCTTCCCCCGGAACCGCGCCATGTTCCATACCGCCAGTTCAAGGCAAGCCGAAGCCAGGTCCGCCGGGGCATCCGTGGGCTTATACCCCGCCACATACCGCACCCGTACCGAAAACGGTGACGAAACCACTCCCGGCCGAATTTCCAGACAAAACGGCATATCCTCCCCAACCCCGCACTGCGGTATGCAGTGGAACAGTTCAGGATCAATGTCCACAGCGGGTTTCCAGGACCTGTGTTTTTGGACCTCTAAAATTTTCCTTACCGGGTACTGCTTCAGCGGTACAAACGGGTCGTCCGAATATTCGTGTATTTCCGTCAGTTTGCTTATCAGAAGCCGCCGCCTGCAATATTGCTCTATGCTGTAGGTGGCGGTTACAAGACAGTACCGGGAAAGGGCATCGTCCCGGTCATCAATGCCGAGGATCTCCTTAAAGTCCGCAAGGGAGATCAGTGAATGAAAGGAACCTGCGGTTCCCATTGTTTGGTTTTCCATGAAATCAGGATAAAACGGCTTTCAACAACTGGATATTTCACAAAGGTAATATTTTAGAGGAATTTTAAGCAGATTGCGTGTGGCGGCCATGGGCTATGGCTTCAGTAGGCAGGATTCCCCCCTTGTTTCAAGCCCTCTATAGCTGGTACAATTTAGGGCAAGAGCTTTAACGCCCTAAGCCCAAATTATGGCTTTTGATGAGGAGTTAGGCTCAAAAAGATACCAGGCTATTTGCGTTACAGAAAGGACGATATACGCATTCGCTTATATAACAAACAGGGATGTAGACTTAAACGAATTTTGTATAAAATACGTTAAGTGAAATTTGAAAAACACCGAACGGATTTACAAAAGGCCTAATATCTAGCAAAATAAAAACACGAGTTTATGCTATAGCCAAATGTGGTTGTAAGATAAAAGGAGTTGAAATGGAAGAAAGATTATCATTAACTACAATTGCAAATTGGCAATTAAATAACGATGATTCAAATGTTATGTTACCCTCAATGCAACGGGGTTTCGTGTGGAAGTATGCACAAATAGAGAATTTATGGGACTCATTGTTACGCAAATTTCCTATTGGCTCTTTTTTGTTCTCAAAGGCTGGTGAAAATAAAAATTATTTAATGGATGGACAACAACGTGCAACAGCAATTGCATTAGGATTTTATAATCCATTTATAGAAAACATGACTGCTTGGTCTATAAAAGGTTCACTTCCGGTTATCTGGTTGGATATTAAACCTGATACAACAGATCTAGGAGATCGCAAATATCTTTTTCGTGTTACCACACGTTCACAACCATGGGGGTATCGTCAAAATTCTAACCAAAATCGCGGCATTTTGAGTGTTGCTGATAAACGAAGTGCATTAAAAATATTTGAGCAATTTCCTGATAATAATGGCAAAGGGTATACAACTTTTAGCAATAAAACTGTCTTTCCGTATGATTCATATTATCCAATCCCACTTTCATTTTTTTTAGATAAAATATTTTATAAACAAATGTCAAATTCAGGTGATATAGCAGATGCTGTAATTGAAGACTGCAGAACTTTCCTGCCAGAATATTTAGTAACAAAATATAATTATTTTTCATCAAAAGAAAAATTTATTGAAAAACTTGAAAAAAACTTGTATGAGACACTTGAAAACATATGCAAAAAGTTAATAGAAATTAAAGATACTAAAATTAATTACGACTTAGTTGGCGATGAGGTTTTATTAACTGAGGATAATATCGAAGATGACAGCGCTGATCCAACGCTTTTCGTAAGAATTAACTCGTCTGGTACATCATTAAGCGGCGATGACTTAATCTATTCAATATATAAGGCATTGTTTCCGCAAACAAAAGATTTAGTTGAGAAAATAGGTCGATCATTTATTCCTCCCACTCAAATTATTAATATTGCATCACGAATTGCTATGAGTGAACTTGAGCCAGATCGAAAATATCATACAAAACTGAATGTAAAAACATTTCAAGAACGTTTAAAGAGAAAAGGGTTTCGAAATAAACTAACGGATTTAATTGGCAACGATATTTCCAGCCCCATTAAACAGGCATTTGATGTTGCAATTGACACACTTCTGTTGACTGATAGTGTAAATGTTCCTCCTATACTTGTAAAAGATTTTATAAAATCTTCACAGACTTTATTTTTATTTTTGATTTATTGGATATACAAGAATAATTTTATAATAGCTAATGAAAATAAAAAACCATGTGTTGCAAAATTAATGGTTTGCTCATATTTTTCGCTCTCAGGAGAAGAAGAAACAGTTCAAGGTTTTTGGGAACATAATTCTACTGCTGATTTCTGGACTAAACCGTTAAATGAGTATTTTGGAAAAACATTATTGCCAGTCATAGCACCAGAAATGCTGTATGATTATTATGCAAACACTACTGTTATGAAACATTTTACAGATATTGATTATGCTAAAGAAAATGATATTTGGGAGTTACCAAGGACTATTAAAGTAGGTATGGCAATTGTCGAATATTATAAAAATATTTCAAAAAAATTTACAGATGAACAAATCTCAAACTATTTTTCTATGTTTATTAATAAAATATTCTATCTTAAAAAATTAGTATTGTTTGCTCAAAGGGATTATATAAATAAAGAATTTTCAGATTTCAACCAATTAGACGATCTTGAAGATACTGATTCGCCATGGGATCAGGATCATATCTATCCTGATAGTTGGATATACTATAAACAAGGAATTTTAGATAGCATACGAGAATGGAATACATCAATTGGTAATTTTAGAGCACTATCTTTAACCCAAAATCGAAGCGAAAATAACATTTTGTCACCAGCCGCACGATTAGATGATCAAGATGATGGGCTGAAGGGAGAATATTTGCGACAAATATCATTCGTCTTAGATAATGATTGGGAATATTGGAAGGAAATCACTAATAGAATAAAAAATGAAAAGGATGATCAAAATTTATATAGAGCAATCTCTACACGAATGGTTAATATTTACAATGAATGGTGGAATACGTTCTCAATTGGAAAATTTGTAAGAACCTGATTGTTTTTCTGGCAACGCATAGGTGTCAGGTACCGAAAATGCCTAGTGTCCCTCTTGTAAGGGACACTACCAGTATCGGAGTAATTTCTTCTTTAAGGAGCACATCTCACATCCCCTCCACCTTCTCCACCTCCAGCGACACCGCCCCGTTATCCTCACACACCCGCCCATACACCAACAGCGGGACTTGATCAAACAACAACCTGCCATACCTATCATAGACCTTAGGGAAAATAACCGTTTCATACAAAGCCGTTTCATCTTCAAAGGTTAAAAATGACATGGTAAGACCGTCCTTTGTCCAGACCTCTTTTTGGGTAATGGGCCACCCCACCAAACAGACATACCGCCCCAGGTATTCCCCAATATGCACCGCCTTAACCCGCTTGACCGCTAAAACCTTATCCTTCCACAAAGCCAGCGGATGAAGGTTCCGCAGGAATCCCAATGCCCGGTATTCCTCCCATAACTCCTCATTGACCGTTTTCTTTTTCACCGGAGCCGGGGCCAGTGCTGCCCCCCCGCCAAACCGATACACCGGGGCCACCTCTGCGGCAAACAATTCATCCTGTCCCCTCCGGGCCGCCCCGGTATGGGCCTTCAATAGTTCTCGCGCTTGTAATGTCCGTTCCCGCCCTTCTGCGATATTGTCAAAAATCCCCGCAGGGCAAAGGGCAATAATATCATCCCGGCCCAACTTAACCCGCCGTGCAAAATCCCCCAGGCTTTTATAAGAGCCACCCCGTTCCCGCTCCGCAATAATCGATTCCCCACCGGAAGCGGACAGCCCCTTAACCGCCATAAAACCCACAACTACCGTATCCTGTTCTCCGTAATACCGCCACCGGCTTGTATTCACGTCCGGCCCCTGAACCCGCAAACGCATACGGCGGCATTCCGCAACATACGCATGGGGCCTATAATACCCGCCTTGATTGGACAACACCGCCGCCATAAATTCAGCCGGAAAATGAACCCGCAAATAAGCCGATTGGAAAGAAACCATTGCATACGAAGCCGAGTGGGGCTTACAAAAACTATACCCGTCAAAACTCAACATCATGTCCCATATTTTTTGTATTACATCCTCAGTAACACCGTTTTTCCTGCACCCCTCAAAAAACTGTTTTTCATACGCCGCAAGTTTTATCTCTGCCTTTTTTGCAATCACCTTCCGCAGTTTATCCGCTTCAACTTCGTCAAACCCTGCCAGCGCCACCGCCGTCTTACTCACATCCTCTTGGTAACATAAAATCCCGTAGGTCTCATCCAGAATGTACGCCAGCCGTGGATGAAGCGGTTCCCATGCCCCGCCCTTTAATCTGCGCACATACTCATTGATAAACGTATTTGCCGCAGGGCGTATAATACTGGAATGAATAACAATATGCTCAAAATCCCCCGCCCCGGTTTTTTTCTGTAATTGCCGCATAGCCGGAGACTCAATGTAAAACACCCCCATGCTATCCCCACGGGCCAGGGCCGCTACCGTAGGGCCATCCTCAACAGGCCGCCAGGTATCCCGGTCAATGGAAATCCCCTGTTCCTCAAGGTTGGAAAGAGCATCCCGGATCACCGCGAGAGAACGGTTCCCCAGCAGATCAATTTTTACAAACCCGGACGCTTCTGTTCCGTCTTTTTCCCAGCTTAACAGCGGGTATCCGTCCAAAGAATTTTCTATCGGTACATACCTGTCTATCCGTTCCGGGGTAATCACCAGCCCCCCGCAGTGCATGGATAAGCCACGGGGCAGCCCTTCAATTTTTTTCGCAATATCAAGAATTTCCAACCAGAGCGGATCACTCACACCCGACTTATCTCCAAAGTGAAACAATTGCTTTTCTATCTGCGAAATTTCAGCGTCCCCAAAGCCATACGCCTTTGCCGCTTCTCGAAAAGCCGACCGGGGCCTGAACATATTATGATTGGCAACACGGGCGCAGCGATCTTTTCCAAACCGCTCTATCACCCGTTTAATCAGATCATCCCGTTCATCCCATGCAAAATCAACATCAATATCCGGGGGGTCAGGTCTCGCAGGGTTTAAGAACCGCTCAAAATATAAATGGTGTCGCAAAGGGTCAACATTGGTAATCCCTAATGAATACGACACAATAGAAGCCGCTCCCGACCCCCGCCCACAGGTTCGGGAAGCCATACGGACAATATCATCCATCACGAGGAAATACGGCGCAAACCCCTTGCTGTTGATGATCCCCAATTCGTAATCAATACGCCCTAATTCAGCATCCCCCAATTCCCCATACCGGGCCGCCGCCCCTTCCAGTACCCGCTTGTATAATTCATCCCCCGGTGTTGTTTCCGTTGTGTACCCCGGAAAAATCCAGTCCTCAAATAGTTCATGGTAAACGCAAGCCGCGCTAATTTCCTTCGTTCCCTTCACCGCTTCCGGCCACGATGAGAGCCGCCCCGCCAATACCGAATCAGAAAGGAGCAAATGACTATCCTTTTTTACCGTATCCCCTTCGCTCAAATTGCCGACCGTTTTACCCAAATCAATAGCCCGCAGCACCCGGTGAATCGGATAATCTTCTTTTTCCAAAAACAGGGCAGTATCCAGAAAGGCCAGCGGAACGCCAAGCCTACGGCTGGGGCCTATGGCCCCAAGGGAATCGGGGCTAATTGCCGCATACAAAGATTGAGAGCGGCCCGCCAACGCTTCCAAAATAACCTCATCCGAAGAAGCCAAAATAAGCCCGGCAGCATCCTGCCGCAGTAATGATACAGGCTTGTAATTTTCCTTATCCCGATTTCTCATAGTTAAAATTTCACAGAGCCGGGAGTACCCTTGCCGGTCTTTAACAAAGCAGTAGACCGCCCCCTTTCCCGGAACCGTCAGGCAAGCACCGATAATAGGGCGTATCCCCATTTCCTTAGATTTTTCCAGAATGACAGGTAAACCGTACAGATTATCCCGGTCAGTAAAACTAAGGGTATCGGTTCCGCAGATTTTGGCGGCTTGTATCATATCCTCCGGCCGCCGCACCCCATAGAGTAGCGAGTAAGCCGAACAAAGCCCCAGGCGTTCACGCATTTGAAACACTCGGCAATGACAGTACAGGCTCCTTGCGTGAAGCCGCATACACCGCCGCCGTGGTCAGCATACCAGGCCCGTATTTATTCCGTACCTTGTCCGCCGCTTCCTGTAGTTTCCGCTGTTTCGTATCTTCCGCTATCTCAAATAAATCAGGGGACCACCCCAAGGGCCGCAGATCCCCCAGGGTCAGCGTAATGCTCCGTATCCTCAGCCGCCGGACTACCGCTTTTAAGTAAACCCGCTCTGCCGCCGCCGCAATGTCCCGGTCGGTAATACAAAGCCGCCGTTGCTTCTCCTGTCCTTCAGCCCGGACCCCATCGGCGTAAACGATATGCAGCAGCACCGCCGCAGTTCCCCATTTTTGCCCCCGCATTTCAATACCGCCCGTTTCCGCCAGAAGCATAAGGCCGCCCCGAATAACGTCAAAATCCAGCGTATCCTCGGCAAAGTCCAAATGTTTTTCGATCCGCTTTTCCCCCAGGGAAACAGTTTCCACCGGACTATCGTCAATGCCCCGTGCCGTGTCCCGGAGATGCCGCCCATGCTTCCCGAAAAGGGAAACCGCCTCCCCATCGGACAAGGCCGCCAGTTCCCCAATTTCCCGTAGCCCCGTAACCGCCGCAGTCCGCAAGAGCCCCGGCCCCATGCCGGGGAGCAAGCGCAAATCCTGATGAACCAAAAAATCCGCTTCCGCCCCGGCTTGCACCTGTATAAGACCCGTGGGCCTAATAGTCCGGGTTGCAATCTTGCAGATCAGTTTATTACCCGCCACCGCCGCCGCAGGGCGTATGCTGACCTGTTCCAGCATTTCCCGCAGTATGCGGCTTGCACAATCCGCCGCTGGACCAAAAAGCCCCGCCGTCCCGGTCAAGTCCAAATACAAATTACCAAATTGATCGTTCTCATACACCGGGGCATACAAAGCGGCGATTTTTTCCAATTCCCTGTTCATAGTCAAATATGCCGGAGGATCAGGAGCCAATACCGTCAAATCCCGTACCCGCCGTTCCGCAACCCCTAATGCCATGCCGGGGCTAATCCCTTCTTTCATTGCTTCAGGGGACAAGTCAAGAACTAACGCCCTCCCGCCCGTGGCCCCCGCAATCACAAAGGGCTGCCCCCGTAGACTGGTATCCCTTTGAGCCGCCACCGCCGCCCGGAACCCGATGATATTAAGATGGCATACCGCCCGGCTTATGTTCCCCATGTTCCATGTCCTTTCCTCCCGCCCGTTTCAAAATCTCTATCAACGATTGCCCATTCTTGGCCGCCTGTCCCCGTGCGTGGTTATTAAAGTACACCAGTATCTTATCCGCCTGTACTTCGATCCGTTTAATCCGGTCAACCCAGGCTTCAAGCTCCCGGTCATTGTAAAGGTAGTCATACCGAGCCACCTCGTCAGACCCCCACCATGCCCCGGCGTTCCGCCCGTGGAGCCTGATATACGCAAAGGGAGCCGTAACCACATCCATAGCCGGGGGCAGTTTCGCCAAATCCGGCATATCCAGCGACACCAGCGCCGCCCCCTGTTTCCGCATACCCTCAATCACCTTGGCGTGATACCATTCCGCTACCCGGAACTCCACCGCCAGCGGCACACCCTGAAAGCATGAAAGCACATCCCCCAAATACCGCCGATTATCAGCGGTATAATGGAACGAATACGGAAATTGAAACAAAACCGCTTCCAGCCGCCCCGCCTTCAAAAGCGGGTCTATAGCCCCCCGGTATGTTTCCGCTTCCCCCTTCCAGTGGCCCGGATCAATTTTGTGGGTCAGACTTTGATGAGCCTTTGCGGAAAAGGTCAGGTTAGGCCCCCCATCAACCAGCATTTTTGCCAGATTTTCCGCCTTGGGCATGGAGTAATAGGTATAATCCAGTTCCACCGTGCTAAACCGCTCCGCATAGAGGGATAGATAGTCCTTTTTCGCCGTCCCCTCCGGGTATACCGATCCCAGCCAGTCGGTATAATAAAAGCCGCAGGTTCCTACCATAATTTTTGCCATACCCAGCCCTACAAACCCCTTTACAAATCGGCATATTGCCTATAAAATTCACTCATGGTGATTAAAATAATCACTCGATTTTAACTGTAGATCAGGGCAATAGAGGGTGTCAATGGAAACCGAGGAAGAACGCTATAATTTTCTTCAAAAACGCTCCGGTTTATCAAAATTGGAGTTTGCCCGAAGCCTGGGGGTATCAAAAGAGCGGGGGTACTCCCTCTCAAAAGGCATTTACCACGCCTCCCGCGAAATCCTGGACAAATTGTCCTCCGTATATAACGTCAATTTAAACTGGTTCCTTCTGGGGGAAGGCTCCCTTTTTGAAACCGAAAAAGCCGCTATAAGGTTGCTTCATCAGGAAGCCGCCGCCGGCCGGGGCCGGGAGATAGAGGACTACGCCGAGGTGGAGACCCTCAAGCTCCCCCGATCCCTTATCAGCCCCTACCGCCCGGAAAATCTACAGGCCGTCTATGTCGCCGGGGATTCCATGATAGGTGAACACATCTACAATGGCGATGCGGTTGTTTTCCACCCCGGCCTTACCGAGGGGAACGGTATCTATGTCCTGTCTCTGGATACCGCCCTATTGGTTAAGCGGGTATCCTTTGACGACCTGCCCCGGTCCATTTCCCTCATCAGCGCCAACCCCGCCTATCCTCCCCGGCAAATCGCGGGGTCAGAACTGGAAAATTTGCGGATAGCGGGGCGTGTGGTTACTTGCGTACATAAATTTTAGAGGACAATAAAATATGGTTTTCAAAATATCCGGCACTATTACCGATTTTTCCCTATGGGACGATGTTTTTCACCAAAAAGCCACCGCATTCTATAATAAACATCGTGTATATCCCAATATCGTACTTGCTTCCACCGAAACATACCGGAAAATTGACCTTTACGCCCAAATGCACCCCGACCGTCTTGTCAGTCAGGAAGACAATGGAACCATTGAAACCTCCAGCCATCCCTATGAGGGGTTAAGTTGTTTTGTAGGCCCCGGCTATACCCTTGAATTCTGCCAAAATGAGAAACTATCCGTGGGCAAGTTCACCCTGGTTTATGACGAAACCCCGGATTTTGGTGGTGAACCCGTAGAGGATGAGGCCCCGCAAGCCCCCTATGTCTATAAGGCGAGTGCATAGCCGTTTTTATCGTTTGATGATATATTATGAACATTAATGAAGGAGGTTCCCGTACTAGACCCAACCAAAAGATATCTTAGCCGTATTAATGTGGCTTGTCTTTTCCTTTTTTGGGTCTAAACCGGAGAAGTAGGTGATGCCATCTTTATTGAATTTCTTAAAATCTCTTGATTTAGCCACTTGGCTGGCCATTGCAGGGATAGTAATTGCTTTAATAATGCCTTTCATCACTAATAAAGCAAAAAAACCAATGTTCTATCTGTCCGAAGAAGTTATATTAGCCTCACGCAGTCAATCCTACAATGACTTGCATATATTTTGGAAAGAAAAAGAAATTGTTAATGCCAGAAGCATTGAAATTTCATTTTTTAATAAGGGTAAAATCCCCATATTAAAAAGTGATATTTCATCAGATTCTTATATTATCGCTGAATATTCAGAAGAAGTAGAAGACTTACAAATATTGCAAGCGGATATAATATTAAAAAGTCGTCAAGAATTAGACCTCTCGATGGATATTATAAATGAAAAAATTCAAATAGCACTAAATAATGATGAGGCATTTGAAAAGGATGATGGATTTAAAATAAGAATAATTTACACAAGTAAAATTAGAAAACCAAATTGGATTTTACGTGCTAGAATAATTGGAGTAAAGAAAGGAATAAAGAAATCTCTATCCTCACCATTGCCTTTTTATTCTTGGCCGCCTACAGTTTATCCTATACTAGTAGTTTTCCTCGCTTTAACTCATATTCCAAATTATCATATATTCCTATTAATAATTTCTATTCTGGAAATTTTTTTTGTGGGAATTACCACAAAATTACATATTCCCATGTGGGTTATTTATCCAACTAATCTTGCCAATAAAAAAAGGCAAAGAAAGGAGCCCTCAAATGGCTAAAAAGAAATCCGCCACTCCCAAAGCAACCAGCGCCAAATAGACGCATACACATACGAAAATGAAGAAGAATACCAGCGCAAGAATATCCCCCCGGTCGGCTATGCCGCCGATGATATGGCCACTTATTCGGAAACACCCTATGCCCATAATCCCCATATAGACCCGTCCTTACAATGGGCCGGAAAAGCCGATGGAACGTCCTTTTACAGTACCCACTTCCTCTATCCATATCCACGAGTCTATAAAACCCTATAAAATAATCCGCACCGTCCAGGCCCAGGATGACAGCAATCCCGATAGATATGGCATTCGGTGTATCAAGTTCAATGACTTTCTGCGGGAAATGCGGATTACACTATGACAAAATTAATATTTTTATGATTATATGTTTGATAAAAAATATTTTTCAATATATAAAAAAATCCCACAGTAATACTCAATTTATTCTGCATACTTAATAGTTAGTTCATCTTCCAAATCAAAAGTAGTTAAAATTTCTTTTATTCTTTTGAATTTATCTATATGGCTTAAATTACCTTCAATGTACCAGTTTTCATTTACCTGCAATGGGCTTCGCAAGTTATTTTTATTTTCTTTTTTGGTTAAATCAATATCCTCTGCTAAGACAGTAGTGAAAAACATACTCATATTTTTATCCAGTAATTGACGAACAACGTCAGCGTACATTTCAAGGATTGAACTCATTGTCTTTTTTTCGTCGAGAAGTATATAGTAATCAAGTTTCTTACTGGTCGGCTCATCTGCCTGAAATATATTTACTTCCCCTATAGACAGAACTTTTGAAATATCAACATCTGGATATTTCCATATTTTTAGAAACCGTTTTATTGTTAATTCAAACCTTGATTCAAGCTGTTTGATATTCCACTCATTGATTGAAGAAAGAAATTTATTAAGCCACAATCGACTATCACTATATCCATTTTTCGGATAATTTTTCTTTTTTAAAAATGACATATTTCCAAGTTGCCCGTTATTACCAGATAGTGTTAGATTTGAGATTGTATGTAAATATTTTTCTTTAATTGTATCATATTCTTCCCCACTTAAATCATTTCTCCAACTAATATCAGGGTTTTGTGGGAAAATATGTTCTATAGTAATATCGGCATTACCTTGGATTAATACTTTTTCTTTGTTCTCAAAGTTTTCTAGTTTTTCAAATAGATAATGTATTTTTTTTGATTTAATGCTATAAATATCTTTGCCATGCAAGGCTTCGATTATTTCATCGTTGGTTGGAAATTTTTGATCCCCTGATTTTTGCAATAGTGATATTTGAAGTGAATTAACATATTCACTTTTATTTATTTTCTCATACAAATTCATAAAAATCTTGTTCAATGCATTAGGCGGTAATCCTGTAATAAATCGTCTCCACACGAAGGACTGAATTAACTCTAATACATTAATGAATGTTACTTTATTAATTATTTCAGCATCATAATCTTTGTAAACGGAAAGAATGAATGGATAAGTTACTTCACTTTCAAGCTGATTAATATATTTTAATTCTTCTTGAATATCTTTATCTTTTTCAAACTGCGGATTTATTACCTTGTTATAGAAGGTAGACATATTTTTTATATTTTGCAAGTTTTTTTCTAATTCGGTAAATGTAGAAACATCATATTTTTTCTTAAATTCAATATATACCGTATCTTTATTAGGGATTCTTTTGTTTTCGAGTGTAAGAAAATCCCTTATAAAATCCGAGAGTTTATTCTCGTTTTTCGCTATATATTTAGTATGATCTTCGATATATCGCCAATAGGTATTATAAATATACTTCTGTTCATCATATTTAAGTCCCATTAATATATAATTTCGTATTAAATCAGCTTGGGATAATTCTAATCCTGTAGAATTAATACTTTCAAATATTTTTTGCGGATCGTCTTTTCCCCTCTCAAGAGATATTTCAACATAACTTAATTTTGATAATCCGGCAAGAACAACTTCGTAATTATTTTCATTTATTCGGTCCTTGATATAATCAAAATTTCGTATAATATTTGAATATTCATTGTAATCAGTTGATTGATTATCTTCTAATAAAAAACGAAAAGCCCTATCATTATTTTCAGTATTTCTAAGTTTTAATTTTTCTGATGAAGAAGAATATTTATTTATTAAGTATGTTTCATTTATTTCATCAAAAAGAGAATTCTTATTAAGGAATTTTGCAAGTCTATATAATGCCACATATATAAGCATTATTGTCGTTAAGCGCTGTTGCCCGTCAATAATAACAAGTTCTTTTATGTCTGTAGCTGTATAAATACTATCGTGAAGATATACAATACTCCCAATAAAATGAATATCATTATTATTACCTATTGTCATTAAATCATCTAATAATTGTTTGCATTGTTCAATTTTCCAATCATAATTTCTTTGATATACAGGAATAATGAATTGCGTTTTGTTTTGAGAAAGAAAATCTGATATTTTTGATGCATTGGCAACCACTTTTATTCCTCCAATTCTCTGTCTAATGCGCTTTTGAACAGACCTTTAATCAACTTTCCATCCCGTAACCATGAAAAATAATCAGGATAATTTTCCGGTGATAAAAAGTTAAAAAAGTATTTTTGGTTAATACCATCTTTCTTTAATGTTTCGTTAAGCAATTTAAAGTGATCCAGCGCATATTTATACTTTTGCTTATTTTCTTCTGTATCATCGCCATCAGATTTTATCTCAACAACAGAAATATATTCCGATTTATTTTCTTTTAATAAAATAAAAAAATCAGGATTAAATGGATGGGAGTTTGTATGAGTGCCCTTTGTAAAAGAATACTCTATAGAATAAAAACCCATATTTGAAGATTTAATCCAATTGCTAACCTTTTCGGCATTTTCTTGTTTTATAAGTTCTTGAACAAATTCCCTTTCAGGCTTTTTAAAGGTAAATACTAAATCAACAGGCGTTTTTAAATTATATGAATTATCCACTTCAATAAATGCACTTCGTGGTAAAGAAAGGTCGGTAATTATCTCATTAAACGCTATCAAGCTGTCTTCTGATATTATTTCATCACGATAATTATTTGTATAGAAAATGGTAGAACCACCCTTCAAACCCAATACGGAAACATTTTCAACATCTTTGGAAAACGTCTTAATTTCTTCCAGCTTTTCAAAATCTCTGGAAATTCTCAGGCTTTTTGGCTTTTTTCTTAAAAGTGTCCCGAATGTGGAAAATATTATTTGCTTGTTTTGACTGCTTAAAGAATTCCCTTTTAATCCCACTTCTTTCATAGAACGTCTGATATAACTCTCAATGTCAGATTTTTCAGGGAGATTATCACTTGTGTATTCATTTTTGCCCAAATCGAGAATTATACCTTCAAGTCTCCGTTTTTGAAAATCATTATAAACTTGATTTACAATATCTGTTATTAAAAATTGTTCTCTTTCAATTTGATAATTTATCTTCAACTCTTTTCCGTCAATATCAGTATATTTAGCATCATCAGAATAAACATCCTCATGAGAAATTAAATTTGCATAATCCTTGTAAATAAATTTTTCTGTATCCTTGTTAGGTGTTTCTTTAGTATTTTTTATATATTTTATGTTATAGACCGAAAAATGATATTTCGCACGATCACTTTTTTTTAATATACCATTAGAAATTTTCGTTTCCATCTCAAGTATTTCAGCCACAAGTTCTTTTATTCTACTACTCCACTTATCATGGTTATATACAATAACTTCAGAAATAGTAGGATATTCCTTTGGAATACGTAAGCCTCTTCCTAAAACCTGGGCGATAAGCAGTTTTGAATTAAATGCTTTCTCTTCCATAGGTACAATTTGATAAACATTTTTTACATCCCAACCTTCTGTCAACATTGCTACAGATATTATCCATTCAGTATTGTTATCTTTACTGTCAACATATGATAAAAGCGGAATATTTTGTCTATGATCCTTATGAGATGTAACAATAAGAACTTTTCCTTTATACAGTTCTTCCTCCGTCCCCTCTTTTCGGGAAGCCAAAAATTCTACCAGCCTTGTTTGAAGTTGCTTTGCTTCTTTTATGTCCTTCGTAATCAATATAGTAAGAGGTTTTATTTCAGGATAAAGTTGTTTATTCCTTTTGTGATTGAACAATATTTTTTGAAATTTTTCATATTCATTTTGGTCTATATTTTCAACTATATAATCAATTTTTTTTATAAATTTATTTTCTATACCGCTTCTTAAAGAATACCGATACAGACAATCATTAAAATAATCATTATCAATGTATGCTGTCCCTGTAAATCCAATAATGTATTTAAAAGAGTAAGCACTATCGAGTAAGAATTCTTTCCATTTTTTGATGCTCCTATTATCAGTACCATTACCACTTGTCTTATTATATGCATGATGCACTTCATCATTTAATACAAGGCACCGTTCCCCCCTTCCAAAACTAAGGCTATCCATTATTGATGAGCTGTTATTCGTGTAAATAGCGTTTACATTTTCAATACAAATGGAATAATCTTTTATCGTTTCATTGGCATGGATAATTGAAGGGTTAGAACATTTTGAACTTTGAGGTATTGCATTTAATAAAATTTTGTTTGATGAAAGTCCAACGAATTTATTAGTTAATTCTCTTTCAATGGTTAGACTGGGCGGCCCTAAAACAAGAACTTTATCAACTAATCCGATACCTAATGCGATCTGCGCTATCCCATACATTACATAGCTTTTCCCTGTCCCAGTAGCTAAATCAATACTTCCGGAAAGTTTTTTCGGAAGTTGCAGTCTTGCATGATAATCTTCGATAGTTCTATATTTTTCCTGCAAAGATAAATTATCCCGATAATTTTCATTTACTAAATCTTCTATGGATTTATAATTATCAGAAACCAAATAATAAAGGATTGTTTTTATTGCTTCTTTCTGGAAATTTCTATTTTGACAAAGAACATCTAAATACCTATCCCAATCGTTGATAGGATATTTTCTGGGATCATAATTTTTAGAACTTATTTTTAATACAAGCTCTTGTGTATTAAATTGTTTTTTTCCAGTCATTTTATATTGAACACTTCCTTTGCTTCATTACCAAAAATGTCAATATAAATAACAAATACTGATTTACCTGAATTTTCAATCTTCTTGGTCAATACCCCATCTATATTGGTAAATTCATCGCTAAAATAACAATCGGTCATCTTGAAATCCGTACCGTCATAGTTGCTGTCAATAACAACCATGCTTAATGTTTCAAGATTCTCAAAATCGTTACCCTTGGCCTCATCCTTGAAATTAGACTTAAATTCTTTGATGGCAAACACACCCTTCTTAAAACTACTTTTAACCTCAGGCGGCAGGCCAAAATGAAAACCTACCGCGTTTTCTAAATCATTAAGGTTGCGCTTACTTCTTGGCTGATGTATCTTTTCAAATTTTGAATTGTGTAATTCTTGTATTACCTGGTAGGGTATTTTCAAGAAATAGAACCTAGTGTTTTCTATCTGGTGATAATCGCCAATAAAATCAACCGCGTTAATCGGTGCAATGATATAAACCCTGCTGCCGATACTCTTTCCCAGAGCTTTATATAGGCTCTCCAGGAATTCTTCATCAAGATTATGTTCAGACGAATATTCCCAGACAAGAACGGGGTAACCATCTTTCCGCTCACCTTGAAATTCAAATCCTTTCTTTTTTAATTTTTTAGGAGCAACCTCAAATAATTCAAGGACAAATTCAATGTATTTCCCCCGGTCTAACTCCTTCATCTTTGCAAGATCATACATCCCGGTATTAACAGTTACAAAAGTTTTAGCCTCTTTACTGTATTTCTTTTTTGAATTTTCAAGGTTTTTGCTGTCCTGTATTGTTAAAAGTCGCTTCTGGACGGTATAAAAGCTAAATTTGCCAATATCGCAGGTTATCCAGCGACGATTAAGCTTTTCGGCTACTGCAGCAGTAGTCCCACTTCCGGCAAAGAAGTCTAGGACAATATCATCTTCGTTTGATGATGCTTCAATTATTCTTTTTAGCAAGAATTCAGGCTTTTGTGTTGGATAACCGACATTCTCTATTTCAGTATAAGCATATGTCCCAACGGGGAAATCATTAAATTCATTTGCTAAATCTTCTTTACCCATCCAGACATCCCAAGCGGTTTGAGGCCTGTTTGAATTAGCACTTTTTATTGCTTCCTCTTTTGAAAGAGTTGGATCTGTACAAATATAAGTCTTTAAATATGTAGACCCCCCACTGCTTTCTTTACCCCTTGTATAATACCATCCATTTTTATCCTTAACCAGAGCATTAGTAATACGTTTTGAATATCCGATCCGGGGCGGGGGATTAAATATGGAGTTTACTTTTTTATAACAAAAAATCGTCTCATGCGCCTTTGGAAAAATTTTACCGGAACCCATTAAGCCACATACCCATATTATTTCTATGCAAAAAAAATCCGAGAAAATCTCATCCAGTATCACTTTTATATAGTGACTCTTTTTAGCATCAAGGTGGACATAAATACTTCCATCGTTAGCCAGTATTTCTTTTGCAAGGATGAGCCTTTTTCTGAGATATTCAATAAAATCAGAATCCTTGGCTTTATCTGAATATGCTTTCTGACCATCTATACCTTCAAAATCAGAATCAGTTGCAAATGGCGGATCTATGTAAATCAGTTTGACCTTGCTTTTTACTTTGTCTTTAATCAGAGGATCTTCGTTCTTGTAGATAGTCTTAAGGAATTGAAGGTTATCCCCAAATACGATCATGTTACGCCAATCGTCTTTATACTTTTTACGCTTACCATTATAAATTTTCTCAACCTGCAGGGGCACGGCAAAAGTCCCATCCTTATCAGCCAAGAGGTCCTCTTTCCGCATTTTGCCGGCATAACGGAGTTCATACTCTTTCTGGGTTACGGGGAACAGCTTCTCCTTGAAATCATCGGGTATGGTCTCACCCGCTTGGAGCCGTTCTATAATAAATTCTCGTTCTTTTTCCGTTAGACCTTTCATTGTCCTTACCATATGAGAGAAAAGTTTGTTCAAATAGTATATCAGAAACTCGTAGATCGGGCTAGGCGGTGAACAGACGGATGGAAAAATGGCAGTTTTTGTCGATGGTTCTATATTTCCTACAAAATTGTATGAATTTCTCTTATAATTGTATATTACACTTTTTCCCGTCAGTGTTCAGCCCGTTAACATAGCCTGTCCATTAGCAGTGAAGGGGTATTACAGCAGCGGTTTTATTTGTAAGTGCGCCCGGCCATTCATGCGCCGCTTTCTCCGCAAGAACCCGCTTTGTCGGCATTGCGCCCTGCCGTGCCGTATTAGTCCCGTTTGTCAGTCTGTCCATTAGTGGTGAAAGGTCGAGTAAGCGGGGGGCAATTCGGCGGCTCTCCGGTAATACCTGGACCGTCCGCTTCGGTATCCGGTAAGAGGTTACGCCGGAATTCTCTGCTAAAAATTGGCTTTATTCGGTATGTCCGGCTATGAAGTTCATTCGGCACAGTCAAATTTCCTCCCCGGTCTTATTCATAACAAGGTTTATTTTTAGTCCGCAGTCTAGCGCCTCCGCAATCTCCCGCAGTTCCTTTTCAGAAAAATTGTCCCGCTTCATCTTATGGTGTAGATTTGCCGGGGTCTGTCCCAGCCGCCTTGCAAGTTCGGCCTCTGAAATGTTTCCTTGCTTTACCAGCATAATCCGTATTTTTTCCGTCATTCCCATACTTTCAAAATACCATAGTAGGCCCTTACCCGTCAATAAAAAGTAAAAATATTTTATTATTTACTTGACTATGTTTATTAAATAGTATATAATCTTTATTATAACGTATATCAGCAAGGGCATTTTTGCCCTTGCCCCACCTGGCCGTATGGCTGGGCCTAACAACGGCAGTTTATGTTTGCCCTTTCCCTTCGGGGTGTTGTTATGTCTAGCCAAATGCCCTGCTATCAGGTTTTAGCGCAGTTTGCTTTTTATCTGCACAGGCCGGCCCTGGTCTCTACCAGCATTAAAAAGCAAACCGCCCCGGCTCATCTTGTATTATCCGGCTTGCCCTTTGGTCATGGTCTCAAATGCCGCCGCTTTTTCAGAACGGAAGAAGAAGCGGCCCGCTATGTTTCTTATCTCCATACCATTTATGCAAACCGCACCGTCCCCGCTTCTTTTCTTTCACATGGTCAACTTTCTTTGTTTTAGGTACTTTTCCCCCGGCCTTGGCTGTCGGGGGTTATTTCGTTTCTAGGAGTTTTCAGAATGAACAACGCAGATCAAAAGCGGTACTATTCGCCTCAGTTTTCCGGCCTTGCTGCTGTGTCGGTTCGCCGCCTTGCGTGGGCTATGGGTAAGCCCATGCCCGTAGCCGTGGATCTCATGGTCAGGCTCTTGCCCTCCATAGTGGACCCGTCAAAAGTCTGCCTGTCCTGCCGGGACAATACCAAATGTCAGGGCTGCACCTTCCGCAGTGCCATCACCCCGGAAGAAAAAGCCGCATTACTGGCGGCCTTATAGCTCAAACCATCCCCCGCTTGAGCGGGGAAACTTCATAAAAGGAGCAGTTAAAATGAACTACTTTGAAAAATGCCAATCCGTAGAGGAAGCAAAAAAACGCTACCGGGAATTATTAAAGCAGTACCACCCGGATCACGCAGGGCAGGAAGGCGAAGCCGCCACCGTAGAAATAATAAACCAGTTTAATAGTTTCCTAAACGGTTTTATGTCCCATTCGTTTAATTCGTACTATGCAGATAAGGAATGGAAACCCGCCGCCGATGCGGTTACACCCTTTCAGGAAATCTTACAGAAAATCATAAACCTTGATTGTGAAATCGAAATCATAGGCTACTGGATTTACTGCTTTAACTCAAAAGAAATCAGGGAACAACTAAAGGCCCTGGGCTTCTGGTTCTCCGGCAACCGTAAGGCATGGATTTATTCAGGCCGCCCCAAGCGCAATATTTCCAGCCATGAAACCCTTGACGAAATCAGGGCTAAAAAGGGCAGTCAGAAAGTAAGCCGGGAAAAAGAGGAAAAGGACAAAGAGAAACAAGCCTATAAGTTAGCCATGTAAGTAAACCGCCCCCGCCTGTGCGGGGGATATTTCCCCCAAGGAGAACCCCATGAAAATTGAATTTGAAATAGCCGACGAATTGGCGATCATCATCCCCCGCAGTCAGTTACTTATCACCGCCGCCAATCCCGAAACCTACGCCGAGCCAATAGAACGGCTTATGAAACAGCTTGAAAAATGTCCCAAACTTTACAAGACAGACGGCAAGGACGAACATCCCGCAATCTTCCATTACTTCTACGGCGGCACCGATATTTTTATCTGCGAATACGACAAAGAAGATACCATGTTCGGCTATACCATTTTGAATGATGACCTTGAAAATTCAGAATGGGGTTATACCAGCGTTTCCGAAATCTGCCGTATTGCGCCGCTAAATATTGATTATTGGTTTGAAGAACAGACCATCGAGGAAGCCCTTTACAAGCGCAATCCTAACTATTTTAAGAAGCCTAAATCATTGCAAGAATAACAAACATTTCCCCCGGCTTGCGCCGGGGTAATCTCATCATTGAAGGAATTGATCATGTTACTACCAGTTTTCAGCGGGTTGAAATACAGTTATTCTTACGAACCGGAAACCGGACATTATTTGCTTTATGATAGCAACTACAAATTCTATGCTTATTTGCAGGGGGATGATGCCCGGATATTCAGAAAGGAAATTGAGCATATAGACACGCTCCCGGAACCGGAATACAAAACAGGGTTACTTACGGAAAACGCTATCAGTATTTATTTATGAGCAGAAAAAAAAAGCCGCCCGGCTAACGCCGGTCGGCTTTCCTTCGTTTTATGGTTTTGTTTTCAGTATGACCATATTCCCCGATGGTCTTGTTACCAAAAACCCGTCCCGCTTGCGGAACCGGAGAAACAACTCCCCGTATTCCATGCTTTCTGTTGTACCGTCAAATTTCTTGATCTCGATCCCCTTCCGGTTCCCGTGTTGAATTCTTTTAGGGTTCATAAAGATCGCAAAAGGGGTATCATTTTCAACCGCCCCGATCTGCGGCATGATGGAAACCTCGTGATACGGATACAGGTCGAGCTTGCCCGGCATAGCTTCCGTGGGCCGCCTCCATATCGGCCGCCCGTCAGCGTCCTCAATGTTGGCAATATGGTTTAATACCGTTTCATGCAAGAACCAGGCGCAGTCCTTGCGCTCCTCCGCAGGAACCCGGTACACAGCGTCCCGGAAGTCCTTCCACGTCAAGCCGTTTATATCCGCCCCGGCAATTTCAACTTCCTCCGCCCCATCCACCGCCATAGCCCCGGTAAAGGGATCATCATCCGCCAACAGACATTGACGGTCGAACTCCTGTCCGTAGACCTCCGTAAATTCGTCTATGAACATTGCCCCCAGGTCGATAAAAACATCCTCCTCGAATTCATCATACCAGGGGATATACCCGGCAAGGGTGTACGCTTTAAGCTCTACCCGTTGCGCCCCCTGGGGCTTGCTCCCGGTGATCTGCTGCCCGTAAGCGGTAAGCCAGTGAAGCTGAACCCCGCCCCGGTCCCTCGTAGGCAGGAAGATAGAAGGCCCCATCATCGGACGATGACGCACCAGAGGCATCATTACCGATTTTTTGGCAGCGTCCTGCATGATTTCCGTTTCGTAAATCGGATTGATGAGGTATTGATCATTGGTAGAGAGGTTCCCCATCGGTGAGCCGAGAGCCGCCTTCTCATTGACATTCCAACCCTTTTCCCCCCAACTAACATCACGGGGATTAGTCCAGTTATCCGCTTTCAGGTTCGGCGTAAAGGACAGTTCCGCCAAGGCCCCATGATTCCCCGTCCACGCCGCCGCCAACGCCTTACCAAGGCGGTATTGTAATTCCTTCCGGGTCAGTTCACGGGGATTAGCCGCCCGTCCCTTCAGTTCATCCCGCAGACTCTTGACCGTGGCTTTCAAGGCTTCCATTTCCGATGATTCCTGCACCGTGATAGTCTCCATAGTTTTGACTATCCCCTCAAGGATCATTTCCTTTTCCTTGAAGTAAGCCGTTGCGGTTTCCGTGTTGGTAAACCCCGTCAACTCAATTTTCTTCATAGCGGCTAATGCCTTTTTAACCGCTTCCAATTCTTCATTGCCCATAGTTTTACTCCTTATGGTTTTGAATGATGTTTCCCCAAAAGTCAGGGAAACTGGTTTCCTGTTTCTTTTCCGTCATTCCCTTTGCCAGAGCCCAAGGATTAGCCGGAACATTGCACACACTAAATTCAAGAAGCTCCTGTTTCCTGAATATAAGCGTAGTACCGTCCTTACTGTCCTCTTTTGAGGGCAGTTCAATTTCCAGAACCCGGAACCCCACCGACCCGGCCCGGATCACGCCATTCTTGACCCGCTCCCCAATACCCCAGCCGAAAGGATCATAGTCCTTGCCATTAAAGACAATGGAACCATGCAAACCCTTTTCATCGGCGAACACCCCGTCAGCCTTCCCGATAGCCGGAATGTCAAAACAATGCGCCCACTGGATAACCGGATTTTGTAAGTACCGCTTGAAATCCCAGCCAGAGGGATCAATCCGCTCATCATAACGGTCAAGGTCAAAGGTAGAAAAAGTCCAGGCAATAGCATTACTGTTTTCCCCGTCCTGCACGGAAGCCGCAGTTGCTACCGCAAACGGAACCGAGCAGATACATTCCAGCCCCGCAAGCTCCGTAACTCCTCCCTCCCCATTCCTCATTCCCGCTTCACCCCGCAGGAAATCCAGCAGCCCCGCCCGGTTCTGCACCTGAAATTCCCCGCTCTTATTCCTCAGAATCACCATAGACCCCCTTTGTCATAAGTTCCCCGCCTTCTCCGAAGGCGGCCTTCAAAATTTCTTCCGAGCTTATAAGGCCCATATACAACGCAAACAGTAAAAGATGGACAGAATTCTTTATCCCGCACTTCTTGTAAATACGGCTCTTGTAATTCTTCACCGTTTCATAGGTCAAATGTAAAAGCCCGCTAATCTCCTCAGCCGATTTTCCACGGCTCATTAAACAAATCAATTCCCGGTCCTGCATGGTCAATTCCTGCTGTTTAAGCTCACCCAGACGGTAATCCGCAAAATGGCAGGAAGCCCCGGTTTCTTCCAGTTCATCAGGAAAGTAATCCTTCCCCTCAAGCAGTTTGCGGTATCCTTTCAAACAGGATTCAAGACCATCCCGGTAATTCAAATATCCCGCCGCCCCCAGATTGTAAAAACGCTCCACTTCCTCACTTACCACCTTTTCAAAACTAAAGATTGCAAAGCGCACCTTCTTATTTTTCCCCTTCAAAACCGCCATCATATAAGGCGTAGCAATATCTACAAAATTCGATTCAAGAAACACCAGCCGGGCTTGATACCGTTTAATCTTTTCCTTCAAGTCCTCCAAATCAGAAGCAAGCACTATCGGTTCCATACGGGTAAGCTGTTCAACATTTTTGCGTACATATTCTGCAAACGGCACCGAAGTGCTCGCCACAATAATATTATTCGCCATGTCCTTCCCCGGACGTATCACCGGACTGCACGTTTACCGGAACAAGATTCTTGGGCCGGTACCATTTATCTCCCCAGGGCTTAGTTTCCTTTCCCCGCTCTTTCAGAACATCGTTAATCGTTTTTAATCCGGCGTTAATTTCCGCAATATCCCGGTTACTTTGAGCGTCCTCACTCTCCTGCAATTCCGGTATATCGCCCAGATTGAATTTTCCGGTTTCACGCAATCCAAAGCAAATAAAAAATTGAGTTTCCAGAATGTTTTCAAATTGTCGCAGGGTAGGGATAAGCGTATATTGCCAGAAGGCGCTATGCTGTTCCGCCGTATCCTTCCCGGAAAGATTGCTTGATTTATCGTTTATATTGGCAACCCGTGGAGGGATGCCGTACTTTGCTAAAATAGTGTAGAGATTCCAGCGTTTAAGCTCAAATAACTTGACCACTTCCGGGGTAAAGGATAGCGGTTCAAAACTGGTTCCCTTGCCCAGCACCGCAATTTTCCGGTTAGCCTTTACCGCCCCGTATTTGCTTTCCCAGCGCCGCTCTAAAGCGTCAGCTTCCTCCGGCCTTATAGTCTGGTCAGTTTTCAGTATCCCCATCGGGATAGCGTTATTTTTTAGTAATTGGCTGTTTGCTTTATTTGCATAATAATCTTGTTCCAGCTCCAGGGCTAACGCCGCAAGCGGATTAACGCCCCGTATCGGATTCCAGGGGTTCCAATCCCGGAACTGGATCAATTCATCGGTCAGAATAGGTATCAGATCGGTATCAGTCTGATAAAACCACCGCTTCTTTAGTTGGTTAAATGGATCATGTACGCCCCCCGCCGTAACACTTTCATGCCGTACCCGTCTCGGATCAAGAATGTAAATTTCATGCGGTAACCCGCCATCGTAATCCGGCCCAAACCACCAGAACGCTTCACCTTCCAGATACCACCAAGCCGCCGTTTCCTTCCAAAGGTCATAACCGGACATCAGGCGGTTCGGCCTTCGGAACAATTCAAAGAGCGGCCCACTTGTTACATCATTACCCCCTCGGATCAAACCAAATTCCGCACGGGCAATATTGCGGATCAAAATACCCACCGCAATGTTTACCCAGGCTGAATATAAGTATGCACCACTTTCAGACAAAATTGGTAAATTATTTTGAAATTCGTCATCCATCGGATAATCCGGCCTGTCTGCTTTCGTTTGCAATTTTAAGGTTTTTATTCCATTGATAAGCGGGGTAAATAGTTTCATTGCGCTATTACCCCCTGTTGCACATCGGAGAACACCGCATACCGCAGAGCGTCTAAGTAGTGGTCATTGACCTTGATTATTTCCCCCGCCTCATCCCGGCAGTAATCCCATACCTCCGAAAGGACACCAGTACAGCCATCGGCGACAAAAAATTGTCCCCGTTCTATCTTCGCATTGATAAAATCGATCCCGCTTTCAACGCTATTATTTGCCTTAACGCCCCCGGTAATTTCCTGTATCCGCTCCCCGCCAGCCGGATCGCAGTACACCGGAAAACTGAAATTATCAGGCCCCAGATCAAACCAATGCCGGGCGGCCAATTCCTCGTTAAATGATTTAGTGGTCATGTTGAAAGCGCCGTAGTCGGCAATCACATAAATAACCTCATGCACCCAGCCGATTTTTACATTCGTAATATTCAGTCCGAAATCCTGCCCTGCACAAATCCGGTCATAGTCCTTGGGCATATCCGCCGCTTTCAAAATCATGGATTCATCGAACAGTTCGTAGATAACCCCTTCCGCCTTAACCCAGGAGCCATCCCGGAACCGTGCTTTCTGTTTTTCCGGCATGGCCCCCAGCACATCGGAGATATAGTCCTCCGGCAAATGCTCCGCATTATCAGCCGGGTTAAGTATCATCGAGGCGTACAGTTCCGGTTTTACCAGCGGTTCCCCGTTTAGAAACTGCTGCTTGCGAATGAAAATCCTATACGCCCAATGTAAAGGGCTGCCCGGATTGCAGTCGTACAGAAACAAATTCCGGCACCCCGGCACCCGCATAGCCAGCCGGGAATAGGCCGTAGTAACCGAAATATAACTAAGCTGCGAAATCTCGTTAAAATAGATCGTGTTGTACTCATGCCCTAAAATCTTGTCAGCCTGTTCCCGATCCCCCAGACCGCCAATCCAAATCTCCGACCCGTTAAAAAGGGTAATCATGCTTTCATGGGCCAGATAGTTGTAACGGTTAGTCCCAATGGTATTGGTAAGCGCCGGCAAAAGCGTTTCCCGCAGAACGGAACTCCGGGCATCCTTGGCCCGGTAACGGCAAATCAAATGCCGGGAACCCGCAAAACGGATCGCCCGGTAGATGATCACCATCACCAGCACCGTAGTCTTGCCGCTCCGGGAACCGCCAAACAGCAAGATATGTTTCGCGCCGCTTTTAACTAGGCGTAATGCTTGCCGTTGTACCGTAGTGGGCTTAAACACCGTCATAATCAAAGCCCCTCAAAATCCGGCAGAAACGTAATCTGCCCGTTCTTATCGACCTGTCCCTCCGGCTTCTCTTTCCCGGTAGTTAGTCCCGCCGCTTCCCGCTCCGCCCGTATCGCCGTAGAAACCCACTCCGTTACCGCCCCCTGTCCCAGCTCCGCCGGATCCATCAGGTCAAGTTTCTTTTCAACCACCCGCAGCATTTTTCCCGTAATCGCCCGGTGAACCTTCCCCTGTTCCTCAATGGTTTTCCGCAGCTCCGCCTGTTTCAGTTTGTCTACATAGCCGTCATAATCCGCCGCCCGTTCCCGCCACTTGAAGGCCGCCGCCCAGCCCCGCCAAACCCGGTATTTCTTTGCGATAAGCGCGTTATAATTGCAGGGTGGAGTTTTCGCTTCTGGCGAAAACTCCGTAGGCAATTCTGCCTTGCGGAATTGCCCCTCAACCGCCTTGCGGATATTCCGTTCCGGCCCGTAATCACGGAAAGCGCAGAACGCCGCAAACGCCGCCGCACTTTCCCCGGTCAGCCGTTCCCAGCTCTCAAAAGGCATAGCCGCCGCCAAGGCATCTTGATGCCAGACTTCCTCGATGACCTTATTTATGTCCGTCATCATCCGCCCCCATACCTGCCTGCCCGGACGGGGAACCCGCAGAATTGCCGCCTTTCGCAGACCCGTTAATCCACGCCGCAATCTCCGAAGGCCGGAACCGCAAGCCGCCCCCCACCTTGATATAGGGGATCGTGTCCTTCAACACAAACTTGCGGATCGTGCAAACCTTGAATTGGGTAATCCGGGCCACGTCCTGAATCGTCATCAAGTCCTCGATGACGATTATCTTTTCCGCCCAAACTGTTTTTGTTGTTTCCATGTCCCTACTTTCGCGCGGAATTAAAAAACTGGATATTTCACAAAGGTAATATTTTGACGACTTTTTAACGCCAAGGCAAAAAAAAGCCGCCCCCGGTTTCCCAAGGACGGCTCACAGTTCTTTTTTATAAATCCTAGACAGCGCCAGGGGTATGGATGGCGGCGCTATTCTCCGTTACATCACGCTCCCGCCTTTTCCCGTTTACCACATCCGCAATAATCGAGAAGTCCACCCGTTCAAGCCAGGCCATAGGATCGCCCGTTTCAGACGAAGGCACCACCACATTAAGCATCTGGATATTTACCGCCCCGCCCGGCGCTGAAAGCGGTTCCGGTATCTGCGCCGGAGTAGGAGCAGGTTCAAGGGTTGCCGGGTTTTGGTCCATCATCTTTTCCTGCAAGGCTTTCACATCCGTAAACTTAGAGCCATCAAAATGGGTGTAATGCTTTCTCATAGCTTGAGTAGTATGCCCCGTCAGTGCCATTACCTTGTCATCAGATATATTTGCCATCAGGAGGAAGGTGTTGAAGAAATGCCGCCAACTGTGCATATGCAGCCCCCGTTTTGTTTGTACATCACGGGCAATCCCTATCTTTTCAAGTGCCCGGTGGTACTCAATAGTTACACAAGCCCGCGATACCGGCTTAGGAGCATTAGGTCTCCAAACAAAAACAAACCCGTCCCCGTTCTTCGCAATAAGCTCCCGCAGGTCATCTTCGACCCCCTTGGGGATAGGAATATACCGGGGCTTTTTTGTCTTAACATTCCGGTAGCCATAATTATCAAATTGTTTTCTGACATACACATAGCCGTCACACACATACTTGGCTTTCAGCCCCAGCATTTCCCCCAGCCGCATACCCGTACAAGCCGCCAGCTTGTTCAGCACATAGTAAAATTTTTTAGTCCACACATCTTCCCAGTTTTCAGGAAATAGCAGCTTCACCTCTTCCGGGGTAAGGATGGTCATTGCTTCCTGCTCCTCTGTATCATCTTCATCCTCATCTTCTTTTTTGGCCGAGCCGAGCTTTTGTACCACATCAAAAGGGTTGGACGGAATAAGCCGTAACTTCCGGTGAGCGTAAGTAAACATAGTCCTAAAAATGTTGAAAGCAGTATTGGCAGTATTTTTTTTAAAGCCCTTGTCCAGCAAGGAAATGAGCCAGTTATCGATCATGGTATCGGTAATCAGGTCAACACGAGCCTTTTCAAAGTAAGGCAAAATATACTGTTTCAGGGTGTAGTTGGCAGTATCAAGGTATCGCTGGGTAAGTGCGTTCCGGGCGTTTCGGCTCTTGGTATATCGGCAAGTCTCAAAATCCCACCACCCTTGGGCAAACTCCCCAAAGGTCGGTTTTTTCTCTTTTTCCGGCATCAGCTTTCCGGCCTTCAAAAGCTGGTTGCAAAACTCCCTTGCCGCCGTTTTGGTCGTTTTCCCCGTGGAATGACCGCACAGCCGTTTCCCGTTCTCATCATACACCTGATAATAAAAGACCACCCCCGCCGGTGTCTTCCGCTGGTACAGTGAATAAGATTCCCTTACTCGCATGGTTAAACCCCTTTGCGGGTGTTGCAGACATACCTGCATACACCCGCCAAACTAAGATTTAAACCGCCATTCATAGCCGATTTATTTCTTTGTCTGACAAGGATTTACCTAAAAATGACCATTTGCATATTTCACAAAGGTCATTTTTCACTACTTATAATATAATGAATTACGTGATTTCATCGCTATTGGCGGTATCTTGACAGCTTCCAGATACATAGAATATTATGAATTGATAATTTAGACAAAAAAGCAGTGGCAATAATATATTCAAGCGGTTAATAAGGGGGCATGTTATGGGGTATATTATTTTAGCTGTCATCGTTATTTATCTGCTCTACCTCCTTATCAGATACGTTATCATACCTTTGGTGTCCATTATTGCTTCGGCCTCTGCCGGTATCGGGGTTGTCAGCGCTTTTCTTGTCTCCCTTATCAATTATGTAAGATCATGTGTAGCAAACAGAAACCCCTATACAACCTATGTTGATGCCTCTTCCAAAAAACCATTTAAGGAGGCCCGGCGTAGTTATTTTTTTGGGCCTGGGTATCACCAGATCAGCAACATCATTAAAGGCGCATGGTCAAATAACGTTGAAACCTGGGGCAAGGTAAGGAGCTGGGTAAATGGCCTTGGGTCCCCTTGGTACATAAAAATGTTTCCCTGGCTGTTTTTTATTGTTTTCTCAGTTGTCATTTGGGTGTTCGGCAGCCTTTGGACTGCCGTTTTTTCGGCGGTGCATTTTGTTTTTATTTTTGCCTTTATGTGCATCGTATACGCGCTTTTTACGCTGCTCTGGATATCCGACCGCCTTGTCCTGCTTGTCAATTCTATATCTGCCCGCTGCCCTGATTGTAAAGAACGCAGCACTATACCTGCATTTCTGTGCCCATCCTGCGGTACGAAGCATACAAACCTAGTTCCCGGCCCTTATGGAATTTTTTCCACAACCTGTTCCTGCGGCTGCAAGCTGCCCAGCACTTTCCTGAATGGCCGATCCAAACTGGAAGCCATTTGCCCGGACTGCGGGCATGAGCTTGCTTCAAGCAGCGCAAGCCAGTTCGGCATACAGCTTGTCGGGGGCGTAAGCGCCGGGAAAACAACCTTTTTAACATCCTTTTTGCATCTGTACCTTCAAAACCTCAGGAAAAATAATGGCATCGAGATCAAGGCATACCCTCAGGATAGTTTTAATGAATTGGAGAAATGGTTTGCTACCGGTAAAAGCGAATCCACAAATGACATGAATGCCAACATGTACAGTATCGTTTATAAAAGAAGGAATTCTGATTTATCCCACCAACTTTCAATATATGATATTGCCGGCGAAGTATTTGAAAACCAATCGGCAGTTGGGCAGCACCAGTACCACTACTGCGAAGGCATTATTTTCATGGTGGACCCCTTCAGTGTGGCAGGTGTCCGAACCCAGTACGAAAGCGTTCATGGCGGAACACTGCCTATGAACTTTTCCACTTCAAACATCGGCGACGTAATTACAGGCTACATAGAAGAGTTTTCCAAAAAATATACCAAGACAGGAAAAATGAGTGATATTCCTGTCTCAGTGGTAATAACAAAGGCCGATGTGGATATCATCAAAAAACAGATTGGGCTGCCAAAAATCCTGGAAAATTTTAAAAACAATGCTGAACGCTATCACAATAATAAGGACGAAGCCCGGGATTCCATCTGCCGCGAGTATCTGAACAGTATAGGGATGTCCGGTGTGTTGAACAACCTGAAGGCGCAATTCACCAATGTTCATTATTTCCCAATCAGCGCCATGGGGCATGAAAAAAGCGAAAATGATTCCTATGACCCCTGGGGTGTTTTGGAACCTGTTATGTGGATTATAAATCAATATGATGCGAAGCTTACGGAGATTTTGAAATAATATAAGGAGGAGCGCTTTTATGGAAGAAGAGTTACCGGGAAAAAAAGAAGGCGATATTCCTGCGGATGAGATTCAACCTGAACCTGTGGATTTTAGCCCGGAACCTGCATTGGAGGCCCCTCAGAATAGCGCCCCTTATGAAGAATGCGCCCGGCTGATGAACGAAATACAAAACCAAATCCTTATGATCACATCAGCCCAGGATAAAAATGATCAGGACATGATCCAAATCCACAGGGATTTTGCAGCATTTATGCGGATTCAGGATAATATGCAGGCGGAACTTGAACAGCACCGCAGCGGCCTGTTCAGGCAGCTTCTTGATCCGGTCTTGTCGGCAATAAGCCGCATTTATGCAGATTATGCCAATAATCTCGAAAGGCTTGAGGATCAAAAGCTGCGCAAGAATTTTGGCAATATGTTCGGCGATATAGAACAGCTATTAACTGAAAATGGCGTAGAAAGCTATTTAAGTGTTATAGGCGGGCAGGTTTCAAAACGCTACAGCCGGATTCGCGGCAAAGTTCCGACAGCCGATAAGGAACTGCACGGCACGGTAGTAAAAAGTTACAATACCGGTTTCCATATCGGCCCCCGGGTTCTTGTCCCTGAGGCTGTGGATGTATATTTTTTTGACAGCACCATAACTAAGGAGGAATAATATGGCTACTTACGGCATAGACCTTGGCACGACCTATTCTGCCATCTCTACATTGGATGATAATGGCAAGCCTGTTATCATTGAAAATCAGATTGAGGGAAAACCAACCCTTGCGTCTGCGGTTTATTTCCCTGCAGATGAGAGCGACACCCCTGTTATCGGAGACATAGCGAAAAATTCATCCGAACTCGAAGGAGACAGGGTTATTCAATTCATCAAGCGCGACATAGGCAAGGCGGATGGCCGTACGTTTAATTTCGGCGGCATAAAGTATAACCCTATCACCCTGTCTTCCCTCATACTCAAGCGCCTTTCCGAATATGCAAAAGAGCAGGGCCATGATGTCCATGATGTGGTTATCACCTGCCCTGCGTATTTCGGCATTGAAGAGCGCAATGCCACAAGGCAGGCAGGCGAAGTAGCTGGTTTTAATGTTTTAAGCATCATAAACGAACCCACTGCCGCAGCCTTGAATTATTGCGCCCGGGAGTTTAAGGAAAATCGCACCATAATGGTATATGATCTGGGCGGCGGCACCTTTGATGTTTCAATTCTTAAAATGAGTGTTGACAACAATGATGCCGCGAATATTGATATAATTGCTACCGATGGCAACGACAGGCTGGGCGGCAAAGACTGGGACGACAGGCTCTTTCAGCATCTATTGATTGCCTATTGCAACGAGAATGGGACCACGCCGGAAGATTCCGATGTGGGGCTTAAGCAAGCCATACGGAGCAATGTCGAGGGAATCAAGAAAAAGCTCTCCCAATTGGCTTCCACAAAAGCAACTATAAGTTATAACGGGGATACTACAAAGCTTGAGGTTACCCAGGAACAGTTTAATGATATGACCAAAGACCTGGTCGCTCAAACAACCGGTTTTATAGACAGCATACTGGGTAAGTCAAAGCTTAGCGAACAGGATATTGATATCGTTTTGCTCGTGGGCGGTTCTACATTCATGCCCATGGTTTTTAACACCATCAGTGAACGGTTCCCTAATAAGGTCCGCAGGGAAGATCCGGATTTGGCAGTTGCCAAAGGCGCGGCATTGTACGCGGCCATGAAGGTAAATGAACAGCTTTTGGCTGAAAACCCAAATGCCGGCAGTGCGGGGGACAAGAGCGGGGTTCTTCCCCTAATCGGAAAACCCATGAAAGTAAATGATAAAGCCCCTCGTTCTTTCGGCCCCGGCGTTATGTTTGACAACGAATACAAAGTCGACAACCTGATATTGATAGGCGAAGATTCCCCTGTTGAGGCTACAGGGAACTACGCTACTATGGCGGATAATCAGCAAGAGATACTCATACGGGTATTCGAAAACTCTTCTGATGATCCAAACAACAGGCAGCTTGTGCCATGCGTAGACAGCGAAGGCAATGAGCAATACACCGATCCTGCGCTGAAAATGAAAAAGATTGGAGAATTGACACTCGGCCTGCCGACTCACACACCCAAGAATTCCCCGATAGAAGTTACCTTCAAACTGGACCCAAGCGGCCTCTTTGTAAAGGCTGTCAACAGCAAGACAGGGGATACAGTCGAAACTTCGCTGATTTCGGATAACACCCTTACTGAGGAAGAGCTGAAAAAAGCGACCACAGCCCTTGCTGCAATAACAACTACGAGCGAAGCATAAATCATGGTGGTGGGTATAGATTTAGGCACGACATTTTCCGCAGTAGCGCTTATAGACAGCAATACAGGGCTGCCAAAAATTATTCCCAACAGGGAAGGCAGCAATACTACGCCGTCTATTATTCAGTTTACTGATGAAGGCCTGGTGTTCGGTTCGGAAGCGAAGGATGCTTTCGATGCCGGGGTCGCCGATTGCGCGGCAAGCTTCAAGCGGAATATGGGCCTGGATAAAACCTACTGCACCATAGGGGGCAAGGATTATACTGCCGAGGATCTTTCTGCCATCCTTCTGCGCCATCTAAAAGAAGATGCCGAGTTTGTTATGAAAGAGCCGATTGAGGAAGCGGTAATAACCGTGCCGGCTTATTTTTATTCCAAAGAACGGGAAGCCACCATGAAGGCCGCCCGCCTGGCGGGTTTAAAAGTCCGCAAAATTATCAATGAGCCCACTGCTGCCGCTATTGCCTATGGCCTTAACCATTGGAGAACCAATGCCAAAATACTGGTTTTCGATTTAGGCGGGGGCACCTGCGATGTTACCCTTGTGGCAATGGAGCGCGAAAACGATCTTTCCACAATTGCGACATCCGGGGATCATATCCTTGGCGGCAGGGACTGGGACGCCATGCTTGGCAAGCTTATGGCGGAAAAAGTATTGGACGAAACCGGCATTGATCCACGGGAGGATCAGGAAACCCTCACCCTGGTAACAAGGCTGGCTGAGTCTTGTAAAAAGCAGCTATCCCAAAAGGCATCCGTTAAAATCCCCGTGAGTATCCCCGGGTTCGGGCAATGCACAATCGAAATTAAACGCGAAGAATTTGAAAACCTTACTGTGGCTTTATTGAATAGGACCGGGACCCTTTGCACAACAGTCCTGAAGGATGCAGGCGTACGCTGGCCGGATATAACTGACATCCTGCTGGTCGGCGGTTTAACGAGGATGCCCCAGGTATCAAATTACCTTCTTGGCCTATCGGGGAAAAAACCAATATCCCATGTAAACCCCGATGAGGCAGTGGCTCTCGGCGCGGCAGTTCAGACTGTCCTAAAAGAACCTGTTTACACAACCCTTGCAGCCATCCCGTCAGGGGCAAACAGCAGGGCAAAAAAACCTTCGGGCATTAATACCGCCATTGGCCAGGAGAAGCGCATATCCAATATCACCCTTCTTAAAGTCAGCGATGTTACCACCCATGCAATGGGCATTATCGCGATTAATCAGGAAGGGACAGAGTATATTAACGAAACGATTATACCTGCCAATAACTCCATACCGGTAAAATCTGCCCGGGCCTTCAAATTTTATACAAGTTCCAGGGAAGAAAACGAGCTGGAAATCTATGTTTTGCAGGGCGACAAAAAGCCCCTGGATTGCGTGATACCCTATAAATTTGTGGTTTCGGGAATTCGCCACGTCAATGGCGGGCAGACGATTCTGCGGGTTCAGTACAGCTACGATCAGAACGGGGTAATACATGTCCAGGCCCGCCAGGATAAAGATACCGTTGACTTGCCTATACACAAAGAACCGGTGCCCGATGATATGTCAAAGTATGGGCGGCCCCTTGACCCGGAGGAATTCAAGGCAAAAGAAGAAACATTCGTCATGCTGGCAGTCGATGTCTCTGGCAGTATGAGCGGCGCGCCATTAAAGGACGCTCAGGACGCTATGTGCTCCTTTGTCAGTCAAATGGATATGTCTGCAACACAGGTTGGGGTAGTTGCCGTATCGGATAATTCTGAAGTTGTCCAACACCTCACATCCGACGCCAAAAAATGCAGCGCCGCCATCAGGCACATTAGCTGTGGCCAGACAGGATATGGAAATTCTGCCCATCCTTTTACGGAAATCAGGAATGAGCTGTCCGGCCGGAGGGGCAGGCGTTTTGCCATTATACTGGCCGACGGTGTATGGGATGCTCAGGATAAGGCGATCACGGCGGCAAAAAAATGCCACTCAGAAAATATTGAAGTTGCGGCCATTGGGTTTGGCGCTGCAGACGAATGTTTCCTGCAGAATATTTCTTCGTCTAACGCAAATGCCCTGTTCGTATCCCAGTCCGAATTGACAAGAACCTTCGGCAAAATCGCCCAAAGCATGGGAAATAGTACCGGTGCTAAAGGGAGGGATAAAGATACCCTGAATACGGATACCTGGGAGGAATCTATTTAAAATGGCCAGGCAAAACTTTTTTGAATTATTGCCTAGAATAATATTTGATCCTCCCGAAAAAAATGCAAAAAAGATAGAAATAGAAATCAATAATTTAAGAAAAGAAACAGAAGCCCGGCTTCAGGCGGAAACGGATACCAATGAAAGAAAAAAGCTTGACGAAATAAAAAAACTCATAGGGGACGAGAAAAGTCCCGGTCCACTGTGCAAGGTTATGAACCCGGCCACGGAGGAATACAAGGCTGAAGCGGCAGAAATGAAGGAAAAAGCTGTCAGTTCCTTAAAAGGCATAATTGAGATAACCGCAAGCACTGGAAATCGTACCGTTACAAAGGGGAAGATTAATTCATACCGGAAAACCCATCGCCTGAGCAAGGAATCGGTAGAAGAAATATTTCAGGGTGAAGGTTTCACCATTATTGAAACTAAAGGCACCCTCCCTCAGCTTCTTGAATCCGTTACACTGGATACCATAAACAGGAATATTATTTCCTTGCAATCCCATAAGGACCCCCAGGGCGCTGATTTAACGCAAATCCGCGATTTGTTTTGGTTCACTGCCTATATAGAAAATAATTTAGCAAAAGGCTCATCCTATGTTTCCATGAATACGGTAGATATAAAGAGCGCCCTACAGGTAAAGGCGCCGGAATATACCCGGCGCAGCGATGATATCGGCCATGTTCTATCAACCCTCTGTTCGACAGGCATCACTCAGGTCTTTAACAGCGATGACAACCGGAAAAAATATCAGAATTCCCTGCTCTACGAAAATTTGCGGGACTTGTTCAACACACTGAAAAAAACAATCGAAACAACACGAAGACTACCCGAATTCGCCGAATCCTGCATCAAGAAAATCCAAAAGGTTTTCCCCAATTATGATGCGGCTCTTGCAATCTATAATAAAGAAGCCCTTCTTTTGGAAGACCCCTATGAACCGGAACAAATCATAATAAATGTTTCATGCACCTGCGGCACGGATTCCACATTTACCAGCTTTGAAACCGCAAAAAAAGCCAAATGCCCCGCATGCGGAGCCGCTCTTTACATTCCGTGCCCCAAATGCGGCGAATTTGTTCCTACCCGCACTGAATATTGCCCAAAGGGAAATTGCAGCTTTTTTATAGCCGGGGTCAAAAACTTTGGGATGTATTATGACGCGGCAATTGACGCCCTGGAACGCTTTGACCTTGTTGAGGCGCAAAAGGAATTTGGAAAGGCCAGGAATGCCAATCCGAGGGAACCCCGATTGGGTTCCCTGGAAAAAAGCCTGAAAGAGGCCCTGGCAAAATATGAAAAGCCCCTGGAGGAAATTCGCGCCTTAATTGACAGCAAAAAACTGCAAGCTGCAGCTTTCAAAATTGCGGACCTCCGCATAAAACAGCCGAAATTGGATATATCTTCCTTTGAGGCGCCTGTAAAAACCCGGATTGAGAAGGCAAACAAGCTGTTTGCATCCACTGCATCAATGACCCCGGTTCAAAAAGCCAAAATCTGCATTGAAATCCTAAATGACTGTGCCGACTATGCAGCTGCCCGGGCATTTTTGGCAGCAACTCCGCCGGCGCCCCCTCCTATGCTCACCGCAAAGCCCGATCCGGCAACCGGGAATTGCGCCATCTTATGGGCCCCATCCCCGGATGAGGCGGTTAAATATTCCTTGGTCCGCAAGACAGGCGGCATCCCGGCCAATATTCATGACGGCGCCATCCTTTTAGATGATCAATTTTCCCTGGATTTTCAGGATAAAAACATTGAGCCTGGAATCTTATACGGTTATTCAATATTTGCCAAACGTTTTGATATCACCTCCAAAGGAACCGGTGCCACAGCCGCATCATACAAAGATATTGATATAGCAACATTAAAAATTGAGACCGGAGAACGCGCCTGTTCCATGACCTGGGATTTGCCCAAAAATTGCATCGGCGTACGCATTACCCGGAAAGATGGCAGCGTCCCTTCGCTTAATGATAATGCTAAAAAATTATCCGACAATGCCCAGCGCAGTTTTAATGATGCAAATTTAATATGCGGACAGCGTTACGGATACCGGCTCCAGGCCCTTTATTCAGATAATTCGGGAACAATTCCGTCTGCGGGCTTAACTTTTACAGTCCTTCCCGAGCATAAGCCCAAACCAATCAGGCTTTCCGTTAAAAGAGATGGCGAAAACAGCCGCCTGGCATGGGATCCTATAGAACCGGGATTTGATCTTAGATTTGTTATGTTAAATGAGAATGCTGTTATCCAGGAAGGCCAGACATACAGTGACAACGATATCCGTTCTGCCGGGAAAGTAATTATTACAGGCCGGGCAGAAAATGGCTCTGCAAGCATTAAGGTAAAAGAAGGGACTTTTTTCAATGTCGTGTGTTTTTCATCCTTCGGGAGCAGCGGGATTGCCAGCAATACAGTATTCATAAACAGTTGCAAACCCTGTGAATTGGCCGGAAAGCCCCACTTGGAGAATACAATCCTGTATTTTACCCTTAATACGCCATTGCCCGATAATATGTCCTGCATATATTATTTCGCCAGAAGAAAGACTGATAATAATGTTCCCTGGGGCAGCATAAAGGACATCCCCGAAATGACAAGGATATCTGTGGCAGCCTGCATGAAATCAAACGAGATAGCGGTTCCGGGAATTACCGAAGATATGGATTATTATATAACATTTATCACCGCATATGAGACAGGGAATAAAATACAATATGCGGAACCGGTAAAAAAACGCTTCAGCAACAAGCGTCCAGCGGCCATCAATTGGGGTGTTAAGCGCAAGCTCTTTTCCCAGGAGGTTGAACTCATCATTGAATTCAGGGCAACTAATTCCATTACCACATTGCCCCCGCTGGCCCTTTGCTACAGCTCAAATAATTCCATGCTCCATTCGCCAAAGGATTCGCATGCTATTGAGCTATATGCTACCGGGGAACTTGAATATAAGCCAATGCAGCAGGTTTCCCTCAATTATATAGTGAATAAAAATATCCCAAAGGGAACCTATTTAAGCCTTTTTTTAAGAAATGAGGATTCAGTTGATGAATACCGCACAGGCTTTATCGAAAAGTTTACCGGCCAGATTTAAAATCTGCGGAACTATAATAGTACAGGAGGAGACTGGATATGAAAATAATTTGCCCCTACTGCTTTGGCAGCATTGATAAGGATGACCTCTTATACCAATGTGGATCTTGCGGTCATAATTCAAAACCAACTCTTATAGAAAGGGCAACTAAAAAAGTAACATGCAAAGAATGCGGTAAATTGGCGTTCAAAATTTTATGCCCGAAATGCGAAGGCGAACTACCGCGCGATATGATTTATACACCAAATCTGCTTTTCAGCATAGTCGGGGTGTCAGGGGCAGGGAAAACAAATTATATAACCGTAATGCTGGAAGAGCTTCGAAAGACCGCAAATTTGCAATTATCTATAGCGCCGCAAAACAAATACACCCGTGAAACCCATAGTGCAAATCGGCAGTTGATCTACGAAGAACACAAAAAACCCGGATCAACCAGAAGTGGCCAACCTACCCCGCAAATCTGGCGCATCCAAAATCTTAACCGCCAGGCGTTCAATACCATTAAGACCTATACTTTCAGTATTTTTGACGGAGCCGGCGAGGATCATGAAAATATTGACGAAAATTCGCCTGAATGCCGTTATATCTCAGTTTCAAAGGCCATTATGGTTGTTATTGATCCTATGATACTTCAGAGCGTAAGAAATTCGCTCGATAAAGAAGTATATGAAAAATCCATATCCGGAGTAGGAGCTTCAATGTATAAGGATTCGAGCGATGTTGTTCATAATATAGCTTCTTATATCAAAAGCTCCCGGGGCCTCAGGTTTAATCAGAAGATAAATGTGCCTGTAGCGGTGGTTTTTACAAAAATGGATGCCCTTATGCATGAATTCAGAAATCGGCCTGTATCTTCGCCAAGCCCCCATATCGATTATTTTCATGAAAGCGATTCCAGGGCAGTAGACAATGATATACGAAGCTGGATGCAGGATAAAGGCGAAACTGCGTTTATCAATGGCTTGGAGGCAAATTTCAACGAATTTGTATTCTTTGGGGTGTCCAGTTTCGGCGCAGTCCCCGTTTCAATTGACCAATTAAGTCCTATCCATCCACACCGTGTTTTGGATCCTGCATTATGGCTTTTTGCCAAAAATAAGTTTATAGATTCTAAATAAAAATATTATCCCGGGAGGAACGAGCTATGTTGAATGAATTGATATATACAAGATGCGGAACAGGCAGGGACATTCTTAAAAAAGGCGGCCCTATTTCCAATGAGGGGTATAAATTCCATTCATGCAGCGAAGAAATGTTTCATGACGGATCAATCCCTGATTTGCCATTCCTGAAGAATGCAGCCAGTATAGCTCATCCATTTTCCGAACCCGATTTTATTGACGATGCTTATTTATACTTTGTTCCGGAAAAGGGCAAGCCCCTGTTTCAGAATTTTCACCCTATCCCCAATTCCAAAGGAAGATCCGGTAACTACATTTCCCATATTTTCGCCGGGGATCTTGCCGCTTATCCCTGCGAAGCTTTCGGAAGCAGGGATTGGGATGCCAAGGATAAAAGCGAAGATTACTATTACGGATACAGGGAAAACCTGCCTCCGTTTTTACCCCAAAGAAAAACACCATTACAGCCGGGGGCTATAAATTTTGAAACAACCGGAAAATTCATTTCCCAGGAACGCACTGAACTTTTAAAAGCCGCCGTATGGTTTCTTTTCAGCCAGTATGCCCTTCCCCCTGGGGAAAGAAAATACCTTATAATTAAAGACACCACCAAAAATATAGAACTCTGGATTGCGGCTATTGAATATGCTTTTTCTCCTGAAATTGCCTGCACAATCCCGTTTGCTACAAGGATGTCTGATGCAGCCGCAACAGGCGGCACCAAAGGGAACCGGTACAGCATAGGCAACAACGGTCTTTCCTGCGCATTTACAGAACAAAATTCCCAAAAACGGCTTAAGGCAATGATCATTGGCATTGATATACGGGATAGCGCGGCCAATGCCATGCGTGTCCTGCCGGCTTCTCCCTATTGCCTGCTTGATGGCACCCAGAACACCTTCTCATTTGAGGCCGATGCCGACATTGACAACGAATACTATACCGCCATTACCCGCTTTGATCAGGTTCATAAATCATTTTGCGGTTTTCTATCCGGGATTAGTGATATTGGAATATCCCCCGATATATATAAACTGTATTCTGCCTATAATTATATCTTTTATACCGATGACAGTGCATGGGTTTGCGAAAACCTTGTTGAATATCTTGAATTGCTGCTGGAAAAAGACCACAATTTATCAGCAAATAACATGCTATCCAAAAAGCTTGTTTCCAATATAGGGCGTTTAATGCAAAGAGACGAGGCAAGTGGATACCGCCTTATTGATTGCATGTATAAAATGGGAGAGGCCAATGAAGAGGAATTGTGCGGTATCGCATTAAATGCTTTTACAGGCAAACTGGCCAAAGGCTCCCCGTCATTAATGCAAAGCTTTGAAAATTTAAAAAAGCAGCCCTTTGCGCCTATAGCCATAAAGAAACTTGTTAACGAACAATATGCAGTGCAATACGGAAAGATACTTGACACCGCTAATCCAGACACCATAGAACAGATATTATTCATATATTCCTCGTGCCTTCAAACCCTTAAACAGCCAGGAGACGAAAACTGGAATAAGCTTCTTATAAGTGCGTTGAATCAAGGGATTAAATTAAAGAATAATAAAATTTCCAAACATATTATCGAAACTTATATCGATACTATTGCAAAGGCAATAAAACTTATTTTGCCCCTGGGGGAAAAATACCGCACTGATGCCAATACATCCAGTTTTTTCTGGGGTTGTGTTACCGATGTATATACAGACAAATTTTCCATCAAAGATATTGACGTTTTTTGCCACAGTCTTTTTGAAAAAGGGTTTACCGGGCGGGTTGAATATATTCTGATCGTAAAAATGCAGCAGGGCACAAAAACAGACGATCTCTATGCAATATTCCATGCTCTTTACAAAAACCCCCTGCCCTACCCACATGGAAGGGCATTCTTTAAAGAATATATTAACAGGTCAGATATTTCGCACTATTCAACAATACTTGATCGTCTGGAAACATCAAACCTGAACGAAAAGGCCAAACTTGAGCTTTATGAACTAATTGACAAAAAACTTCCATTAATAATCAAGCCAAGATCCCCCGAGGATGCAGTTGAGCGGAAACTTATGAGCCTGGCCTCCGGGGAAACAAACTATTCCCGTTCTGCCTGCGGGGTATTATTGGCAAACCTCCAACAATATAGCGGACAACCGGATAAATTAACTGCCATCCTTAAAGAAAACATGGGGAGTAAAATATCCGTTGATTTGGATTTTACAGAAACTATCTATTGCAAAACACTAATTGATAAAATTGTCCCTGCAATAAAAACTGATGCCCAGCATGCGATGTTATTATCAGTGTTCAAATTCCCCGGAAATGCTTTTGAAGAATATGCAAAAAAATACCTTGATAAAATAACGGACATTGTTTCTAAATCCCCTGCAAATTTTATAAGCATTCTACAATTACTTGCTTATAATCCACAATTGGATAATGATGAATTAATGAATCAGATTTGTTCAGCTATTGGCGAAACATATTTTCTATCTCTTCAAACCAAAATAAGGGCGCAGCTGCCAATATCATATTCCAAAGTGTTTTCGAATAAACTAAACGAAAATTTACAAATGCTGACAGATAAACAACCTGGTCTAAAAAAAATATTTTCCAATATGCTGGTTATTGCTCGGAAAGAATATGAAAATAATGGATCCCTGTTAAAAAAATTGGGGAATTTCATCTTTGGAAATTGACAGGACGGGCGATTCAGTCATCCCTGCAATATTAACGGCAATATCTCCCAGTACCGTAAGCTCTATTATATCGCGGGGGGTAAAATAAGTCATGCCCTTAAGGCGCCTCCAGGACTTGCCAAGAGCGCTCAAAACAAATATGGGGTAGATTCTCCTCCTAACAACCCGGTATTCATGGGCATAGGCCTTCATGGCTTTATTAATCGAAAGGAGGAGCTCTCTCACCCGCAATTCGAGGAGATTCAGCTGAAGCAGGCTCTTTTTAAGTGCGTCAATCTGAGAAAGAAGCCCCAAGGTACCTGCCTTAAGCTCCCTGCGGTTTGAATACGCGTCGCTGGGAACAGGCAGGGAAGCAGGATCGAGGCTGGGGAGTTCTCTTTGCTTTTTTTGGGAAGAAGCCATCTGCCCTTGAGGAACAAACCAAACATTCCCCTTTCCCGGCAATAGGCCAAGCTCATTGCGCTGAAAGGGGGTCAGGTGCTTGGTGAAGCGGGCTGCCTTTCCAAGTTCCCGAAGGGTCCTGCGCCTTAAGCCTTCAAGCTCTTCGAGGAGGAGGCACAGACGGGTTTTGCGTTCTTCGTATTTCGCGTGGAGTTCCTTGAAGCCCGCCCAGAGAAGGCGATACTCCCCAAGCTCCTTAAGGAACCTGTCTGAATTGTCCATTGCTTCCTAAGCGGCTGGAGCAAAGACGGTATGCTCCACCAGGCGAGCCCGGCGGGTAAGTTCATCAAGTTCCGCCTTGCTCAAGGCAGGGACTGTCCCGTTGTATTTCTCCACTATGGAGATGCCAAGCCTCAGCATGCGAACATCCCCGGGGCTTACTGCTGTATGCACATTTTGGGTCATGGTAAAGCGCAATGCAAGCTCCGCAAGTTCGGGATCATCAAAGATGGGGCGGTACCAGCATTTGGGGAAGCCGTCTTCTTTAGGCTCCTTGGCCCATTTTGCAAGGCCCTTGATGGCAACCCTGCCCATGTTCTGCCTGGCTGCTTCTTTAAGGGCTTCCTGGCCCAGGCCGTTCTTTATCCAGCAGGCCCAATTGATGGGGAAAAGGAGGGTATCGAAAACGCCGGTAGCCATCAGCTTAAGGGCCACTGAATCGTGATGGGTGGTAAGCCCTATGTTCCTCACGAGGCCTTTTTTCTTGGCATCCACTAGCACTTCAAGAGCGCCGTTTTTCCCCAATATTGTATCCACATCATTTGGCTCAACACCGTGAAGCTGGTATACATCAAAATAATCCGTATGGAGAAGCTTGAAGGATTCTTCCAGCGCAGCCTGGGCCTCGTCCCTGGTTCGCTTTTCGGTTTTGCATGCCAGATAGATCCTGGAACGGTGGGGGGCAATGGCAGGCCCAAGAATGTTCTGGGCATTGCCGTATGAGGGCGCAACGTCAAAATAATTAATCCCGTGTTCGATAGCTTCGATAACTATGCGATCCGCTTCAGCCTGGGGGGTGTCCCTCACCACAATGCCGCCGAACGCAAAAGCGCTGATTTCCAGCCCTGTTTTACCTAAAATTCGCTTTTCCATACAACCTCCATTCGTTGTAAAGTTTAATGAATATGCCTGTATTGGTCAATTAAATCCATGGCCTGCCCCTTACTCAATCCAGCCCTTGAGAGCTTCATGGGCTTTTTTAAGCTCGTCGATTATAGCGATATGCTGAGGGCATTTCTTTTCGCAAGCACCGCAGGCAACACAATGGGAAGCATCGCCATTCCCCTTGGTCAGAAACATATAGCTCCGCCTGGGCGGATCAAAGCTGCCGAACATTTTGCCGTCGTTGTAACGGGCAAAGACCTGCGGGATTTGCACGCCCTGGGGGCAGGGAAGGCAGTATTCGCAGCCAGTGCAGGGTATAGCCGTAAGGGATTCGTACTTTGATTTTACCCTGGAGAGAATTTCTTTTTCTTCATTCGTGAGGCAGCCGGGGACCACGTCAGGTTTGGCGAATATTTCGATATTGTCCTTGAGCTGTTCCATGGTTGTAACACCGCTCAAAATCGTGCTTACCTCGGGGTAATTCAACACATGGCGGAACGCCCATTCCACAGGGTTACGCTTAACAGGGTATTCATTGTAAATGGCCTTTACCGAATCAGGGGGGGTAGCAAGGAGGCCTCCCCTCAAGGGTTCCATGATCACCAGGGCGCAGCCTTTTTTGCCTGCTATGCGTATGCCTTCCTCGGTTGCCTCGTTCTTTATGTCGATGAAATTCTGCTGGATCTGGCACATTCCCCAGTCGTAAAACTCCAGCACTTCCTTAAAGCAGGGGAATTGACCATGGTAGGAAAAACCTATTGCCTTGATAAGCCCCTCGGAACGGAACTTTTCATATTCTTCGATGACCTTTTCTTTTTTGATATCTTCCCAGGTGGACTTCCCGATGTTGTGGATGAGGTACACATCAAGGTAGCTGGTCCTGAGTTTCTTGAGGGTGTTTTCCAGATTGCGCCGGGCATTCTCGAGTATGCTTTTCCCGCCCCCGGACTTAAGATCCGCCATTACCCCAAAGGGCTGCTTGGTGGCAATCTTGACCTTTTCGCGGCGTCCCCCTTCAAGGGCTTCGCCAAGAACCTCTTCGGATGTTTTATTGTGGTAGCCGTAAGCTGTATCAAAATAATTAACCCCGTGATCCGCCGCATAGCGTATCATCTCAAAAGCTTTTTCCTTATCTACCTCTGCCTCGCTTTTGGCATTGATGAGCCTGGGAAGCCTCATGCACCCCATGCCAAAAGCAGAAACCTGATAGCCCAATTTCCCATAATTCCGGTATTGCATTCCTTCACCTCTCCTGAAAAAATTATTGAATTTACTATAGGGCTTAAAGTTAACGTTAAGTCAACCCTTCGCGGGCGGGCGAGGCACGTAATGCCTCAAAATAAAATCTAACCGAAAAGAACGGCTGCCTCACAATAAAAATCTAACCGTAGCTAAATATCTTCAAGAGCCGAAGCAGCAAGGGACTTCTGGCTCTGAAGCTCGAAGAGAGCCATCAGTGCATGGTTGACCAGGCGTTTCTGCTTGACCGGATTGAGACGGGCAGCCCTGCGTCGAAGCTCGTTCTTAAAAATATCAGGAAGGTCAGGGGATTCCAAGAGGCGCCTGTAGGGCGACTTGGGTTTGTCGTACACCTTCTTGACCCTGGCCCCTATCCGCTCCTTGGCGATTATTTTTTCTGAAGGGTAAAAATAGTTGAGCAGGGGACAGAGATGGCGGTAGACCTCGGCCAGGGCGTCTCTGGCCTGGAGGGTGTCATAGCGATAGTACCCCACGGTCCTGCGGACGGTCATGTCGTTTTTCTGCTCCACGAAGCAGTTGTCGTTCTTGTGGTAGGAACGGCTGCGGGTGAACTGGACGCGGTGTTCGTCACACCATGCCTTGAGCTGGTAATTAATGAACTCCCCGCCGTTATCGCTGTCGATGCCCAAAAGGGGGAAGGGAAACTGGGAGGGGAAGAGAGACACCTCCTCTTTAACCCAGCGATGGGCCTTGTTGAGGAGGGCGCGGAGCTCCACCCAGCCTGAATAGACATCGGTGGCATTGAGGGTACAGCAGAACTCGCCTGAGGCGTTTCCGCCGTCATGAACCACCGTATCCAGCTCAAAAAAGCCCGGTTTCCTCTCATCCCAGGCATAAAAGACACGGATGGGGATCTGGTGCTTGAGGAGGCCGCCGGGCCGTGTGGCGCTCCGTCCTTTTAATTCCAGCTTCTTCCGTTCAGGCTTGAGCTTCCGGTCGATGGTGGCGGGGCTTATGGCAAGCAGCTGCGCCTTTACCTCCTTGGTGATGCCAAACTCCTTGCAGGGATTGAGGAAAGGCATCTGTTCCCGGAGGAAGGGGGAAAGCCTTTTCCCGCACATGTAATCAAAGAACTCCCAAATCAGTTTGAGGGCTTTTATCGTTGCCGCCTGGTAGACCGGCTTCCGCCCTCCCCCTGCTTTTCGTTTTTTAAACGCATCGGCCTTGAGCTTAACAACCCTTCCGGCCAGTCTGACCAGTTCCGTTCTCCCCCAATTCGCCAAAAGGTGCAGGGCGTATTTCCGGTTGTACCCTGTGTTCTGGACAAACTCGTCCAGGATAGCGGTCTTGCCCTTTTTCCCGGCTTTGCGATACCGCATGCTGATTTCTCTGGCAAGCGCCTGTTTCTCTTTCATCGTTAACCCCATTGAGCCCTCCGGTACCCTTGTTACCGGATATAGGCTACATAATTTGGGTTAGAATTTTATTATGAGGCATTCCCTGTTTTGGGTTAGATTATTTATGAGGCAACGCGAGGCATTGAAATCTCCCATGCCCTGTTGTATAATCATTTTACCATGAAAGCATTATTTGTAGGCGGCACAGGCACCATCAGCACCGCCATCACCAGGAAACTGGCTGACCGGGGCTGGGAACTCTGGCTCCTCAACAGGGGGAACCGTCACAGCATACTCCCCGCCGGGGTAAACGAGATCACCTGCGACATCAACAACGAAGAGGAAGCAGCGGAGAAGATCAAAGCCCTGAGCTTCGATGTGGTTGCCGATTTTATCATCATGACGCCCCAGCAGGCTGAGCGGGATTACCGGCTTTTCAAAGGCAAGACCAAGCAGTATATCTTTATAAGCTCGGCCTCGGCCTATCAGAAGCCCCCTTCCAGCTACCGCATTACCGAGGGAACCCCCCATTCCAACCCCTTCTGGGAATATTCACGGAACAAAATAGCCTGCGAGGAATTCTTTTACCATAAGTACCGGGAAGAAGGCTTCCCCATCACTGTAGTGCTCCCCAGCCACACCTACGATGAGCGGAGCGTGCCCCTGGGCATACACGGCAAAAACGGAAGCTGGCAGACCTTGAAGCGCATGCTCGAAGGCAAACAGGTGATCGTCCACGGCGACGGCACAAGCCTCTGGACCACGACCCATTCGAGCGATTTCGCCGAGGCTTTCATTGGCCTTATGGGCAATGCCCACGCCCTGGGCGAGATGGTGCAGATCACCTCCGACGAAGTCCTCACCTGGAATCAAATATACGGAACCGTGGCGTCCATCCTGGGTGTCCCCCTCAAGCCCGTCCACATCTCCAGCGAATTCCTCCACGCCGCAGGCCCTTACGATTTCCAGGGCGGCCTCATAGGCGACAAAGCCAACTGCGCGGTCTTCGACAATGCCAAACTCAAAAGCCTTGTACCGGGTTTCACTGCCATAATCCGCTTCGACCAGGGCGCCCGGAAAACCATCGAATACATGCTGTCCCACAAGGAATGCCAAAAAGAAGACCCCGAATTCGACGCCTGGTGCGACCGCATCATCGATGTCCGGGAAAAAGCTTTGGCTGAACTAAAGAGGTAGCGGGTTTACTGCTTCATTTCTTTCGTCTGCTTCTTTAAAAAGAACAGGGTCACCAAAAAGAGCACGGGGAATACTATGCACACCAGTATGCCCGCCCGAATGCTGCCCACAGCATCGGTAACAAGGCCCACGATCCAGGGGCCGGAAGAACAGCCCATGTCGCCCATGAGGGCCAGCACCGCAAAGAGGGCAGCGCCGCCCATGGGGAAGCGGGCGCTTGAAAGGGAGAAGGCGGCAGGCCACATGATGCTCACGGCGAAACCGGTCAGGGCGCAGGCTATGAGCTGCACCACAGGATGGGGCACCAGGGTGATGCCCAGGTAGCAGAGTATGCAAAGGATGCTGCAGAAGAACATATAGGCGAAAAGGTTCATCTTACCGCCCCGGAGGCCATGGATGACCCTGCCCAGGCCCATGAAAAGCGCAAACATTGCAGGGCCAAAAACATCGCCCATGACCTTGGGAACCCCCAGGGCTTTTTCCGCAAAGAGGGAGGCCCACTGGGCTACCGCTTGCTCGCTGGCGCCCGCGCAGAGCATCATGAGGAGGCACACAAAGAACACCGGCGCCTTCATCATGCCCCGGAGGCCCATGGCGTCTTTTTCCGCTATGGCGGGCACTATGGGCACCTGGGCTACAAGGAACATGTTTGCCAGGGGAATTACAGACCACAGTACAGGAAGTATATACCAGCGATCAAGGCCGATAATCGACAGTAAAAATGTGGACACCAGTATTACTGCCATCTGGCCCCAGCAGTAAAAAGAATGGAGCAGGCTCATGGCAGCGGGCTTCTGTTCCGCCTCCCCCGGAATGGCGTCCACCACAGGGCTTACCAGCACTTCCAAAAGCCCGCCTCCGAAAGCATAGACCACGACTGCCATTATCAAGGCGGTATAAATAGGCGTGATGAAGAGGGGCAGCACCCCGAGGAGTATGAGCCCCAGGGCGCTGGCTGCCTGGGCTATGACAAGAAGCTTCTTATACCCGATGCGCGCCGCAAACTTGATGCAGAAGGCATCCACAATGAGCTGGATAAGGAAGTTGAGCATAACCAAGGAGCCAAGGCCCGCATAGGAGATATTGTATCTTTCGGAAAATATGATGAAAAACAAGGGCGCCAGATTATTGACTATGGCTTGAACCACATAGCCAATATAGCAGGCGTAGCGGGTGTGTTTGTACGTTAACAGCGCGGCATCCTCCGGTATTGATTAAAAACTATCTTCTTCCAAATCTGAATCTTTGGTATTGGCAATGGCATTGTCCAGGATTTTCTTCTTCTGATCTTTCATGCCAAGGTAAATAATAAACCCGAAGAATGCCAGGAGCAGCGCAAGGAAAATAACCAGGCCGGTAATATTGGTGTTCTTTGCCGGCGGGGCTGCCTGGGTCAGGGCTGGAGCATCATAGGGGCCAGCCGGGCTAACCCCGGAGCCGGAAAACAAAAAGAAAGCGCAAACCGCCAGTGCGATGCCGCTCAAGATCAAGGCCCCCAAAGCCGCCAGCTTCAACGTCTTCGACGACTTCTTGGACAAAAAGAAGTACACAATCACGACCAGTATGCCTACAGCCAGGATGCCTAAAAAGATTAATCCCATGGCGATCATGATACCACAGACTTATTTTATGGACAACATGCTTCAATTCCATTACAATAATGCAATGGAATCCCGGGTTGATCGGAAGAAAAAAGAGGCCAAGGGGCGCATCCTTGCAGCCGCGAAACAGCTTTTTGCCGCTGAACACTCATACGGGGAAACAACCATCCGGGAGATAGCCAATAAAGCCGATGTCAGCATCGGCACGGTCTATTCTCATTTCAGCACCAAGGCCCAGATTCTTTCCGAGCTGATCTCCATAAACACGGACCGCATTAAGCTCAAGATGCAGGAAGCCATACCTGCACAGGCTGCCGGCGCCGAACAGATGGAAGCCTTTCTGTTCTTTTTTGAAACCCTCCGCAGGGATCCGAATATCGCGCTCTACTTCAGGCTGCCGACCCTCACCGGACAGCCCGGCAATAATGCCGGCATGGAACAGGAATTTTCCGGATTCAGGGCTATACTTACCGATATACTGCGCAAGGGAAATGCCGACGGGAGCATACGTCCCCTCAAAGACCCGGATATTACCGCTACCATCCTGATGAATATTACCCTGTCCTTCATTTTCGATCTGGAATTCGAGACCACGCCCTTTGCCCATATCCCTATGCTCCATCAATATGACTCAGATACAATATTTTCAGGCTTTTACGATCTGATCCGGAACGCGCTGGGTATTGAGCCCGCTGCTGGCGCCGGGCGCAAATCCGGAGCCAAAGGGCATGTATTGAAAAAAAAGATCAGGTAGTGTATCGTAGATGAAAATTTACCGTTAGAGAGGTGTATTATGGCTTACAAGGTTGGAGATGCGTGCGTTAACTGCGGTTCCTGTGACAGCGAATGTGCCGTGGAAGCAATTTCCGAAAAAGACGGGAAGCGCTGGATCGATCCCGGAAAGTGCGTGAGCTGCGGCGCATGCGCCGGTGTCTGCCCCACCGAAGCAATTGCTGAGGAATAGTGGGCGGCTTTTTGACGAGCCAAGGCAAGGGTAAACCCTTGCCTTTTTTTTATTTCCTCTTGTTTGTTCTGCCCCTCCTGGGGGCTGGTGAAAACGGCAGCCTCAGCCTGCCCCTCATTTTGCGCCTTGATTCGCGGGATGCTATTTTTAAGCAATACCTTTCTGATGTGGAAACGGCCAGGAAACGGCTTTTCCTGGCCCAAATTCCCCCTGAAGCCATGGCGGAGTCGCTCACGGTCTATGCCTATGTACCTTTGGAAAGTGATGATATTTTGGGCCTTGCAGCCCGCTGCAACATACCCTACGCGGCCCTGGCAACCCTGAACCGGCTTTCCCATCCCGAAGACTTGAAAAACGGGGAGCCTCTGCTCCTCCCCTCTTCCCCGGGATTGTTCATACCTGAAAAACCGGGGAACGATCTTGAACGGCTCCTCGGCTCCTCCCAAAGGGAAGAGGGGGTGTGGCTTTTCATCGGGGCAGGGAAGACCAAAACCCGGTTTCGCTTCCTGCCGGGTGAGGATTTAAGCCCCACCGAAAGGGCCTTTTTCCTCAACAAGGGTTTTCACTATCCCTTGGAAAATTTCCAGGTTTCAAGCCCTTACGGGCCAAGGGTCAACCCGGTTACAGGCCGTCCCGGGGTGCACCAGGGCCTGGACCTTGCCAGCCCGGAGGGGGCCGAGGTTTATGCTGCCAGGGACGGGGTGGTGAACGAGCAAGGCAACGATCCCGTCTTTGGGAATTACATCATCATAAGCCACGGGGACAACTGGGTAAGCCTTTACGGCCACCTCTCAAAAATCGAAACCACCTTGAACCAGGAGCTTCGATCAGGTAACCTTATAGGGAGGGTAGGTTCCACAGGACAGTCCACAGGGCCCCACCTTCATTTCGAACTCAGGCAGAACGGCAGGGCCAGAGACCCCGGCAGGCTGCTTGGGATCTTTCGCTAGCTGATTTTTTAAGAGCAGGGAAAAATGAAGCTCCGCAGGGTACTTTTAGTATGTTTATGCCTCGCAAACTTTAAGCTCTATGCGGAGCCTCTCCGCATACTCAATGCAGGGATCATTGTCATATCCCTGGATAACCTTGAAGGCTCAAGCCTCCCCCTCACCTATACCTCCACAGCGGCAATCCAGCTTTCCGGGGACATCAGGTTTTTCAGGGGAGTGCAATTGGAACTCACCGCCCCCCAACGTTGGATTTCTTACAGCGGAAGCCTCGGCGTGCTGCTCTACAACAATCTCTCAAACCTTCCGGCCCAGGGGGTTGCTGACATAGAAGCCAGGCAATTGCATATCGAGGCCATGCCCGGCAAAGTCCAAAGCACCTGGCAGATACCCCTAAGGCAAGGCCATGGACTCAGGGCTTCCCCGTATATAATGATACCCACAGGCGTTGTAGCCCCCTCCACCTTTCCCCTGCTTTTCAGGCTCATGCCGGTTATCAAGGGGATAAGCGAGGAGATAGAGAACATGGTGTTCCGCCTGGCGGCCAAGCCGATATTGAGCGATGAGGGGGCGGTTAAACTCGTGCTGCATTACCCCGAGCAGCTGCCGAAACAGCCTGTGTCCATCCTCATTGATGACAAATTGGTGGAGAATCAGGATGAGGAACTACTCCTTAAAGAGGGGGAACATAGCCTGGTGCTGGTTTCCGAAGATTACCGCAATGAAAGCCGCCGTTTTGTGGTAGAACGGGCAAAAGTCCTCGATGTCCAGGTGGAACTCCAGGACCCTACCCCCCTCATACTCTTTGAATATCCTGAAAATGCCCGAATTTTCCTGGATAATGTGCTGGTGAGAGATCCTCAGCTGCCCCATCCTGTGGAACCCGGATTCCACGAGGTCCGTTTCCAGGTGAGCGACTATTCTATCATTCGCCCTGTAACGGTGCAGAAGGGAAAAACCTACAAAATAGCCCTGTCGGTGGATGTTGACATCACAGAAGACGATTAATTTCCCGGATTTTGTGCTTTTTATTAAGAATTTGCCTGTCTGCTCCGATATTTTAAATGTCGGAACTATAGTTCCCCTCCCAAATCACTATATTTCCGATTGCCTCAAGGGCAGGGCTGGCTGCGGTTTCCGCGGTCAGCCTTTTTTTAGAGCCATGCAGTACCTTTCAATGGGCGCCTTCCATGGAAAACCTTGACAAATAGCCTTCCTTTACGTAAGCTCTTATTATAGTGCAAAGTCCTTCCATACTATTTGCTATCCTTATCCGCGCATTGGCAGCCCTTACAGTGGCTGCGGCGGTGGTTATCGGGATAGCCCTGGGGCTGTCCCTGGCTGAAACTTCCAATATCAAGAACCAGGAAAACTTCATAGACTTCGCGCCGGCACTGCCGACTAAAATAATGGACATCAACGGGAACCTGGTGACTGAATTTTCAGCTGACGAAAAGCGGGAAATGATCTCCCTCAACGACCTTCCCCGGCACCTCATCTACGCGGTGCTGGCGAGGGAAGATCCGGATTTTTACAACCACAAAGGTTTCAGTGTCAGGGGTATTGCCAGGGCCGCCTTTGGAAGGCTCATAGGCAAAAACTGGGGCGGCGGCTCCACCATCACCCAGCAGGTAGCGGGTACCCTCTACACCGACCGGAGCGAGTACACCATCACCCGTAAAATACGCGAACTCTGGTGGGCCTTCCAGATGGAAAGGCGCTATACAAAAAATGAGATCCTCGAAATCTACCTCAACTATATGATCATGGGCCCCGGGGTTTACGGGGTAGAGACCGCAAGCCAGTATTTCTTCGGCCACAGCGCAAGGGAAATCAGCCTGGCTGAATCGGCCCTCCTGGTGATCCAGCTTTCAAGCCCCACCCGCTACAATCCCCTGAACAACCCCAACGACGCCATGGACAGGCAGCAGGCTGTCCTGGACCGCATGATCGAATTCGGCTATACCACACGGGAAGAAGCGGATGCTTCCTTTAGCGAGTATTGGGACAATTACGATTATACCCGGGCTTCCATCGCGGCCTACTATAACCGCGAAGACAAGGCGCCCTGGTTCTCCGAATATGTGCGCCGCGAACTGGACGGCATGATGTACGGCACCATGGATTACTACCGCGATGGCTATACCGTATACACCACCCTGAACCTCAAGCATCAGGAAGCGGCGGCAAAATTCATGGCCCAGGGTCTTGCGAAGGCCAATGCGGAATACACAAGGTCTTCCGGATCCAGCAATGTCCAGGCGGAGCGCACCTATATTCCCATAGTGGATCTTCTGGCCCTCTACTTTAATATCGAGGATATTCACGATGCTTCCAGCACGCAAAGCGAATCAAAGGCCATGGCCCGTTACACCAAGGTCATTAATCCGGTAATAGATTTGGCAGCCCTGGCCTTCGGCATCTCGGATCTGAAACCTTTGACCAATACGGGTTTTGCCGCCCTTAAAACCAATACTGAACAGAACGTGGTAGAGGGCGCCCTTGTTTCCATAGAAAACGAAACAGGCTACATTACGGCAATTATCGGGGGTTCCAAGTACGACGAATCCAACCAGCTCATCAGGGCTACCCAGGGGAACCTGCAGCCCGGAAGTTCTTTCAAGCCCCTTTACTATTCCGCAGCCATAGACAGCCGTAAGCTTACCCCCACTTCCCTTATCAACGATGTGCCCATAGTATTCCACAACGAAGACGGCACCCCTTATCTGCCTCTCAATTTCAGGGGCGAGTGGAAGGGCTCTGTCCTGCTCTATGACGCCTTGGCCCAGTCCATGAATGTTCCTTCCCTTAAGGTCCTGGACACCATAGGATTTGACGCCGCCATAAACCGGGCCTCCGCCCTTCTGGGCTATACCAGCCCCGACGACATACGCCGCATTTTCCCCAGGGTGTACCCCCTGGGTCTTGGCATTATCTCGACATCCCCCTTAAGAATGGCAAAGGCTTTTGCAACTTTTGCCAATCAGGGCCGGGAAGTAACACCTATGGCCATACGTTCCGTAGAGGACAGAAGCGGAAAAGTGGTGCTGGATATAGAGCGCGATTTGAGGCTCAGGCAGCGGCGCCTCGGAAACGATATTCAGATCATCAGCCCCCAGAATGCGTACGTTATGGTCAGCATGCTCAAGAAAACAGTTGAACAGGGTACTCTTGCGGGTCCCTCCCTCAACCCTGCGGACAACTGGAGTTATAAATTCAGCTTCAAAGACGAAAACGGCAAGAATTTCAGAATGCCCATGGCGGGCAAGACCGGAACTCCCCAGAACTGGTCTGACGCCTGGACTGTTGGGTTCTCGGCTTACTACACAACCGCTATCTGGTTCGGCTTTGACAAACCCGGCAACTCCCTTGGCGTCAACCTCACTGGTTCTACCTTGGCAGGCCCCGTATGGGCAGACTTTATGCGCGAGGTTCACCAGGGCCTTGCCTTTAAAGATTTTGTGCGCCCCACTTCGGGCATTATTGATGTGACGGTCTGCGCTAAGTCGGGGCTGTTAAAAACCGCCGCCTGCAACCAGGGGGATGTCACCCTCCCCTTCCTCGAAGGAACCCAGCCTAGTCTCTACTGCAACATACACGGCAATACAGGTTCCGTAGAAGTGAATCTTGAACGTTTAAGATCCGACACCCTCACCATTGACGATGCGGATCTCCTTAAAACCCTTACCATGCCCACCCTGCCCGCTGAATACCAGGAGCGCACTTCAAACAGGAATAGCGCTAATACCAACAGAAATTCTTCTGCCAGAACCAATAGCAGGAATTCCACGGCTTCCGGCAGGAACAGTACTTCCAGAAACAGTAATACTACTGATTCACAGACCATGCCGACTGATCCGGTCCCAAATAATGGCCTGGAACTGCCGGCTTATAACCCGTTATTGGATTAGGCAAGCCAGAATGCAAGTTTCCATAGAAGATATAAAGGTGAAAAAGAGGATACGCAAGGATCTGGGGGATATAGCTTCCCTGGCGGACAGCCTCAAGCATTTCGGGCAGATCAATCCCATAGTAATAACCAATGACAATGCCCTCATCGCAGGGGAAAGAAGGCTTGAAGCTGCCAAGTCATTGGGCTGGCGTACCATCAACGCGGTAGTGGCTGAATTCCCCGACAAGCTTTCCAGGCTGGAATATGAAGTTGAAGAAAACATTCAGCGCCAGGATTTTAACACTGAAGAAATAGCCGAAGCTACCCGGCGTATTTACCGCCTTAAAAACCCTTCTTTTTTCCGCAGAATACTCAACGCAATCATAAGATTTTTCTCCCGCCTTTTCAGGGCAGGAAAGTAGGCAGGTCGGCAAGAAAATGAATCTTTTCGTAAAATTAATCCACAAAATCAGATACGCAGTTGAATCTTTTATCAATGGTTTGGGTATCGGAATGCGGGCCAAACTCATTCTGATATTTTTAGTAATAAAAGTAATACCTTTGATAGCCCTCACCATTATAGCCTGGACACAGTCCCAGAATTTGGGAAATGAACTGAAACGCAGCGCTGAAGAATTAAAGGAAAAGGCCAACATTGCCCTGGTGCGCCTTGGGGATCTGGCGGTTGAAGACTCTGTAGCTGCCCTAAACAATTCGGCCACTGAACAGATAGAACGCACCAGTACCGATTTAGCGCGGCAGATTGCGGATTTTCTTTACGCAAGGGACGACGACATACTCTATGCTGCAGGGCTTGAACCAAACGACGCTTTATACCGTCATTTTCTGGATCATAAACTTGGGGTACTGGTGAAGCAGCGCGAATGGGTGCTTTCGGAAGACAAAAAAACCTGGGTTCCTGCGGAAGATCTGCAAACAGGTTCTTATTCTGCATCATCAAATACCGAGAACGATACCAACTATCGCAACACCCCCCGGATACTTTGGGAAACCAAAGACAGTCCTCTATACCATGAAATGACTTACGTTGATTTGAATGGAAATGAAATTATAAAAATTACCACTTCGAACCTCATGGATAAAACAAAAAAGAACATCTCCATAAAGCAGAATACTTTTGTAAAAGCGGAAAATTATTTTGAAGAATTAAAAAAATTGAAACCCGGCGAAATTTATGTTTCCGATGTGATAGGCGCCTATGTGGGATCTCACCTCATAGGCATGTATAACCCTGAAAATGTTGCGGCCAGAAAGTTAAACTGGCAGCCCGAGGAAGAAGCTTATGCGGGACAGGAAAACCCCACCGGCAAACGGTTCAGGGGCATAGTACGCTGGGCTGCGCCGGTAATGCGTAACGGCAGGATTTCCGGCTACGTTACCCTCGCCCTCGACCACGATCATATTATGGAATTTGTGGATCATGTTACCCCAATGAACGAACGCTATGTGGAAATGCCCAGCGCTTTCGAGGGCAACTATGCCTTTATCTGGGATTATAAGTGCCGCAGTATTTGCCATCCCCGCCATCATTCCATCGTAGGGTTTGATCCGGAAACCGGGGACCCCCAGGTACCCTGGCTGGAAGACAAGATCTACAACGCATGGAAAGCCAGCGGCATAGAAAAATGGGACGACTTTGTAGAACGAACCAACTGGCCCATTTTCGACGAGCAGTCCAGAACAAAAAAACCTGCGCCTGAATTAACCGCCGCAGGTTTTGTCGGCCTTGACGGCCGCTACCTCAACAATGCTCCCCAGTGCACAGGCTGGATGGATCTAACCGCCGAAGGAGGCTCGGGTTCTTTCCTTATACTCTGGAGCGGAATCTGGAAGCCCAATACTGCGGCTACCATCCCCTATTATACGGGCAATTACGGAAACACGAAACGGGGCTTCGGATTTGTAGCCATAGGCGCAGGGCTTGAAGATTTCCAGCGGCCTGCCCTGGAGACCAAGGCCATACTCGACCGGGTTAACGCCGAGACTAACCAGGAACTCTTAAGGGCCACTAACGACAGCTCCAGGGCCATTTCTTCCAATCTCTTGTCTACAACCATTAAGCTTGTCATATCCGCTGGTTTCATGATACTTCTCGTGGTTCTTATCGCTGTCTGGATGGCCTCGTCTTTGACGGGGAGTATTACGAACCTCAACCGGGGGATTTCCCGCTTCCGTTCGGGAGAGCGGCAATTCCGTTTCCATGCGCCGGTAAAAGATGAGATAGGCACCCTGGCAGACTCATTTGATGAAATGGCCGACAGTCTTGTAGAAGCCGACAGGGGTCCTCTGGTAATTACCAATAAGGATCTGGTCATTATCTATGTCAATGAGTTAAGTCTTGCTGTTATGGGCAAAGAGCGTGAAGAAGTAGTAGGTCTGTACTATTACGATTATTCTGTGTATCCTATTCATTCCGAATATGATCCTATAACAGCCTTAGAGGGAAGCAGGGAATCGGAAATTATCTTTTTTGCTCCCCATAATTGTTACTATAAAGGCGAGGCTACCTACCTTACCGATAAAGAAGGAAAAAAGATCGGTTACATTATTACCACTACTGATGTAACTGAATTAATACAACAGCAGCAGCAAACCGCAGAACAAAAGAATCTTCTGGAATCCATCTTCTCGGCATCTCCCGATCTCATCTGGTACCAGGATACCAAAGGCAAGCTGTTGGCAGCCAACCCCCGTTATGCCTCGTTAAGCGGCATAGCATCCACCGAAATAGCGGGCAAGAATGAAAAAGAAATAGTACCCTGCCTTCTTCTTGAGGCTTTCCAGGAAAACAACAGAAAGGTTATGGAAACAGGCAAACCTTTCTACATTGAGCAGCGCCTGGTATTTGCGGACGGGCATAAGGAAATTCTCGATACTGTCCTTACACCGGTCTTTGATAATACCGGCGTACTGGCAGGCATACTGGGATTCGGCCGTGATGTTTCTACCAGGGTACTCATCGAAGAAGAACTCCGCCATACCCAGGAAGAGCTTGAAAAAGCCGTGGCCGATGCCAACAGGGCCAATGAACATAAGGGCGATTTCCTCGCCAGGATGAGCCACGAGATACGCACCCCCATGAATGCCATCATAGGCATGACAGGCATTGTTAAAAAGAAAATATCAGAACCGGAACCCAACCCAATAGAGATACTTGCAAACATAGGCCAGATAGAAACCTCGTCCCAGCATCTTCTGGGCCTTCTTAACGACATATTGGATATTTCCAAAATTGAAGCAGGCAAAATAGAGCTTTCTGACGAGCTTCTGGATCTCCCCAAACTGATTAGCACTGTTACTACTATTATTAAACCCCGGTGCAATGATAAAAATATTACCTTTACAGTTAATGCGGATATTGAAGAACCCGCTTTCTTTATCGGCGATTCATTAAGGCTCCGGCAGGTACTTATAAATCTTTTGGGGAACTCGGTTAAGTTCACTCCCGAGATGGGCAGAATTGAATTCAACGTTTCTATAAAGGAACGCAAAGACGGCAAAGCGCTGCTGGCCTTTTCGGTAAGGGACACAGGAATAGGAATATCCGAAGAAGCTATAAAAAACCTCTTTAAGCCCTTTGAACAGACTTCCAATCAAATTTCGCAAAGGTACGGCGGAACAGGCCTTGGGCTTGCCATTTCGAAGAGCATAATCCAGCTCTTTGGCGGAAACATTACCGTAGAAAGCAAAGTCGGCGAAGGAAGCGTCTTTAGCTTTGAAATCCGGCTTCCCGAGGCAAAACCCGAAGAAGAAATAAAGATTGCCATTACCGATATTGAAGGGAAACTTAAAGAAAAGCGCGCCCTCATTGTAGACGATGTTGATATCAACAGGCTTATCGCAGTAAACATGCTCGAATATACAGGAATATTAATTGAGGAAGCCGCAGACGGTATTGAAGCCCTGGAAGCTTTTAAAGCTTCGCCGCCGAATTATTTTGATATCATCTACATGGATGTGCAGATGCCCAACATGAACGGCTACGAATCTTCCATGGCGATACGAAAGCTGGACAGGGAAGATGCAAAAAGCGTGGCTATCGTAGCCTTGACTGCGAATGCTTTTAAGGAAGACATAGACAAAGCCATTGCATCGGGAATGAACTCCCACCTTGCCAAGCCTTTGGAAATGGATAAATTGTTGGAAGTTACCTTTAAACTCTTGAAATAAGCAGGAAGGAAAATATGGGGGAAGCCGGGGAAATGGAAAGCCTGCCTGAAATTTTGGCAGGAATCATGGACAGTGCCGAAATTGTAGACCTTTCATATACCCTGGAATCAGGCATGCCCGCATGGCCCACCCAGGCGCGTTACGGTTCAGTAGTATACGAAAGCTACGATTCGGGGAATGCGGCACTGCACTCCATGATTGTCATGTCGGAGCATACGGGCACCCATATCGATGCGCCAAAGCATTTTATTCCCCATGCCTGTCCCATTGACGAGCTTCCCGTTAAAACCGTTATGGGCCGGGGCGTGCGCATTGATGCCCTGAATCTGCCCGCAAGAGGGCTCTTCGATGAAAACGCGGTAAAGGCATTCGAGCAGAAAAACGGTGAAATCAACAAAGGCGATATTGTCATGTTCCGTTTTGGCTGGGATGATAAATATCGCATACAGCCCAATTCGGCTGAATATCTAAAAGACTGGCCCGGAATTTCAAAAGGCTGCGCGGAATATTTGGCAGAAAAAGGAATCAAAGCTGCGGGCTGCGACTGCCTTGCCATCGACGCCTTTGGAAGCGCCGACGAAGCCCATTATGTGCTATTAGGCAAAGGCATACCCATTATAGAAAACATCAAAAACCTTAAAGTCCTGCCTGTTTTCTTTTATGTTATAGGACTGCCCAACAAATTCAAGGGCGGCTCAGGATCGCCCATCAGGCTCATCGCTATAACAGGGAAAAAAGCGTAAGCTTGATAGCAATGCTTATCTCTCCGCCTTCTTTTCGAAGTGGGAGAATTCCATGGTAAAGGTTGCGCGTCCCTGGCTTACCGAACGGAGTGAAGTCATAAAACCGAACATCTTTGCCATGGGCGCCTGGGCCTTTACTTCGTCGCCCCCAGGTTTGGAATCCATGCTCAATACCTGGCCGCCCCTCTGGGTAACCAGGCTGATTACATCCCCCACAAATTCCTTGGGCGCGACAAGATCCACCGCCATGATGGGTTCAAGGAGTATGGGGGCGGCATTCCTGCAGGCCTCGTCAAAACCAAGGCTGGCGCAGGCTTCAAAGGCGAACTCGGTACCGGTAAGCTCAGAGTAAACGGCATTGACAACAGTTACACCAATGTCTATGCAGGGGTAGCCCAGGGCTATGCCCGACTGGAACGCGCCGTTGACGCCCCTCTCCACAGCATCCTTGATTTCGTCGGGGATAGCGGAATTTTTTACTGCCCAGGCAAAGTTGTTTCCCTGGCCCCGCTCCCGGGGTTCAATTCTGAGGGTAAGGGAAGCGGCGTTTTCTTTGCCTGCCACAACCTTGGAGAAAGTTTCGGTTCTTTCAACAGCAGTACTGATTGACTCGCGGTAAGTAACCTGGGGATTCCCCACCCTGGCGCCTACACTGTATTCCTTGATGATGCGGGTTACCAGGACATCCAGGTGGAGTTCACCCATGCCCGAAATAATGAGCTGCCCTGTTTCATCGTCTTCCCTTGCGGTGAAGGTTGGATCTTCTTTGGAAAGGAGGGCAAGTATCTCCTTGAGCTTTTCCTGTTCCGAAAGGTTTTTCGGCTCCATGGAAACAGAGATGACAGGCTCGGGAAACTGCATCTTTTCGAGCAGCACGGGCCAGCCTTCGCTGCCTATGGTGTCCCCGGTCTGGGCGAGCTTCAAGCCTATGATGACCCCGATGTCCCCTGCCTGGAGTGAGTCCATGGGCTCGGACTTGTTGGAGTGCATACGGAGAATTCGGTTTGCCCGTTCCCGCTTTTTCTTGCCCACATTGAAGACCATGGTGCCAGGCTTGATCGAGCCGGAATACATGCGCGCATAACAGAGGCTTCCCGCCTCGCGATCATTCTGGATCTTGAAAACCAGGCCCAGGGGGATGGCATTGGGATCGCAGGGGATGGTAATGTCTTCATCTTTTTTAAGGTGATGGCCCACAGCGGGCACGGTCTCGTCAGGAGCAGGAAGATAATCCACCACCGCGTCGATGAGGGGCTGGACCCCCATGTTCCTCCGGGAAGCCCCCGCAAATATGGGAAGCACGGCGCGGCTAATAACTGCTTTGCGCAATTCGCTGCGTATCAGCTCGGAGGGAAGCTCCTCGCCGGCCAGGTATTTTTCGGTGACCGCATCGGAAACGCTCGAAAGGGCGTCGATGAGCCTTTCCCGCCACTCTTTGGCAAGGGCTTCCCTTTCTCCCGAAATGGGGGTGATGTCCATTTCTTCGCCATCCGTAGCAGAATCCCAGCGTATCTCCTTCATTTCGATGAGATCTATGACGCCTTCAAAATTGTTTTCTTTACCCAGAGGGATCTGGACAGCCACAGGATTGGCTGCAAGCTTGGCCCTGATATCATCCAGGACCGGGAAAAAATCGGCCCCCACCCTGTCCATTTTATTTACATAGCCTATGCAGGGGACTTTATAATGCTCAGCCTGGCGCCACACGGTTTCGGTCTGAGGCTCCACGCCATGGACAGCGTCGAAGATTGCGATGGCCCCGTCGAGGACCCTTAAGGAACGCTCGACCTCGGCGGTAAAATCCACATGGCCGGGGGTATCGATAATATTGATCTGGTATTGGGGCAGCTTTGCAGCATCGATATTTTCACCTTTAATGCCCAGGCGTTTCCAATAGGTAGTGGTGGCGGCGCTTTGTATAGTGATGCCCCTTTCCTGCTCCTGCTCCATCCAATCCATGATGGCTTCGCCATCGTCCACTTCGCCTATGCGGTGGCTCTTCCCGGTATAATAGAGGATACGTTCCGTGGTTGTGGTTTTCCCTGCATCAATATGAGCCATGATGCCGATGTTCCGCATAGTCTTAAGCATTAAAAAACTCCTTATTAAGCAGCTTTTCATTATAAACATAAATTATCATGGACAAAAGGGGGCTTCCCATGCTAAATTTATTCAAGAACAGGAGATACACATAAATGGAAAAAACCCTCTCTTATGTGATGGTGACCCCTTATACCATTGCCAAGAGCAGGACAGGGGGCGTTATATCCCGGCTCCTATCCCGTTTGGATTTGGAACTGGTCGGCGCCCAGATGATTGCGCCGGATGCAGAATTTGCCCGGGAATACGCAGCTTCCCTGCGAAGCCAGAACCAGGAAAACCTGAACAGCGGTGCGGATCTCTTATCCGATTACATCATCAGAAGCTTAAGCCCTTCGGGCGGAAGGCGGCACCGTACCCTGATCCTCATCTTCAGGGGCGAAAACGCCTGCCGCAAGCTCTCGGACATCTGCGGCGCCCTCTTCCCCGAAAACCGCAGCATAGAATCCATCAACGGCGAAACCATCAGGGATACCTATGCCGACCTTATTTTTTCCCCGGATAACCCGAAAGAAATCATCTATTTTGAACCCGCGGTCCTTACTCCAAGGCAGCAGGTGCTGGCCGACGAAAACCTGGAACTCTTTTCCCGTTATCTCCTCAAAAACAACGAAAACATCATCAAGAATATGAATTACCCGGAGCCTTCGAAGATTGAACGCACCCTGGTGATTCTCAAGCCGGACAACTGGAAATATGCTTCATCCAAGCCCGGAACCATTATCGATATGTTTTCCAGAACCGGCCTGCGCATAGTGGGCATCAAAGTGCACCGTTTTTCCATGCACCAGGCCCTGGAATTTTACGGACCCGTGGAGGGCGGCTTAAAAGAAAAACTGGCCCCTCTTTTCGGCCAAAAGGCCAGGGAAATTCTGGAAAAAGAATTCCAGGTTCCCCTGGACAAAAAAGTCGAAAATGCCCTGGCTGAAAGTTTCGGTATTGAATATGCAGTGGATCAGTTCAGAAAGATAATAGAATTTATGTCCGGCTGCCGCCCCGGCGTCTGTCCCCCTGAAGACGCAGACAAAAGCGGACCGGTTATGTGCATGATCCTGGTCTACGAAGGCGAAGACGCCATTTCAAAAATCCGGGATGTCCTTGGCCCCACAGATCCCCTCAAAGCGCCGGGCGGCACTATACGCCGCGAATTCGGCTCCAGCATAATGGTCAACACCGCCCATGCCTCAGACTCCCAGGACAGCTACGAACGGGAAAAGAAAATCGTCTGCCTGGAGCAAAACCCCCTTGGGGAGATAATAGGAGCGTATTTAAAAAACAAATAAGCCCCTGGGCTTTATACAACCATGCTATTCATCGTAATATAAATCGTCCCCCTCCGGCGGGGGGATGATTTCCAGCAATTCAACTTCGAAGATAAGGGTCGCATTGGGCGGGATGGCGCTGCCTGCGCCCTGGGCGCCATACGCAAGGCGCGAAGGGATGTAGAGGCGGCTTTTGCCCCCTTCTTTCATGAGGAGGAGGCCCTCGCTCCAGCCGGAGATGACCCCGTCCAGGGGGAATTCCACAGGCTCGCCCCGGTCATAGGAACTATCAAAGATAACCCCGTCCAGGAGGGCGCCCCGGTAGTGGACGCGCACAAAGTCGGACAGCTCCGGCTGGGCGCCTGTACCTTCTGTAAGCACTTCATATTGGAGGCCAGACACAGTAGTCTTGACCCCGGGCTTTATGGAATTCTCGGCAAAAAAACGCACTTCCTGCTCGCGGTTGTACTCGGCTTGTTTGGCCATGGCAGCCCTGAAGGCGGTCTGCACTTTTTCTACAGCCTGGTCCAGAGTCAAGCGGGTTTCCTGGCCTTCGATGATCTCCCTGAAACCCCGGGTAAAGGCGGCATAATTAAAATCCAACCCTGCCTGCTTGAGGTCAGAGCCAATGGCCATGCCGAAAGCATAACTCATGTCGGATTTTTCAGTCCCCCTTGCAGCCTCGTCGGCAATGCCTTCGGCATAAACAGAGCCAAGCGCCGCAATATGCAAGGCAGCCATCAAAAGCAGGAGGGCGCGAATTGGATTCTTCATTTACTTAACCACCGCCAAAAGCTCGACCTTGAAGATAAGGGTAGAATTGGGAGGGATGGGCCCACCCCCTTGAGAACCGTAAGCCAGATCCGAAGGGATGAAGAGGCGGTAGGTTGAACCTTCAGCCATAAGCTGGAGACCTTCTGTCCAGCCGGGAATAACCCCATTAAGGGGAAATTCAATGGGCTCGCCCCGGGCGTAAGAAGAATCAAAGACCGTCCCGTCCAGCAGGGTGCCTTCGTAGTCCACCCTCACCTCGTCCTGGGCCGTAGGCTTAGCGCCGGAGCCTTCGGTTATGACCTCATATTGAAGGCCCGTAGAAGTAGTAACGATGCCGGGCTTCGTGCCGTTCTCGGCAAGGAAAGCCAAGCCTTCGTCAAGGTTTTTGGCACCCAGCTCCTGGTTCTTGACCTCTTCCCTGGCGGTTACCTGGTCAAAGACAGCCTGTATCTTTGGTATAGCATCATCCATGGAAAATTTTGTCTCTTTGGCTTCAACAAAAGCCTTAAACCCTTCTGAAAAAGAAGGATAATTATAAGTCACATCAGGAATGGTGAATTGGGAAGCAAGGTACATCCCTATTGCATAACTCGTATCCACATCTATTTTTACGACTTCATCCTGGGCGCCGGTCTCATCTCTAGCCGAGATCTGCTCAATGACAGCCTGTATTTTTGATATGCCCTCGTCCAAAGAAAATTTCGGCTCTTCCTTTTCGGTAGTTGCTTTAAACCCTTCCGAAAAGGACTTGTACTCATAACTCACATTAGGAAGGGTGAATTGGGAAGCAAGGTACATCCCTATGGCATAACTCGTGTCTTTGTCTATTTTTAAAACATTCTCCTGAGCAGAGGCTTCTTTTTTGCAGCCTCCAAGGAGTACTAAAAAAGCAAAAAAGGATAAAAACAGCGCGGCATATTTATTGGTTTTCATCCTTTCAATATAGACATTATTTGATGAGAGGGCAAGACACCTGACAGCGCAGACATCCCGCCGCCTGCCTAAATGCCCTCAGGCACAAAGCGGTAGCCTGAACCATCCGCCTTCACCGTGCCTATGGCAGGATAGGTCAGGTGCATGCCCGCGATAGGGATACTGTTCTTGACCACATAATCCAGGATCTTCCTGCGGACCTCCGCTGCCATTTTGGGATCAGTGTCATAGGTCACAGAAATGTCCGGAAGGGGGAATTGTATGCCCTGCACGTGCATGAGGTCCCCCCAGATAAGGAGCTTTTTCCCCGAAGACTCGATAAGGAAAGCCGTATGCCCTGGGGTATGCCCAAAGGCCGCCATGGCGGAAATACCGGGGAGAATTTCAGCAAGGGTGGTCCCCAGTTCGCGGGGAAGGAAGGTCTCGACCTTGCCGCTGTAGGCTTCGAGGGCAGCAACAGCCCCCTGGTTCACATTGGTTTTGGTCCAGAAATCCCGCTCCTGCTGGGCCAGGTACACTTTCGCCCTGGGGAAAAGGGCCTTGCCGTCTTTCTGCATGCCCCCGATGTGATCCCCGTGCATGTGGGTAAGAAGCACCGCGTCCACCTGGCCGGGATCGACTCCCAGCTTCTTCATGGAGTCAAAGATGGCCCCGCCAAAGCCCGTGTCTATTACCACGTTTTTGCCCTGCCCCCTTATAAGGACGGTGTTGGTTTCAGATTGATAGGCGCCGCCGGGAAGGTATTTATCCAGGGCGGCCTTATCGGCATCTATGAGTATGCCCGGTCTCCCCTGCCCCCGGTTCTCCACCAGCATATACACATCGAAAGCTCCGACTTTATAGGAAAAAACCGCATCGCCTTCAGCGCCAAAAACGCCCGAAGCCATGGCGCCGAAAAGTATTCCGCAAAGCATTCTGTTTTGCATAAATCCCCCTTGCAACAACCGTATTATATCTTTTTATGGGGCTATGCAAAAGGGCTGGAATTGTACATCATTTCATATATATGAAATTCTTTAATGACATCTACCGGCCTGATGCAAAGGTGGCCAGGTTTCTGAGTGTCCTTGTGCTCTCGGGGATAGCTTATGGCTTGTACAGGGGCATTCAGGATAACTATCTTGCGGAAATTGTCCATATCAGCCCTTTTGAACGGGGCATTGTGGAATTCTTCAGGGAAATCCCGGGACTCCTGGTGGTGATAATCCTGGCCCTGATGTACCGTTTTTCCGACAGCCGCATTTTCAAGATAGGCTCCGCCCTCATGGCGGCGGGCCTCGTGGGGCTCCTCCTTTCCAGCGTCAACTTTGTGGGCGTCAAGTTTGTAGTGGTGATCTTCATGGTGGTTTTCAGCTCGGGCGAGCACATCATCATGCCTGTGAAAACCACCCTTACCCTGGACCTTGCAAAACGGGAAAAATCAGGCGCGGCTCTGGGCCTCTCGGGCGCCATTGGCCAGCTGGGGAATATCGCCGGCTATGTGATCGTAACAGGCCTTTTTTATATCATGTCCCGCATCGGATTTAAGCGCAATGATATTATGCAGTTCAGGATAATTTTTGCCGCTGCCACAGCCCTTATGACTGCCGCAGTATTGGTGTCATTGGCCTTGCAGGAAACCACTTTAAAATCCCAAAGGCGCCGTTTCTACTTCGCAAAAAAATTCACCAAATTCTACATGCTCGAAGTTTTCTACGGCGCCCGGAAACAGATCTTTATTACCTTTGCGCCTTATGTGCTGATTCTCCAATACGGCGCCGATACTTCCATCATCGCCATGCTCCTGGGCATCTGCGCTGTTTTCGGCTTCTTCCTGAACCCCCTGGTAGGCCGCATCATCGACAGGCTGGGCTACAAAGTGGTCATGGTCTGCGACACCCTCATCCTTATCGTTGTCTGCCTCCTTTACGGATTTTCCCACCGTCTCTTTCCGCCGCATATCGCATTCATAGTGGTATGCGTCAATTATATATTGGATTCGATAATTTCCATGGCCAGCATGGCAAGCAACATTTACGTGCAGCGCATAGCTTCGAGCCAGGAGGAAATCACCGCCACCCTCTCCACAGGTATCTCGGTCAACCACGTGATAAGCATATTCATCGCCCTTATGGGAGGATGGATATGGAAGGTCACGGGGATTGAAGTGCTCTTCTCACTCTCGGCGTTTTTGGGACTGCTGAACAGCGTTTACGCGGCCACGATCAATGTGGAGAAGGAAGAGGTTAAAACGCCGAGCGGGACATAGGACGCTTATTTCACAAATATCGAAAAACCTTTTCCATGATTTGGACTGTATGTAAGGTTTGTCGCTGCGCTGTTTTTCCATACTTTGGCTACCGGTGTGCCATTGTCGCCGAATTCATATCCCGTCACATATACATCGCCGTCCAATACATAAACCGAGTTGGCCTCAGCGCCATGTGGGCTGTCGGCAAGGCTTGTCGCTTCGCCGTTTTTCCATACTGTGGCTATGTACGTGATGCCGTCTGATTCAACTCCTGCCGCATATACATCGTCGCCCGATACATAAACCGAGTTAACCCAGGCATCGTCTGTGCCATTTGTAAGGTTTGTTGGGACGCCGTTTTTCCATACCTTGGCTACGTAAACGCTGCCGTTGTATTCAGCTCCTGCCGCATAGACATCGCTGCCCGATACATAAACCGAGTTGGCTTGAGCATAGCTTGTGCCATCTGTAAGGCTTGTCGCTGTGCCGTTTTTCCATACTTTGGCTGTATTGCCATCGTATCCTGACGCATACACATCGCCGCCGGATACGTAAATTGAAACGGCCTCGGCATCAACTGTGCCGCTGGTAAGGTTTGTTGCTACTCCGTTCCTCCATACTTTGGCTGTATTGCCATCGTATCCTGCCGCATATACATCGCTGCCGGACACGTAAACTGAAGCGGCATTAGCATATTTTGTGCCGTCGGTAAGGCGTGTCGCTACGCCGTTTTTCCATACTTTGGCTACCTTGCTATCATGTCCTGCCGCATATACATCGTTGCCGGACACGTATACCGAGTTGGCATTAGCCTCATTTGCGCCATCGGTAAGGTTTATTACTGTGCCGTTTTTCCATATCTTGGCCGCAGAATTGCTGCCCCGATAATTTCCTGCCACATATACATCGCCGCCTTCCACGTATACCGAATACGCATCAGCAGGGGTTGCGCTAAGGCTTGTTGGCAGGCCGTTTTTCCATACTGTGGCTACTGGCATGCCGCTGTCGCTGTATTCGCTTCCTGCCACATATACATCTTCGCCCGATACGTATACCGAGTAGACCTCAACATAGCTTGTACCGGTGGTAAGGTTTATTGCTCCGTTGTTTTTCCATACTTTGGCTATGTGAGTGTTGCCGTTGGATTCAACTCCTGTTGCATATACATCGCTGCCGGACACGTAAATCGAAGCGGCATTGGCATAGCCTGCGCCGTCGGTAAGGCTTGTCGCTATTCCGTTTTTCCATATTGTGGCTATTTTGCCATCATATCCTGCCGCATATACATCGTCGCCGGACACGTAAATCGAAGAGGCCTCAGCGGAATTTATGCCATCGGTAAGGTCTGTTGCCACTCCGTTTTTCCATACTGTGGCTATTTTGCCATCGTATCCTGCCGCATATACATCGCTGCCGGACACGTAAATCGAAGCGGCATTGGCATAGCTTGCGCCATCGGTAATGCTTGTCGCTACGCCGTTTTTCCATATTGTGGCTATAGTGTCATCGTATCCTGACGCATATACATCGTTGCCGGACACGTAAACCGAAGAGGCATTGGCATAGCTCGCGCCGTCGGTAAGGTTTGTCGCTACGCCGTTTTTCCATACTTTGGCTATTGACATACTCCTGCCGTTGTTTTCCCTTCCTGCCGCATACACATCGCCATCCGATACGTAAATCGAGTTAGCCCAGGCAGCGTTTGTGCCATCGGTAAGGTTTGTTACCATGCCGTTTTTCCATACTTTAGCTCCAAAGTCGCCGCTGGTTTCATGCCCTGCCACATATACATCAGGAGTTAATGGCAGATCAGAGGGACTGTTCCCACCGCATACTGCGAGGGTCATAAGAAACACTAGCGCCATAACGCTTACCGACAGGATAGTTCTAAAAAGATTTTTTTTCATAGATGCTCCTATTGTAAATACACATGATGAATTAAATATAAGCATTTCATTTGAAACTAGCAAATTTTTCTTTTGAAAAAAGGCAACTTTTGCCTCCCATTCATTATCAATAGCGTAAATTTTTTTGCTTTTTTGTATTTTTTTTCAAAAAAGTATTTCCGATGGGATAAAAAATTATTATATTATATGTATGCTATCCGGGCCCGGAAAGCAAAAGGACAAACATCTTGTCAACAAAATTAGTTGCAGAAATGGCGGGCAACCCCGCCGGGATCAAGACGGATCTCAAGGGAACCGAAAAAACATCGGACCTTGAAGTAACCAACAGCAGAAAAACGTCAAAGGGTGCGATCAGCACCGAAACGGTGGAAAAGATTGCTGCCAGCTTAACCGAGGCCATGGGCCTGGTGGCAAAGTCCAGCAACACCTTTACCCCCCACGACAGGATACGCCTGGTTGGGGCGGGGATCAAAAACTGGGGCTTTATCCAAACGGCCTTTAGCCATGCGGTGGCAAACCCTCAATTTGTGCCGGCCTTTCTGGATATGGATCAGTTTAAAAATGCCGTTGACGATTTCGAACGCAAGCGGATATTGCTGACCCTGATTCAGCAATTCACCAAAATCATCTCCGACAGCATGCTTAACGACAGTGACGAGGCCTATCACGATGGAATTGAGTATTACAACTATGTCAGAGAAGCAGCCCGTCAAAGAGTTCCAGGCGCAGAAGCAGAGTATAAAGCGCTGAAGCCCTACTTCAAACGGAACAAACGCGCCGCGATGAACAGCGCCAACCCCAACCAGGCCGAATTCAGGAACATCGCCGAAGGATAAGCTCCTTCCGCTGCTCACAGAAAAGTAAAACAAGGGGAGACCTGTGCAAGCCCAAAAAGACTTGCCCAAGCCTCCCCTTTCTATTAGCTCAATTCACCCCTGCCAACTTATACCAACCCATAAAATCCCTAAACAGATGCATAAAGACACTATACAGGTCCTTAAATCATTCCAAGGGATCATAAAATTCATGAACCGGATCTTGAAAATTAGCATAATGCATCTTAACCCAGGCAACAGGTAGTGGCCGCCACTAAACGGATCATGAAAAATAGGCAAATGGTAACGGCTTTAAACAAACGGATCTTAAAAAGAGGCAACGAAAATAGGATGTAAATCGTTTAAGGTTCTAATTTACTCAAAAACATATCCAGAGTTTCTGGAAGGCTATCCCAATCAACAACCCCGCGGCAAGCCGCGAGGTATGTTGTTCTCTTAAGGAATTGGACTCGGGGCTTAATACCTTTTTAACCGCCCCAAGGGGCGGGGTATTAACCCCCTCGCCACGAATAAAGGCCAGTATCTTTATTGTAAAGCAGCTTATACGTGTTGGACAATAGAAATCTATCCATAAGTTCCGCATTCTGGATAATTCATTCGCAGCACCACCCTGTTCGCGGACAAAAAGAGGATAAGCTTATACTTTTGCGCCAATACCACAAATTGATCTCTGGAAAGGCCGCATGCATTCCTCTAAAAACATGGTTAACCTACTTCAAAACCGCCGCCTCAAAGGCGATATAAGCCCAGGGAATAAAAATAGCCGGTATCAGATTAGCCACCCGTATCTCCTTCACTCCGAGGAAATTGATACCTATGGCCGCCACCAGCAGGCTTCCCACTGCGGACATTTCGCGGACAATGTCCGGGGTAAGGAGATCCCGCACTGCCATGGAGGCCAGGGCTATGCCCGCCTGGTAAACAAAGACCGGGATGGCGGAAAATACCACGCCTATGCCCATGCTCGCGCCGAAGACTATGGAGATGGAGCCGTCGAGTATGGATTTGGCGAAAAGGGTTTCGTGGTTGCCCAAGAGACCGCTCTGCATGGAGCCGACAATGGCCATGGAGCCGGTGCAAAATAAAATGCTGGCCGAAACAAAGCCTTTGGCGAAGGTTCCGCCGCTCATGCCCATGCGGCGCTCGGCCCAGGAGCCAAGGCGGTTCATCCATTTATCAATGTTGATGAGCTCGCCTATGACAGCCCCCGCGACCATGCTCATGATGAGGAGGAGCACCCTCTGGTTGTCCAGGGCGCCTTTGATGCCCACGTAAATAATCGAAAGGCCAATAGCCTTTTTGGTGATTTCCTCGAAGCGTTCCGGTATGCCCCGGACGAGGAAGACCCCCACCAGAGCGCACACCACTATGGCTGCTGCATTAACTATAGGCCCTAACATGATCCATCCTTACGGCAGGATATTTCCGGCAGCCAGGAAGATCTCGTACCATTCATCACGGGTTATCGTAATCTCTGTTGCTTTGACACATTCCTTGAGGCGCTTCGCGTTCATGGTGCCGGTGACGGGCTGCATCTTCGCGGGGTGCCTTAATAGCCAGGCCAGGGCAATAGTAGTATTGGTAACGCCGTACTTTTTGGCTATCTCATTGATCTTTGTGTTAAGTTCGGGGAATTCGGGATTGTCCAGGAAGACGCCTTTGAAGAAGCCGTACTGGAAGGGGGACCAGGGCTGAATGGTGATGTCATGGAGGCGGCAGAAGTCGAGGACGCTGCCATCGCGGCTTACGGCGAATTCGTCGCCCATGTTGTTGTGGACGCCCTGGGAAATCATGGTGCAGTTGGTAATCGAAAGCTGGAGCTGGTTGGCGACCAGGGGCTGCTTCACGTACTTTTTGAGCAGATTGATCTGCATGGGGTTCTGGTTGGAAACGCCGAAGTGCCTCACCTTGCCCGAGCTTTGGAGTATGCCGAAGGCTTCTGCTACTTCCTCAGGTTCCACCAGGGCGTCAGGCCTGTGAAGGAGAAGCACGTCGAGGTATTCTGTCTTAAGCCGCTTAAGGCTCCCCTCCACGGACTTGAGTATGTGGTCTTTGGAAAAGTCAAAAGCCTTGCCGGGGCGTATGCCGCATTTGGACTGGATAATGACCTTTTCCCTCACTGCGGGCTTCATGTCTATGGCTTTTGCGAAGATCTTCTCGCTGGCCCCGGCTGCATAAATATCAGCATGATCGAAAAAATTAGCCCCCAAATCGAGGGCTGTCTTGACAAAGGCTGAGGCTTCGGAAGCATCCAGTTTATTGATCCTCATGCAGCCCACTGCAATAACCGGGACCTGAAGCCCCGATAAACCTAAATTGATGGTTTTCATGTATTAACTCCTGAAATTACAATTTAAAGGTTAACGTTAAGGTTAAGTCAAGTACAGTACAGTGGAAATTCCCCTCCCCCTATGCTACCATGCATGAATGGCGCCGAATGAGCACAACAATATCGCTTCACAGCCTGTAGGCCGGGAGTCTCCGGCTTTATGCTTTGTTCGGGTTTTGGGAAGCCCCTTCCTCAGAGGCCCGGGAATCAAATGCATTGTTTCCATTTTTACGAATTTCTTCCTCCTCCAGTACAGGGCGGCTTTTTTCAAGGGCCGTTATCCTGTAGCGAGAGCCGATCATCCCCTGGACGAAAAGATCCCCTTTACACCCCGGAAAGTGAACATATACCTGGACTTTGTGGCCTTTTGGGTCAGGGTCATAGGTTTTCTATTGAGGCATTACGGCCGCCAGGGTCTTGAACCAGCAAAGGAATTGATCGAATCCATAGGCAAGCTGTATAAAAAGGCCGCCGGGGTATACGGGGTCTGTTTTTCCACTACCAACAGGCCCTTCTATCTGGCCCGGCCGCGTTTTGTCATAATCCATGCCACCGACCCCCACCTTATGTGCATCCCGTCCCTTCATGTAATGGTGGTAATACATACTTATACCCTCTTCAGGGAGTTAATCCGGCGTCTGGGCGGGGAGGCGCAATTCGCGCCCCAGATTGAAGAGATGCGGAAGGGCGCGTTGGACATCACCGAAGCGGTACTCTATGTGAAGCAGCACAGCGTCAACTGCATACCGGCGGCCATGTATGCCATGACTTGTTTCGACAGCGCTCTCTTTACCCCTGAAGAAGCCAGGGGCTTCTGCGCCGAACTCTTCCTTAACGCTCCTTCCATAACCAAGACCGATGGGGATGCCATCAGGGCCCACATACTTTCCCTGTACCAGAGATTTATTGCCGAAGGTGAAAAATCGGAAAAATGGGAAACTCCCCTGCTTGATTTTCTTTTTTCCCTGCCAAAAGCAAAATAATGTGATATAATTGAATACATTGATGGAGGGCGCAAAATGCCGGATCTTGCAAAAACAACAGTCATCAGGGTGGCTGAATTGGGAAACAGGGAAGCCACAGTCCTGGAGCATGACAGTTTAAAGGTGATGGTGGATGATATCGGGGGCATGGTTCCGGAGCTTTCCGCCCCCCAGGGCAAAGGCCGCCTGAATGCCCATTGGCTTCCCTGGTTCCGTTCCAATTCGGGCAAGCCCTTTAGGGACGCTGAAGATGGGGCTTTCTGGAAAGCAAGCCTCCTCTACAATCTGGCGGGGACATTCCCCTGCGCCCCCAACTTTGGCCCCGGCCATATTATAGACGGGGTCAACATGCCCCCCCACGGCTGGACAGGCAACCTTGCCTGGACTTTCCGAAAGAGCGGCATAGACGAGGAAACTGGCGCAGGCTGGGCCTTGAGCACCATGGAAAGCCCCGACAAGACCATGCCCCTCTCGTTCAAGAAGCTGGATGCCCTTTTCCCTGAACAGGGAATCCATTACATAAGCCACACTATTGCCAATAAAGGCAGCGCGGATCTGTCAATCTGCGCGGGCTGGCACAATACCCTGGGGGCGCCCTTTCTTGCAGAGGGCTGCCGCATTTCCGGGGCTGCCGATGCCTGGATGACTGCCCCTACAGGCAGCGAATTCGATACCACTACCCGCCTTGCCATAGGGGCTGAATTCCCCACCCTCAAGGATGCGCCGCTGGCATCCGGAGGGAAGACAGACATATCACGGGTTCCGGGACCCATTGGCTACACCGATTTCGCGGCAGGCAGGATAAACGACAAAGCCGCCCTGGGATGGTCCTCGATGGTTAACCCAAGGCTGAAAATGTCCTATATCTGCTTCTTCACCGGCCCTGCCGCAGCAGGCGCCGACGATATCATCCTCCGCTTCAACAACCTTTGGATGCAGTATGGCGGCCGCCCCTTTACCCCCTGGGCAGCATACGAGGGCGGCACGGACCTGACCTATTGCCTGGGGACAGAAAATTCCATTTCTGCCTTTGCCCAGGGCCTCGAATATTCGCGGCAGGCCGGGCAAATTCTGGGCGCCCCTACCACAGTTACCATCCCTGCCGGGGGGGAAAAGACGCTCCGTTACGGCGCGGCCTTTACCCCTTACGAAAAGACCGTGCTCGACGAAGGCGTGAGCTCCATCGAAGGGGAAGCCAATGCCCTCGTCTGCAAAGGCAGGAGCGAATACTGGCGCATAAACGCGGACCCCCTCTTCACCGGGCTAAAAACCCTGGAGAAAAAGGTTTAGATTCTGCGGTCCAGGGTTATGCGGCTTGGGTTATTCGGGTTGAGTCAAGCTTGATCTGAAAGCATCCCAGAGATTATCCTCCATAGGCGGCGGCGCTTCTACGCGAATGGTTTCGGAAGATTTAAGGGGATTGGGGAAGCTTAATGATGAAGCATGGAGGCGTATAGCCCCGCCCTTCTCGCCCCTGCGGGCGCCGTATTTTACATCACCTTTAATATGCAGGCCCAGTGCAGCAAGCTGCGCCCGTATCTGGTGATGGCGGCCTGTGAGCAATTCTATTTCCATAAAAAGATAATGATCCCCTCGGCCTGCAATGCGGTATCGGAGGGATGCTTTTTTGCTGCCCTTTTTTTCCACTCCATAGGCAAGGGACTTGTTCCGTTTTGTATCGGTCATAAGCCAGTGGGTAAGCTCCCCCGAATCGGGAGGGATCTTGTCAGGGGCCGGGGCTTCCACTACAGCCCAATAACGCTTCTCCACATTCCTGGTTTTGAATGCATCAAAGAGGAAGGCCCGGGCTTCAGGGGTCTGAGCCAGGAGGAGGCAGCCCGAGACAGGCATGTCCAGGCGGTGGACAGGGCAAGGGAAGGGGCTGTCATTTTCGGCCTTTTCGCCGGGCTGCTTATTGATAACCATGGCTGCCTTGTTTTGCCATAGTATTCTGCTTTCTTCGATCATGGATTCCCCTCCGGAACTGGAATGATAAGTCCGTAGCGTATTTTTTCTGCCAATACCCTTTCTGCTGCTTCACGAAGGCGCCGGCGGGAGAGCTGTTCATCTTCAAGAGCCCCAAGGATAGCCCCATAGACTGCGTCAATAGTGCGGGGCCAAACCATCACCATGTCCGCCCCGGCGATAAGGGCTTCCACCGCTGCGGAAGCAGGGCTGAGGCCCGAGGCTGACACAGCGCCCATGGCAAAGTCGTCAGCCACGATGATGCCCTGAAAGCCCAGATCGCCCCTGAGCCAGCCATCCAGCACCAGGGGCGAAAGGCTGGCGTTGCGGAAGGGATCGACCGCAGGGACCATCACATGGGAAACCATCACCCCTGGGCACCTGAGGTTTTGGATCGCCGAGGCAAAGGGCTTTGCCATCTCATCCAGGACAGGCTTGCCTGCCCTGAGCACAGGCAAGCTGCCATGGGGGTCTTCGCCGGAATTGCCGGGGAAGTGCTTGGCAACGCAGGCAATGCCCGCAGCATCCATGCCCCGGATAAAGGCGGAAACCGCTGCTTCGGTAAAACCAGGGTCCGGCCCATAAGATCGGGTTTCGAGAAAATATTTGTTGTCATCGTTCAAAATTTCAGCCACAGGCGCAAGGTTCATGGTGATGCCCAGGTCCCGTATCTCCGCGGCGGAAAGGCTGGCCAACTCCTCAATGGCTTCTAGGGATGCTGCCTGGCTTTCCGCCTCGGCAAGATCCCAAAAGGCAGCCGCAGCCGGGAGCTTTTCTATGCCCGGCCCAAAACGGTGCACCAGGCCGCCCTCGTGATCCACTGCCATGAAAGGGACAATGCCGCACCCTGATACCGCGACAAGATTCGAGCAGTCCTCAAGAAAAGACCTGACCATATCCTTTTCAGCATCCAGGTTGTATTTGAAAAACATAATACCCCCAGCGGGGATCTTTCTGAGCATTGCGGCAATATCCATAGAAAGAAAATTCTTATTGTCCAGCCCGGCCAAAAGCACCTGGGAAGCCAGAAACCTGTCGTCCATAAGCGAGGCAATGACAGCCGCCTCTTTCCTGTACCGTGCGTAAGACGCGTCGTCCGCCCCTGGGAGATACTTCTGCCCCGGACCGCCGACAGCCCCGGATTCAACAGGCCCCGGAGAAACGCCGACCGGTGCCGTGCCCTTCCCCGTACAGGACAGGAACACAAGCATCAAAATGAGAAGCTCCCAAAAATGCCCGGCAATACAACGACCCATGCGCCATTATACCCCATTCTTCAAAATAAGGAAATGAGATAAAATAACTTTCTATGTCGCTGAACTGGAAAGAAATCAACCTTATCCTCGACGAACTGGAACTTCCGGGCAGCCAGATTCAGAAGGCCATACAAAGCGCCTATGACGTATTGTCCCTCAGGCTCTATGGAAAGAAAGGCGCGCAGACCCTCCTCATATGCCTTGCCCCCGGGGCATGCAGGCTCCATGAAACCTTTGCAGGGGTGCCTAAAAATGACAAGCCCCTCAGATTCGCGGAATTCCTCAATTCCCGCATTGTGAACGGCCGCATAGAAGAAGCAATCCAGCTTGGGGACAACCGTATCGTAAGGATCACCGTGCGCCAGGGGGAGGAGCATTTCCGCATCTACATACGGCTCTGGTCCAACGCTGCCAATGTGATAGTCACTGACGGGAATGGAACCATCCTGGATGCCATGAAGCGGCTCCCAAAAAAAGGCGAAGTCTCGGGGGGGCATTATGCGCCTGAAGAAACCCCGGATAATTCGCCTTCCCCGAAAAAGGAATACCAAATCCGCGAATTAAGCGGCGAAAACCCTGACGGGGAAGCAAAAAGCTTCAACGAAAAAATCGACGCCTTTTACAGGCAGGAGGGAGGGGCCCTTTCCCTGGATGCGTTAAGGGAACAGGCAAGGCGGAACTTTGAAGGCAGCATAGGGCGTTTAAAGGCGTCTCTCGAAAAATTAAAAGCCAAAGAAGCGGATTTCGCCTCGGGGGGCCGTTTTAAGGAGTATGGAGATATACTGCTCGCAAACATGGCCTCCATTAAACCCGGAGACGAGTGGCTCGAAGCGGAAAATTTCCATGCCGGCGGCATGGCAAGAATCAGGCTGGATCCAAAAAAAAGCCCTGCTGCCATTGCGGAGGATTATTATGATCAATACCGTAAAGCCAAAAACGGACTTGAGGACATACGCATAGAAATCAACGCGGGCGAAGGCGAGCTTGCCAAACTGGAAGAAACCCTCGCAAGGCTCCTTGAAGAAACCAATCCCTTAAACCTCAACAAACTCCTCAAGACCGGGGGCAGGCAGGTTCCAGCTGCACGAAAGGAAGACGCCAAACGGCCGGGGCTTTCGTTCAGACGCAAGGACTGGCTCCTCATAGTGGGCAGGGATGCGGCCGAGAATGACGCCCTCCTCAGAAGGCACGTGAAGGGCAACGATCTCTGGCTCCATGCCAGGGACTATCCGGGATCTTATGTGTTCATCAAACAGAGGGCAGGCAAGACCGTGCCTCTGGACATACTCCTGGATGCGGGGAACCTTGCCATCTTCTATTCCAAGGGGAGGAACAATGGGGAAGGGGACCTTTTCTACACCCACGTAAAATACCTGCGCCGCGCCAAAGACGGCCCCAAGGGCCTGGTTCTTCCCACACAGGAGAAAAACCTCCATGTTAAGGTAGAGGCAGAGCGGCTCAGGGAACTTGAAACTTGCAGAATAGAAAAATAACGAGCCTTACTTCGTCAAAGCCGCCACGGCTGCGCCAAAAAGGGAGGCTTGTTCGACTGGGCCAATGACATAGGACCGGGGTTTGCCCTTTGTGAGCATAATGTGAAGCCATGCCTCGAGGGCGGTGCGCATGCCCTTGTAGATCATGTAGGTGGTGCCTTCCACAGCAATGCGGACAGGCACAAAAGGATCGAAGCCTTCGGATGATTTAAGGACAGCCCCCGCAACCACCCCTGCGGAAAGGAGCGCCGCACGCTCGGTAATAATCGAAGTGATATACACAAAGCTTCTCAGCGCGTCAATTTCATCCTTTTCAAAAAGGGCGCCGATAGGGCCTTCCATGGCCAGGGGTGCGTGCATAAAGGCGTTGAGATCCTTGGTCTGCAAAGCGGGCCAATCCAGGAATTCTTTTGACTTGGCGAATTTTACAAGCCCGTCTTTGACAGCGCGCTTGAGTATATGGAAAGTCAGTGGGCCAAGGTAAGCGCCGGCAGTTGCTTTTTCGAGGGTGTAGCCTCCGGGGTTTTTGGTAGTGGAATCATATTCCTTGTCAAGAAAGCCCACATAACGGCTCGCAAAAGTGCCGCTCTCGCAGACCACAATCTGAGGGTTTGTTTTGGATTCAAATTTGATTTTGGGTATGCTCGATTCAGGATAAGCGGTGTTAAAGCCTGTGCCCAGGATAAAGCCCACCACAGGGCCGCCGGGGACGCCGTAGAGATCCGCGCCCTTCCTGGTTGAAAGGCTCGGGTCCGCCAGGCCGGAGAGCAAAGTGGCAACTGTATCGTTAAGGAGCACTACCCTCTCGGGGACTTTCACCTTTCTGCGCTTAAGGGCTTCTTTGAGTCCTTTGCCAATAGCCTTGCCAACCACGTCGGGGGCGTCAACTTCCTTGCTGAAAGCAAGGAGTATGCCGTCAGCATCTTTGGTAATCTCCATGGGGTAGGAAAAACAGAAGCCTATGCCTTTAATAGGATCAGGGGATTTTTCGATGAGCGGAGCGGCAACAGAAGCGATCTGGTCAAAGAAGGCTTCGGCGTTCACCCTGCCCGAAGTGCCGGGCATAGGCACTTTTTCAGTGGCGCTGGGCTGGGCCTTGCCATATTCATCAAAGCGCACCAGGCTTGCCCGGAGGTTGGTTCCCCCCGCATCCAGGGCAACTACGGTTTCGCCGCTTTCGGCTTTGGCCACAGGGCTTATAAAAGCAGGGATCATGGGGAGGCTTGTAGGCTGACCCTTGAGCCCCCTTTCCATATCAATGCGCACATCCTCAGCCAGGGCAACAGGATCTATAATATCGTAATGAAACCCGTAATACCTGGCGAACTCTGAAAGCGCCTGGGGATTGAATTTACCCATATTAACACCTCATTCTTATTATGATAGGAAAATCCGATTCCCGCAAGAGGAATCGGCCTTAACCATCTTCAATGACCTTTTTCCCCTCCCAGCGGCGGCCCAGCCAGCGGGTAAGATAGGCAATTCCCCGGGAAACGAAGTCAGCCCCCATGGCAAGCCACACCCCTACAGGCCCCAGGCCGACCGCAAAGGTCAGGATATAGGCGAAGCTGACCCTCACAGTCCACATGGAAACTGTGGCAGCCAGCATCACATACTTCGCGTCCCCTGCGGCCCTCAGGGCATTGGGCAGGGCAAAGCTCATGGACCAGCCAATGGCCATGGAAATACAGTGCACCCTGAGGAAGGACTTTGCCAAATCGTGGGCCTCCTGGCTCAGGCTGAAGAGATTCACCAGAGGCTCCATAAAGATATAGATGCCTACGCTCATGATGAAAATCGTAAAATAACAGAGCTTCATAATCTTGGCGGTCTGCTTTCTTGCCGCCCCATAATCCCCTGCCCCGACGCACTGGCCCACCACCGTGAGAAGGGCAATGCCATAAGCGGTGCCGGGCATAAATGAAAAAGAATTGATGACCCCCGCAATGGCATTGGCTGCCATGGCCATGGTCCCAAAGGTGGTAAAGATCCTCTGGGTAAGGAGGCGGCCCACCTGGAACATGGAACTTTCTATCCCCGAAGGAATTCCTACATTGAGGATATTGCGCACCATGGATGGAATGAGCCGTACCTTGCTAAGCCCTGCAAGGGTAATGGTCCCCCGCTGATTCCGGATCAGCATGCCCATGAGTATGGCTGCGGCAACGGTGCGGCACAGCAAAGTCGAGATAGCCGCGCCTGCCACTCCGATTTTAAGGACATAAATGAGAAACGCATTGCCCCCGATATTCATGACATTCACAAGCAGGGCAATGCGCATGGTGACCTTGCTGTTCCCCACTGCCCTGAACAGGGCTGCACAGGCATTGTAGATGGCCAGCATGGGGTAAGAAAGGGCAGTGATCATGAAATAGATCGACGCGGCATCCATGACATCGTTTTCGATTTTCCCATAGAGGAGGCTGATAATGGGGCGCCTGAGAAAAACGGTGAAAACCATGATCACCAGGGAAATCCCGGTTACAATGTAGACCAACTGGCGGGAAGCAAGGCTGGCGTTCTGGCTATCTTTGCGGCCTATGTACTGGCTCACTACCACAGCGCCTCCTGTGGCCAGGGCAGTAAAGGTTATAATGAGGAGGTTATTGATATTGTCAACTATATTGATCCCGGAGACAGCGAATTCCCCCACGGAACTCACCATTACCGTGTCGGCTGCCCCCATGGTAACTGCCAGGATCTGCTCGATGATGAGGGGCCAGAGAAGGCGAAAAAGGGCTTTGCTGTCCCATTTTTCTGAAATATTTACAGTGCCGGCTGCCATTATATGCTCATGTTTCCGCAAGGACCTGATTGTTTTGCCATCGGCCTTTTGTCCAGCGGCGTATATAGAATACAGCCCTTACGCACCAGTCCGCAACCATGGCGTACCACACCCCTGCAGCGCCTAGGCCCAGGGTATAGGCACAGAAATAAGAACCCGTAACCCTGACCGTCCACATGCTGACAGCAGCCACAAACATGCAGTACCTGGCATCCCCTGCCGACCTTAACGCATTGGGTAGGCTGAAACTCCCGGGCCAGGAAACAGGGGACATGACGCAGTGGATAAGGAGCAATTGCCTGGCAATCACATGAGCCTCGGGGCTCAGATTAAAAAGCCCTATCCCCGTATCCATCAGTATTACTGTTAAAATGCTGAATACCGCAACAGAGCTATGGGTAAATATCATAAGCTTCCTGGTGTTGCGTTTTGCGCTTGCAATATCCCCTGCCCCAAGGCATTGCCCTACTATGGTCAGCATGGCAATGCCAAAAGCATTGGCCGGCATAAACGAAAGGGAATTAATGGAGGCAGCCACAGCATTGGCAGCCATGGCAGCAGTGCCAAAACTTGCAAAGATGCGGGAAGTCAGTATTTTCCCCAGTTGGAACATGGAACTCTCCACTCCCGAGGGGATGCCGACTTTGAGTATGCTCCGTATTACAGGCCCGTCAAGCTTAACCTTGAAAAGGCCGTCCAGGGAAATGCCCGACACCCTGTCATGGACAAGGAGCAGGGTTAACACTATTGCTGCGACAGCCCGGGAGACCAAGGTAGCGATCCCCGCACCTGCAACCCCCATGCCAAAACCGTAAATAAGCAGGGCATTGCCCCCAAGGTTCAGCACATTTACTACCACTGCAATAAGCATAGTAATGCGGCTATTGCCTGCGCTGCGGAAAAGAGAAGCGGCGGAATTATAGATAGCCAGGAAGGGATAACTCAAAGCGCTGAGGAAAAAATAAATTTCAGCCGATGCCATCACATTGGCATCGATCTTCCCATAGATAAGGAAAAGCATGGGCCGCCTCAGGGCCAGGGTAAAGATCATAATCAGGACGGAAATTGCAAAACTGATATACATGAGCTGCCGCGAGGCTGTCCTGGACTTTTGCACCATCCTTGCGCCAATATAATGGCTCACCACCACTGCCCCACCTGTAGCAAGGGCGGCAAACGCAATAATGAGCATTTGGTTTATGGTATCTACAATGGACACACCTGACACGGCGTGCTCGCCTACGCCTGACACCATCACTGTATCCGCAAGCCCAATGGTAATGCTCAGGATCTGCTCCACCACCAGGGGCCAGATAAGCCTCCACAGGGCGGAATTATCCCAAATTATAGCGGGCTTTCCCGCGGGGAGCTTCGCTGGAATTTCCGCAGGAGGCTTCGCTGGAACTTCCAGGGTCAAGGTTCGACGCGCTTCCTGTCCCGGGGGAAGAGGCTCGCCTCCTTTACATTGGCAAGGCCCAGGATCTTTTGAGTAAGCCTTTCGCAGCCGATAGCAAAGCCGCCATGGGGAGGACAGCCGTATTTAAACACTGAAAGATACCCCGCCATGTCTTCGGCTTTTAAGCCGAATTTGGGGAGGGTTTCGGCCAGCGTCTTGTAGTCATGCTGTCTCCTCGACCCCGAGGTGATCTCAAGCCCTCTGAAAAGGGCGTCGAAACTCATGGTGGTTGCGGCAGCGCCGCCGTCCCCTTTGTTAAGAGGATATGTGTAGAAGGGCCTGTGCCGCCTGGGGAATTCGTTTACAAAAACCAGATCTATGCCTTTTTCGCGGAGAGCCCATTCGCAGACAAGCCGCTCTGCCTCGGGGTTAATATCAAAAATACGGCTCCCCGGATTTTTGCCTTTTGCAGCTTCCTCGTTTACGATTTTGAGGGTTTCTTCATAGGGAATAGTGGGCGCCTTGGCCACAGCCTCGGGGCTGGGAACCGCAGCGTTCCACATTTCAAGTTCAGCGCTGTTACGCTTGGCGACCTCTTCGAAAATATGGGAGAGGAGCGCCTTCTCCAGTTCTATTAAATCTTTTTCTGATTCGATAAACCCCATCTCCACATCCATGGAAACATATTCGTTCAAGTGCCGGGGGGTGTCGTGCTTTTCGGCCCGATAAACCGGGCATACTTCAAAAACCCGCTCGAAACCAGCAGCCACCAGGGCCTGCTTGTAGAGCTGGGGCGACTGGGCCAGATACACCTTGCGGTCAAAGTATTCAACCTCAAAAAGCTCCGTGCCGCCCTCGGTGCCGCTCCCCACAAGCTTGCTGGTCTTTATCTCGGTAAAATCGCGGGACCGCAGATACGCGGAAAAAGCGTCGATAATGGTCGCCTGTATTTTAAAAATGGCCCTGATCTTGGGATTGCGCAAAGAAAGCATCCGGTTGTCCAGAATAGTCTCAAGGCTGAATTGGGAAACATTGCCATTAACCTGATAGGGAAGATCCGGCTCTGCACGGCTCAGCACCCGGACGGAGCTTACCTTAAGCTCCGCTCCTCCGGGGGCCTTTATGTTCAGGCTGGCATTGCCCTTGGCAGTGATCACCGATTCCAGGGTGAGCTCATTCCCGTCCGCGTCCAAAGGCTTTGAATCAAACACCAGCTGCATTATGCCGGATCTGTCCCTGAGTACCACGAATGTGATGCCCCCCATGTCCCGTATCCGATGCACCCAGCCTGAAACTTCAAGCTCCTCCCCGGATTTTTCTCCGGCTGCGCGGACCATGTCTTTTGCTAAAACTCGCATCATTGCTCCTACGTTTGTTCCTCAAGTTTATATTTGGCCTCCAAAGGCGTCAAGTATAGTATGGCTGACAAAGATTATCAAAAGAAGTATAATATAAGTGATATTTAGAAAAAAGAAGGGTGTATGTATATCAAAAAGTTAGCGCTTTTACTTGTCTCTCTGAACCTTTTAGGCTGTAAATTTATGCTGCAAGAGGATACTGTCGCATCTATTGATGATTTAAAACAATTATCCGTATTCACAGAATCGACGGCTAAAATTGTCTGCCCGCTTGATGAGGCAGATTTTGACGGAACGACGGATATACTGACCATTTCCTACCACTACACGGGAAAAGGCGGAGAAGGGGATGCTAATAACACAATCAAAATCAGTTTACTGAATAAACAGAAAGGGCAAATCAAAAAAGACATCTTTACTTTTAGGAATAATGACACCCTGGATACCAATACCGAAGGGATTCATGAAGCGATTTTTACTCTTTCTCAAGAGGATATTGCCCTGATGGGATATATAGAAATATCCATTATCTCCAGGGATGGCTCGACGGGGGTTGAAAAAATCACCGTTGCGTTCAGTAATTCCACAGATGAGCCAGACATACAAGATCCCGGTACGACCGACCGGCAAACCGACCCTGGCACAACCGACCCTGGCACAACCGACCCTGGCACAACCGACCCTGGCACAACCGACCCCGGCACGACCGACCCCGGCACGACCGACCCTGGCACGACCGACCCTGGCACGACCGACCCTGGCACGACCGACCCTGGCACGACCGACCCTGGCACGACCGACCCTGGCACGACCGACCCTGGCACGACCGACCCTGGCACACAGGAGCCGGACGACAATGGTGCAAAATATCTGCGAGTAAATGGAAATCAAATTGAATACGGCAGGGGCGGCAATTTCAAATCCGTGGTTTTGCGAGGGGTCAATGTAGGCGATCTTTACCACTTTAAGCGGGCTGCAAATCGCAGCGCTCCCAGTTTTACCCGTATCGCCAATGAACTTAACGCCAATGTGGTAAGATTCGCAGTACCTCCGGGCAGACTCTGGCATGAGGAAAGGGCTCAATCCATCGCTTATTTAAAGGAAAATGTCCAAAAAGCCCTGGACGCGGGATTATTTGTCATCATTGATTACCATACTGTCGCGGTTCCAGATGGGGGAGCTGAGGACTTAAACAATTCCTGGATCGGGTATACCGGGGACTTTAATACCGCCAAGGATTTCTGGGATACCATATCCAGGGAATTCAGCGACGGCAGAATCCTGTTTGAACTCTGGAATGAACCTCAGAATGTATACAAGAATCAAGCCAGCTGGACTGCCCTGAAAGGCTATTGGGAGCAGTTAATCTCCATTATCAGGAATAATGGCAGAAGTAATGTTCTTATCGCTTCGGGTTTTTACTGGACTCTGGATCTGCGGAGTATCAAAAATTCCCTGCTCTCCGATGCAAATACAGCCTACGCCTGGCATGTGTACGGGGGCCACAACGGAACCCCGGAGATCTGGGAGAACTACCTTGACGGCTTGTACCAAATCCGCCCCATAGTAACCACCGAATGGGGTTATTACACCAACCCGAAATCTGATCTATACGATACACCAGCCAACTTTGCGGATAAACTGGTTTCTCAATTCTTTAAAGCAAAAAATTTACATAACCTGGCCTGGGGTTACGATCCCTGGTATGGGCCCAATATGCTGCTGAATGAAAACTACAATACCCTGAGCGACTATGGCCAGTATGTGGTGGATTACCTCAGGAGCAATGTCCAGGAGCGGCCCTGAGGCAGGCTCATTTGCCAGATTTTACGATTATGCAAACCAGTTCCGTCGGGTTAAATATCCTTGGGATTTTTTCCATGTCAGAAAGTCCCCGGCTCACTATCTGCATAGTCCCGCCGTGTTTATACAAACCGCCGGTATATTTTGGAAAAAATCCCTGATTGGGGGCATAGAGGCCGTTCAGGATAAGGGGAATTCGCACTTGCCCGCCGTGGGAGTGCCCATTAACAATCAGGTTAAAAGAATATTCAAGGTACTGCTCGACGCGTTCCGGGCGGTGAGCCAGGAGTATCTTGTACTCTTTTCTTTGATCCAGTTCTCTGAATGTTTTTTCCATTATTTCAGACTGATCTTTGTCAACAGGCCAGCTTATATAAGGGTCATCCAGGCCGGCTATTATTATTTCATTTCCTTTTACTTCAGTTTCAATATAGGCATCCGGCAGAATAACCACGCCGAAAGACCGGAGCAGTTCCATTCTTTCTTCAAAACGACGGCTCATGCGTTCATGATTGCCGGTAACATAATACATGGGGGCAAGATCCTTAACGCCTGATAAGAATAAAAGCGTCCCTGTGTCGGGCACCCTGTCGTCCAGGATGTCGCCGGTAAGAAATATCAAATCCGGTTCAAGTTTTATTACCTTTTCGATTAACGGGCTTTGATCTTTCCCGTAAATCTGGCTGTGCAAATCAGATATTAGAACAATACGTATAACCGTATTTTCGGACAGGAGAGGGGTTTCCAGCCTATAGACACGGATCTGTAAATTTCTATATATCATAATCATATATACAATAAGCAAGGCAATTACAATGAACGCTATTACACGTTTTTTTTTGCGGGTCATGTTTCGCTATTACCCTGCTGCAGGGGGAGAATTTTTCGGTTCCCTGAAGGTCCAGAACTTGTTCAGCAAAAAATTGACAGGCGTAGTGATGAACAAAATGATGATCGGGGCAATATAGCTGGATATATTAAAAACATCAACCAAAATATACAAAAGCAAAGCGCTCAGTCCAAGGGTAAAACCATAACTGATATACGTTCTTATTAACTGCCCGGTACGGGGTTCGCTGCGTTTTTTAAACACCAGCCACCTGTTCCAGAAATAAGCGTTAAATATGCTGATGACATAACTTACCACATTGGCTATCTGATAATGGACGCCCAGGTAGACCATTGCATAATAAATTGCAAGACTTATCAGGGTATTGGAAACACCGACTATACAAAACCCGATAAACTGTTTTATCGCAGCCGCGTTCTCTTTAATAAGACGTATAATTTTACCTGTCATAGAATCCTTTTATGATCAATAATTTCGCTGCCATACGCGCAGACGGAAACGCAGCATGTCGTAAATACCCCAGAAAATATCATTGGGATGGCCAAAAGCGCCTTTCCTTACCGACATCGCCTTGTATTCAAATTCAACCGGAACGACCTTATAGATTTTTTTATACCGCGCCCTGAATATCATTTCCGGCATGGTAAATATCGGCGAACGCGCCAAAGGCAAAATATCTTCTATAATGCTGCGCCTGAATATCTGGAGGTAGTTCGTATCCCGTATCCCTTTCTTGCCGTTCGGGAACAGCATAAGTATTAAAGCCCGGTTCACAAGAGACGCAAACCTGCGCCAGGCAGATGTACCCAGGTACTCCATCCTCTCAACGCAGAGGACGTCAATATTTTCATTTTCGGATTTTTCGATAAGTTCCCGGACTTTTCCCGGGTCCAGGGGCAAATCGGCGGCGTTGGCGAATACGTATTTCTTGCTAGCGGCTACAAACCCCCGCTGAATGGAAGCCCCGTAATTCAAATTGATCAGATTATGCAGGGCAACTGCATGATCGTGGGTTTTGACAAATTCATCTATTATCGCCCCGGTGTTATCTTTGCTTCCGTCATTAATCAAAACAATCTCGTAATCTTCAAAATCCCTTTGAAAACATTCCAGGCTTCGTTCCAATGCGGGCAGGAGTATATCTTCTTCGTTATAAGCAGGTATAAGCATCGATACCGAGGCTTTGCATCTGCCGGTTCCCGTCTGTTCTGCCATATTTCATAGCTCCTTGTAATAGGTCCTGTTCACTGCATGTTTGCTGCCAAAAGATTCCTTAAAATCCAATAAGCCCGTGTTCAATACAGCCCCCCGGTAGGTGGTGTTGATGCCGAAGGACAGTTTTTCAAAACCGTGGTCACGGGCCCATTCTATTGTCTTGTGGTATAGATATACATTGGGGAAAACATCATCAAAATCATAATCCTGCGAAAGATACTGGGCGTGGGCAACTTTTCCAAACAGGAACAGCATACCCCCGGCGGCCATTGTACCGCCCGAATAGGCGGCGACGAATACCACCTTGTCCGGAAGCCTCTTGTTTTTAAAATCAAGCATCTCTTCCGCAGAGTGTATCGGCTTGGTTTCAAATTTTAAATAATTTTTTGTAATAACGGCATGGATGTTCCGGACGTCCTCGTCCTCTGTAAGAATCCTGAATTCCAGGTTGTTTTTTAAGGCAGTTTTAAGCTTCCGCAGCCTGTGGGAACTGATATTCGCAATCAGGTCCTGTTTATAATCAGCATAATCGATATAAGCCGCCAATTCGCAATAATCGCTGTAACCCCGGTACCTTAATACATACTGAAGCAAATCGCTCTTTTCCCGGCAAAACAGATCAGGAGTAATTTTTAAAATTATTTGGCCAAAATGCGCTTCTTTTACAAAATTTTCAAGGGTATCAACCATTTCGATTACTTTCTTCCCGTTGTAGTACTCATGGTTTACTACAATCCCGCCGTAAGAGGCGCCCGCATGGGAGAAAAAGGCTTTCTTGCCGGCTTCGGTTTTCACGCATGCCGGGACTATCCCCGCCAATTCATCCCCGTCGAATATCAGGCATGAACAATCCTCGAATTTTCCCTTTGGATGGTAAGCTAAAAAATTCCTCGTATGCATCAGGGCGCCGTTAACAGCCGTATCATTTACAAAGGCGTCCCACTGTGCTTCATATTTATCTTCGTATGAAATGATATTCATAAAAAACCTTCATTAAAAAAATTTATCGCAGCTTTTTTGTAAAGCCACGGTTAAGGGAGTACCTGCTCCCTACGGATTCCTTAAATGACAAAAGCGTATCGTTCAAAAAGGCTCCCCTGCTGTTCGAAGAAACACCCCAGGAAAGTTTGCTAAAACCGCATTTACGCGCCCAATCAATCAAATTATAGTAAAGGAACGCACTGGGCCTGTTTAATGCGTAATCGTAGTCCATCGCCAAATACTGTGTATGCAGTATATTGGCATATTTGTATTCAAGCACCATACTGCATGCGCATAAAGTGCCTCCCAAGAAAACACCAAAAAATTTAATACTATCGCCAAGCCTCTTGCAAATTTCATATAGTTCATCCAGGGTGTGCGCCGGAACTGCTTCAAATTTTAAATGGTTTTTAACAAGGATCCTATAAAAACTGATAATCCCGGTATCATCTGTTATTTCCCTGAATTCAGGGCCGAATTTTAATGCAGCTTTGTAATTCCGTTTCTGCCTGCCGTCGAAATTATCTTCGATATTTTCTTTATAATCCGCAAAATCAATAAATGTACTGATATCAGCGTATACAGCATAACCGCTGTGCATTAAAACAAACTGGAGCAAATCACTCTTTTCCCGGCAAAACAAATCGGGGGTCATTTTTAAATGCACCTCTGTAAACCCGGACTCCCTGACACGGTCTTCCAGGGCCTTTACCATATCCATAGCATGCTTGGCGTTATAATATTTCCGGCCGATAACAAAACCGCCAAAAGAAGCGCCTCCATGGGAAAAATAAATCTTTTCGCCATCCTCAAGCCGTTCGCAAGCCGGAATTACGGCAGCCAAATTTGCCCCGTCGTAAATCAGGAAAGAACAATCTGTGAATTTTCCCTTGTGGTGATAATTCAGGAAATTCCTTGTATGCATAAATTCACCATTGACGGATTCTTCTTTTATAAAGCCGTCCCAAAGGGATTCATATTTTTCGTCATAGGTGACAAGTTCCAATAACTACTCCTTGTGTCCGGTTTAACCAGGCTCTACAATTTTCTGACTGATTCTACAAGGTAACGCTGTTTTACAAAAACAACATTTAAAATAACAGACAGATACTTAATTACAAAAAAAAATAAAATGAAAACACCGAAAAAGCCGATGCTTAAAAACAACATCTGGGTGGCCCAGCCTTCGGGTGAAAATATATGAAAAAACCGTATTATCAGAATATAAATACCGAAAGCGGTGGTAAAAAGGGCGAAAAAAACAGAAATAATCAGCGAAATGCTCTGAATGGCTCTGGTAAAAAGGATAAGGGATTCCAGAGCCAAATCTGATCCGTTTTTTGGCCGCTCACTTTTTTCCCAGCTCCTGTTATCGTAATACATCTTTACAATTGGCAAACCGGAACGGGAATACAAAACTTTCCGGTACGGAACAAACTGGTTTATGGTCTTAATACGGTTCAGGGCGCGGCGCGAAATGAGTATAAAACTCTCGCTGGATAAATTTTCATTGCCGACAAAATTGTAAACACGGTAAAATAATTTTGAAGACAAAGAATGGATATTTTTGGGCGCCGCCGTTACAATGTCATAACCGGACACAGCCTTGCGATACACTTCCATAATAAGCTTCCCGTCAAAACCTTCCTCGATGATGTCAAATTCAAAAATCCAGTCGCCGATGGCCAAATCGACCCCGGCGTTCATGGCTGCCTCTATGCCCTGATGCCCGCTCATGGTAAGGACGGTTATGATTTTGCCATCATGTACATTTTTGGCGAATTCCTCAACAAAAGCCATGGCCTTGTCTTCGGAACCGTCGTTCACGCAGATAATTTCAAAGTGTTCAAAATTCGCATCCAGGGCGCCGTACAAAGAGTTGAAAAAGTGACGAATCCCTTTTTCGTTATTATACATATACAATACAACAGACAAAAAACCATTCTCTTTGTTCTGAACCATGCCGGATGCCTCGTTAATCATATAAAGCCGCCCCGAGTATCCGGGGCGGCCAACGTTCAATTAAAACTCAACTGCATCTTCTATCAGATCCCAGCTTTCAATCTGGTTAAGCACCTTTTCAACCGCAGGGTAAATTTTGTTTCTATTGGCATTTTCACTCGGATGATAGGTATTAGCCGAATCAAGATCGCTTAATGCGAACCCATATTCACCGCAGAGTACCGAAGAGATCCGCCTAAAGGTAACCTTTTCGATGCCGAAATTTTGCTTGGCCAGCTTTACCATTTCTTTGTAAGCCCTGTCGTATTGGCTCGCGGAATACACAAGGGAGTGTGTAGCCGGGTTAGGATGATTGGCTTTCTCTCCTTCTGACAAGTTGTTGTAATAGGCGTTATCCAAAGTGGTTCCCACTGAGTCATTAAAGTACATACCCAGAACCACAATACCTGCATTGGGGAAGCGGTTATGAAGGTTAAGAATAATTCCCAAAAGGGAACTGGCAGAACCGGTCCAGAAGCTTTCCCGTACATCGCCTTCATTATCCACGCCGGGCTGCTCATCAGGATTACGCCAGGGGGAAATGTAGGGGGACGCCATACTGGGGCTGGCAACGCTTCCACTCACACCGATATTGTCAGGTATATTCAAAGCTCCGCTGTTGTTTACCAGCCATGTTTTCAGTTCCGTCAGAATAGCGTTAAAATCATGCGTACCGGCGTTCACACTTGTGAAATTAACCGAATCGACATAGCCGTCTACCGGCATCAACAACTGCGGATAAGCGTAAAGATGATTTGCGATAGCATCGTCGAATGCCGCCTTAGCCGCGTCGTACGCCGCGTCAGACAAGTAATTTTCCCGTATCGGCACTATAGGCAGGTCTTTGAAGGTATCGGAGTTGTAGTTACGGTAGTAGACATAGTCATTGGCCCCAAGCTGTATGACAATATTGCCCTCAAAGGACGAATCGGATGTACGGTCCATAATAGCCCTTGCCTGGCTGATGCTGTGGAACAACCTTCCGTCATCGGCCTCAATAACCTCCGGCGTGGAAGGATCGTCCAGCGTCAACAGGTTGGTATCCACATCCCAGCCTACATTGGTCGCGTCCTGCCAGACAATATTCCCGGTGCTGATCGGATTTTTCTTATAGACAATTGTCAGACCATCGGCGGTCATCACAATTTTTTCGTCATTGGTACCATAATTAGCAATATAATACGTTGTATCAGTATCCGTTTTTTGGTAGAAATATTTGTTGGGGCTGCCGGACATCGTATAATAAGCACCTGACGTCAAATTGCTTGTATTTACCAATATGACACCGTTAGCGGCCTGGTAATACCTGTTTGTCACAGGATATGTGTACGGGTAGTACCTGGTTCCGTTAAACATATAAACAGAAGTTATACCGTTTACCTTGATGGTTCCGTCGCCTGCTTCATAATACGTACTGCTGGTTGGATACGTATAGGGGCCATAATAATTCGTCCCGCCATCTGAGTAATGGTGCAGAGTCATATTCGAAACTTTAACGGTTCCATTGCCCCCTAAATAATAGGTATTCCCGCTTGGGTAATTAGCCGGATAATATTTACTGCTATAAGTACCTTTTGCGTAATACCTGAGAGTCATTCCGGCAATTTTGTAGGACGTGGTACTAGCGGTAACAGTGGCGCCTGAAGTAGCGTTTATCTGATAATAATAGGTTCTGGCGGCAGTGGTGGGGTACGAATATTCATACCACCTTTTAGTACCGTTAGAAGAAGTATAGGCCCATAGTTGATTATTAACCTTAGTCCAACCACTTTGCGCATCAGGGTAGAAAATTAAATTGCCGGTACTGACGATACTGCCATTGGTACTGTCCGAGTAGTATGTATCATCGTCGTCGGTCATTTTTTGATAATAAGTAGTGCCGCTACTCCCTATTGAATAATACTCGGCTGTAAAACCTGTTGTATCAATTTGGATGGTACCGGCGGCGGAGGCGCTGCCTTCCCCCGTTGAATAATACTTGGTATCGCTGTCCGTTTGCTTGGTATAATCTGTAGTACCCGAAGTCCATCTATAATACTCGGTTAGGCCCGTATTATTAAGCCTGATGGCCCCATTGGGAGAGCTGACGCCTTCCACCGTTGAATAATAATTGTTATCGCTGTCGGTCTTTTTTGTGTACACAATACTTGCGCCGTCTATATAGCTTTCTACAATACCGGCAGAATCAACTTTTATTATTCCGATGGGGCCGTTTGTACTGTCGGTTGAATAATAGGTGTTGTCACTTTCGGGGTCAGTTTTAACAAAGTACTTAATACCATTAGTGTCGGCATAGTAGGTCCCAGTTGACCAGGAGCCGTTGACTTTAATGGTACCGTCGTCGGCTTCATAATAAAGCCTGGAAGGATTGCCCAATTGTGAGTAAATCCTTCCGGCGCTGTCCCTGAGGTAATCAACCTCGGTGGTATCTATCCATTCTAGTTCTTCCTGAACCTGGGCTCCAAGGAAGTTACTGGACGACATAAACGCTCCGATCTTGGCCTTGCTGTACTGGTTTTTCCAGCCGCTCTCTGCATCGGTAACCTGCAAACTTGAGGCTATCATTTCGGGGTAGGATAAGCCGACATTGTAGTCCACGGAATTAGCGCTGTAGCTGTCCCCGATCCAGTACATCTTTTTGTTTGTAAAAATACTTACCGAGCGGGCGGCAGCGGTTTTTGCTTCGCTTGGAGGAATGATACGATCGGTCTTGCTTTTATATTTTGCCCGAATACTAAAGGTATAATCAACACCGTTAGTCAGGTTCGTAATAGTATGTGCGGTAAGATTCGGACCTAGTTCTATTGGCGAACCCGGAGCATTCGGAGTATAGGTAATTTCATAACCCGTAAGATACGCCGCGTCGGGACCGGCAGGCCTTGTCCAGGAGAGGTGCGCTTTTAAGCTGCTGCTTAGAACTGTAAATCCGGACACCGGAGTAACCGGCCATGCAGTTAGAGGTATAGAAGCTGACACCCCTGAATACCATACAAAGCCGACAGCATCACTGATGGTAACCTTAACGGTTACCACCCCTGTTCCCACCATGGTAAGGACGCCGGTGTTTTCATTAATAGACGCAAAATCGCCGCCCGAGGCTATGCTGTACTTAATAGTACCGTTACCGCCGGGGACGCCGCTTGCAAGGCTGTTAATCTGGTTTAGGCGCACCTGGTTAAGGCTGAGGGTTTCTCCGGCAAAATCCGCCAAGGAAGTAGGAGAATACGCAGGAGGAACTGTCTGGGAGGCAACCGCTACGGTTAACAACGTTCTATTGGAGAACATACCGCCTGCAGTAACATAACTTATATACGTCGTTCCCGCACCCATGGCCCTTATTACGCCGGTATCCCTATTTATTATGGCTACGCTTTCATCACTGGAGCCCCAAATAGGTGTATTGTTATCAGGATCTACCTTCAGAGACTCATAAACAACCTCTGCCGATGCATCCAAAACCTGCCCTATCTGGAGTTTATTAATCCCAGAAAGGGGGGATCCCTGGGCATCTTTATAGGTGATTTCAATTTCGGAACCTTGAACCTTTGCGGTTTCATTGAAATGCACAACGAAGGTTACTACTGTGCGTGGCCCGTTTACGGCTATATTCCGGACATCGCCGCCTGAGTCTGTATCGATATCCATATCTTCAGCAAAAAGATAGCCGCTGGCAGCATTTAATGTTACGGTAACACTGTATTCGCCGCTTGCAAATGCGCTTGACGGATCCCATGGCCATTGGGTTGCGTCTGTACTAGTATATGATTCGCTGGCAGGAACAGGAGGTTTTGTTCCGGGTTTATCCGGATCCTTAAACGGAATTAGCCCTGCAACAGGGGGCAGGAAATCAAACAGCGCGGCGGCGCCGATTATTTTATCCGTAGTATTTTTATATACCTCGACAACAGAGTCGGGATTATCAATATGAATATTATAACCGGGCTTGGAAATACGTACCTTTACGGGTCCGCCTTGTGTAAAAGCGCCTATATTGAGCAGGTACTTACCGCCGCCCATATTATGAAGGTCTTCGGAGGCGAAGGTTGTTTTGGTTATACCCGTATCGAAAGCCCTGAGGGTAATATCTTCGGGTAAAAGTTCCACATCAGAACCTGTTATGATCTCCAGATATTCAGTAGTGGTACCGGAACCGGCATAGGCGCTGAGGGAGATGTCAATATCCGTTATGTCTTTGGCGGGCCATACAAGGTTCCCCAATTGCAGGCTTGCATTATCGGCTTTTGATTCCATGCCGGGGTATATATACACCAGGGCATAGAGGCTGGTAGCTACGTAATAATAAGCTTCGCCGGTCTTTTCAAGGACAAGGGCAAGATCGTAAATACCCGCAGGCACTTCTGTTTTTGTTCCGCTTGCGGCAAGGGAACCCAAATTTACCAGAGTCTCGCCCGATAATTCAAGGCTTTTTATGGAAACCCCGGACGGGAGGCTGAGATCCCAGCTAAAGATACCCTTGGCATCCGGAGCACTAAGAGCTATGGGGCTGAGGATTATTGATACGGTACCCACGTCTTTATAAAACGGTGTTTCTCCGGTTGATCCCTCAGCCCACTGATCTCCCTTTTGATTGCCGAGTTTCAGGAAGGCGTTTACGTCGGCCTTATACTCCAGGTTGTCGCCTGCATCTACAAGGTCTATCTGGTATCCCACTTCGATAGCGCCGTTAGTATCGGCAGGCGGCTGCGGATCAACCAAGACCCAGCTCTCGCTGGAATCTTTTGCCCTCTGATAGAGAGCTATATCATAAATGGAAGAATCAGGCTTTACCGGCATTACGGTTCTTTCCCCATTAGCCAGTTTTAAAAAAACGCCCTTTGGGGTGGTTTTTTCAAATGTTTGAGTGGGGGGGCGCAAAAACATTGGTACAAGCGCTTAACACGATAAGCAAAACCGCAGGTATTAAAATTTTTGTGAACAAAGTTTTCATTATTTATCTCCTTATTTTGTTACAGTGAAGCTTACTGCGCTTGACCAATCAGCGCCGCTTGTTTTAGCGCTGATCATAATATAATTCGTTACATCTGCATCAAATTCATCGGCATCAAGCGTAATACTGTATGTCATGCCGGTAACCGCTCCGCTGTTATCAAACAAAACCTGTTCAGGGGGGTTACCTACTATGCTCCTGCGCCATACAACATCAGTAACATATGTCGTATCGCTGATGGCTACGGTAAAGGTTCCATCCTCATTATCCTGATAGTTAAGGTTTTGGGCGCTATCACCGGGGGCGTCGAAGTTCACCTGTATATCCTTGCCGTTGGCTTTGGGGGTATAGGTTGAAGCTGCGGGTGTATACGCGCTCCGCTCCTCGCCTGCCGGCTTTCCATATACCGCCCGGATCTTAAAACTATACACATCACTATTAGCCAAAGAATTCACATCCACGGTTAAGACATCAGCACCCGTAACGGCCAAGGTTTGTTCAGAACCCGATGTAGTAATATTGTTGTAAGCAATTTCGTAACCGGTAATCCGGGCTATTGTCGCCGGATTTCCGGTGGGTTTTGTCCATGAAAGCGAAACCTTGGTGTTCCTTCCAACGCCGTTTAAAGCCGGAACCGCTAGGGGAGTCCATTTTGTTACGGTAATCTGTGCCGGAATTGCCCGGTAAGCTACCAGATCATCGGAGTCGATAAGGGCAAGGGAAACAGTAACAGTTCCGGTGTCCACGATGGTCAATTTGCCATTGCCTGCAATGGTAGCTTTAGTTGTGTCGCTTACGGAATACTCCCTGGTATAGCTTCCAACAGGTTCGTCAATACTAGGCTCTGCTGATTGCTCGCCTGCAAAGCCCTGGAATTCAGTTACGCCGTAATCCAGGTTCAGGGTCTGCAGCACATTTGGATTTACGATAAGCCCCGCTTCGGCGCGGAAAATCTTGTTTTGGCTTAAATAAGAAACCGTGATATTGTCATCAGCGCTCAAAGCCGTAATAGCGCCGGTAGAAGGGTTAATGGTGATAGCGGAAGGAGTGTCTGTAGACCAGGTTAACGCGCCGTCTCCGGTTTGAGTACTACTGGCATTACCTGTAGTGTGCCTGCCCATCTGGAAGTGCGTGCTAAACGTAACAGGCGCACTAGTAAGGAAGCCTGTGTTTGTTGGGAAGGTAACTTTTAGTACAATATTTGAGGCTTCTGACCCTAGAGCAGGTACAGGCGCTGCAGTTCCTTCGTCAAGAATTTGCGGAGTAAATGCTTCCTGGAAGCAATAGCCGGCCGCCGCAGTCAGGGTGATTTCAAGTACATAGGAAGAATCGCCTTTAAATTTCCCATCGTAAGTCCCACCGGAAGCAAGCGCCGCGCCGCCGGCTCCCTGCCAGTTAATATTGCTGATGGTATATTCCGAGCTTCCGGGAATAATGGTAGTATCAGGAGCGCCCCCTACAACCGGGGCGGAAACACCGCCAATCGTAACTGCCGTAATATGTTTAAGGGGTTTAGTTCCTGTTCTGGCAAAGGGAACGGTAAAGCTGATCTCGTTGCCGTCTCCGGTTAGGGTGTTTGCCGGCTTGGTCTCAGTCCACGCGGTAACTGTATAGAAGGTGTCATTACTGCCCTTAAGCTTAATAACGGGCCTGGCTTTGCTAGCGGCATCAAATTTATAGCTCGTATTTGCTTCAAGGGTTATATAGGCCTCGTAATCCGTATTCCCCGCAAATTCACCGGTAACCTGACTGGTTTCACCCACCTTCCTGTAAATTAATCCCTTGACACCGAAACTGGATTCCACTCCGGCGAGCCCTGAGAGCGTTGGGCTGCCTCCCGCGGAGGGGGCCGTTACACCGGTTATCGTAACAGGACTTTGCTGGATAATACTATTGACCCCCGCCTTATAGAAGATTCCGATCACTCCGTCTTGGGGGGTATAGTAGATCTGGCTGCCTTCACCTAGGTCAAGCTGGACAGTGATAGTCCCGCTCGCTGATCCGGCGGCTGTGGGGAATGTAATCGACTGGCGCCAGATGTTTTCGCCCGCTGGGGATTTGGCTATATCGCTGTATAGCTGCTTTTGCGCACCAGTGACGCCAAAATCAATGTCGATTTTTGCCGTTGTCAAATTACTGATATACGGCGTTGTTTGTATATCAATATAGGATGTGCTCGAACTTCCCGCAGCCCCATCCCGGGTCAGGTTAACATAAACCAGAGCGGACGACGCCGGGCCAAAACCAACGACAAGCGTAAGATGTTGAGTGTCCAGGATGGTAACAGCCTTCGTTCCCTGAATATCGCCAATATTCACAGTTATATCGGCCGGATTATTGGGGAATTCATAAAGGGACACGGCGGTAAGAGCAATAACGGCTTCGTATTCTGTGTTTAGAACAAAAGGCCCGGTATGGTTTGCGCCGCCGTTTTTCAGCCTCCAGGCAAAACTGCTTACAAGATACGCGCCAGGATCTGATACACCCACCATAGCCACAGGAGATTGCCCCGCAACAGGAGCTTCAAGACCGGAAATTCCCACAGTATTTATCCTTGGCGGCCCGTTGTCCTTCACAATTCCCACAGTCTCGCTGGAGGAATAGACGAAAATATAGTTGGCCCTTTCGATCGTTACAGTAATGCTATAGGTTCCGGCTGGTAATTCCGATTTCACTGTAACAGGGAGGAAGTAAATACCTGCGCTCGGAGTTGAAGAAGTAACATTAAAACCTGCGGAGGGGGTAATAATATCGTTACCCCCCTGGTTAATTATCACATCGTTGATAACCAGGTCGGTTATGGCAGGGGATGTTTCAATTTTGATCGATGTCGTACTATTGCTATTTTCAGAAACTGCGGTCAGTGCAATGCGATAGGGAATCTTGGCAAAGACCACATCAAAGGTCAGGGTTTTGCCGCCTGACGCAACCTTCAGGTTCGACGGCGTTCCCTTGTCCAGGCTGACATTTGTAAGGGTATCTATAAAATGAAAATTCGATGCAGTACTCAGGGTTATCGTTGCTTTATATTCATGGAGGACTTCAAAATTACCTGTAAAGGCCGCATATCCGCCATCACTGCCTTTTTCGACCCATTGGACTCGGGAAACAGTATATGATGTTACAACAGCCTCCAAATCAGTTTTGGTAAAGGGAATGCCGCCATGCGCAGGGATTACTATCCCGTCAAGGTAAACCTCATCTATGCTGGCCGAAGCAGGTGTGGATCCACCGCCATCGGAGGAACAACTTGAGAAAATCAGCGCCGCAAGCGCTGCAACAACTAAGATCGGTATAAACCATCTTTTATGCATTTCTATCTCCTTTAGAATATCAAATGAAGGATTTCATTACTATAATATCCCTTTTCCAAAAAAAACAAGTATTTCCCTAAAAAAATCATCTTTCTTCAGAAATCTCCCCGGCCGCCTCTAAGTCGGCTTTGGCCTTATCATCCTGCCCAAGCAACTGGTACAACCTTCCCCGCCGCAGATAGAGATCGGGAGACGGACTGATATTTATGGCGGCGGTGTAATCTTCCACTGCCCATTCAAGACTGTCTATTTTTTCATACACCAGTGCCCGGGAAAGATACAGATCGTATATCCAGGGATCTCCGGCAGGGGCCATTGCCAAAGCGGCGGTCAAATCCCTGATGGCCGCCCCGTGATTGTTCAACCCCGTATAGGCTGAAGCTCTCAGGAAATAGGTGTACCAGTTTTCCGGACTGATAGACAGGCACATACCGGAGTCGGCAATGGCCTTTTCCCACTCCTCTTCATTTATATACGCAAAGCCCCTGTATTGATAGCCCTCTGCCTCGCGGGGTCTCAGCGCAATATACCGGGTAAAAACCGAAATAACAGCCGGAAAATTTTCCAATGAATTGTAGGCCATTCCCTGCATAAACAGGATATCTGCGTCATTGGGGTTCTCTTTAAGGTATTCGGCAAAATCCGCCGCTGCTTTTGCATATTGTTCTCTCCCATAATATAGACGCCCCCGGTCGCTATAGGCAGACACTAATTTACCTATGTCAATGGCTGCGGTATAGTCCTGAAGAGCTTTATCAGTTTGGCCTAGTTCTTCGTACAGGCGGCCTCGATTTATATACAAAAAGTTCCAGCCCGGACCTTCCTTAAGGGTCTCGCTGTAATCTGCAATGGCGGCGGCGGCATTACCCTGGTCTTCGTACAAATTTCCCCGGGCAAAATACAAATACCCAAAGGGTGCAATGGCCAAAGCTGCGTTAAAATCGGCCAGGGCCAGCCTGCTGGAACCTTTCTGCTGGTAGATTGCCCCGCGCCGCCCCAGAACATCGGCGGTTTCAACAGTCTGTCCGGGTCTTGAGGCAAGATAAGCTGTGTAATCAGTCAGGGCATTATCAATTTTTCCGATTTCCTCATAGGCATAACCCCGGAGCCTGTGCATATCAATATCGTCGGGGACTAATTTGATGGCGGCATTGGCGTCAGCGATAAAATTATCCATGCTGCCTTTCTGAAAATAAGCGTAGGCCCGGGTTTTATAACCTTCCGGATCGACGGGCCTGAGCGCAATATAGGCGGTGTAATCGGCAATCGCGCTGTCCAAATCGTCATCCAAAAGATACATGCCTCCCCGGGCCATCAGAGCCTGGGCATTATTCGGATCTCTTTGAAGAATTTCGTTTAATTCATCCAGGGTATAATCGGTTTCGTAGGCCATAGACCAGGAATCCCTCAAGGACGCCATGATATTAGCCATGGGCGAAAACCAGCGTCTTCGGGAGGCTTCTATTGCCGTCCGTACCGCAGGGATAAAGGGCGGGCCAATTACATAGGTCAGCGGAGACCGTCTGTAAGTTTCGTAGGCGATCCTGGTTTTGGCGCTGGGATTGCCCCTGTCAGCCTCCGGGATACGGTCAGGATTGGCAACGCCGATCAAGGGCGCCTCCGTTCTGATACAGCCCGAAAACGCCAGAAAGCAGAATATCAGAATGAGAAACGGCGGAACCCGCTCGGAAGAAGCCATTCGCAGTTAGCCGCGCCACCCGTTCAGCGCGTCGATAACGCGGGCAGTCTGCGCGTCCGTTTGTATGGGGCCGCTGGGGAGGCTCAATTCTTCGGCGTGGATCTTCTCGGTTATGGGATAGGACAGTTGGTTCCATTCTTTGTAGGCGTCCTGTTTGTGGGGCGGTATCGGGTAATGGATGATTGTTTCGATGCCCTTTTCCTGCAGATATGCCTGCAGCTTGTCCCGTTTTTCAGAGCGTATGGGGAACACATGGAAGACGTGGCTTTTCAGGTTTTCTACGGCGGGCAGGACAATGGCCGGGTTTTTTATCCCGTCGATATAGAGCTGCGCGACATGGCGCCGGTGTCCGGTTTCATCATCCAGATGGGGGAGTTTGGCGGCAAGGACAGCGGCCTGCATTTCGTCGAGGCGGCTGTTGATGCCCTTATATTGGCATACGTACTTTTTGGAAAAGCCGTAGCACCCAAGGGAGGAAACTGCCCGGGCAAGGGCGTCATCATCGGTGGTAACCGCGCCGCCATCGCCCAGGGCGCCGAGATTCTTCCCGGGGTAGAAGCTGTGCCCCGCCGCGTCGCCCAAACTGCCGGTTTTGCGACCGTTCCACTCACATCCGTGGGCCTGGGCGTTGTCTTCGATTAGTTTAAGATTATGCTTTTTACAGATTCCTGCGATTTTTTCGGTATATGCGCACTGCCCGTAGAGATGGACAATCAGTATGGCGCGGGTTTTGGCGGTGAGCGCCCTTTCGATAAGGGAGTCGTCGATTTCATAGGTCTTGAGGGAAGGCTCCACCAGGACGGGTTTCAGGCGGTTTATCGTAATAGCCAGGATACTTGCGATAAACGTATTGGCCGGGACTATAACCTCGTCGCCCTCTTTCATGACACCCATCTCAATATACGCGCGAAAAATGAGGATGAGGGCTTCCAGGCAATTAGCCACGCCTATGCAGTGCCTGGCGCCAATATAAGAGCCATAGGCTTTTTCAAAGGCTTTGTTCTCTGCGTCCTGGACATATTTACCTGAATCCAAAACACGCTCCATGGCGGTTTTAAGTTCGTCACGGTACATGGCGTTTATCTCTTTCATTGGCAGGAAAGGAACTTCATAATCCAATTTTGTGCCTCTTTTACAAAAATCATAAACTTTTTGCCTTGTTAAGTCAATCTTAACATTTACAGATACAGGTTAATACTTGTTTATCTCCGTATGCAAATAGGCAATTTCCTTTTTCAGCCAAGCTTTCATTTCTGCAAATTCCGTATTAGCAAACCAATAATCCGCCTTGTGCCAGCACCTAGCGTTCTCTATATCCGATTTTGCAACAAGTGCAGCCATCACATCAACAAAGGCATCAATAGTCCTTATAGACGGGTACATTTCATTCCACCGTTCTTTGTATCTTGCACAAAAAACAGGGTCATCAAAGAAACGATTTAAAAATGAATGCTTCAAACAACGGTCTACGATAGAGTAAAAACCAGTATCATCTTCACTATCATCAACACGGGCGCCATAAGCCCAGTTAAAATCCCAAGGCTGCGCCATAGAAATTTTGCCGCCTTGAACTTTATACATATATGCATTATTTGGCCCGCGGCATTCAGAATTATTTACTATTTCCTGTATCATAAGCCAGTTTACAAAACTATCCATGTCTATTAAATCTCTGTAACCGTTTTCAGGAAATGTACTCTGAGCCATTTTGTTGGTTAGTTCATTGATGGGATTTCTTACAAAGTTATATTCTGCGGCATTGGCATTAGTGCCAAGCTCAGGTGATTTTATCATTACAGGCAGGCTGTATTTTGACGTTCTAAATCTAGGGTCTTCATCATAATAAGCATCTATTTGTACCAAAAAATCTTCCTGGTCATTTATATTTATCCGTCCTTTAGCAACCTGTACCTGCTCAGTTAGTAAATAATGACCATTATAATTCCCATTCAAAAATACTTCAACAATGGTATAATGATTATAAAAAGGCAAATTGAAACGTTTTTCCAATTCAAAACCAACGACATCTGTAAAAACACCTCCATAATAGCCTGCCAGCAACACCCAGCTTTTTGCCGCCGTTAAACCAAACAATGACTGTTTTTCGCCAAATTTAATTCTATATGGTTTTTTTGGTTGAGTCCATGTGACATTTCCCCGCCCGCGTATTTCGTCTCCATAGCCGGTATGGACAAAACTATAGCTGGTGTTATTTGGATCAAAAACAGAAATGTTTGTTTTTACATATATTTCTTTGTCGGTTATTTCCTGATAATTCTGTGTATCGATCTTAATCACCGGCAGGCCTGTGGACTGGGGTGATACCAGGGTTACCGTATAGGATTTGCTCTTCCTGCCATCCGGGGTGGACACCGTATATTGCACATCCCGCCGAAAATCGTTCCCCGTAAGACCGCTTGCCTGAGTTACTCCGTTTACCGTCACAATGTTTGCAGTGTCATTGGTTATAAAGGCGGCCTTGAGCTGGGTAATATTGTCTATATATTTGGTGGTCTTGGGTCGATCCGGGTTTCCATCGGGCGCATAGGGAACCTCAAGCTTTATTGTCCCGGCGCTTTGATTGAAAGTTCCAATTATATCGGCAGTCAGATCGTTATCAGCTGCAGTAAAACGAAAGGCAGAGATTTGCGGATCAGGGTATTCACGGTTTATTGTCAATGTATAGTTTTTGACAGCTCCGTCTGCCGCATCTATTGCACTTACCCTGATAGTGATTATATTGGGGCCGACAGAAAGGGCGAAATTTCCAGTCGTCACTTGTGTCCCATTTCTCCAATAGGTTACTGCCGCTATATCTGTATATTTTACGTTTCCTGTTATTTTTGCTACGGTTGCGCTTGCGGTTCCTGTTATTGTTGCATTGGTTACGCCATTCGGTACGTATACCTCATAATTCACTATATCTGCTTTAAACACCGGTTCCAGCGCAGATACTGCGGGGGTCCCGGTTTTCGTTACCGTAATTCCCGATAAATCTGCTTTCGCTTCAAACCGCCCTTTTATCGTTGCATTGTTTGCAGGCATGGCAAAGGTATACTTACCGGCATTGGCTGTATCCTGAGTTGGGGTTATTTCAGTTGACCCATAAACAGCTTTCAGAGAACCATCCTTAAACCGGTATTTTTCATTCGTGGGTGTTACCGTAATGGTTATCAAGGTCCCTTCGGCTGCGCCCGTTGGCGATGCAGTGATAGTCCCATAGCTTGCAGGCCCTTCAAGGCTCGCATTGACGGTAAAGACCGGAACCGTCAGGATAATATTCCCGCTTCCGGTAAGGCTTATGGTTTGTATATAAGGCTTGCTCCAAAAAATTTCCCCGCTATTTTCCAATTCTACTCTGAGATACACGATACTCCGGTATAGATTTGATGGAATGGTAAGAAGCCACATGCCATTTGCAATACCGTCCGAAGCACCGATCTCAGATAGACAGGCCATGTCCCGGTATACATGTACACTCTTAACGGTATAGCCTGAATCAACGGATGCCTCACCCTGAAGTAAAACTGCAGCGCTAAAATCTGCAGAGGTAAAACTAAAATCTGCCCCTTTTGCCTCGGTCAGCATACCCGGATAGATATGAACCACGTCGGTTTTTCCGGTACTTAAAATACCATTACCGGCTGTAATGGTCATAAGATAATAACCGGAAGACAGATCGTCTATTGTCCTTGGACTCCGTCCGCTGTCTTTAAGAAGATTAAAACTATAATCTGATCCCCCTTCAGAAAGAGCCTTTAGCGTGAGAGAAGCAGTTGATAATGTTACATCCTGGGGCAGACCTATATTATAGTAAAATTTCCCCTTGCCGCCTGCAGGCGGTATATAAAGGTCAATATCAATTGTAAGGTCATCAGATGACATAACCTCGACTTCTTTTTCTCCTGCAGCCGCCTCATAGACTATTCCGCCAATTTCAACATAACCTGCAGCGTTTATCTTCCAGGTTCCTAATTCCAAATCCATGCTGATGCTATCAGTATTAATATTATCATGAGAAACAGGTTCTTTATCACCATTTGTCAAACTGAGGGAATAACCAGAAAAAGGGGTCTGGGGCAAAAGAGTACGTGCATTATCCCTGAACAAATTTATCGTTACCCTCGCCTTGCCGTCTGATGGTACAGGCGCGGCCGGATGATCCAGGGGGATGGAACATCCTGCAAGAATCAACGTGATCGCCAGGATAATAGCCTGCTTTAAATTACTGTTTTGCATATTTTACCATATCCTCTTTAATTCCTTTCCTCAAACCTTAGTCCATGGCAGTTACTGTATCCCATATACCATATGCAATATTTTTGGGACGGTAGATTTTTAACAAATCATCGTTCGTTTTTTCAGCCCGATAATCTATCGAGGTAAAATCAACACGATTATTGTTACTGTCAATCAAAGACTTCCTCCTCATTGACTTCTGCCTTGAAAGCAGCTGAGGACAGGATGTTAAATCTGAATCACCGCTATTTTCAAAAGCATCAATGTGTGTTTCATTATCATTATTACCGGAACCTGCCATATCAACATAGCCTGAAACCGGACTGCCGTCATTATAGGGATTGGCCGTAGTGAGCAATGTTTGATTTGAGAGGAGGCAGATCTTAATCCGTTCGCGGCTAAGGTCCTTGCCCAGCCAAATTTTATCCCCTTCGTTATCATTCAGGGTCAGCCTGGGAGCAGTGTTATGAGCCGCCCCCAGAATCAGGTAAGAAGTATGAGCCGGAACAATTCCCGAAAGATTGAGTTTATCCCAGTTGTTTCCACCCTCGCTATACTGAATAGAATAAGTACCCAGATCTATAGCGGTATCAGTATTATTGTAGAGTTCAATAAAGGAACGGGAAACCGCACCATCGGTAACCACCCCGTCAGAATCCTTACTATTACCCGGGCCATAGACCTGCAGAATCAATAAACCCTGGGCTGACTGTGCAGTACGTACCGGCGTCCATGAACCATAAAATCTGTTCTTGGGCTGATAGAAAAGCAACTCTTCAGCGCTCAAGCCGCCCTGTGCCCGATATTCAATTATTTCAAAATCCGCCGCATTATTATTGGTATCGGTCAGGGTCTTGCGCCTGGCGGTCTTCTGTTTGGATATTCCGGCTGCCGGGGCTGCTTCAAACCCATCAGCAGTTCCGGCGCCAAGCATATCAACATACCCTGCTATGACAGCAACATAGGGATTTACCGTTGTTATAGGGTTAGTACCATGAACAAGACAGATTTTAAAAGCATCATTGCTTAAATCTATATCCCATGCCTGATCCGCAGTATCAAAGTCGTCATCAGCCAATACAACACGAGGGAGAACCTCACCGGTGTTATTGCTCTGTTTACCCAGAATAAGGAAAGAAGTCCTGGCAGGGATACTTCCTGTTAAGGGAAGCACATCCCAGCTGGTTCCTTTTGAACTATACTGCAGGGTATACCCTGAAAGATTTATGGCAGAATCCGTAGTATTATAAAGTTCGACAAAGCTATGCGAAACAGCCGCATCGATCTTGCCGCCTGATCCATAGGCCTGCAATATAACGATCGGGGTTTCGGAAGCAACCGGGGGAGGGGGCGTATATTTGGGGTCCCATTCCCCATAAACACTACCCTTTGGTCCGTAGAATGCTGCCAGTGCGTCATCAGCAATACCGGCTTTACGGTAATCAATTCCTTCAAAATCATCAACGTTGCTATTGGTATCAATAACGGTTTTTCGCCGAGCGGATTTATTCTTCGATATTAGTTCAGGCCCGTTAGAACCGGAACCCTCAAACGCATCAATAACATCCCCATCACTAGCCTTGTTTACCGCACCAACCATATCAACATAACCGGCGACAGGGTTTCCGCTTCCCGTATTAAAGGGATTTGCCGCCAACAGGGTATCGGTACTCCGCACAAGAGCTATCTTAAACTTCTTGTTATCAAAAACCTGTCCGGGCCAAATCATATCGGCGGTGATTTCCGCGATCTGCAGGCGGGCAGCAGTGTTATTTTTGGCGCCGAGGATAAGGAAGGAATGCCCTGCTTTAATAATCCCTGTCAGGTTAAGTTTGTTCCATGAAGCTCCACTCGTACTGTATTGGACTGAATAACCCGCAAGAGAAATATCCTTTTTGCCGGGATTATAAAGCTCTATAAAGTTATGCGAAACGGAACCGTCACTTGCGGTACCAGTTCCATAAGCCTGAAGAATAAGAATTTCAGGAACAGCTACAGGATCCCAGGGGCCGTAATCAGAATTCTTGGGTTGATACAGGGGGAGCTGTTTATCGGTGATACCTGAAGGACGGTAATCAATAGGCTCAAAGTCCAGGGTATTATCGTTAGTATCTACCAGGTTTATTCTGCGGGCTGCTTTTTGCTTGGATACAATTTCAGGCCAGTTTTTTGTATCCCAATAGCTCTTGGGGCCTTCATAGCCGTTAATTATATCTCTGTCTTTGGGTTTATTGCTGTTAATACCGCCAAACATATCCACATAACCTGCGGCACGAACCCCCGAACCATCGCCATTGATATCAAAAGGATTTTGAACCATCAAGACAGCAGTACTCTTGATAAGGCAGAATTTAAAATTCCTATTTTCAAAGGCTATATCCCATGCCTGATCCGGTATAAGCTCACCCAGATCCAGCCTCGAATCAGCATTCCAGAGTTTTCCTAAAACAAGGAAAGATGAATGAGCGGGAATAGTTCCCGACAGATCAAGTTTTTCCCAGGCAATATCATCATGGTAATTATCAGGATAGACCGGGTTTTCCTCAGCGTCTTTTCCGACATAACCATACTGCAGGGAATAACCGGCAAGGTTGATTTCTGCATCTGTAGGATTGTATAATTCCACAAAGTTATGGGATACTGCGCCGTTGGTGCTTGTTGAATCAACACTGGAAGCATACATCTGCCAAATCAAAACCTTCTGTTCAATAAAATCACCGGAAGAGAATTCATATACAGCTCTGGTATCCATATTGGGATAAATATGGACAACCTCCACCTTACCGGCTTTAAGGCTATTGTATTCCATAATGGTTCTGAGGAGGTAATACCCGGAGGGCAGAAAATTCTTACCCGAAAGCTGATTGAGCAGATCGTATTCAATATCAGTTCTGGGACTGCCAAAAAGCGGAGTGAGGATCATTTTAGCAGAATTGAAGGGAATAGCCGGCAAGGCAACAGTATAGTCAAATATACCGGTTCCCTGAGTGTCCGGCATGGCAAGCCTGATTGAAACTGCCCTGTTTTCACCTGCAGCCAGATCTGACACTACTATACTACCCGCTGCTGCGGATACCTGTTCACCATTAACAGTAACAAATGCTTCGGCGTCTATAGTCCAGGTTCCCGGGGACAATGTAATCCGCTGGGGCATACTTGTAATATTAATAGTTTCAGATTGAGTCTCCCTGGCAGCCTTGAGGGTATATTTGGTGAACTGCGATGCGGCGGGCAGCAAAGTCCGCATATCCCCCTCCAGATCGACTGTAATATAAGTACCCCCATCGTCTCTGGAGGAAGGCTCAAAGAAGTTTGAACAAGACACAAGTACCGCCAAACCTAATATCAGGGAAAGGAACTTAAAAAGTTTATTTTTATTCATTTTCCTTATTCCCTTACTTCAAAGTTCAATATTTTGGTATAAGGGACTTCCCCTTTATATACCATAACGGTAAGCGAACAGCCTGTAAGCGGGTAATCAGCAGCCTTTAGAAGCAGACTATCCGAACCTGGCAAAGTCTCCATCTCATTATTGTTGACAAACCACTGTATCCCGGTATAGGAAGAATCCGCCACGGTCACTGTTACTGAACTTGGTTTACCCGAAGAACCGGTCTTGGACAGGATAAGACTACCTGATATTCCTTCTAATTGTATATTCTCATCCCGGGGACCGGTTATGGTTACTGTAGCAGTTCCACCGGAAACAGTTTCATTTGAGAACACGGCGCTTACCGTTACAGCAGATCCCGGCATGATAAAGCTAAAATCGCTGCCGTTTCTCTCGACAGTGACAGTTTCAGATCCTGCCGTAACGCTTATGGATTCAAAGTGATACCCTGCATCAGGAGACACTGAACCAGTAACTGTATCGTTAAAAGCAGCGCTGAGTCGACTGAGAATTATATTGCCATGGTCTGTTGCGCCCTTGGCAATGATGTAATAAACAGGTTCAAAAAAGCTATTTACCATTACATCTGAGCCTGGCATGGTAAAGGTATATTTACTGTCATTAACCTTTACAGGGGTGATGTAACCGCTGCTGTCTGAAACAATAAGCGAATTATCAATCAGTTTTTTATGAACAGGCGGTACCACGGTTAAAGTTACTGTATCTCCCATTAAAGCAATACTCTTATCTGTAGTGATATACGCAGTATTAGCAGACATAACAGTGACTGCATAGGGACACTTTTCAAACTGGGCGCTCACTGTGACATTAGAAGTCGGCATGGTAAAGCTATATACACCGCCGCTGCCGTTTATTTGTGCTACTCCGCTGACAGCCAGGGAATTGGCCTTTAACTGATACCCATTCGTCGGGTTAACGAACAGGTATACAGTACTATTGGCTCTGGCAGATTCAGGATTTGCAGTAATGGCGCCATTGGCAATACTGCCAAGATTTACCGTATAATAAATTATCGGGATTAGCTCAAACTGAGCTGCTATGGCTACATTGGAAGCAGGCATTGTAAAAGAATAAACGCCATTATTAAAGGTTGGGGTAATAACAGGACCGGTGGCAGGAGTTCCTTTCAGGGTATCCGCTTTCAGCCTGTAACCACTGTCCGGAGTTACAAAAAGATACACAGTACTATTTTCGGCTGCAGAAGCCGGATTCACAGTAATAGCGCCATTCGAAAGTGCCCCGGATGTTATAGAATAATTTGGAATGGGTTCAAAGGATGCGTTCACCGTCACATCCGAGGCAGGCATAATAAAGGAATAAACACCCCCGCTGACACTGAGCGGCGGCGTCCCGGATACTTTCAAAGAATCAGCCTGCAATTGTTTACCAGCGTCAGGTTCCACCATCAGGTAGACCATACTACCCCCAGCTGCTACTGAGGGAGTGGCAGTAACCTTGCCGCCCGAAAGGATTCCAATATTCACTGCATAGATGGTTTCTACAGCTGTTTCAAAGTGAGCGCTTATGGTTACTTCTGAACCGGGCATGGTAAAGGAATACAAACCATTAGACACATCCACAAGGGCATTTCCGCCGCTTCCGGTCACTGTCAGTGAATCTATTATTAACTGATAGCCTGTTTCAGGATTTATAAAGATGTATACCGTTTCTCCCTCTACAGCTGAACCAGGCAGGGCCTTAATTGTACCATGAACAAGATCGTCAGCGATTGCTGCTGTATAAACTGTCTCTACCGAGATTAATTCAAACTGAGCTTGAGCTGTTACATTGGAAGCCGGCATGGTAAAGAAATAGATATTACCGCTCCCTTCTATATGGGTAACGCCGCTTACTGTCAATGATCCCGTGCTAAGCTGATAACCAGTATTGGGTTCTACAAACAAATACACAACACTGCCTTCAGCAGCAGTCGAAGGATTTGAAACAATATGTCCATGGGTAAGAGTTCCACTAATATTCACATTATAGGTTTGGACCTGAAAATATTCAAAATTGGCGTTTACCGTTACATCCGAGTCAGGCATACTAAAAGAGTACAAACCATTAGTCTCATTCACAGAAACATTCCCACTGCTTCCAGTTACTGTTAGTGAATTTATTGTCAGACGGTAATTAGTTTCTGCATTTATTATCAAGTATACAGTATCTCCTGCCGCAGCTTCATTGGAAAGGGATCTGACAGAACCGCCGTTAAATTGACCATATTTGATTGTATGCCTTTCCACATAAACAATGGCGGATTCAAATTCAGCGCTCACAGCCACATTGGAAGAAGGCATAGTGAAGGTATAAACACCATTATCCTCGTTTGTATCAATAGAAACAGCACCGGAAATAACTGTAAGAGAACCGGGCTTTAGTTTATAATTGAGCTGTGGAATTACATACAACGATACCGTATTTTCTGCAAGGGAACTTGTAGGATTGGAGAAAATAGAGCCGTTGGCAAGGGACGCAACTTCGATATTGTATGTTTGCGTCTGAATAACTTCAAACAGTGCGTTTACGGTAACATACGATTTAGGCATATTGAAATAGTAACTGCTGCCTTCCGGGGTTAAGCTGATCTCATTATTGTCTGAATCTATTACAACCAGCGAACCCGCTGTCAGGCGATGCTCTGGATCTGGATTAATAATCAGGTATACTTTTTCCCCCGCTTCCGCTTTGGAAGGATTTGCAATGATAGAACCATGGGAAAGGTTTTCTATATTAACGCTATAGGTAGTGGATATTTTCCCACCACCACTATCAGTGGGGCTTTGACATCCTAAGACAGCAAAAGAGACTGTCAAAACAATAGAAATTCCTATATGCGCAATTCGGTTCTTCATGGTTACTCCCAATGATAAACAATATATCACATCATTATGAAGATTTCTATAAAAAGTGATAGAAATAATAAAAATAACTATTCATGCAGATGTACATCTTCTAAACTTGACATAAAAGGTATAAAATTATATAAAAAATTGTGAGAAAATACGACAGAATAATTCTGGGAGCCGGTTTGTACGGCCTCTACGCTGCTCTTTTCTGTGCAAAAAAAGGCGAAAGCGCGGTGGTTCTGGAATATGAAGACGCCCCTTTTACCAGGGCCACCTATATAAACCAGGCCCGGGTTCACATGGGCTACCACTATCCCCGGTCGTACTCCACGGCGATTAAATCAGCCCATTATTTCAACCGTTTTTTTGAAGAATTCGGTTTTTCGATACACACAAAATTCGATCAGGTTTACGCCATGTCGGAAAATTTTTCCTGGTCCAGCGCGGAGCAGTTCACGGTATTCTGCAAATCTGCGGGTATACGCTGCGAAGAACTACCCGTTTCCCGCTATTTTAATCCGAAAATGTGCGACGGCGCCTTTCTAACCGAAGAATACACCTACGACGCGCGTATTCTGCGGGATTTTTTTCTGGAAGAACTTAAAAAATACCCAAAAATTGAGTTTTTTTACAACGCTAGGCTTCAAAGCATCGAAAAAGGCGATGAGGGCTATGTTATAGCGGCTCCGGGGCAGACTTTTACGGCGTCTTTCGTTCTTAATGCGACCTACGCGTCGGTTAACCAGATCCTCGCCCTGGCCGGGTATGAACCTTTTGCAATAAAATACGAGCTTTGCGAAATTATCCTGTGCGATGCAAAGGCGCATCTTAATGACGTAGGCATCACGGTCATGGACGGCCCCTTTTTCTCGATAATGCCTTTCGGCAAAACCGGTTTCCATTCACTCACCTCTGTTACGTTCACGCCGCACAAAACAAGCTACGATGCGCTGCCTACGTTCCCGTGCCAGGAGACGAGCGGCGGCCACTGCAGTTCCGCCCAATTCGGCAACTGCGATTCTTGTCCGGCAAAACCGGAAAGCGCGTGGCCGTATATGAACAGCCTTTCCCGTAAGTACCTGAAACCCGAATACGACTTTGCTTACCGCTCTTCGCTTTTCTCGATGAAGCCGATTCTGAAAGCCTCGGAGTTGGACGATTCGCGCCCAACGGTGATACGGCGCCATTCGCAAAACCCGGACTTTGTCAGCGTACTATCGGGCAAGATAAACACGGTATACGATCTGGACGAAGTTTTACAGGAATGATCCGCCGACCTGCAGTCACCGGGTTTTTTCGTCAATAAATTCACAGACCACCTTTGTATCGCTGTTAGGCAGCACAAACTTAAATTCCCCATTCTCGCCTATGTCAGCGTCAGGAATTACAACTATGGTAGAACCATCGGAGGATTTTACAAGTTTGAGGCTGCCCGGCTTAAAAATAAAAGAAGACGAGGGATTGCTCACAATCTGTCCTGAAAATGTTTCGCCGGCAATACCGGTTGCCAGGCCCGAATCGCCCCATACAACGACGCGTCCTTTGAGATCGTCGTAACCTGAAACCATAATGACGGAAACCTGCAGATCAAATGGCTTGCTGATGTCCGGTTTGCCAAAACTTCTGCTGAGCCATGTTTCTTCACCGGATCGGTTGTGTACCTGGACAAAGACAGAAATATCCGTTTCGTTCATATTCATAGGCAGTGTCAGCTCCCACCGGTATTTCCCCGGGGAAGGACTTTCAAACCCTGTTGACACATTGATCCCGTCAGGATCGGCGCCTATCACGACATAGTCAACCGTATAACCCCCGGACGAAGTAACCGCGAAATCCAACATACCGCTTATCACTTTTATATCCAGGGGAACGGAATACAGAGCATTAATATTCTCCCAGGATCTATTGACCCATTTTTCCACACCATCGAGATCTGTAAGGACAAGAGATAACGTGAAATCCCCCCGCGTAAAATCCGCGGGAACTACCATTTCCCATTCATTCCGTCCCAGTTTTGGCTCCATCACCTGAGTGGCGGAATTGGAACCCTCCGGATCAGCACCAACGAACACTTCGGTAACGGCATATCCGGCGGGTACGGAAAGATCCAGCGTACCGCTTATTATTTTTATACTCAGGCTTAACGGGCTGTTAAGGGACAACTGGGGATAGGGTTTAACAAGCCATTTTTCAACTTCGGCGCTGTCCTTTAAAATCGCCGTAACGGTCAAATCAATTGTTTGGGCATCCGCCGGAACAACTGCTTCCCACACATTTAAGCCCCGGGCGGGGTTTATAACTTCTGCTGTACTGTTCATGCCTTCCGGATCGGTATTTATATAGATATTACTTAATGCATACCCGTAAGAAGGCGGTATCACAGTGAGAAATCCGGTTATAACCCGAATGTCCATATTAGGAGGGGTGTTTACGTCCAGAGCGGGATAGTTTTTACTTAATAATTTTTCCGTTCCCTTGCTGTCAAACAGCGACAAATATATGGAAAAATCTATGATTTCTGTGTCAACAGGAACCAGCATCTGCCAGGGAAAATTTTTTGTCGGCGGGTTTTTAATAACTACACTTGCGTTAACAGTTTCCGGATCTGCGCTTACATAGGCTTCATTTATGGTATAGCCGAAATTGGGGATGATAATATCAAGATTTCCCCATATCAGTTTTAAATCATCATAAACCAGACTGTAGATATTTTCGGTATTAATAACGGACTCGATTTTCTGTTCCGGGTAGACATAAATAATATTGTTCAAGCGGCCTTCATAGTAACTGCTTACAGACTGGGACAGAACATAGCTTATCATATAAATACCGGGCTCCAGGGAAACCTTCCCCGTATTTCCATCTTCTTCGGCCGCCAGAAGGTCTACCCCCGAGACCATCGGCCCCCAGCCCATAGTCCAGGCGTCACCATAATAAAGAAAACTTAAAACGGCGCCGGACAAGCCCTTGCCGACAAAGAGCGACGGATCGTACACATATTCGGCTAAAACATCTTCCTCCGGTGTCAGCGCAGCGGCGTTCAACATTTCGACAGTAACTACAGCAACCTCACCTGTAATCGCTTCCGTAAGGGCTAATCCCCAGGCCACCGGATTCTGTTCAATACGGTTATAAGCTTCTATATAAATCAAATATTTGCCCGGATAGGCTTCCAGTCTCGCATGCCCCGCAATATCACTGTCTGTTATTAGCTGGTAATTAATGCGGTTATTTCCCGGATATTCATAATCAAAATCGTTCATGGAGAAATAATAACACTTATAACTTAACGTATTGTTCCGCATTACTGCGTCGGAATCCGCAGCCGGATAAAGATCTTTTACTGGCTGAGGATTGACAATGAGTATCCCGGAAACAACAACGGATTCCTCCTCAGGAGGGGTTTCAGGATGCGCTACATAATTAGAGGCTGAACCGCAGGAAATAAAAAATGCAATCGAAAGAAACATTATTAAAACCAGCTTCATAATAATACCCCTTTATTCAATATATTTATTGAAAATATTCGACAGCGCCCTGGCCTGGGAGAGAGTGAACCAAAAGGATATTTGTGGAGATTCTATGTTCCAATTCCGATGGGTCACTTCCCTCTCTGAAAACTGAGTCAGCGTAAAATAGGGATCCCGCTCATTTATAAACCGGCATCCCATAGTTATACCGGGATAAGCTTCATATATACCCGCCCTCGAAAAGGTCTGCCATTGGATAAAACTCCTGAAGCTTCCATAAACCCCGGAAGCTCCAAGCCCTACAGGAAAACGTTTCTGCCCATAATCGCCGGCATAGGAGTTTACCGCATTTACAAAGGCGATTCGTGCCTCTCTATCCCAATATTGCACAAACGTTATAGTCTCGTGTTTAAATTTCAACGCTATAAGGCTGTCTGCCGTATAATTATAAACCAGCGCCTCACTAAAAACGAGTGTTGAACCGGCCAAATCCTGTTTTATGTTCAAACCGATAATATCAATCAAAACAGGGTTTTGGTCAGTCGATTTAGGCGTGGGCGATCCGGTGCAGGCCGCCTGTAAAAGCAGCGCCGGAGCCAAAACTAATGGTAAAAATAAATTATAACCAGTTTTCATATTTCCTCCATTAGGCCGGTCTGTGGATTAAAGATCAAGCCCCAAATTTAAAAGCCTACTCAGCTCTTTAAGTTCGATACCGTACCCCTTTTCGTTTGGGTGAATCCAGCCAAAATTATCATAATTGTACAGACCAGTGTTTATCTCATGAGTATCCGGGTCGAGAAACGCATCGTATATATCGCCGAACTGGATATTGTTATATCCATCGTAAGTCTTTAGAATTTTATTGACCTCCTGTACTTTTATATCCTGGTCTGAATAGGGATTTGAATCCTTTCTGGGAAGAATCGACAATATCAGGATTTTTGTCATTGGACTGGTTTCGTGGATAATGGACGCGATTTCTCCTATACCGGCCGCAATTGATTTCTCAGTACTGGCGTTATTTGTTCCGATAAGCAAAACAACGGTTTTACATATAATATCCCTTGGGAATTCTCCATTTTTCAGGCGCCAAATGACATGTTGAGTCTGATCTCCATGAAACCCCATATCCTTAATCCTGTATCCGGCTTTTTTAAGAAGATCCCAGTATTTTTTTCCGAAGGTCCAAAGGCCCCATTCCCGGTCATAATACTTATCATTTTCCCAATAGCTCGTGATGCTGTCGCCAATAAATATTATATCATACTCTTTGTATATTTTAAAACTGTCTACAATAGCATGGTGTTTAACCATCCACCAGTTCTCATCTTCGTCGAGACGAGACTCGGGCGTAATGGCAGAATCTCCTTCCCAAGTTACTATAAAAGGACTGTCTTTATCGGCGATATACTCAGCAGAGTCGGGCTTTAAATCCATATACTTGACCGTACTGCCGCATGACAGGGAGAACAATAACAGAGAAGGAAAAAAAATACTTCTGGTAATGCGCCTGATTGTTTTAGTCATCATCACCACTGTTCGATAAAACAGCCAAGATCTCATCATATAAATAACCGTATCCTTCCGCTGTCGGCGTTGAATAGTAGCCATCATCAGGTTCAAATAATTCATCATAAAAAACTCCGTCTGCAAAGAAAGACGAAGCCACATCAATATAAGAGGTATTGTAGAACCCATCGTATTTTGAAATAATATTATTCACGGATTGAATATTTGACAGCATAAATGACGCTATATCCCATTCCCATTCTTCTTCGTCATCCCATGCTGTATCGTAATACGGCAGGACAGAGAACAGCAAAATTTGCGTATAGGGCAATTTTTTATTGATTAATTTGATTATTTCGCCGATTCCCGCCGCGACTGATGCGGCAGATTGCCAATTTTTCACATTATTAACCCCGATATGCAGTACAACATAATCGGCCGTTATGCTTTCTGATAATTCACCATCTTTCAGCCGCCAGATTAAATTTGCCGTATCATCTCCGGAAATTCCAAAATTATAATAACTGGAACTGTTTGGCATATCGTCCCAGTCCCAATATGCTATGATATCATCCCCCAATAAAATGAACTGAAAATCACCCGCCATATTTTTAAACGAGTCGTGTATATCTTTCCTTGAATCGTTATCAGAATATTTACCTGCACTTTCCGAGACTGCAGGGTCATTTTTTGAAACAACAGGAATGGGAAAAACGGATTCGTCCTGATACTCAAACTCGCATGTGCTTACAGTGAATAAGGTTAAAACGCAGAGTCCGGCAAAGACAATCTTATACAACTTCATTCTATCCTCCTATTCTATCAGATTTTCTTCAGAGATGTATGATTTTACAGCTAAAAAGATATTTTCTTCAATAAGCCAATAACCATGCGTATCTGGATGAACCGAATCGGGCATATCCGCCTCAATATCAATTCCCTCCCAGACTCCGCTAATCAATACTGCGTTATTTTTATGCGCCAATTCTTCAAACATACTATCATATTTATTAATTGTGCTTTGCCACCTCCTTACAGACCATTCCTTCCAGCTCATAAACCTTTCCAGTATTTGGTTTGAATAAAATTTTACAAGGAATATCAGCCTGTCGCCGTCATTGATTTTATCCAGGATCTTCTGTAAGTTTTCCTGAGTTTCTTCCAAAGGAAGATCCCTTAAAAAAAAGTCGTTTGTTCCAAGAAACACAATAACCATATCGGGGTTGTACGCAAGAACATCTTTTTCAATCCTATCCAACGTTTCCTTGGTTGTATTGCCGCTTATCCCGGAATTAACAACCTGAACATTGACCTTTTCCTGTAAAAATGCCGGATATGAATGTTCCCGATCCACAATACCAACCATTGAAGAGACATATCCTTCCGTAAGACTGTCTCCAAGACAAACAATAGGCCTCGTAAGGACCTTTTTTTGTGAATTTTCCGGGATGGGGATATACTTATAGCCAACATTTTTCGCCATGCTGCAACATGCGGCCAATAGTACAAAGATTGTTATAAAAATTGACAGTTTTATGCAAAAATATTTATTCACGCGGTAGTACCTCCATCATTCTGTTTATCTGTTCCCTTTGCTTAAGTAATCTATTTTTACCACCTGTCAATACCGGAAAATACCGGAAAAAGAACAATAAAAGCGCAGGTGATAAAAATAGCATCAACACAGAAATGCATATTTGCGCAAAAAGACCAAAGTAAATATTAAGGGAGTCAAAAACATGAATCGTATAATACAATGCAGGAAAATAATAAGACATAATTAACAAAGAACCCATCGAAACAAGGGTAATCTCCGGCATTTCTTTTTTGTATAACAATGAAATAAAAACAACAGAGGCAATACCGAAAAATGCGGAAAAATAAAACATCGGAAGATTTAATCCAAAAACACCCCAGGAAATATCATTTAATCCGTTTATTGCACTGACAACAGCTGTCAGGGCAAAACCAACAATCGGCAAAATAATTCTTAATGCAGCGCTTTTGCTATCATAATAATTTATCAGCTCGATTACTTTCTTTTGTCTGACTATAAAGCCCAGCGCGAAAAAAGGATACGTCAAAAAGGCGCAGTCCAGGGCAAAAGGCAGACGAATCAACACAATGCTTAACCTAAACAGCCCCCAAAAAACCCCAACGGCGATAATTATACTTAATGGATAAAATGACAATTTTCGTTTAATTAACGCAATACAACCATGGTGCACAATACGGATTTCGAATAACGCTATAAGGAACCACAGTGGTATAGCTTGGGAGCCGAAAAAACCACCAACTTGATTTGTAACCAAGATCATATTTAAAACAGGCTGTAAAATAAATTCAAACAAAACTCTATCAGGATTCAGATTTCCAATATTTGCAATAACATTAAAAACAAAATAATATACTATTAAGCATCCATATATAATCACATACGGGATCAGCAGGGTTCTTATGCTGTTCAGTACCATTTCCTTAAATGAACGCCGGTTATTCTCAAGAAAACCATTTAAAAAAAAGTAAAGCGGTAATACAAAGGCAAAAATGAAGTTCTTTAACAAATTAATGCCCTGCATATTCCCAAGAATAAAGATCAATAAACCTGCAGCCCGTGCGAAATCAACCCAGAGGAACCTGTCTTCCGGAAGGGTCTCTTCGCCGTGATCTTCCCCTGACGGTTTTACCAATTTTTCGCGGATAATTACAAACAACGCAGTGAATAATTTCGAAACAGCGAAAACAACCATTTTTGCGTTATAAAAAATTTTATTTCGTATTAGAATTTTTAAATACAGTATTAGTTCCCTCTCCCCTTTCAAATATTTCCAAAATAAAACCGCCATGGAAGAGTAAAGCAGTATTAGAAATGACAATATAAATTTTGACATCAAGAATAATTCATAATCCTGTCCTACAACGGTATTGAGTAACCCGATAACCTTTATATAAAAAGCAGCAGCTATCAGGAGCCCCTGCGAAAGAAAATACGAAATTCCAAAATCTCCGCTGCAAGTTAAAGAAAACGAAACTACTGCCGCTATTCCCATAAATCCGGCTAAATAATAAAGAGGGATGCTGCTTCCAAAAATAAAGTCTCCGAAATTGAATTCGCCCATAAATTGCAGAAAAATGACAATAAAACCGAAACAAACTATCGAAATAAGAAAATTAAAAGATTTTCCCTGCAAATCATGCCTAATAAAAGGAATTAAAATTCCATACTTCCTTATTATATACCCAGCGGTGAAAAACGGCATGGCTGCGCAGGCGCAGTCAATGGAAAAAGCAATTCGCTGTCCCTGTATATTGAATAAATAATACGACAAGGAAGTAATACCATAGAAGACAAGAATAAACAATAAGTACAGATAAATTTTTAATTTTATAAATTTGTATATTATTGCATGAAAAACCCTTACAATAAACACGGCCGGCAAAAACCAAAGGGAATGAACAGCAAACGTTGAAAAGGGTGATTTTACAGTGCTCGCCAACAGCATCCCAATAAGGGGTTTAATAAAAATATCAAAACTATCCGGACTTACGGCAGGGTTTGTTGCACGGCTTAAAAAATATACAATGATATTTATTATATAATTCGTCAGATATAATAATACATAAGGCAATAAAAAAAATTTAAGACCTTCTATAATCGTTTGCTTTATTGACTTTCCATCTGTTTCACTAAAACCGAAAAGAAAGAAAAAAACCGGAACGACAAATACAGTGACAAAAAGGAAATACTTCTGCGATATGGCAAAACTGCCCGTAATTAAAAACCAAACAGAGAATACTTTGGCAAAGTCTATCCATCCGGGGCCTTTGTTTTCGTTTTCAATTACAGTATTCATTTCTGCAATACCCGGACAAAGTCGATATACATTTTAGCTTCGAAATTATTCGTCGCATTCAAAGCTTTAATACCATCAATTTCATAAATATCAGGATACTCTCCGCCAACAGCAAGATTAAATATTATGCGAAACGGTTTCCTGAAAAAATCAGCCAAATTGTAGCCTTCTTTGTCAACAAAATTTATGGCCTGCGAAAAATACGGCGCCCGGTCCGGAAATCTGTCCATATCCAGAAACATATTAATCCTGTTTTCATCCCATATTAGCGTATAGAGGTGGAAGGAACCATCCTGAAGGCTGTACTCATTATTGTACCATTGGTATATCATGGGATGCTCCCAGTTCTCTTCTCTAGGGCCATAATGTATCGTGCCAAAATTTAGGGTTTCCTGGGTATTATTTTTATAAGCATAGGAACTTCCCATTTCCATAATATCTATTTCGCCGCACATGGGCCAGCCAATTTCCATTTCATCTGTACCGAGCATCCAGAAAGCAGGCCATAAACCGTTCGCTGTTTTGGGCAGTTTAATGCTTGCCTCTATCTTTCCGTATTGAAACTGCCTTTTTCCGTAGGAGTCAACCCGTCCGGAGGTGATCTGCCCCTTTCCGCTTTTATTGGTATCAATTTTTGCAGTCAAGACCATGCAGGAATTCCCGGAAACAGGTTCTTCTTCCATTGTTACATTGGAGGGCTGATAAATTTCCAGCTCCCCTGCAGGAACAGTATCTGCGCCCCACCGCACCACTATCCAATTGCTGGTATCAATGCTCGACCCGTCGAAGTTATCCTCCCAAATAAGTTGGTAATCTTCTGAAGCGCCAGTGCCTTCGTTTTCGGGGAATGACTCGACATGCTTAATACATGAACAGTCCATTAACAGAGTTATCAGGAGCATAAAGAACGCCATACCTATTTTAGTTGTTTTTTCTATTATCATATTTCCCCCTCATGATTATTCTCCGGGCAGCATGCCTTCAACATAGTCAAGTTTAACATTTATATAATAAAATGTAACATGATGCAGGAATAATGAATTTGTAAAACCAAGAGGCCAATAATTGGAACCGGTCGGCATATCATCTTCATGGTCAGGATAATACGGAACCTGTAATGTAATCTCGGTAATCCCCTGGCTATCGGCTTCTTTCATCTGTTCTATCCAATGGTTGGTAAGTTCCATTTTTTTCTTTGTGGACAATTGAATATTATTCCAGTGATAGCTCATTTGATCCTGAAAGCGTAGATAGGGATTGGCAGCCTCATTGGTAAAAATAAGTATGACAACAGGTACAAGAATTGTCAGTCTGGGAAATTTTTCCAGAATATAAGCCAAACAAAGACCGGCGGCCATAAAAAAGTAAAAAAATGCCCCGTACATTACCTGTGTGTAACTTGGATAAAATTGAGCTCCGGCCATAGCGCTTATAAGCATATAGGCCAAAAAAATAGCCGGACAGAGAATTATGCACATAGCGGCAGGTTTGATGATTTTATTGGAGCTGTCTTTTTTTATATTTACTGAAAAAATTATCAGCGCAACAAATATTATGACCATCGCAAAAATCAAAAAAGCCTTGTTTATCTGCTCCAGAAGGCCCAAAGAGGTATAAAAAGCAATAACAACCCGCTCCAAGAAACCTGTATTTTCATTCAATTCAAAAGTACCGATAGTATCAGTTGCCGCCCGCTGGCTTGTAATTTCAAAATAGCAATAAACAAGAAATCCAACTATAATAGCAATTTGAAAAAGGATTTTTTTGGCGAATTGCTTTTTATATACAACAATGGATAAAATTAAATTAAGCCCGCAGTAAACAGCCAAAATTGCCATGGAGAACAACATGGAAAAGATTGCGAAATAGGCAGCGGCAACTATAATGCCGAATTTTACATATCCCAGTCCATCAGGAGAAATTTTTGTACCCTGACATTCATACTTCATTAATAGGCAAACCAAAATCGAATTCAGTAAATTAGGAATTATATAATAAAACGCGCAGGTATAATTGATACTATAAAGCATATAAGTGCTGTCATATCTGGTTTTAAAAAATCCAAAGTAAAACAACGACATGAGAAGACAGATTAGAATGGAGAGCCCCTTTTTATTCGTAAGAGAACAAAAGAGGCGGTAAACTACGTTAAAAAGCACTGTCGAGATCACAGCCAGAACAATGGCCAATGTTACCGCAAAGGAAAACAAATAGTCTTTTACAAAAATATTGACTACAAAAGCCGATATAAGCCCTATAAAAGGCATAAAAATTTCCTGGAAAATTCTTGAGGGACTTGATGTCGAGGCATCGGGGAAAGCATGTCTGAAATTGCACAACAGACCCCAGTCATCATTGTCATAAGGGATAATAGGATGAACAACCGTAAAAAAAACCATGAGCGCGCTGAACACAAAAAGGGATGCAAGAATAATCCAGATATCTTCTTTCAGTTTTTGCAGCATATTTTCAACTCCCTGACTTAGATATAATAACTGAAACTAATGGGAACCGTGATTATCCAGGGAGAGCGCGAAGGCTTTGCCCAGGAATACGGATCATAAACGCTGTAACCCGTGCTAAAAGCGTTGAGAGCAGGGAACGTAAGATTAACTCCAAGCTGTACATAACCGCTTAAAAAAGTTTTTGATATCCATAACGACACTCCACTGGAAAAGGCGGCGTTATCTGACTGGGGATCGTCTTTTTTATAAATATTGCTCTTGTCTTTATCTTTATACTGGGCCTTAAAGTTCATACCCAGAGAAAAAAGTCCTGCATTGTAAGCGGCGCCCAGAGAAATTCCGTACACGTTGCCGAAGGCGTTTTTTATTTTTTGGGTATAATCGTTTTCCTGGGAAGAACCCAGGAAACTCCCGGTAAACACTCCGCTGAAACTAAAAGAATCCAGGGTATATTTACCTCCCGCCGAAACGACTAGCGGTCTTTGCAGGCTGCCACTTTCATCTGATATATACAGGGGGTACGTTACGCCAAATTCCATAGATAGATTTTGAATCAGCGAAATTGCCGCCGCCGCCTGTACAGACATTGGATACGAAACTGAAGGGTTCAGAGAGTTGACGGCGCCAAGACGGTTAAACAATGAATACACCCGGGAATCAATCCGCTCCTTCTCGCCTCCAATGTATTGAAGCCTGAACAGGCCGACATTCCAAAAATCATAAGCAGCTGCGTATTGACCGCTTAGCAATAGGGTTTTTGAATCAGTAACATCTTCGATACCGAGGCTTCCGGGGCCCGCCGCATTAAGAGGGTTAAAAAAGGCATAAAACGAAAGCCCCTCAATGGCTGGGGTCAACTTTAACAGAACGTTGGTTCCCGAACTGCCGTCGAACCTTTGGAATACCGAATCCTCGTTGAAATACCCTGAACCTGTACCAAGATTGAAACCACCGGCTATCATGGACCCGCGAAGATCATCGTTATAAAATTTGCCGAAATCAAGCCGTACCCAGCTGAACGGCATTACCCACAATTCAGCGGAATCTACCGAGGCGAAAGATTCGCCGGAGCTCACGATGGACAAAACAGCCCCCAGCCGGTTATCCGGGGTATTCATTGTGAACGTAAGACCGACATTGGGATTGTCGTTCTCGGAATCAATGCCGGAAGACACGTTAAGATCGCCATCGGATGGTTTGATGATTTTAACAAGGTCAAAGGCCGCATAACCATAGCTGTTTATGGAAATATAATCCATCACGCCGGAAACAGAGGAGTGCGCCGGCGCCTCCTCCTCTTCCTGGGCGGAAACCGAAAATACAATAAAAACCAACAAAAGCGGAATTACGCTGAATCTTTTCATTCTTGCTCCATACCTCCCGAAAACGGCTCGTTCGGCAGGGAATTTGGGTTATAGTAAAAATTTTTCGTTATCAGATTTTCCTGGTACATTTCGATCATTATAAAATCGAAATGATTCTCTTGCAAGTAAGCGTCGATGTCAAAAAAGAAATTATCGCTGTTGGCAGGCCAAATACAGTCTATCTGACTGAACAAAGGCGCCATGAAAACGCCCAGAGGAAGACTGAAAGAATCGCGGATAAGCAGCATTTTGGGGAGATCGGGGTTTTTATTGTTGATGATTTTTTCATGGCTCTTTATACCGCTTTGGTACACACCGTAAAAATCGTTTATATACGGGTTTTCAGTGGAAATAAGGCGCGGATACAACAGGGATTCCGTAAATGGGCCGCTTATGGGCTGGGAATAGGGCAGGAGAAAACGGGGATAATAGGTAAAATCCGTCTGGTCGTCGAATTTGGGCCATAGCACGGTGAAATCATCCAAACCGGAAAAAATAATACCCGTCTTCCTGCCAAAGGAACCCAAGGAAGCGTTTTCATAGGTTCGTTGATAGTAGTTCGATATATCAGTATAAAAGCGATCCGGATCGAGGTCTACGCCGAAAGTTTCATCCAGCCACGCAACAATATCTCCAAATGCGGCAAAGGAGGTTTCTAGGCGCCAATGATGATCGGTATGGAAAAAATAGTCTTCCGGCGCAATGTTGTTATCTTTAAGACTCTCCCGCAGATCGAGATTGTCTATGCCGAATTGATCGAGCCAGTACAGGAATGTGTCCTCCCGGTAGTTATAGTCGCCGTAAGGGAGGCCGGGGGAGAAGTCTTCTTTTCCCCGGATGTACAGGGTTGGGGGCATGACGAAAAATACTTTGGTGCCGGTTTGGGCCACGGTTTGTTTCAAGCGCCAAATCCGGCGGACACATTCACCAAGGCTGTCCACATTATCGGGATAAAAATTGGAATACATGATATCTCCGGCTTTATTCTTGACCGCCCAGAAATTGTCCGATTCTTCCTTGCCCTGAAGCTTTTCCATGAATGCATAAAATTCAATAAACTGGTTTTTACCCAAAAGATCGCCGCCAAGGTTGCTTTCTACGGCGGATAAAAATCCTTTCAATTCGGTCGGGCCTGTTGCGTTTTGCAGGGACCATACAATGCCTGTCCAGAGCGTAGGGACGAATTGCCATACCCCGTTTACCAGGCTGAATATGCTCATCATAACAACAAGCAGAATACCTGTCTGCCGACGGGCCATCTCATAGAGAAGAATCTGTTTTGCTTCTTTTGCCTTGCTGTCAATTTCTATCATTTCATAATACCTAAAAATTAAAGTAAATAAAGGGGTTGTAATTCCCCTTGGCCAGGAAGGTTATACTAATAATAAACACCGTTATATAACCAATGGGCATAAAAAAAGTATACAAATAATTCCAAACACCCATCACCTCCAGTCTCATTAAACGGCCAAAGTTCTTGATAACCGGCGTTGATGATATAATTGCAAAAAGAAAAAAGACCCAATATTCACGCAGAAGCATGAAGGCAGTGTCGCTGTAAAACCCATTGTTATTCATCCCCACCAGGTTCAAGAAATACTGCGCGAACTGATAGAAATCAATAGCCCGAAAGAAAAGCCAGCCTATCATTACCACCAGCAGGGTATAAACATGCCTCAGGAAATTGGGGATCTTCAAGTTGTCCCACTTGATGAGGCGTTCAAAAATAATGAACACGAAATGCCACAGACCCCAAAGAATATAGGTCCAGTCGGCGCCGTGCCAAACGCCGGTCAAAAGCCACACCACGAAGGTGTTGCGGACCATCAAATCATTATTAGCCATCCGCGAACCGCCAAGAGGGATATATACATATTCTTTGAACCACGTGGAAAGAGAAATATGCCAGCGGCGCCAGAAATCAACAATTGATTTGGCGATATAGGGGTAATTAAAGTTCATCAAAAATTCAAAACCAAACATCCTGCCCAAACCTATGGCCATTTCGGAATAACCAGAAAAATCAAAAAAGATCTGCAGGGTATAAGCGACGAGACCCAGCCAGGCGAGAGTTACAGGGACATTGTAAACATGGTGGCCCATAGCGGAAAGGTTGAAAATATTATCCGCGATCATGGCCATAGCGTTGGAGATAAGCACTTTCTTCCCCATGCCTGAAATAAACTGGCAGCATCCTTCAAAAAAAATAGCCCCGTTAAAACGGCGGTTAAGGATCTGATCGGCGACATCCGTATAGCGGACGATGGGTCCGGCGACGAGCTGAGGAAAAAACGCGACATAAAGGCCTACGTAAAAAGGGTTCTTTTCCACCTTGGCGTCATTGCGGCTGATATCAATGACATAGGACATGGACTGAAAAGTATAAAACGAAATACCCAGAGGCAGGGCCATACTGGTAAAATTTATCAGATTGCGGCCTGCGACCATATTGATATTACTCACCACAAAGCCAAGGTATTTAAAAACAAACAGGATCGCAAGGTTGACGACGCAGGTCGTGATTACAGTAATCCTGACCTGCTTTTTATTATCCTTCACTTTATCAACGACGAGACCAAAAGCCCAGTTCACCATTATCGAAAAAATCATCAGCAATACATAGAGCGGCTCGCCCCAGGCGTAGAAAAAAAGGCTCATAGCTAACAGCCATATATTTTGCAAAAGCCGGTTAAAGGACAAAAAATAGTTTACTGCCAGTGTAATGGGAAGAAAATAAAATAAAAACAGTAGGCTGGAAAATAGCAATCATTACCCCTTTTTGTAGCTCTGCCTTATTATATCTTTTTCTTTTTTTTCTTTCTAGCTAGTTCCTCATCATTGGGAAGCCGTTTCCTGAAAAAAATAAAAATCACCGCCGAAAAAACCATACAGACGGCGAAAGCGATACGGAAAACCCAAAACCAACGATCCGAATTCAGGGTTTCGAGAAAATACCGTACAGGTTCAAGAGTTTGAGGCAAAACGTCGTTCATACAAAAGCCTCTTCCAATATCTCCGCATATTCGTCGGCAGGCGGAAGTTCGGGAAGACTACGCTCACCCCGGATAAGGGCTTCCATTTTGACTCCTGCCACCCACTTGTCTATCAGGGACGGGTAATCCTTGTTGTTGAGAAGGGTCCTCCAATTAATGACTGAAAACAGTATATCCCCGCCAGGCAGCTTGTTTTCTATGGCAATATGAAACGGAAGATTATTATATCCCTCAAATTCCATATATGCTTCGTCAAAAATCTCACAGGCGGGCCTGTTCCTCCGCGCCCTCACCTCATCCTCGTCATCGCCTTCCGGCCAGGGAGAGAAAAACCTGAAGCTTAAGTAATAGTAATTAAAACTTGTCACCATACACACACTCCCGTCGGAACGGGCGGCGATGGCACTCAACTCGACACGAGGCAGTTTCCTTTGAGCGTTAATCTGGAGTGAAGATCGCTTGTTAAGCTGTATTTGATAATCGTCATAGAGGCTCCAGTTTTCGGCGATTTTATCCGGCAGGGAATGGTGGCGATCATAAATAATCTGAAAATACTGCCGGATATTATATCGGTCAAGGGTGAGGATGCGGACGCAGTATTTCCAGGCATTGTTGTTTCTGTTATCTATATGGAGTACCCGGACTACCATTTTAGCCGTATAGGGGGGAGCTTCCAGAATCAGGCTCAAATCAGTATCGGGGGAAATAAATTCCGGCCTGTCTATAGTGAAGGCGAGCCCCTCCTCGGAAATATCTGTTGTCATGGCGTGGATATCGCCGAATTCGCCGTGAATTGTTATGGGCAGAGTAACATAGAAACGCTCTGTACTGCGGGTATTTTTCCTCCCCATCATGAAAAAGATCGCCAGAACCAGGTTCTTGCTGTTGATGACAAGCCAGTACATCATGACAATGTTGTACATTGTCGCCGACTGAAGGGTCAGCTTGACGCAGATACCGAGCGCGGCCAAGCATGATATCAGCAGCATCAAATGAGGCAGCGCCCAATAGAACGTAGATTTTTGTTCGCCGGTTGCCTTGTCTTTTCTGGTTACGGCAAATTTCTCCAGCTTAAACCCCAGGGCCTCCTTAACGATAGGCACCATCAGGTATGGGAACATGATGGTATCAATAACACCGTTCCAGTGCTGGTTGCGGGTTGCCCCGGCAGTTAGTTTTGACGTGATACTGGAAAGGATAAAATAGGGCAGCCAAAAAATGAAAAACTGCTGTACCGAACAAACCAGAATCCGTAAATGAAAAACCGCGAACAAAATGGGGGCAGCTATAAATATGAACCGTGCCAAAAAGGACCACCAGTAAAAATAACAGTTTATATAACTTATCTTGGACAGGAAGGGCAGGTCTTTCATGCCGACGATATTCATGTTCTGCAAACTCTGGATACACCCCCGTCCCCAGCGTTCCCGCTGTTTGACGAGACTTTCGATATCATCGGGAGCGAGGCCGTGAGCCAGCGGCGTGGAGGTACCATAAGTGATCCAGCCTTTGCGCTGTATCTTGAGCCCCGTGGCAAAGTCTTCGGTAATGGTACCTGTGGCTATGTAACCAACCTGCTCCAAAGCGATACGAGAAATGACCGTATTCGAACCAGCGTAGATAGGCGCATTGGAAGCGTTCCTAATGACATTAATTTCCCTAAAGAAATAATCCTGCTCATTGGGGATGCGGCCTTCAGAATAGAGATTGTACTGAAACAGATCAGGGTTATAAAAACTCTGGGGCGTCTGGATAAAACCGATCCGGTAATCGGGATCAATCTCGCCCAGTTCGCGCAGTATCCATCTGTCGTCAGGAAGCTGCTTCATAAAGGGCAGATAAAAATACGGGACAGTTTTTGTGAGCATATACCGGGTAGGGATCATGTCGGCGTCGAAGGTAACGCAGAGGGGCGCATGGGTTTGACGCATAGCGTTATTCAGGTTGCCTGCTTTGAGCAGCTTATTCCTTGCGAGGCCGAAATAACCGATTCCCAATTCTTTGGCGAGGGCGGCTATTTCAGACCGATTGCCATCGTCACAGAGGTAAACGTGAACCTTGTTTTTATCGGGATACTCCATATGAGTACAGCCGTTGACAGTCTTGAAAAGGATCTCCGCCGATTCATTATGGGTCGCAATGAATATGTCCACATCGCAGAACCATTCATCAGGAATTGTGGGAAGCGGAGGTTCAAAACCTTTTTTTACACTGCTGAATTTGTCCAATGCCTGCAGGGTAGACAAAATTTCAGATACGAGCATAAGGAGGCCGGCGATAATAGACGCGGCTCCGTATTGCCAGGGAAGGGTAAAAAACATCCGCCATATAAGGTAAACAGCTGTGGAGATAATAGTCGCGACAAACACCAGGTTTTTTAGAGAAGACCTGCTTTTGTTTACCGACTTAAGAAGCACATCAAACCTGGATAGAATATAGGCGCCAATCTTAACCATATACCGCTCCCCCCTTTAATGATACCTTCCGATGCGGACGCACAGTACAAACAAGGCCACAAAACCAAAAAAATACAACGACGAACGGAGATTACTGTAGGAACTATCCATCAGGTTTTCTTCCCAGCCCATGCGCCGAATGGCGTCGCCGATAACCGCGTTATGCCGGACCATCATATATTTGATTTTGATAAGTTCGGCGCTGAAACTGCCCGACGAATAATTTTCGCCCCAGCGATACCAATCCCGTTCCGCCGCAGGTTCAAGAAATTCGGCGATACCGTCAACCAGTGAAATCATATTCACGTCGGACAAAACACCCCTCTTGAGCAGGGAATAGCGGCTTTCCAATTTTTGCAGAAACGCCTTATCTCTGATGAACCGGATAAACCAAGGAGTTTCGGCAAACATTGTCCTGCCAGGATCAGCGGACAGATTTTTGTCATTATCAAAACTGGAAAGGTTATCGTTCAGAACGCCGACTCGGATTTTCCCGTAAGGACTTTTATAAATATACACACCTGAATAGCCGATACGGTAGTTCATAAAATATTCATTTATTATAAAGTAATCAACAAAAAAATCCACATCAATATATTTCGGGTAATTCACATAAACAACAGGAATGTCGGAATACAAAACCTGCTCGGCTTGACTGATATTTTCTTCTATTTTTTCAAGATCGTTTCTGGAAAGCTCTTTGAACGGATATATCAATTCAAATCCGTTATCGGCAAAACCTTCATTCATGGCGTAGGTGTTTAAAAATATCGATTCTGAATTGTAGGGGCTGCGCCAGGTGATATAACTTACTGATCCTTGACTCCCGGCGAAAACTCTCTCAAGCTTTTTCCTGAAGGGCGGCAAATTGCCGTCCAAATCAAGCAGACCTTCCCCCTCGCCCACAGTCTCGCATAAGGTATACACTCCCCTGTATTCGTAGCCTCCGGTAGACTTAATTAAAAGCTCACAAAAACGCAAATCCGGAGTATTATGCATTACCTGTTTAGAAACCTCCCTGGCAAGATAATTCCGGATCAGTGATCCGTCGCTTGAGTTGCCTCGCAGTATCCATTCGCTGCGGCTTTTCATGCCCAGCAGGGCAAGTTTTTTGTCGTTTCCGCCCTGATCCCGCAGATTTATCTGGTAGTCCACTTTTTCCACCGGGTCAAAAGGCGCCAAAGGTTCAAGAGAAAGCCTTATATGGGCATCGGTTTGGTATGCGGGGGTATCGGTGATCTTATTAAGCGCGGCGCCGGCGTCATAGACGGAGATAACGCTTGCCATGTAAAGTTTCGCCCCGGGAATTGGCACGGCATACCCACTTTCACTATTCCAATACCGGGTCAGTTCAAAGGATTCCCCCTGGGTATCAACCACAACAATGGGGAGATGGCTTTCAAATCCTAAATCGACAGTGAAATCGTCATTCAGGTGTTCCCGAAACCGCCCGGAAACTTCGGCCCCTGACGGCGGCTCTTCCGGGGGAACGTAGATGCCATTGCTGCATCCCGAGAACGCTGCTCCCAGCAACAGTAAAAACGGCAATATCTTTTCCATTTAGAACTGCCATCCAGCGGTTAAAGCAAATCGGAGGAAACCCATGGGAAGGTCCGAAGCGGCAGCGTGCATGAAATCAATGCCTACTTCGGCAAAGATCTGGTTGTAAAATAAATATTGAACCGATGCGCCTACGGCAACGGAAAAAAACGCAGAGTTTAGAGACTCTGACGCCGCGCCGGTATCGGCGTATTCGAAATGATAATTGAGGAGGCTGCTTATGCCCAGGCCGGCGCGGGCGTTAAGGGCCAGAACGTTCTTTTTGAACCAGTACTGGTAGAGGGGGCCCACATGGAAGCTGAGCATGCTTGCCCTGGTGCTGACAGGGCGGCCGTTGGGATCTTCAGAATCCATGGAAAAATATGCCCAGTTAAGGTTCGCCTCTACCCCCAAAAAACCTATGTCCCACTTAAAAGGGACAAAGCTGCCCCTTGCCCCAAAACCCAGGGGGATAGCCGCAGACTCGATAACATAGGCGGTATTCCCGTAGAGCTTTACCATAGGGGCATAAGCTCCCGATACATTGATATCGTAAGGCTTGGCCACCGAAATGCCGAAAGGCCCTGCGGCAGTTTCAAGGCCTCCGGGGTTCTTCACGATGATGTCATAGAGGCCCGCGACCAGGTCTTCTTCAAAGAAAAAAAGGTCCGCAAATTCCCCAAGGTCGTTGCGCCTTATTTCGCGGGGGATGATCTTTGCTTCTTCCTCAGCGGGATCTTCATTGCGGCGGAGGAGGTAAATTTCAGAATTCATGAGGAGGTTGACCCCTTCAATGCGTATCATCCTGAGGGAGAGACGGTCAAAGTAAAAATTTTCGGGAAGATAGCTAAAGACGCTTGGCTGCTGGGCCTGGATTACAGTGAAAGAAACCCAGGGGAATTCCCTGTCAAGGCGGCCCAAAACATTGAAGCTGGAAATTTTATAGCGGTATTCGCCTGCGGGCACTGAAATTTCCACAAAATTTTCTTCCACTATGTACCGCATTACTTCGACAAAAGTGTTTACCCGCTTCACCTGCACGACTATCTCGTAGCGGGAAGCGTACACTGCCTTCTCCCATGACAGACGCTGGATAAAATTCAGGGCGCCCTCCGCCCCCTGAATGCGGAAAGCAGTAGAATCGGGATTTGTTTCGGGCACAGCCGGCGCCTGATCCATGGCCGGAGGCAGCTCGGGCTCAGGATCAAAATCAGGATCTTCCTGGGAAAAAAGAAGGACCGGGAATATCAAAATTGAAAGCAGAAAAATTATTCCTCTTTTATTGGCCATACCTGGTTCCTTGATCATTCACTTGTATGTCGTCCGAAACCTGTATATCAAAGGCAAAGGGATGACGTTCCGCGATGCCCCGCTGTTCCAGGACACCGTTCCTGTTTCTGTAGACAGCCTCAACCTGCCATAAATAGTTATCCTGATCAAGAATGTTCAAATCATACAGGATAAAACTGGGCTGCGGGTCAGGAGGGTTGGTAAGGAGCACCCTGGGCTGCTCCCCATCCCCGAAGAGGGTAAAGATATACGCGTTGGCCCCTTCAACTTCATTCCAGGAAAAGGTGATATTCCTGTCCCTGGTCATCTGGGCAAGGCTGATTACTGCATCGTTCGCCGGCATAGTCTGCTCCGGCGAAGGCAGGGGCGGTATGGGAAGCACGGTAAACCATGAAGAACTGCCGGGCCCAACCCCCCGCCCGTCAGAGGTGTCGGCCCTGACTGTCCAGTACCATATCCCATCGGTTAAGGAGGGGAAGGGCATAGCCCGCGCGGATCTTCCTGCATCCAGGATAATGGCCCTGGGATCGCTGATAGGATCGGGGTTTCGGGAAACAATGAGCTGCACATTCATCAGGGGATCGGTGCTTGTCCACCTGGCTTCCTGAGGGGAGCGGAGGGCATTGATGCCCGGTATATTGACACCCGAAGCAGGGGATACCAGGGTTATGGGCGCTGCTTGCTGGCCCGGAACAACAATCATGTTGTTGATGCGGGGAACAGCCCAGTTCGCCCCAAGAGCCGCTATGCCCGGGGGAGGGCTAATGGTAAAGCGCCCCTCGCCCACAAGGCCGTTCCTTCCCGAATTGTCACTGGTAGGCCGGGTAAAGCCCTGCACTGTCCAGCGGAACCTGCCCGCAGTCCTGGTGTCAAAGTAAACATCAATCTCGTTATTGCTGAGCAGATCAATTTCGCCTAAAGGGGTATTCCTTCCTTCAAGGAAAATAGCGGCAGTATAATAATCTGCATAGGCCGCCCTTTCCCAGGTAAATTTAATGGCCTTCCCCTCCTCTACCCTGAGATTTTCATTATTGCCGGGAAAGATCATTTTTGGTGCATTCAAAGCAGGTATTACCGTGAGCGGAACAGGACGGCTGTTGAAAATGGGATCGCCTGAATCACCATCCCCTTCTACAACTATGCGCCAGTAATACGCCCCGGGTTTTAAAAACGGGCCCTGGATGCCGGAACCGAAAATGAGATCGTCTTTCAGGATATGATCCACAAAGTCGGCACGCTCGGAAATTTGAAACCTTGCGGGCCGGGCATAAGGGTTTTTCCAGGAGTACTGCAGGTCCGGGGAACGGGCCGCCGGTATTGCGAAGTTATCGGGCGGAAAAACCGTGCGGGCAGAAGCCTCGTCATTCCTGACAATAAAGAAAACAGGATTGCTGTTTGGGGATCTCAGGTTCTGGGGGCCTGTCATAAACACACCCCAATAATATTCGCCTTCGTTAAGTATCCCTTTATCCCCATTATACACATAATAGTTCCGGTTCACTGTTTCAGAAATCAGGGGATTCAACAAATCTTCCGATTGAGAAATCAAAACCGTATAATTCTCCGCTTCCGCCAGGGGCTTCCACGAAAAATAAATATCCCCCCTGCCCGAACCGGTAAATGCGGTACTGTTCACTGCGGGAGTCAGGGGAAGAGGCGCCTCAAAGGCGGTATTCCTTGTAAGCGTAAAAGAATTAACCAGGGAAGGCGCTTCTTCTGCCTTCACGCTATCGGGATACACAGGCCGTATTTGCCAGTACCAGATTCCGCTTTCCAGGCCGGGATATGCAAAAGAACCGCCCCTGCCTGATACTTCATCTATAAGCTGCCGGAATTTGGGACGCTCCATGGCCGGGTTGTCCGCCGCTTCGAGGATGATCTGCGAAGCCTCGGCGGGCGCAATCCAGGTAAAGTTTATTTCC